>CAYLXB010000073.1:0-16652 GCA_964387495.1 uncultured Anaerolineaceae bacterium
ATGTGTTGGTGGAGACGCTCTATAAACCCTGTCCCTACGGGATGCTTCGCGACCCACAGGGCGCTGCGCGGGGGTGAAGTGCGTTCGTCGACGCCTGGGGCCCTGCCGACCCGCTACACGTACACGGGGCAATATAGTGACAGTTACATTAAGTTGCTCTGGTATGGCTGCCGATTTCCTGCGGCCTGGGGGCAATCGGGTTCCCGGCCCGGAGTGGAACCATTTTCCTCTGCAACTCACGACTTGTAATCTTCTCCCCTCTGGTACAATAGGCCCATCTTGAGGGCCAGGCGCGCGCCTGGCCTTTTTTACCGGAGGAGCGTTGAAACTCGTTCGTACCTATTGGTTCCTTTTTGCAATTGCCGGGGTGGTGGTGGCCCTCGACCAGTGGGTCAAGTCCATCGTCCGCCAGAACCTGGAGCTGGGCGAGACCTGGCTGCCGCAGGGCTGGGAGGGCCTGTATCCTTACGCCCGCATCCTGCACACCTATAACACCGGTGCGGCCTTCGGCATGTTCCAGGACGGCTGGTATATCTTTGCCGGGCTGGCCTTCCTGGTCATCTGCCTCATCGTCTATTACTTCCCCAGCGTCCCCGCCGCGGATTGGTGGCTGCGCCTGGCCATGGGCATGCAGATGGGCGGCGCGGCCGGCAACCTGCTCGACCGCCTGATGCACCGGGGCCGGGTGACCGACTTCATTTCCCTGGGCACCTTCCCGGTCTTCAACGTGGCCGACAGCAGCATCACGCTGGGCGTGATCGTGCTCCTGGCCGGCGTCTGGATCCAGGAGCGCGCGGCCAAACGCAGCGCGGCCGCGGCCGGCTCCCCGGAGGAGGGCGCCGCACCGGCGGACGATCCGGGAGAGCAGGCAGGTGGCTGAGCGCCTGGAGTATTTCGACTATCCCGGCCCGGCCGAAGGGCGGCTCGATCACTTCCTGGTGGCCTGCCTGCCCGAGTTTTCGCGCGCCCGCCTGCAGGGCCTGGTCAAGGAGGGCTTCGTGCTGGTCAACGGGCAGGCCGCCCGCAAGGCCGGCCAGCGCCTGGAGCCGGGTGACCGGGTGGCGGTGCGCATCCCGCCCGCCCGGCCCTCCGGACTGGCCGCCCAGGATATCCCGCTGCGGATCATCTTCGAAAACGAGGATCTGCTGGTGGTGGACAAACCCGCCGGCATGGTGGTGCATCCCGCCGCCGGGCACGCGGATGGCACGCTGGTCAACGCGGTGCTCGGCCATGCCCCCGATATCCAGGGCATCGGCGGTGAGGAGCGCCCGGGCGTCGTCCACCGCCTCGACAAGGAGACCTCCGGGCTGATCCTGCTGGCCAAGAACGAAGGCGCCCACCGCTGGCTGCAGGACCAGTTCCGCCTGCGCCGGGTGGAGAAGGTCTACCTGGCGCTGGTGGATGGTGCCCCGCCCACCCCCGGCGGCCGCGTCGAGGCCCCCATCGGCCGCGACCCCTCCCACCGCAAGCAGATGGCCGTCCTGGCGCCCGGCAAGGGGCGCGAGGCCATCAGTGAATACAAGACCCTGGAAACCTTCGAAGCCCACACCCTGCTCGAATTCCATCCCCTGACCGGCCGCACGCACCAGATCCGCCTGCACTGCGCCTTCCTGGGCTGTCCCATCGCCGGTGATACCGTCTACGGCCGCAAGCACCCCAGCCTGGACCTGAAGCGCCACTTCCTGCACGCTCACCGCCTGAAGATCAGGCTGCCCGGGGAGGCCCAGGCGCGGGAGTTTGTGGCGGAATTGCCAGATGAGTTGGCTGCGATTTTGGAGAAGGTGAGAAGCGAGGAGAAGTAAAAAGTTGAGAAGTAAAAAGTAAAAAGTCGGGTAATGAGCAGTACGGAGGCGTGAAAGGCAAGGAGTTGGGAAGATGGAGAGGAAGGAGCGCAGCTGAAATGGTGGAGCAGAGTTTCGAAAAATTGAAGGTCTGGCAGAAGGCGCATGCGCTCATGCTGGAGATTCACAAGGATCTTGTTCCGCTCTTTCCGGAAAGTGAAAAATACGATCTCAGCAGCCAGATCCGCCGGTCGTCGAAAAGCGTGGGGGCAAACATTGCCGAGGGGTTGGGACGTTTTTATTACATGGATAATGTACGCTTTTGTTACCAGGCGCGCGGTTCGCTCGATGAAACGCTGAACCACCTGCGCGCGGCCCTCGATCTTGGTTACTGCCCCAGGGAGTTGTATTCCAACCTCCGCAGGCAGGTTGAGGAGATTCGGAGGATTTTGAACGGGTACATAGACTGGTTGAAAACTCAAAAAATCGGTGCCAATGAACCTGGGGCGATGCTGTCAGTGCATGAAATCCCCGCAGAGTACCTGGCCGGGGAGCCCCCCGCCTGACATTTTTTCATTTCCTGTTTGCTCTCTCCTGCGCGCTTTTCATTACTCCCACTTTTTACTTCTCACTTTTTACTTTTTACTTTAGTCCTGTCATCTCACCCACTTCATTACATTCAACAAATCCCTGATCTCAAAGGAGTTGTATCCATGGAAACAATAGACCTCCGCTCGGATACCGTCACCCAGCCCACGCCGGCCATGCGGGAAGCCATGGCCCGGGCCGTGGTAGGGGACGATGTGTACGGCGAAGACCCCACCGTCAACCGCCTGCAGGCCCTGGCGGCCGAAATGCTCGGCAAGGAGGCCGGGCTGTTCGTGGCCTCGGGCACCATGGGCAACCTGGCGGCGGTGCTGGCGCACTGCGGGCGCGGGGATGAAGTCATCCTGGGCGCCAAATCGCACACCTTTCTCTTCGAGGCCGGCGGCATCTCGGCCCTGGGCAGCGTGCATTCCTGCCAGGTGCCCAACCAGCCGGACGGCTCGCTGGCGCTGGAAGATATCCGCGCCGCCATCCGCCCGAACGATCCGCACCACCCGGTCACGCGGCTCATCTCGCTGGAAAACACGCACAACCGCTGCGGCGGGGCGGTGGTGCCGCTGGACTACATCCGCCAGGCGGGGGCCTTTGCGCAGGAGAAAGGCCTGGCCCTGCACCTGGACGGGGCGCGCCTGTTCAATGCCGCGGTGGCGCTGGGCCGCCCGGCCCGGGAACTGGCCGAACCGTTCGATTCGGTCACCGTCTGCCTGAGCAAGGCCCTTTGCGCGCCGGTCGGGTCGGTGCTGTGCGGCTCGCAGGAGTTCATCCGCCGGGCGCACCGCATCCGCAAGCAGCTGGGCGGCGGCATGCGCCAGGCGGGGGTGCTGGCCGCGGCCGGCATCCTGGCCCTGGAGAGCATGGTGGAGCGCCTGGCGGAGGACCACGCCCGGGCGAAGCGGCTGGCCGGCGGCCTGCGGGCCATCCCGGGGCTGGTGCTGGACCCGCCCGCGCCGGATACGAACATGGTCTTCGTGGGCCTCGCACCCGAGGTCCCGCTGGAGACGGCGCAGGTGGTCGAGCAGTTGAAAGCGCGCGGCGTGCGCATCGGGGTGACCGGCTCGCGGCGCTTCCGGCTCGTGCTGCATTATTGGATCGATGATGCGGGGGTGGAGCAGGCGCTGTCTGCCTTCCGGGATGTCCTTCAGTAGCAGCCCGGATGGGACCTGCGTGCGATTGGGGCGGCCGCTGCCGGCCGCCTTCTCATTTCCGGCTCTCTTCCTGCCAGTAATCCTGCTGCGGCTCGATCTGGTTGCGGCCGCGCCCCTTGGCCTGGTACAGGCGCTTGTCGGCCAGGTGCACCAGGGTCATGGGGGTCTGCGCCTCCGCCGGGAAGACGGCAATGCCCAGGCTGAGGCTCGGCACGGGGATGACGCTGCCGTCCAGGGTCTGGATGGTCACCTGGCCCATGGTCTCCTGGATGCGCTGGCAGACGCTCCAGGCCTGCGCCCCTTCGGCGCCGGGCAGGGAAATGGCGAATTCCTCCCCGCCCCAGCGCCCGACCGCGTCGCTGCGCTTGATGTGGCGGCGGATGGTGGCGCACAGGGATTTCAGGATGTCGTCCCCGGCCAGGTGGCCGTAGGTGTCGTTGTACTGCTTGAAGTAGTCAATGTCCATCATCACCAGGCTGAGCATTTCGCCCTTTTTCAGGGCCTGCTGGCACTGCTCGGTGAGCATTTTCAGGAAGTGTCCGTGGTTGAAGACCCCGGTCAGGCTGTCCAGGTAGGTGCGTTCCCTGACCCTGTCCAGCTGCAGGGTGTTGCCGAGCGCCTGGGCGGTGTGCTGGGCCAGGTTTTCGACCAGTTCGGCGTCGTTGCGGTCGAAGGCGTGGGGACGGTAGGAGCCGACCGCCAGCAGGCCGGTCACTTCGGCGGACTTCATGGGCACGCCCAGCCAGCACAGGTTGAGTCTCGACTTGCCCACCGATATTATCTCCACATCTTCCAGGTTCGGTTCCTCCCGCAGGTCGGCCACCAGCAGGGTGCGGTTGTTGCGCAGTACCCAGCCGGAGAGCGTCCCGTGGAGGTCGATTTGCTGGGAGGGGAAGTATTCCCCGTCGTCGAAGAGCAGGTCCAGGCGGATCTTGTCTTCTTCCAGGATGCCGACGAAATAAGTGTCGGCGCCGATGGCGTTCTGGAAGGCCGAGTTCAGGGTTGCCAGCACATGCTCCTTGTCGAGGGAGAAGGCGCTCTGGCGGGCAAACTCGTTCACGATTTCCAGGCGGCGGATGTGTTCCTGGGCGCTGGCCTGCAGGCTGAGGATGGTTTCGGCTATGATGAGTGACCCCAGGGGGATGGGCGCATAACTGAGCCAGTCGTTCGGTCCGGTCAGGCCCTGCTGGATGCGCCCCAGGGCAGACAGGATGGTGACGACCACGAAGGTGAAACAGGCATGCCTGCGCCCCGAGAGGGCGGCGTTGTGGGCCACCGCCAGGAGGGTGTACAGGCCGGCGTGCAGGCTGCCCATCTGGGGAAAGATGAGTTGAATGGCGCCAAGCCCAAAGGCGATGATGCTGGTGTTCAGCCACTGCAGGCGGTCGAACAAGCGCGGCGAGGGCAGCAGTACGCTGCTCAAAACCAGGGCATAACAAAGGACTGCCGACCACAGGAGCGCCGCGATGATTTCGGGGCGGGTCGCACGGCCGTCCAACCGGAGCAGGGGCAGCACATTGCTGCCCAGCAGGAGCAGGACGCCGGCCTGGATGGGCAGGCTCAGGCGCCGCAGATCAATGGGGGTGTAGCCTTTGAGGGTGAGCGCTTTCATGTTGATTCGATCAGGTCATCCAGTTCCCCTGCTTGATATAGTTTTTCGAAAGCCTTGATGATCTGAGGGTCGAACAGGACCCCGGATTGTTCGTGCAAGTAGGCCACGGTCTGTTCGGTGGAGTTTTTCTGCCGGTAGGGGCGCGTGCTGGTCAGGGCGTCGAACGCGTCGGCCACGGCGAAGACGCGCGCCAGGGTCGGGATGTCGCTCTTGCGCAGTCCCACCGGGTAGCCGGAGCCATCCCAGCGCTCCTGGTGGTAGCGGATGATCGGCAGGGTGTCTTCCAGGAAGGGGATGCCGGAGACGATGCGTGCCCCGATGTCGGGATGCATGCGCATGATCCGCCATTCGTCCTCGGTCAGCGGCCCCGGCTTGTGCAGGATGGCGTCGCCGATGCCGATCTTGCCGATGTCGTGCAGGATGGCGCCGCGTTCGAGTATTTTGAGCTGCTGGTCCGAAAGTCCCACGGCGCGTCCCAGGCGCCGGGCGAGGATCCCCACCCGCTGGCTGTGGCCCTGGGTTTCACGGTCGCGGGCATCCAGGGCAGAGGTCAGCGCGGCCAGGGTGCGGTCGTAGGTGGCTTCCATTTCCTGGTAAGCCGCTTCGAGGGCCTTGGCCTGCCGGCGGGACTCGACCAGCAGGATGGCGCGTTCCAGGGCCACGGCGGCCTGGTTGGCCAGGGCCTGCAGGTTGGAAGAATAGCGCGAGGTGAACCAGCGGCTTTCGGGGATTTCCAGCCACAGCGCGCCGTAGTTTCGCGCCGGGGTCTGCAGGGGATAGCAGATGCGGGCCGAGGTCTGGTCGGGGGAGATGAAGATGCTCTGCCCCGCTTTGCGGGCCTGCTGGATCAGGTCTTTGGGATGCTGCGCCCCGCTGTGCGCCCCGGAGGCGTCCACCATGATCTCGGCTTCCATCTTGTTTTCGGGGGTGAACAGGACGATGCCGACTGCCGTGGCATTTGCCAGGCGGAAGGCGGTTTCCGCCACCATTTTGGCGGCCTGGTCGATTTTTTCGGCCTGGATGACGCTCGAACTGAGCTGGTAGAGCAGGGTGGTGGTGCCCAGCGTGTTGCGCAGTTCCTGGTAGAGCCAGGCGCTTTCGATGCCCGCCGCGGCCTGCGAAGAGAGCAGGCTGGCCAGGGATTCGTCGTTCTCCGAGAAGAACAATTCGCCCCTCTTGCCGAAGGCCAGGATGACGCCGATGCTCAGGCGGTGCAGGTAGATCGGGATGGCCAGCATGCTGCGCAGGCTGGGGGTATCCAGCACCAGGCGGGTGGCCTGCAGGTATTTGCGCACATCCCGCACGCGGAAAGCCTGCGAGGCGTTCAGCGTGGTCTGCAGGAAGGCGTTTTCCAGGGGGTTGTCCACCAGGCAGGCCAGCAGTTTGGGCGCCACCCCGGAATGGGCCGTGCGGGTGAAGTTGCCGTCCTGGTCCAGCAGTGTCACGAAGGTGAACTGGGCTTCCAGGGTTTCGCGGCTGATCACCGCGATCTGCTGGATGGAAGTCTGCGGGTCGAGCAGGGTGGAGAGGGAGATGCCGGCCTGGATCAGGTCGGTCAGGCGCTGGCGGTAGCCGGAGCGCTCCCAGGCACGGATCAGTTCCGCGCCGACCGCCTCGACGATCTCCACATCTGAGTTGCTGAAGGCTTCGCACCTGTCGTTGTCCACCAGCAGGATGCCCTTCAGGTGGCCGTGATGGATGAGCGGGACGCACACCTCCGACATCGAGATCAGGTTTTCGAGGTTGAAGTGGTCGGGGTCGCTGCGCGTGTCGGGCACAACCTGCGTCTTGCGCAGGCGCGTGGCGCGCCCGAGGACGCCGCGCTGGATGCTCTGGCGGTAGCCGGGGGGGACGGCGGCCAGCTGGTTCCCGGCCACGGCCAGGACGCTGAGTTCGCGGTGCTCGGAATCGTTCAGGAACACCGCTGCCAGGGAACAGTTCAAGGCCCGTTCCACGGTATTGACGGCCAGCTGGGCGGCAACCGGCTGGTCCAGTTGGGATTCCAGCTGCCGGCTCAACTCGTGCAGGAGCAGCAGTTGGGAATTGCGCCGTTTTTCTGCGGATAACTGCTCCTCCTGGCCGCGCAATTTCAGATCCTGCGCCCGCAGGCGCTCCCGCATCTCACGCTGGGAGACGGAGAACGGTTTGAGCAGCCGGGTCAGGTTCAGGCTCCCCGGGCTGGCCTGCCCCTTTGGATCGGCCGCCTCCGCCGTCTCACTGCCGATGCCCAACAACTGCGCTACCAGCCGGTTGGCAGCCACGTTGCCTTTCATGACGCCGAACCCGGCGGCGCAGACCTGGCCCAGGAAGAAAAGGAAGGCGATCTCGCGGCTGCCAAATTGGGGGGTGGCGGCCGTCCGGCCTCCGTCGGACAGGTACAGCAGCCCTGCCAGGACCAGCAGGGAGATGAACACCGCCCCGGCGAAGAGCCAGAACAGGCGTTTGCCGAACAGGTTGGGCTTTGCCAGGAAGACCTTCTGCCAGGGGATGCGGTCGGAAATGGGCGCAGCGCTCACGAACAGCAGGGCCGGTATGATGTGGGCCGGGCGGGGAGGGAACAGGAAGGCCAGGCAGTATCCCAGCCAGGGCAGGGCCGGCAGGTGGCGGTGCGGGCGCAGGCCGTCCTTCCCTGCCCCGGGCAGGCGCAGCAGGGTATATATGCCGCTGCCGAGAAAGAACAATCCAAATCCCAGTTGTTCGTCGCGCAGCGGGCGGTAATGGAGATCGGAGAACAGGGTGGGAGCGAACAGCAATGCGGCCCCCAGCAGGACATTTGCACAGGCGGTCAAGACGACGAAGGCATTGCCCCTGTCCCAGCCCTCGGCAGCCGCCGGCCGCCAGGCCGCTGCCAGGTATCCGGCCGCCAGCACGCCCAGCATGCCGCTCTCGAGATACAGCCCGGCGCGGGCATACAGGAAAATATAAATGCCGAGCAGGAGTTCCGCCAGCAGGTGAATGGGCAGCGCCCGGGCTTCGTTGTAATCGAGCAGGGCAATGGCACACAGCCAGATGCTGGCAAAAAAGGATACAATCCCCAGGACAGTACCTGCCAGGGGAGGCATCCCGCGCATCAGTTCGGTCTGCCAGTGAGGAATCAACAGCAGGCTCTGGGCGGTAAGAGCCAGGAAAGTGGCACTGAGAACTCTGATCGTGATGGTGGCGTTGCGTGTCATGCCGGGTTGGCTGAGGATAGCATAGGTATGAAAAATCGGCAATGCCGAGTTGAGCAAAACAATTCTTTGATATAATCAATTATTGTGTTTTCAGCAAATGGGGCAGTTTGCAACCCGAAATTTCGAACTTTAGGATGAGTGCCGGTATGCAGCCATTTCTTAACTTGAAACAAATAGATGAGGTCGCCGATGTGATCCGGGCGCGCACCACATTCCAGCCGCGTGTGGGGGTGGTGCTCGGCTCCGGCCTGAATGCCATGGCCGAAGCGGTGCAGAATCCCGTCATGATCCCCTACCAGGAACTGCCCTACTGGCCGGTCTCCACGGCTGTCGGCCATGCCGGCCGGCTGGTGATCGGGGAACTGGAGGGACAGGTTGTCTTCGTCATGCAGGGCCGCATTCATTTTTATGAAGGCTACAGCATGTCCCAGGTGACCCTGCCGGTGCGCGTCATGCAGCGCCTGGGAATCCAAAACTTGATCGTCACCAACGCAGCCGGCGGGGTGAACCCGGCCTTCGTACCGGGGGACGTGATGTTGATCGTGGACCACATCAACTTCATCGGCATGGCCGGACTGAACCCCCTGATCGGCCCCAACCTGGACGAACTGGGGCCGCGTTTCCCGGACATGAGCCAGGCTTATGACCGCGGCCTGTCCGGCCTGGCGCGCCAGGCTGCTGCCGAGAACGGCATCCACCTCCAGGAAGGGGTGTATATCGGCCTGAGCGGCCCGTCCTTCGAAGGCCCGGCGGACTTGCGCTTCCTGCGCGCAGCCGGGGCGGATGCCGTGGGCATGTCCACGGTGGCCGAGGTGACGGTGGCCCGGCACGGCGGCCTGCGCGTGCTCGGGCTTTCGGGTATCAGCAACAAGGCCAACCTGGACGGTTCCACGGTGACCACGCACGAGGAGGTGTTGGAGGCAGGGAAGGTGATCACTCCCAAGGTGGAGAAGATCATCCGGGGTGTTCTGCGCAGGCTCTAACTCCTATGGAAGCGATTTTCCGGTTTCTCGCCGATTACGAGGATCTGATCTATTTAGTCCTGGCAGTAGGCGGGCTGGTGGCCGGCCGCTGGCTGGTCAAGTCGCTGAAGGAGTGGCGCCAGGCAGTCTTTGGCCTGGAGCGTGCTTTTGCCCGCCAGCGCCTGACCGCCAGCCTGGCGGCGGTGGCGCTGATCCTGGTGCTGGTGCTGCTGGAGTTCGTGTTTGTCTCCTTTGTGGCACCTTCGCTGCCTTTTGCTGCCTTTGCTGCCACACCCACCCTGGATGTGCTGATCGTGCCGGCCGGCGGCCTCTCCTCTGCCCAGGAGACCGAGCAGGCTGCCACGGCCGCCGCCCCGGTGTCGGCCAACTCCCAGGGCTGCATCCCTAACAAGCTGACCTTTACCTACCCCCAGCCGGGGCAGGAGGTCAGCGGCGAGGTGACCCTGACCGGCATCATCAAGGTGCCGGGTTTCGGTTTCTTCAAGTATGAGGTGGCTCCGCTGGGCTCGGAGGCCTGGACCACGATCTCTGCCGGCCGCAGCGTGGGCGAAAACGGCGAATTGGGCTTGTGGAACACCGCCGAACTGTTGCCCGGTGATTACCAGCTGAGCCTGGTGGTGACCGACAACGAAGGCCAGGCACTGCCTGCCTGCATCATCCCTGTCCGGGTGAAAGGGCCTTAGCGACTGTCATGCCCGAGATTCAAATCCGCCCTGCCGTTGCCACCGACCTGCCGCGCCTGATGGCGATGGACCATTTCTGTTCCAGCGATTACGTCTGGCAGTTGGATGTCCGCAAGGAGACCGGCCAGGTCACCACTGCCCTGCGGGAGGTGCGCCTGCCGCGGTCGGTGCGCGTGGATTACCCGCGCAATCCTTTTGCGCTGGCAGACGATTGGAAGCACAACGGCATCCTGCTGGCCGGCCTGCTGGGTGAGCAACTGGCGGCCTACCTCCACTTCCGGGAGCAGGTGTCCGCCGGTTACATCTGGGTGACAGACCTGGCAGTGGCGGTCAACGCCCGCCGCCAGGGCCTCGGCACGGCCTTGCTGCTGGCAGCCCAGGAATGGGCCTCCGAACGCAATTACCGCAAGGTGTTTGTCGAGACCATTGCCAAGAATCACCCGGCGATCTGCCTGTTCCAGAAAAACGGATTTGAATTCTGCGGGTATAATGATTTGTACTACGCGACTCACGACGTAGCCTTATTTTTCGGGAGATCAATCAGATAGTCTTGGAAGGTTGGTATGCTTGGTGGTTGGATGAATGGTTTATTGGTGGGGTTAAAAACAATCGACCAAATCCTGACGGCTGGCATTGCGATCACAGCCTTTTCTTTGTTTCTCTACGCGCTTTCCTTCAACCTGCGCGACCGTGTCGCGCGCTCCTTTGCGATCATCCTTTTATGCGTGGTGGTGGTCTTCACCGCCGAGTCCATCCTGAGCGACGGGCTGGCGGCTCCCATCGCCGACGTACTCCTGCGGGTGCAGTGGCTGGGGATCGTCTTCCTGCCGGCCGCTTACCTGCATCTTTCGGATGCCCTGCTGGTGACCGCCGGGCGGCCTTCGCGCGGCCGGCGGCGGCTGGCGGTGCGCATGGTTTACCTCATCTCCCTCGGATTCCTGGGACTGCATCTCATGGGGTTCCTGCTCGGCCCGCTGGTGGTCAACGGCCAGCCAGCACCGCACCTGCAGCGCACGGCCTGGACCGAACTGTTCACCGCCTATTATGTCTTTTTGATGGTCTGGGCCGGCGTCAATTTTGGGCGGGCTTACCTGCGCATGCTTACCCGTTCGGGCCGCCGGCGCATGCTTTACCTGATGGCCGGCGCGACCGCGCCGGCGCTGGGTTCCTACCCCTACCTGCTGTATGGCTCCTCTTTTGCCGCCGGCCACCCGCTCTTCTTCTGGAGCGTGGCCACCCTGATCAACCTGTTGGTCGGCGGGCTGGTGATCGTGATGGCTTATTCGGTGGCCTTCTTCGGCGTCTCCTGGCCGGACCGGGTGGTGAAGAGCCGCCTGTTTAAGTGGATCATGCGCGGGCCGGTTACCGCCTCCGCGGCCTTGGGCGTCATGACGGTCGTGCGCCGGGCGGGGGAACTGTGGGGCAGTGAATACACGGCTGCCGTCCCGCTGGTGATGGTTGCCACCGTCCTGCTCTTCGAACATCTCGTGACCCTGGCTGCGCCCATCTGGGAGCGCGGGCTGTTTTTCGGGCGGGACCGCGCCGAATTGGAGTTCCTGCAGAACCTGGATGAACGCCTGCTCACCCAGGGTGACCTGGACCAGTTCCTGGATGCGGTGCTGGCCTCGGTGCGCGACCACTTGCAGTCCCCCCTGGCTTTCGTGGCCGAACTGGAGGATGGCAGCCCCGGCCTGATCGTCATGGCGGGCAAGCGCAGCCTGCTCGACCAGGAACAGCTGCCGGAAGTCCTGCAAAGCGCGGAGGACGAGAGTGACGGCCGCCGCCAGGAGTTCCTGTGGGGCAATTTCTGGATCCTGCCATTGCGGCGGCGCAGGACGGATATGGATCGCGACGAAATCCCGCCCCTGCTGGGCATCCTGGGGATTGCCCGCCGCCTGGACCAGCCTCTCGACCATGACCAGCGCGATTCGATCTGGCTGCTGGCAGACCGGGCCGCCCTGGCCCTGGAAGACCGCCAGCTGCAGAAGCGTGTCTTCCGCTCCCTTGAGGATATCCAGCCGCGGGTCGAGTTCATCCAGCGCATGCGCGCCGCCGGAAGTTACGACTCCCGCCTGGGGCTGCTGACCGGCCCGCTGCCCGACGAAGCAGCCATTTCGGATTGGGTCAAGGATGCCCTGACGCATTACTGGGGCGGGCCGAAGCTGACCGAAAGTCCCCTCCTGCAGCTGCAGGTGGTGCGGGTACTGGCGGATGAGCACGACGGCAATTATGCCAATGCGCTGCGGGCGCTCTTGCGCCAGGCGGTCGACCAGGTACGCCCGGAAGGGGACCGGCGTTTTACGGCCGAGTGGATCCTTTACAATATCCTGGAGATGAAATTCATCGAAGGCCGCAAGGTACGTGAGGTGGCCAGCCGGCTGGCCATGTCGGAAGCGGATCTATACCGTAAACAGCGGGTGGCTGTCGAAGCCGTCGCCAAACGGATTTTGGATATGGAGTTCCAGGCAAGCAAGACAAGGTAGGGAAGGAGTGGTTTCGTAATGGTTGCAGAGCGTGATTCCATGCAGAATGATTTTTCCTCCCAGGATGATGGCTGGTGGGCCTCGGTGCTTGCGGATGAACAGCGCTATTCGGCGCGCCCGCCGGCCCCGGCACCGGCCTCAACACCGGCCCCGCCGGCGGCGAAATCCACCGAACCACCCAATCCCATGGGCGAGGACTGGGAGGTTGCCAAGCAGTTGTATCACCAGGATAAGATCGTCGAACTGCGCGTGACCGGGTTTAACCGCGGCGGCCTGCTGGTGGAGGGGGGGAACCTGTATGGCTTTGTTCCTTTTTCGCATCTGGTGGGAAAGATGGTGCAAAAGGATACGCGCAAGCGTGAAAAAGAACTGGCCGCTTACAGGGGCCGCATCCTGCGCTTGAAGGTCATCGAATGCGTGCCGGAGGACGGGCGCATTGTTTTCTCCGAGCGCGCCGCCCTGGTGGAGGCCGGCAAGCGGGCGGAACTCTTCCGCTCCCTGCAGCCGGGCCAGAGAATTTGGGGGGAAGTGACCAACATCACCGATTTTGGCGTCTTCATCGATCTGGGCGGCGTGGAAGGGCTGGTGCACATTTCCGAGCTTTCCTGGGGGCGCGTTGTGAACCCCGGTCTGATCGTACAGCTCAACCAACGCGTGGAAGTGGAGGTGCTGGAAATTTTGCCGGAACGCTGCCGCGTGGCCCTCAGCCTGAAGCGGTTGACCCCCAACCCGTGGGAGGAGGCCGAGAAGATCTATGCGGTCAACCAGGTCGTGCCGGCCCGCATCACCAGCCTGGTTTCCTACGGGGCGTTTGCCCGCCTGGATGCCGGCCTGGAGGGGCTGATCCATGCCTCGGAGATTCCGCTCGAGCCGCCAAGACAGATCAAGGATATGTTGTCCGAAGGCCAGCTGGTACAGGTGCGGGTGCTGCATGTGGATGTGGCGCACCAGCGGCTTGGGCTGAGTCTGCGGCTGGATGCCTGAGCCGATGTCCCCTGTTTCCCGTTCGACCCGCAAACCGGCACCGGCTTCCTCCCATACCGCCTATGACCAGTCCAGGGATTGGCTCGACCGCCTGGCTGGGGTGGCCGCGCATTACGGTCGTTTTGCACGCGACGGGAGCGGGGTTTTGCTGCTGGCACTGGCAGCCATGTCCCTGCTGGCCCTGCTCGGCCTGACCAGCGGCAAGCTGCTGACACCCTGGGCTGTCTGGCTGGGGCGCTGGTTTGGCTGGGGCAGTTACCTGGTGGTGCTGGCCACCGGCCTGGGCGGCCTGCTGCTGCTGCGGCGCGGCGGCACCCCGGTAAGGCTGGGGCGCATCCTGGCCCTGGAACTGGCCGCCTTCTGCACCCTGGCTCTGCTTTCCATCCTCGGCGGTAATTCACTGGCGCGTGCAGCGCAGGGCATGGATGGCGGCTACCTGGGCTGGTCGCTGGTGTATTTTCTTTCCATGCTGACCGGGCCTGCCTGGAGCCTGGGTATTTTCATCACCGGCTGGCTGCTGGGTGTGATGAGCGGCTTTGGCCTGTGGGCGCTGCTCGAGCGGGGGCTGCTGCGCCTGGCCGGGGAGGCAACCCTGCCCGGCCAGGATGAACCGGCTGAATTTTCCCCGCAGGCACAGCCGGAGGAGAAAGCCTCCCCCTCGGCCCGTGCAGCGAAGAAGCAGCAGGTACCGCCGGAGTTTCGCAAGTCGTTCCGTCTGCCCGAGACGCAGGACAAGCGCCCTGCTGAGCCGCCCGTGCGCAGCGAGCGCCTGCCGCCCGTGAACCTGCTGTTGAGCGAACAGAGCGCCCGGCCGGACGAGCGTACCATCAACCAGACAGCCGGCATGATCGAGAAGACACTCTCCGAGTTCGGCATCCCGGTGCGGGTGGTGGGCTTCCGGGTCGGGCCGACGGTCACGCAGTTTGCGGTGGAACCCGGCTTTTTCGACAAGAACGGCTCGGACGAGGATGCCCAGCGTCTCAAGGTGCGTGTAGCCCAAATCGCCTCCCTGCAGAGCGACCTGTCGCTGGCCCTTTCGGCGGAGCGCCTGCGTATCGAGGCACCCGTGCCGGGCCACTCGTTCGTGGGCATCGAGGTTCCCAATTCGCGCTCTTCCGTGGTGCGCCTGCGCCCGATCCTGGAGACGGATGCGTTTTACAAGGTTAATTCGCCGCTGGCGATCGCCCTCGGCCGGGATGTCTCCGGCCAGCCGGTGGTGGCCGACCTGGCGCGCATGCCGCACATGCTGGTGGCCGGGGCCACGGGTTCGGGCAAGTCTGTCTGTATCACGGCTGTGGCTGCCTGCCTGGCGATGAACAACGCTCCCGAAGACCTGCGCCTGGTGCTGATCGACTCGAAGATGGTGGAACTGCTCCGCTTCAACGGCCTGCCGCACCTGTTCGGCAAGGTCGAGACCGACATCCAGCGCATCCTGGGCGTTTTACGCTGGGTGGTGGTGGAGATGGAACACCGCTACAAACTGCTGGAGGCCTTCCACGCCCGCGACCTGGAGGCCTACAACCGCCGCCTGCAGCGCCGCAAGGATGGCGCGCCCCTGCCGCGCATCGTGGTCATCATCGACGAACTGGCCGACCTGATGATGTCTGCCCCCGACCAGACCGAGCACAACCTGGTGCGCCTGGCACAGATGGCGCGCGCCACCGGCATACACCTGGTGGTGGCCACCCAGCGGCCCAGCACGGATGTCGTCACCGGGCTGATCAAGGCCAACTTCCCGGCCCGGGTTTGTTTTGCAGTGGCTTCGGGCGTGGACTCGCGCGTCGTGCTCGATACGGTTGGTGCGGAAGACCTGCTCGGGCGCGGTGACATGCTCTTCCTGAATCCTGAGCTTGGCAGCCCGGTGCGCTCCCAGGGGGTGATGGTCACCGACCAGGAAATCGACCGCCTGATCGCGCACTGGCAGAAGACCACCAATCCGCTGGAGGATGCGCCTCCCTGGGAGAAACTGCTCAACGAGGCGGAGGACGAGGATGACTCGCTGGTGGAACAGGCCGTGGAGATCATCCGCCAGAGCCAGCGCGCCTCTGCTTCCCTGCTGCAGCGCCGCCTGCGCATCGGTTACCCGCGCGCTGCCCGCCTGCTGGACCAGCTGGAGGAGATGGGGGTGGTCGGGCCGGCCCAGGGCGGCGGGCGCGAGCGCGAGGTGCTGGTCGAGCCGGATGACGGCGAAGATGGTGCCGAATAAGAAATTTCCTGACCGATATCTGGAGAGAAACGTGGAGACCAAAACTACAAACAGGCCGACTTTTACCGATCTGCTGCGCCTCTGGTTCAAATGGGTACTCGACCCGCTGGGAGGCTTCTTCAACCGTTTGGGCCTGCACCCGAACACCATGACCCTGCTTGGGCTGGCCGGGAATGCGGTCGGCGCCTACTTCCTTTCGCAGGGCAATATGCTGGTGGGCGGCTTGCTCGTCCTGTCGATGACCCCCATCGATGCCCTGGATGGGACCATGGCGCGCCTGCGCGGCGAGGCCAGTGATTTTGGCGCCTTTGTTGATTCCGTCTCGGACCGTTATGCGGAACTGTTGATCCTGGGCGGTTTGCTGTATCACTTTGTCCAGCAAGGCAACGCCTGGGGTACCGTGCTGACCTATGCGGCCGCGGCCGGCTCGGTGCTGGTCTCGTACAACAAGGCCCGGGCGGAATCGCTCGGCTTTAGCGCCAAGATTGGCATCCTGACCCGGGTGGAGCGTTACCTGGTACTGGCCCCCAGCCTGGTTTTCAATATTCCCATGGTCGGTGTGGCGATTATTGCCGTGTTTGCCAATATTACGGCTCTCCAGCGTGCCCTGTATGTTCGCGAGCAGGCCCATGGGCGCCTGAAATCATAGGAGGCGGAATGCCCGTCGGTTTTGATATCCCGGTTATCTATATCCAATTGCTGGCCCTCATCGTGGCAGCCATTGGGTTCGTGTTCACGTTTTACGATGCTTTTCGAAATTCGCACCCGGTCGATCTGACCGGCCTGTTCACCTGGCTGGCGCTTGGGATTGGCGCGGTGGTTTCGTTCCTGTTCCTGGAAGGGACGGTCCTGACGGTCCACTATTACGGCATCATCCTGATGCTTGGCGTGCTGGCAGCGGGCTGGCTGGTCTCCTACCGGCTGAAGAGGCGCGGCATGGATGCCGAGATCGTTGGCGACCTGCTCATCTGGCTGGTCATCGGCGGCGTGATTGGG
>CAYLXB010000074.1:0-16187 GCA_964387495.1 uncultured Anaerolineaceae bacterium
TGTTTCAACTTTATCCTCTTTGGTGATGAAGGACCTGTAAATTAATAATGGCCTCATAAGATCAAACTTTAACTGAAAAGGCCAAAGGTTAAAAGGTGCTTTCGACGAAGATGCCGAACGGATATTTTTATAGTAATCAATCATACAGTAAGCAAATCCAGGTACGGTTGGATCAACGCGCCAAATTGATGCGCGAATCGTGTCAGGAGATGCAAGGTCAGTGAATTCAAACAATACCAAGTAATAATACTTGGGTTGAAGGATTGACGCGAATTCTTCATCATGGCGGATACCGATTAACCACTTTGAATCGTCTTTCCGCACCAGGTCAGTTGAACCACACTCGGGGCAAATAACCTCAATCCCTGAAACAGCTGTTCCGCAGTTATTGCATTTTCCTAATTGATCTACACGGTAGCAGGTTTTAATTTCGGCATACTCGTCATGTGGCAATATCAAATCTTTCCCTCGAGCTCCTGAACGCCCTCCTGGGAAGCCGGTAGCAACACTGACCAAGTGTTGACCAATATATCCCATTCTGGCCTGGGCAGTCTGGTGGGTAATTGAAGCCCACAAATTCACTTTTTTTCGAAGCTCAATATACAGGTCATTAATCAATTGTTCAGATGCTTCTACTGTGCCAAGCGAATAGTTGTTGTCAGATTTATTTGTCATATTCAAAGTTTACTACATGAATTCCCGCGATGGTAGGAGGATTGTCGTAAGTGGAAAAACATCAACAAGCGGCCCAACGAGACTGTTGAAAAACTGGTTTTTAGAGAAAAAATCCTGTCCAGGGGTTGATCGAGAAACCCGTTTCTCGCGTCGCAGGCGGCATTGTGGGTATTTCGCTCGATCAGGGGTTAGTGGACCGTCCCAAAAGTGTGGATTTTGCCGATATTGTGCACCAGAGCGAACAACCTCCATTGTACATCCACTTTTGGCTTGGTGCGCAGGGTGAATCGGTCCATATGTTTTTGCACACAGATATTGGAAAACACTGGCTCGACAATGCCCAGCCTTCGGGCATAGATGCGCTTGCCCTGTTCGGTATCGATCTTTGCCTTCATCGCATCGATCAGGTTTGGCGGCTGGTCAGCCGCCTGGACGGAAAGGTACCTGCGCGAAGCCGTGGGCTTGCTCAAACAGCGCGCCCGCAAAGGACAGGCGGCGCAGTCTTGTGGACGGGCGTGGTACACATCATAAGTTCGATAACGGTTGACCTGGTTGCGTGCATGGCAGGCGAGTTCATGTCCCTGCGGGCAGAGATACACCTGTTTGCCCGTATCGAAAGAAAAATCTGCCGCGGTGAACATGCCTAGCTTTGCCTCTGGTCGCCGCCTGCCGTGGGCGCCATCCTTGAAGCGTTCTTGTTCGGCAAAGTGCGGATCGCGTTTTCGGAATTGGATGTCGGGGATATAGGCGTCGATCTTTTCGTCCTGGCACACCGTCAGGCTGTTCAAAGAATGATAGTTACTGTCTGCGGTGAGTTGTTTTTCCTGGAAATAGGTTTCCTCTATGCCGATGGCGGCTAGATTCTTTTTTGCGCCCTCCAGCATCGGCGCGAGATTTTCGTGATCCTGGCTGCTGAAGGCTTCTGCAGCGATAATGATCTGATGCCTGGAATCGACCAGCGCCTGGGCGTTGTACCCCTGGATGACGCCGTGCGAGGAGGGCATCTTCACTGATTCATTGTCAATGACATTGCTTTGGATTTCCTTGCCCTCGCTGCCATACTTCGGCTCCTGCTCCTGCAGGAATTGATTCAAGCGTTCGACCTGCAACTGGAAGCGCCTCTCGCGTTTCTTCTGGCGCTCCAGTTCGACCTCAGGCTGCGCGTCCGCCTGTGCATGTTCGGCAATCACCCGCCGCAATTTTTCCTGCAACTTATCGCGTTTGTGTTTGAGTTCATCGAAAGTCCCGCTCCATTCTTTGGAGACATTGGCGGAGAGTTTCACTCCGTCCAGGCTGAAATGTGTCCCGCCCAACAGGCCAAGTTCCTCGCACACCAGCAGGATATTGCTGAAGATGACCTGGATCTCGCTTTGCATCGAAGAGATAAATTGGGCGATCGTGCTGTGATCGGGGGCGTAGCCGTAAGAGAGCGCAATGAAAATGATGTTTTCACGGCAGGCGCGCTCCATCTGGCGGGAACTGATCATCCCCTTCGAGTACGCCAGCAAAATGATCTTGAACAGGATCTTGGGATGAATGGCGGTCGCACCGGTCTCGTCATTGTTGTAGCGCCCATCAAAGACCGACAGGTCAACGTGCTTATCCACCAATTGGCTGATGGTGTGCTCGAGCGTGCCCGGGACAAGTTGATCCTGCAGCGAAATCGGGAGCATGACCAATTGATCTTCATTGCATGGTTTGAACTTTGCCATAGGGTCCTCAACCTGATAGAACCCTGTAGCCTTGCGCTGGATTCTCCCACTTTTTCGACAGTTTCAACGGTTTGTGTTACCTGCTGTCGGTCGGATATTATGAAACCAAACCTAACTTTTTGATTGCAAAAACGGGCTTATTATTTGACTTCCTGGAATTCGTTTCTCTCCTTTTTGAATTTGTACGCCTTCACAGTGTAACATCCCAAAATTGGTACCAATTGAACATGGAAAGAATCAGGCATTTTCAAGTACATATTGGCGGGGTGACAAGCCCTGTAATGCTTGGTGAGGCCGGGATGACCATGTATATCTTAGCACAAAATCGGGCCGGTCGAGCGTTTTTTCTGCATCTCCCCGCGGTCATATCACGGAGATCATTTTGAGCAACTTGATACACAGGAAATTGATCCCGCCCGAAAGACTGGTCGTCAGCGCCAGGGGTGTGGCTGTTCCGCACACCATCAGGAAAACAGTAACCCCCGCTGCCACGAATACCTTCTGCAGAAGCATTGGAAGATTCATGATCATCACCTCTTCCTGGCGTGAATATTCTCAATATTAGCACAAATGCAGGCGCGGTGCGCGTTTTTCCCTCCCTTCAGGTTGGCGATGCAGTAACTTTGTAACAGCTTCGGGCTGTGTATCAATAAGTCATAAATGAATAATCGGCCACGCCGCTGTTCACATGGTAGCACAGCATAATTTTGACATCGCCCGGGCCTTCAGAATGATACACTTCCACATCGTCTGATGGGACATTCCACCATTCTGGTTCGGGAGACGGGTCGGTACATTCTGTGGCCGGTTTTAGTGAATTTTCCGCAATGATTTTCTCCAGGTCTGCCCGGTTGACGGTGAAGCGGAAAGAGTATACAACGTCCGGGACGATGATCTCATCGTTGACGTCTACGTCTAGAATGGTGACTCTTTCCGGAATGGGGCTGATGACAAATGCCCGGAAATGGTCGCCAGGGGTCCCGAAGATTTGAGGCGGGAACCTCGCTATTCTACACAACAGTAGCAAAAAGAGTAGGCCGATTAACGTTTTGAGTGCGCATCCTTGACAACCGCCCTTTTTCTTATGGGTTTTTGATGATGATTCCATATTTCCCTACCCGAGGATTCCCTCCCAGTCCAGCCCCTCCGCCGCCTTGTGCAGGCGGTGGTCGTCCTCCACCACGTGGTAGCTCAAATTGGGGAAGACCCTCTCGGCGATGGGGCGCACCGATTCGAGCGGCACGACTTCGTCCAGCGTGCCGTGCAGGATGACGGTCGGAACATTTATCCGCCTCGAACGGTACGGATCGAACTGCGGCAGGGCCAGCGCCGGCGCGAGCAGTACCAGTTTCCGCACCTGCCCCGGGTGCTGCGCCGCGTACAACGCGGCCGCCAGTCCCCCCAGGCTGGAGCCGATCAGGACCCAGCCGTCCGTTTCCCCCAGGAGGGTACGGAGTTTTGCCAGGCGTTCATCCAGGTCGTCGCTGAAATCCGGGGCGAGCATGCCGGGAAAGCGCGCACACAGCAGGCGGGCCTTGTAGGTCTGGCCGCTGCTTTCGGAGCCGTGGATGAAGAGGAGGCGGGAGTTTTTGATCATGCCGGCCTCGCTTTGCGTACCAGGTCGCGTAACTGCTCCTGCAGTTCCGGCGGCAGGGAGGGCAGGATGCGCCGCAGGGTGACGGCGGTCTGCGGGTTTTCGGAATGGCTGATGACCTGCTTGAGGAAATAGGCGCTCTCGACCGGGGAGGCCCGGTACAGGGCCTCAAGCAGCTGCCCCAGGTCGTCCTGCAGCAGGGCCGGCGCGGCCTCGATGGCCGGGCGCACCAGTTCGAAGACCGGCGGCAGGTTGTCGAAATCCGGGTCCTGGATCAGCGGCAGCAGGGCCTGGATGCCGTTCGCCCAGAAGCGGGTGCGTGCCGGGTGCATCCACTCGCCCACCAAGGCCAGCATGCGTTCGGGCGCCTCGCGGCGCAGGCGGGCCAGGCTGGTGGTCAGCAGGGCGGCGCGCACATCCGGGTCGCGCACCTGCTGGGTCCAGGCCGTCAGGCGGGCCAGCAGGCGGTCTTCCTGCGGCGGGATGCGCCCGATCAGGTAGGCGGCCAGCAGGCGGGTCTCCAGGGTGCGGGCGTCCCACAGGGCGTCCGCCAGTTCGATGGCCCGGTCCGGGCGGGCGGCTGCCAGCGGGCCCAGTTCGGTTTCGAGGCGCCGCAGCACCAGGCCGGGCGTGCGGTAGGTTTCGAGCACGGAGGAGGGCGCCACCGCCTGGCGCGTGCGCAGGGTGCGGTTGACGTAGAAGTCGAGCGTCTCGTGCAGTTCGCGCAGGAAAGCCGCCGGCTGGTCGAACAGGTCTGCCAGCCGGACGGCTTGTTTTTTCAATCGGGCCAGGTCAACTGCGGGCATGCTGCCTGCGGGGTGAGATGTGGGCTAATAGGAGCGGGCGAAGTAGACCTTCTGCTCCGCTTGCGCGCCGCAGACGATGCACTTGCCGCCCCCGGCGGGCTGGTTGAAGGGGATGACGCGGGTGGTGGCCTTGGTCTCTTCCTTGACCCTGGCCTCGCATTCCTTCGAGCCGCACCACCAGGCGTGCGCCCAGCCGTCCTGGACGATCTCCGCCAGGTGGGCGTAATCCCTGGGTTCGTGGATGTTGCTGTCGCGGAAGGCTTTGGCGCGCTGGAGCATGGCGGCCTGGATCTCGTCCAGCATGCGGCTCACGCTGCCGGCCAGTCCCATCTGGGGGATGAAGCTCTTGCCCTCCCGGCCGGGGGCATCCCGGCGGGCCAGGGCGACGGAGTTTTTCTCCACGTCCTTGGGGCCGATCTCGATCCGCAGGGGTACGCCGCGCATTTCCCAGTCGTTGTATTTGAAGCCGGGGGTGACTTCCTCGCGGTCGTCCATTTTCAGGCGGATGCCGGCGGCCTTGAGTTCGAGGAAGGCCCGGTTGGCGGCTTCCATGACCGCGCTCTTTTCGGCGTCGTTCTTGTAGATGGGCACCAGCACCGCCTGGATGGGGGCGATCTGGGGCGGCAGGATCAGGCCCTGGTCATCGCCGTGCACCATGATGAGCGCCCCGATGATGCGCGAGGAGATCGCCCAGGAAGTGGTCTGGCAGTATTGCAGGGTGTTGTTCTGGTCCAGGTACTTGATGTCGAAGGCTTTGGCAAAGTTCTCACCGAAGTAATGCGAGGTGCCCGACTGCAGGGCGCGCTTGTCCCACATCATGGCTTCGATGGCGGTGGTGATCTGGGCCCCGGCGAACTTTTCCGTATCGCTCTTGGTGCCCTTGATGACCGGGATGGCGGCCTGCTCCAGGCAGAAGCGCTCGTAGATGTCCAGGATGCGGTACATCTCTTCCTTGGCTTCTTCGGCCGTGGCGTGGGCGGTGTGGCCTTCATGCCAGTAGAACTCGGCCGTGCGCAGGAACAGCTTGGTGCGGATCTCCCAGCGCAGCACCGAGCCCCACTGCACGATCAGGACCGGCAGGTCGCGCCAGGACTTGATCCACTTGGCGTACATGTGCCCGATGATGGTCTCGGAGGTGGGGCGCACCACCAGCGGTTCCTCCAGTTCCTCGCCGCCGCCGTGGGTCACCACGGCCAGTTCGGGCGAGAAGCCCTCCACGTGTTCCTTTTCTTTCTCGAAGAACGACATGGGGATCAGGGTCGGGAAGGCGGCGTTGACGTGGCCGGCCGCCTTGAATTCCCGGTCCAGCCAGGAGGTGATGTTTTCCCACAGGGTCCAGCCGTAGGGGCGCACGACCATGCAGCCGCGCACGGGAGCGTAGTCGGCCAGTTCGGCTTTCAGCACGACCTGGTTGTACCACTCGGCGAAGTTTTCACTTCGGGTAGGGAGTTTCTCTTCTGCCATTTTTCCTCTATAATTTTATGTTTGCGGGTTGAGGCTCGCGGTGTCAAGCCTTCCAGGTTTCCAGAATTTTCACGGCAGTTTCCACATCCGGGGCCAGGGCCAGCAGGTCGCGCTGGTTACCCGGCATGTATGTGGTGAACGAAGTGAAGAACTGGTCGAAAACGGCCTGCCAGCCGTCCCCGACCAGTACCAGCGGCCTCCGGTGCAGGGACTCCACGATCATCAGGTTCCACATCAGGCTGATCTCGGCCAGGGTGCCGGCGCCGCCGGGCAGGGCCACGGCCGCGTCGCAGCCTTCGATCAGGCCGCGCATGCGCTCGAGCAGGGTCTTGCAGCGGCGCTCTTCCTGGACCCAGGCATTGGCCCGGATCGGGCGCCAGGCCTCGATCTCCTCGCAGGTCACGCCGATGACGTGCCCGCCGGCCTCGCTGGCGCCGCGGCTGGCGGCTTCCATCGTGCCGATGTAGCCGCCGGTCAGCAGGCTGTGGCCGTTTTCCGCCAGCAGTTTGCCGAGGCTGTAGGCTTCCCGGTAGGCAGGCGAGCCTTCCTTTGGTTGTGCGCCTCCAAAAATCGTGACGTTCATAAATCCACTTTCTTTCGAATCAGGATGATTGCTTACTCGTCCTGCGCGTCCCATTCGCGGTCTGCGTTGGCCTTCAATTTATCCAGGATGGCCTGCTCCAGGTCGATGCCGGTGACGGAGGCCAGCTGCAGCAGGTAGAGCGAGACATCCGCCAGTTCTCCGGCCAGTTCGTGCCTGTCTTTTGCCTCCTCGCGCCACTGGAAGTGCTCCAGGATCTCGGCCGCCTCCAGCGCCAGCGAGATGGCCAGGCTGCGCGGGGTCTGCGGGCGCTTGCTGTCTGCGGCGTACCAGCCCTTCGAGCGTACGAAGGCGTGCATCCGGCGGGTCAATTCCTCGATCGTCAGGCCTGTGTCTTCCATCATTCATTGTCCAATAAACAAAAACGGCTCGCCAGGTCGGGAGCCGTTGCGGTACGCCGGAGCGAACCTATCCAGACCTGGCAGGTTTTTGCATGCGCGGGGAGGGGTTCCGGTTGGGCAGCATGCGCCGATTATATCCCAACTTTATGGAAAAGGGATAGGTATGAATCGGCTGAGATACACGCTTTTTTGGGTTTCAGCAGGACACCTGGTTCTTACCAGCCGTTGATATATTCTTCCCACTCCCTGTTTTCGGCCAGGTGGCGCCCGAAGATGTAGTCTGCGCTGGCGGGTGGTTCCTTGGGCAGGTGGAAAAGCCGCATGCTCGATTCTTCCAGGCGGCGCCCGCCCTTCTGGTGGTTGCAGCCCGGGCAGGCGGTCACCACGTTGGTCCAGATGTGTTCGCCGCCCAGGTGGCGG
This sequence comes from uncultured Anaerolineaceae bacterium, assembly GCA_964387495.1. Classification (GTDB taxonomy): domain Bacteria; phylum Chloroflexota; class Anaerolineae; order Anaerolineales; family Villigracilaceae; genus DSXF01. The sequence goes on from CAYLXB010000074.1 coordinate 7,614, forward strand.
GGCAGGACATGGTCCACGGTCATATCGCCGCTGCGCCGCCCGCAGTATTGGCAGGTATAATTGTCACGGCGGAAGACTTCCCGCCGGGTCAGCTTGACGCACGGGCGCGGCCGCTGGATCATGGCTTCCAACCGGATCACCGAAGGGCGCGGTATCTCCTGCGAGACAGTATGAATGACGCCGCGTCCATTGAGAACCAGGTCAGCTTTTCCAGTCAGGATCAGGCCGATCGCCCGCCGGGTGTTGCACACGTTGAGCGGCTCGTAGTTGGCGTTGAGAACCAGAACTGGCGCGTACATGGCGCCTCCATAATGGCCTGATTATAGCACATGCGATTTTACGGAGGTGTGAGATGAAAGTCCTCGTTGCCGGTGGTTCGGGTTTGATCGGGCGTGCCCTGGCCGCTTCCCTGCTGGCGGATGGGCATGCGGTTTCCATCCTGACGCGCAGCCCGCAGGCGGCGAACCTGCCCGGCGGTGTCACGCCGGTTGCCTGGGACGGGCGCACACTGGGGGGCTGGCTCGCGGCCGTCGAAGAGGCCGATGCGCTGGTCACCCTGGCCGGGGAAAGCCTGGCCTCCTGGCCCTGGACGCAGGCCCGCAAGCAGCGCTTCTATAACAGCCGCGTCCAGGCGGCGCGCCTGCTGGCTGAAGCCTGCCGCAAGGCCTCCCGCCGGCCGGGCATCTTCGTCCAGGCCTCGGCGATCGGTTATTACGGCCCGCGCACCAGCCAGCCGGTGACCGAGGCGGATGGAGCCGGCAAGGATTTCGGGGCGCGCATCTGCAAGGATGCCGAGGATGCCTCCAGGCCCGTGGAAGCGCTGGGCATCCGGCATGTCAGCCTGCGCACGGCCGTGGTGCTGGCGAAGGAGAATGTCATCCTGACGCTCATGGCCCTGCCGGTGCGCCTGTTCGTGGGCGGGCCGCTGGGCGGCGGCCAGCAGGGTTTCTCCTGGATCCACATCCGGGACGAAGTGTCCGCCATCCGCTTCCTGCTGGAGAACGAGGCAGCCGCCGGTGCCTTCAACCTTGCCTCCCCCCATCCGCTCTCGAACGCCGGCTTCACCCGCACCCTGGCGCGGGTCCTGCGGCGGCCTTACTGGTTCCCGGTGCCCGCCTTCCTGCTGCGCCTGGTCCTGGGGGAAATGAGCACCCTGGTGCTGGAAGGCCAGTACGTCCTGCCGCAGCGCCTGCAGGAACTCGGCTTCAAGTTCCAATTCGAAACTGCAGAGGACGCCCTGCGGGACTTGTTGGCCTGACAGATTGCTGTATAATTGCGCCATGCCCGAAGGCCAGGTGCGTGAGTTTCGTCCCGAATTGTTGTCCCGCTCCGGCGAGGGCATTGCCTGGGCATTTTTGCTCTTTACCACGGCCAATCTATTCATTCTGCAGCGCTGGCTGGGAAACATCCCGCTCGCGGTCTGGGTGGTGTGGGCGTTCCTGCTGTTCTCGGCGGCCAGCATCTCGCTCAACAACTGGGTGGACCGCCACACCCGCCTGCTGCTGGATGCCGGCGGCGTCACCTATGAGAACGGCATCCGCTCGGTGCGGCTGGCCTGGTCCGGGATCCAGAAAGTGAGCCGTTTTCCCGCCCGCTGGGGCCAGACGGTCCAGGTCATCGGCGAAAAGACGGGCTTTGTGTTCCACACCCTGGGCGAGGTGCGCATGAAAGGCGAACTGCGCGGCAAGGTCGGTTTTGCCGCCGGCCAGGAGATATTCGAAGAACTGGTTGCCATGAGTGATCTGACGCAAGTCACGGAAAATAATGGAGTGTATTATTATTCGCGCCGGTGATCCCGCTGCTGCGCGAGGCTGACGCGTCTGCCGCAGCAGGCGCGTTTTCATTTTGGAGAGGAGAGCGCTATGAACATTGATGAACAGGTCGCATTGCTGATGCAGGGCACCGAGTATGGCGACGAGGAGTTGAAGAAGGCCATGGCTGCCGAACTGCGCCAGCGCCTGCTGGAAGCCCAACAGGAGGGCCGGCCTCTGCGCGTCTACTGCGGCTTCGACCCGCGCACCAGTGACCTGCACCTGGGCCACACCGTGCCAATGCGCAAACAGCGCCAGTTCCAGGAACTCGGCCATGAGGTCACCTTCGTGGTGGGCGATTACACCTCCCTGATTGGCGACCCTTCGGACAAGGACAAACTCCGCCCCCGCCTGACACCCCAGGAGGTGGCGCACAATGCCGCCACCTATGCCGAACAGGCCTACAAGATCCTGAACCGGGAGAAGACGAATATTCGCTTCAACTCCGAGTGGCTTTCCCAGTTGAGCTTTGCCGACCTGATCGAACTGGCGGCCAATTTCACCCTGCAGCAGTTCGTGCGCGAGCGCGAGAACTTCCGTCTGCGCTGGGAGAACGGCGACCCCATCTACCTGCACGAGACCTTTTACGCCATCATGCAGGGTTACGACGCTTACATGCTCAAGTGCGACGTGCAGATCGGCGGCACCGACCAGATGTTCAATATCATGACTGCCGCCCGCAAGATCATGACCTCCCTGGGTGCCAAGCCGAACATCGCCATCATCCTGGGCATCCTGCCGGGCACCGACGGCGAGGTCAAGATGAGCAAGTCGCTGGGCAACCACATCCCGCTGCTCTCCACGCCCGAAGACATGTACGGCAAGATCATGTCCGTGCCCGACAAGGCCATGGGACAGTTCATGCGCCTCGTCTCCCGCTGGACCCCCGACCGGATTGCCGGGATCGAGGCGGGTCTCCAGGCCGGGACTCTGCACCCGCGGGATGTCAAGATGTCGCTGGCGCGCGAGATCGTCTCCATTTACCACAGCGACGAGTCCGCCCTTTCCGCCGAGGAAGCTTTCAAGAAGGTCTTCCAGCAGAAGGACGCGCCCGATGAGATGGCGGACTATGCCCTCCAGCCGGGGCAGACCGTGCTGGAGGTGCTCACCGCCAGCGGCCTGGTGGCCAGCAAATCGGAGGGACGCCGCATGCTTGATCAAAAGGGTGTGCGCCTGGACGGGGAAATCCTCGAGAAATTCGATGCCCCCTTCCCGCACCCGGGGGTCCTGCAGGTTGGCAAGCGGCGCTTCGTGCGCGTGAATTAAAACCCGGAACCTACCCGAATCAAAAAGGGCGGCCCGCTTTGCCGGGGCCGCCCTTTTAGGATCTCAGAATCCTTCCCGTGTGATCATTTCCAGGAATACATCCACGATTGTGGGGTCGAAACGCTTTCCCGATTGTTCCCGGATGTATGCGATGATCTTGTCCTTTTCCCAGGCCTTGCGGTAGGGACGGTCGTTGCACAGGGCGTCCCAGACATCCACCACCGAGAAGATGCGTGCTGCGAGGGGAATTTCATCCCCCTTCATGCCGCGCGGGTAGCCGGTGCCGTCCCAGCGTTCATGGTGGCAGTAAGGGATATCCAGGGCCGGCCGCAGGTAGGTAATGGGGTAGAGCAGGTCGTAGGCCAGCTGGGGGTGCTGGCGCATGCTCTCCCATTCGCTTTCGGTCAGCTCGCCGGTTTTGCGCAAAATGTGGTCGGGGATGCCCATCTTGCCAATATCGTGCAGCAGGACCCCGCGCCGGACGTGAACCAGGTTGGCAGCCTGGATGCCCATCCGCCGTGCCATCTGGATGGTCATTTCTGTGACGCGCTGGCTGTGGCCCTCTGTCTCGCGGTCGCGCAGTTCGAGGGCCTTGCTCCAGCCTTCCAGGGTGGTGTCGTAGGCCATGATCAACTCCTGGTTGGAGCGCTGGAGTTTATCGAACATCTGGGTATTGTCGATCGCGATGGCAGCCTGCCCGGCCAGGGTCTGGAAGAAATCCAGCCAGCCCGGCGACGGGTTGAGCGGGGAGCGGTGGTAGACTTCCAGGACCCCCTTGATCTGTCCCTTGGCGATCAACGGCACACCGAAATAACTGACGAAGTTTTCTCCCGCCAGCAGGTCCATCCTTTTCAGCAGGGGGGACGAATTCAGGTCGGGTTCGGAGATCAATTTTCTGTCCAGGGCGCACTTGCCGGCCAGCCCGTCTCCGATGCGGGTCATGCTGCGGGTGATGCCGGAAGTGTGAAAGCCTCTTCCGGCCGCATAGGTCAGCGTCTGGGAATTTGGATTGAACAACAGGACGGCTGCGGCGTCCACTTCGAGGTGTGAGACCGCATTGTCGATCAGGATGGTCAGGGTCACACGCAGATCGAAGCTGGAGGTGATGGCGGTGTCGACATCCCGCAGGGCAACCAGCCTTTTGACCTGCCGCTCCACCCGCTGGTAAAGGCTCATGCGGTGAATGGCGCTGCCTGCCATGTCTGCAAAGGTCGTCAGGAGGCGGATATCGTCATCATTTAAGTGTCTTGGCAAATGGGTGGCAGCCACCAGCACCCCGACCGATTCTTCTGCCGAGCGGATGGGGATGCAGACACCTGCCCAGCCTGGCGGGGTGTGGGGGAGGTTGTCCGGGTGGAGGTGCGGGTCGGTGCTGAAATCCCCCAGCGAGTAGGTCTCTCCCATCTGATAGGTGTATCCCACGATTCCCTCGCCGGACTCCAGCTGCCTGGTGTGCAGCTGGGTAAACCAGCCGCGCGCTTCGGCCTGGTAGAATTTCCCGCTGTTCTGGTCCAGCAGCCAGATTGCTCCGGCCTGTAGTTCCAGAATGTCGAGCATTTCATCCACAAGCGTCGGCAGGAGTTCGTCCAGGGTCTGTGCCGATCGCAGGGCGGAAGACATCAGGTTTACGGCCACAAGTTCATTGAGTCGGTGGCGGATTTCGGAGAAGAGGCGGGCATTTTCGATCGCCAGGGCGGCGGGAGCTGCCAGAGTGACGAGCAGTCTCAGGTCATCTTCTTTAAACGCAGAGGGACGGCTGGCATTATCGAGGGAGATGCAGCCGATCGCCTGTTCCTTGGATAACAGCGGGGCGACGATCGCGCTTTTTATGTTTTGGATTTCCGGGATTTCGCTGGCTTGAGAGTCTTCATCTATTGGGTTGACATCCGGGACCATGACGGCGCGCCGGTTCGCGACCACCTGGGCGGCATACCCTTTGCCCGAACTGAAAACCGCACCCAGCACGCGTTCGTCCGAATAGCCACTCGTTGCCCGGATCTGGAGCTGCTCTTTGGCATTCAGCAGCAGAATGCTGCCTTTCTCTGCTTCCGGGATGGCTTCGCGCGCCGAGTCCAGGATCCCCTGGAGCAGCTGCTCGAGTTCCATGGTCTGGCTGAGCACGCGGCTGGCCTTTACCAGCGATTCCAGCTCCAGCAGGCGGCGCTGGGTCTCCCGGTACAGGCGTGCGCTCTCCAGGGCAGTTGCGGCGTGGCTTGCCAGCATCTCCAGCAGGATGCGTTCTTCATCGGTATAAGCATTCACCAGGTAACTTTCGGCTGCAATCATGCCGATGACTTTGTCGCGGATCCGCAGGGGGGCAGCCAGGACAGACTGTACTTTGTTGCCCGACCCAAAGTGGACGTTGACCCCTCCCGCTTGGGAAACATCCTTGATCATCAGGGTCTTTCCACTGTCGATCACTTTTCCGCTGATGCCTACGCCGGATTTCAGGCGCCTGGGTTCGTAACGCTCATTTCCTTCGGTGATATACAGGATATCGTTTTCTCCAACCGATTCATTACGCATCGCGATGATGAAGGCGTCACATTCCATCAGCTCCCGGGCTGCCTTGTGGATGGCGAGGTAGGTTTTTTCCGGGTCCTGCGTGGCCAGGATCACGTCCTGGCTGAGGCGGTGCAGGACGGAACTCCGCTCGGCAGCCCGGACGGCTGCCTGGTAGAGCATGGCATTCTGCAGGGCGGCCGCCGCCTGGTATGAAAATGCCTGCGCCAGGTTGGCATCATCCTGGTCGAAAGCGCCCTTTTCACGGCTGTCCAGCGTGATGAACCCAATGATTTCGCTGCGTACGACCAGCGGAATTCCCATCCAGCCATGGACGAAATCGGTTCCGCCCCATTTTTTGAAACGCGGGTCGTTCTGGGAATCCTCCAGGATGACAGGCCTGGCTTGTGCCTTGACCTCCTGGAGCAGGGGATTGTTCAGGGGGAAAATTTTGCCGATCACTTCCTGCTGTCCCTGGTCAGGCGTATGGCAGGCCATCACCCGCACGGCCTCCCTTTCCACAAAGAAGACACTTGCGCTGTCGTAGGGGATGACCTCTTGGAGCGCATTGAGCAGGTTGTCCAGGACTTGCTTCAGCTTTAGAGATGAAGAAACTGCCTCGGAGGCCTGCCTCAAGATTTCCGCCTCTTTCCGGCGGGATTGTTCGGCATCGAAACTGCGCGCATTCTGGATCGCTCCGGCCGCCTGGTACCCGACTGCCTGAGCAAGCGATTTCTGGCTCTCGTTGAACATCCCCGGCCGGTGGCCGTCCAGGGTCATGAACCCGATCACTTCCCCGCGTGCGATCAGGGGCACTCCGATCCAGGCGTGGATGTCTGCCCCGCTGCTCCACTGTGAAAAATGTTTATCTTTTGTGATGTCTTCGACCAGCAGTGCCCGGCCTGACTTTTGAATCTTTTCGAAAATCTTGTTCCTGGGGACGGAAAAATTGCCCGGGAAGTTGTCCGACGCCGGGAAGCCCCTGGTTGCCACCACGCAGGTATTCCCGCCTTTCAGCAGGTAAATCGTTGCACTGTCGTAAGGAATCACCTCCTGGAGGCTTGCCAGGATCGTATCCAAGACGTTATTCAGGTCCAGAGACGAAGAGGCGGCAACAGCCACCTTGTTCTGGGCCTCTGCCTCCCGGCGCCGCAATTGTTCGTTTTCGAACAGACGGATTTTCTCGATCGCATTGGCCAGGCCCGAGGCGATTGTGACCAGCAGCCGCTCGTCATTCTCGCCGAACGCGTCCAAGTCGCGGCTTTCGGCATTGATCACGCCGAGAATGCGCCCCCCAATTTTTATCGGGACACACAACTCGGATTTTGTATTTGTATTGACCTCGATATATTTCTTATGCTTGCGTACATCCCCGGCACGGATTGGCTTGCCCGTGATGACCGCTTCCCCGGTCAGGCCGTCGTTGGACGGGTACTGCTCCGGCGCGTCCGAGGGTGTCACCCCGTAGTAGGAAACATGCTGGCGCAGTTTTTTCCCGTTGTCCTCCAGCAGCATGAAGCCAAAATTATCCGGATAGAGCGTTTCCCCGATGATCTTTGTCACCCGCTCGAGAAGCTCGTCAACGGTTTTTGCCTGCTCCTGGGCCTGGGATACGTAATGTAATACCTGCATTTCCCTGACGCGCCGCTCCGTGGCCTGGTCGGAATACTTGCGCTGGATCACTGCTCCCAGCATGCTTACGGCTGTCTCCAGGGCTTCGATTTCGCTGGCAGGCCAGCTTCTCTCGTTCAGGCAGTCCTCGAAGTCGATATAGCCCCACCAGTCATCCCCAACCCGGACAGGGATGATCAGAATGGATTTGATATCCTGTTCGGCCAGGTAGGGCTGCTCGCTCTCCGGGAATTCACGCACGATGCCATGGACCGGCTTGAATTGGTCCAGTGCATCCAGCCAGCGTTGGAAACCTGCTGTTGCAATATCCATACCCTGCAGGTGAATATTGTCTTCCTGTGAAGTGGCGCCCGGCCCGGTCCAGGCATAGATCTGGGATACCAGGATTGTGCCCCTCGAGGTGACAAGTTTCTTGAAGATCGTTACCCGGGACGCATCCGTCGCCTGGCCCAATTGTTCGAGGACGCCTTGGATGGTTTCTGTCCAATCGGTGGTCTTCAGGAATTGTTCGGCCGCAACCCCCACCGCTTTCAGGATGCGGTCTTTTCGGCGCAGAGATTCTTCGGCTTTCTTCTGTTCGCTGATATCCGAGTAGGTTATCTGGATGGAAGGCTGGCCTTCGTATACAAGTGCAATCATCGAGCACACCAGCTGCACCATCTGGCCGCCTTTTGTGAGCATGCGCACTCCCAGGACCTTCAGCTCGTCCTTGTTGGCTGCCACCTGGCGGATCGTCTCCAGCGTATTTTCCAGGTCTTCCGGATGGATGCTTTCCACGATCTGTTTGGTGGTCAGGCGGTAGAACTCATCCAGCGTATAGCCAAAGAGACTGGCCGTTGCCTGGTTCGAGAAGACGATGCGATTGTTCTGCAGAACGACAAAGCCCTGGATGGAGTGCTCCACCAGATTGCGGTATGCATCCTCGGCTTCCCGGCGCGGGCGGGTATAGGCTCTGACCAGCAGGTAAAAGAAAAATGCGCTGATCAGGACAAACCCCCAACCTTTGTATGTTTGCAGGTATGTCAGTGTTCCCTTGTCGAGATACAGGGCGGCCAGCTGGCGGTCCGAGGCCAGAATCCATAGCACGCCTGCCAGAATGTAAAGCAGGATGATCCCTGTAGCCAATTCACGCCTGCGTCGATTCATCGCAATGGGCCCTGACTTGTCTAATTATAGGACAATAATCCGCCATGATTAATAACTTTATCATAATGGAATTCTTCCTTACGGGGAAACCCGTGATGCAAAAGAAAAGCGAGTCACAAGGACTCGCTTTGTTCGAGAGGCGTCGACGGGATGCGCGCGTCCCCTTACGGGGAAACCCGTGATGCAAAAGAAAAGCGAGTCACAAGGACTCGCTTTG
>CAYLXB010000075.1:0-15943 GCA_964387495.1 uncultured Anaerolineaceae bacterium
CTGATGGACCAGCGGATTCAGGAAACAGTCCCGGCAAACGAATAAAAATACCCTGCCTGTCTGTGAAAATAAAAAGCGCCCCCCGATATTCGGGCGGCGCTTTTCGTTTTTTGGGATGGATTAAACGCTCTGCTTTTCTGCCGGGCTTTCCAGGTGCCCGTTCGAACGTTTGACCAGGGCTGAGATGATCATCAATGCTCCCAGCCCGATGACGACGGCCGGTCCCACCAGGCGGCTGACCCACAACGAAGTGACCAGGAAGGTGGACAGGGCTGCGAAGAGCGCGCCGGCCACACCGGTCAGGATCAAGCCTGCCAGTTTTACGCCGTCGAGTTTCTTCCAGATGCCGATGGCCAGGAGGGGCAGGCCGACCGAAAGCGGCACAACTGTCCACAACACTGCCCAGGCATCCCAGCGGCCGGTCAGGGCACAGAACAGCAGCACCAGCCCGGTCAGGCCAATGATGGAAGCCGGGATGATGAGCCAGATGACCCGCAGGAAAATGGCCGCCAGCAGGAAACCCAGCGCCAGGCCAATAACCTCGAACGGCCAAAGTTTGCCCCACAGGCCCCATTTATCTGTGATGCTGGCTACGAAGAGCAGGATACCGGTGGTCAGGATAGGCATGCCGGGGATGAACAGCCCGCCCAGGCCGCGCACCTGCATGTAAATGAATGGCGGGATGCAGAACAGCAGCCCAACTCCGATGACAAAGATCGGCCAGGCCCGGAAATCGTCGTGCAGGATGCGGCCCATCAATAGATTGCCGGCCAGCGCCAGCACACCCAGCAGGATCAGGGTCAGTCCAAAGAGAAGAGAAGTTTGTTTTTGCATGGGAACCTCCATTTGTTCCATTTTTTTCTGGATCCTGCCGGGAAGGAAAGCGAAGCCCTATGGCAGCAGGACACTCAATATCAGGATGGGAATAAAGGCAATGACGGAAGCCGCGGCCATCAGAATGCCGAATCGCCGGCTGAGCCACCGGCCGCGCTGGCCGCGTTGATTGAGCAGCGCTGCTCCCACGATGCAGGCGCCGACCAGGATCGGTTCCAGCGGCCAGAATACGATCCAGTGACGCCACCAGCCGGTCAGGGAGTAATAGGCAAACAGGAAACCGTTGCCTGCCAGGATGCCGGCCGGGATGAGCATCCAGGGATTGGCCAGCGCCGCCATGATGGCAGCCAGCAAGGTGCTGACAGCCAGCAGTTCCATTGGCCAGGCGTGTTCGAATGTCTTCCAGCCGAAGACGCCGCTGGCCCACAGCAGGGCAATGTTGACCAGCAGGAGCCAGCCAACCGAATACAGTGCCACCTGCCCGACCCTTTTCGGCCTTATTTCCTGCAGGTCTGCCGGAGGTTCAAAGGCGGCTTTGATGGTCTGAATGAAACCTTCTTCTTCCAACTCTTTCTGGCTGAGTTTTTTACCCAGGTTCACATCCGTGTCACCAGATGCAAAGCCTTCATCGGAGATCTGCTGGCGCGCTGTGCCGGAGAAGACGGATACGGCCGCTGGTTGAGTCAGCGGGGTGGCCAGCGGCAGGCTGACCGTGCCGGGGATTTCGATGCCAGCCTCCTGTGCCGCATTCAGCAGCGCCTGCGCCATCCCGGCCGCGTCCTGGTAACGGTCATCCGGGTCCTTGGCCAGTGCCCGCAGGGCCACACGTTCGAGCGGTTCCGGGATGCCGGGGTCGAACTTGTGCGGCAGGGGCAGGGGATCGTTGAGATGCTTCATCAAGATGGCCAGCGGCGTGTCCGCGTCGAAAGGCACCTTGCCGGTCAGCATTTCGTAGTACACAATGCCCAGCGAGTAGATGTCGGACCTGATGTCGCACTTGCCGTCCAGGCCCTGTTCGGGGGCCATGTAGTTGAGCGTGCCCATCAGCGCGCCGGAGATGGTGTACTGTGTCCCACCGACGATCTGGGCGATGCCGAAGTCGGTCAGAACGGCTTGACCGCGCCGGGTCAACATGATGTTGGCTGGTTTAAGGTCGCGGTGGATGATGCCTTCGCCGTGGGCATACGCCAGTCCGTTGAGCACATCACACAGGATGCGCACCAGTTCACCCGGCGGCAGGCGTTCACCGCGCGTGCGGAAGGCGTTCAGGTGGGCCTTGAGCGTGTCGCCTTCGAGCAGTTCCATGACCATGTAGTACAGGTCATCCTGGGTGTCGAAGTCGTAGACCTGCACCACGTTGGGATGACGCAGGGCAGCCACCGCACGCGCCTCCCGCCGGAAGCGCGCCAAGAACTCAGCTTCCTCCAGCAGGTCAGAACGCAGCACCTTGATGGCTACATAGCGATCGAGTTGTGGATGATAGGCCTTGTAGACCTGGGCCATCCCGCCCCGGCCAAGCGGCTCGAGAATGCGGTATTTGCCCAGGGTCTGTCCTTCGAGGGAGATGGGTGTCATATTGGTCTTCTTCCCGGGGTGTAAAAGTTTATCGGCCATGGGTTTCATCCGATGCAGATGATACCCGCGGAGCCGTGATTCAACCTATCAACTGGCTAATAGCCTGCCATTCGCCTACTATGGAAGTGCCATTCGTGAGGCTGCAGGCATACCTTATAATGCCCGGCAGTCCAACTGCCGGGCATCGGAATATACGGATCGAAGGGAGCAGGCATCTCAAGCCGTGATCAATTTATACCCCAGCCCCCGCACGGTGAACAATAACTGCGGGTTGGCCGGGTCGAGTTCGATGCGCGTTCGCAGGCGGCGCACCAAGTTCTCGATCTGATATTCGAAAATGCCGCCAGTCTCATACTCCGGCCAGACCGCCTCCCCGATCTCATCCTTCGAGCAGACCTGGTTGCGCCTGTCATATAAGAACGCCAGCAGGGCAAATTCCTTGGGTGAGAGGCTGACCGCCCGGCGGTTGACACGCACCACACCGGCGGCCGTGTCCACCTCCAGGTCGGGGATGGGGGTCTCGCGCACCGTGGTATCCGGGTCATGGAAGATGAAAGTTACATCACCGACCACGAGCGTATCCCCATCGCGCAAGTCCAGACTGCTGACCACGCGTTCGTCGTTCAGAAAGGTGCCGTTGGTCGAGCCCAGGTCCTCCACGAACCAGCGCCGCCCCTCCCGCCGCAGGCGGGCGTGTTCGCGGCTGATGCTTTTGCTGGCAATCACGATGTCGCATTCCACCGCGCGGCCGAGGGTTGCACCGTTCATCGGCAGGGTATGCTGTTGTCCATTCGGGTCGGTCAGGTAGGGGCCGGGGGGGTCCTGGGTCATGGGGCCTCACGCTTTCTGGGTTTCATCCTATTATACCTATTCTGGCGTGCTCTGCACCACCAACTGGCGGCAGGCATTGCCTTCATTATGCATTTATATCTCTATGACTCCCCGATCATCTGCGCCACCAGTTTCCGGGCGCGTGGGCGGACATCGAAGTCCAGGTATATGATCTGCTGCCAGGTGCCGAGCGTCAGGCGTCCTTCCACAAAGGGGATTGTCAGGGAGGCGCCCAGCAGGGCAGCCCGGGCGTGGCTGTGGCCGTTGCCGTCCTGCCAGCGCAGGTTATGCGCATAGTCGCGTTCGGCAGGCAGGATCTCCTCGAACAGCCGGCGCAGGTCGTCCAGGCAGCCCGACTCGTATTCGATGGTGGTCAGTGCCGAGGTGGATGAAGGGCAGAACACCGTCACGGTCCCGGCGTGCAAGCCGGCCTCCTGCACGGCAGCGGCCACCTGGTCGGTGATATCCAGGATATCCGTCTCGCCCTGCGTGTGCAGGGAAATGCTTGTGGTCACCACTTTGCACATGGGTTTCTCCTCTGCACTGGATTATAATTTCATTATCGAATGAAAGCTGGAGTGAAAGGCGGCGATCCATGAAGATCAAATCCAAACGTTTCATTATCCTGAGTCTCAGCCTGCTGCTGGCGCTGGGAATTGTCTCTCCTGTGCAGGCGCAGGGCATCCTGCAGGGCAATACCGTCCCGGAGGGCACCTTCATCGCCAATGATGTGGTGCTGGTGGGCGAGGATGTGGTGCTGGCGGGTGAGGTGGACGGCAACGTCTTCATCTTGGGCAGCCGGGCCGTGGTCACGGGCAAGGTCAGCGGCAGCCTGCTGGCTCTGGGCGGCAACCTGGCCTTGGATGGGGAGGTGGGCGGCACGCTCTACGCGGGCGGGCTGACCCTCGAAGTGGGGCCGCATGCCCGCCTGGGCCGCGACCTGTACGCGGTGGCCGTCAGCCTGGTCTTGCAGGCCGGCTCGCTGGTGGAGCGGGACCTGTTCGCCCTGGGCCTGGATGCCGGGCTTTCAGGCCAGGTGGGGCGCAGCCTGCACACCGTCATCGGGCCCATCCAGCTCTACAACGGCCTGATGCGCCTGCTGGGCTTTGAAGATCTCGTCATCAGCCTGAACCTCATCCCGCAGCCGCCGGCGCCCTCCCTGCCCGCGCCGCAGGCCGCCCCCACGCCCGGGCCGTCCGGCTGGCTGGCTCCCGGCGGGGTGGCGCAGGTTTTTCTGGCTTCCGCCCCGCAACGCTACGCCGGGGTTTTCCTGCCGGATGCGCTTCTGCCCGGCCTCGGGGCTTTGGAATCTCCCTTCGATTGGGGTGCCTGGGCTTTGCGCCTGCTCCGCGACTGGGCAGCCCTCTTCCTGTTCGGCCTGCTGGCGCTCTGGCTGCTGCGCCGGCCGCTCGAATCGGCCGGACAGCCGCCGCGCCAGCATCCCTGGCGCACTCTGGGCGTGGGCCTGCTGGTGCTGGTCATCGGCGTGCACCTCTTCTGGGTGGCGCTCCTGCTCTCCGTGCTGATTTTCGTGCTCGGGCTGGGGATTGGCTTCCTGGACCTGTGGGCGCTCTCGCTGGTCTTCATGCTCGCCTCCTATGCAGTGCTGGTCCTACTGGTGGTGGCCCTCTGGCTCTTTATCGTCTACGGCACCAAGCTGATCGTGGCCTGGTGCTTCGGTGCCTGGGCCTTCGAAAAGCTCATGCCCGGCCTGGCGCGTTTCCGCGTCCTGCCCCTGCTGCTGGGCACCGTGGCTTATGCCCTGCTGCGCTCCATCCCTACTGCCGGCTGGGTGGTGGGTGTGCTGGTCACCGCGGCCGGCATGGGCGCCGCCTGGCTGGCCTGGCGCTCCCGCCGGACGCCGGCCCCCGCCTCCCCGCCCCCGGCTTTTGAGGGGCCGAGGGGCTAAATACAAACTCTCATGATTATTTTGGGGTTTTCAAAAGATGTTTTTCTGGTGGTGACCGCGCCCGGCGAGATTGCCCCCAGAGTCTTTATATGCCCTTTTTCTTTTTGCGTTTTCTGTCGACCCACTTCCACAGCGCCGGGATCAGCACCAGGGTGATGAGCATCCCCGCCAGCCACTTCCAATCCAGGCGCTTGAGCCACTCGCCGGCCGTGATGTGCACCCGGATCTCGGCCTCGTAGGATTTCTCCACCCGCCAGGAGGCTTCGCCCTGGTATTCGATCAGCCGGTAGACCGTCACCAGCAGGAGCTGGCGGCCGGATTTTTTTGGCGTCAGGTACCACTTCCATTCGGTCGGTTCGCCCTCCGTGATGACCTGCACCGGGTCGTCGTGCAGGGGTGTGATCCCAAAGGCCTCCGGGTCGCGCACGCTGCGCAGTTCGGCCTTCATCTTCGGCGTCACCAGCAGGCCGGCGCCCACCACATCCCCCGCCTCGGCCGTGATGCGCGCCATCAATTCCTCCGGCGTGACCAGCGGCTGGACCAATAACTGCACGGTTCGCGTCCCGCCGACCTGCATCTCCTGCGGAGCATTGTAGGCCACGCTGCCCATCTGCGCGTTCTGCAGCACCGCCTCGATGGATGCATAAGGCCCGGCAGCCGGCGTGGATGGCACCAGCAGTTCCCTCAGCCAGGACGGCTTGAGTACAATACTGATCGCCAGCGCTACCCCCACGATCAAGACCACAATACTGACCGTATCGAGATTTTTTCTGCTGGTCATTGGCGCTCCTGGGAAGAACCCTGTTCGTCTTCTTCATTATATAACAGGAGACGGCCGCATGCGCGCGGCCGTCTCCTGCACCTTGCTATATGATGGCTAGTCGTCTCCCGGTGCCCGGGCTGCCTGCCCCGCCGGCAGGGGTTTCAGAAACCACAGGCAGGCCAAAAATCCGGCCAGCATGGCCAGCGCACCGGTCAGATAGGGATAGGAAAGGTTCAGGTCCAGCCCATATCCCGCCCACAGCGGGCCGATGATGCGTCCCAGGCTCATGAAGGAGTTGTTCAGGCCCATGGCTGTGCCCTGGCTCATGGTCGCCCGCTTGGAGGTCAGGGCGGAAACCCCCGGGCGGATCATGGCATTGGCAAACATAAAAAAGCCGCAGGCCAGGATAACCGGCGCGGACATTTGCCCGGGTTTGCTTCCTGCCAGCAGCATGGCCCCAAAGCCGAAGACGCTGGCGAACATCGAAAGCCGGATCACGGCCTCATCGCCCCAGCGGCGCGTGGCCGGGCCAGTCAGCGCAACCTGCACAATGGCCGAGACCAGCCCCACCACCGTCAGGATGATGCCCACCTGGGTGGCATCGTAGGTGTAGCGTTCCTGGGCGTACAGCCCGAAGACACTCTCGAAGTTTGCCAGGGCAAAACTGTGCAGGAAGGCCAGGATGAGCAGGAAGCCGATCGGGCTGGTGAGCGCTCTGGCCATCTCACGCAGGTCCGGCCCCTGGAAGCGCATCCCGCCCTGGCTCCTGGCTTCGGCTTTGAGCGATTCGGCCACCATCCGCCAAGTCAGCACGGCCGCCAGCACAGAAATGGCTGCCCCGAAGTAGAACGGCGCGGCCAGGGAAATCTTCGAAAGCAGCCCGCCGATGCCGGGTCCCAGCGTCATGCCGATGCCCATCGAGGCGCCCACCACGCCCATCCCGCCGCCGCGGTTCTCTTCGCTGGTGATGTCGCTGATGATGGCCATGGAGGTCGGCAGGGTGGCCGAAGAGAGGATGCCTCCCAGGCCGCGGGCGCAGATCAGCAGGGTCAGGGCGGTGGCAGGGTCAAAAGCGCCTGCTTCTGCAAACTCGCCGATCAGGCCGTAGAGCAGCAGGGTCAGGGCATACCCGATGATCCCGACCATCAGGATGGGCTTGCGCCCGTAATGGTCTGAGAGACTGCCCCAGATGGGCGAGAAGATGAACTGCATGATGGAGTAGATGGCCATCAACAGGCCCATGTCCATGCCGCTGCCGCCGAAATGTTCGACATAGAATGGCAGGATGGGGATGACAATCCCAAACCCGAGCATGATCACGATCAGCGCAAAGAACAGGATGGCAAGACTTTGGTTTTTCAGCATACGAGATCCTGGAACAAGGGGGACAGCGGCCTGATTTCGGGATGCGTCTCTGTCTCCCGTGGAAAACGGGGCTGGTTTGGGCCAGCCCCGTTTTATCTTTTTTATGGGTAAGGTGGCATTTCGGCTGTTTGCTGGCTATTTGTCTTCCTGGCGGGCTGCAGCCAGTTCGATGCGGGCGTAGTTCAGGCGTTCGATGGCTGCATACAGCAGGTTACGCATCAGGTAAAAGCCCAGGGTGTGGTCCACCTCGCTCAGGGCGCGCAGGGCATTGGCATCGATCTCGATGGTCTGGGAATCTTTGGCGCATTTGCCGGTGGCTTTATAGCGGTGCGGCTCCAGCATGGCAGAAATGCCGTAGACAT
This sequence comes from uncultured Anaerolineaceae bacterium, assembly GCA_964387495.1. Lineage (GTDB taxonomy): Bacteria > Chloroflexota > Anaerolineae > Anaerolineales > Villigracilaceae > DSXF01. The sequence continues at coordinate 7,640 of CAYLXB010000075.1, forward strand.
CGCCGGGGGTGATCGTGCCGACCAGGGCATTGGCAATGGCGCCTTCACCACCGCCACTGTAGAGCAGGTCCACCTCACCGCTTGTCAATACGTATAACTTTAGGGCCGGCTTGTCTTCCTGGAAAATTTCGTCGCCTTTGGCATAGCATACTTCTTCGGTGATCATGGCAATGCCGCGCAACTGGTTGTCATCCAACAGGCTGAAGATCGGATAACGGCGCAGAACTTCGGGTGAAAGCATGGTTTCCTCCTGGGGAAGCGAAAAATTTTGGGGAATTACATGTATTTGCCGGTAATGTAATCGGACAGGTGCGAGATCGTCGAATCCTTTTCATCAATGACGGCCTTGACCACGTCGCCGATGGAGACCAACCCGACCAGTTTTCCATTATCCAGCACAGGCAGGTGCCGGACGCTGTGCTCTGTGAACATGGCCTGGCATTCCTGGATGGTTGTTTGAGGGGTGACATAGTAGACCTTGCTGGTCATGATGTCTTTGACAGGCGTATTGACTGAGGATCTGCCCAGCAGGATAACTTTGCGGGCATAATCGCGTTCAGAGATGATACCGGCCACCTGGTCATCCAGCACGACGACCAACGCACCGATATCTTTTTCGGCCATGACCTTCAAAGCGTCCATGACAGAGGCCTTGGGGCCGATCGTCCAGACCTCCCGGCCCTTTTGCTGCAGAATTTCTTCAACTGTTGATTTCATGGCATTTACTCCCGGAGTCTAACAATAGGATGGAAGGAGTCGAATGGTTATCATAATCCCTGATATTCTAGTGGAATAGCCCGCAACGGTCAAGGATGGGTTAAAGAAAACCTGCCGGATGTTGGGCATCCGGCAGGTGGATTTCCGCAGGTGATTATTTGGCTTCGCGCCGGTAGACAAACCAGTAGACCAAACCGACCATGATGGCGCCGCCGATGATGTTGCCGATGGTAACCGGCAGCAGGTTGGCGATGAAGAAGTTGCCCCAGGTCAGATGCGGGAAGTCCGTCGCAGCCTTGCCGATCAGTTCGAAGAACTTGGTATCGCCGGAGTTCTTGATGAACAGGCCCACCGGGATGAAGTACATGTTGGCAATGCTGTGCTCGAAGCCGGCAGCCACGAAGCAGGAGATGGGCGGGATGATGGCCAGGATCTTGTCGGTAGTGCTGCGGGCGCTGTAGCACAGCCAGACAGCCATGCAGACCAGGGCGTTGCACATGATGCCCAGGGCTACGGCTTGGATGAAGGTCAGGGCGGTCTTGCCTTCAGCAATGTTCAGGGCGGCCAGGCCAATGGCGCCGTTGCCGAAGGAATACTGTTTGCCCAGGAAGACGATGTAGGCGGTCAGGATCGAGCCGACCAAGTTGCCGACGTAGACGATACCCCAGTTGCGCAGCAGCTGGCCCAGGCTGACCTTTTTGCTGGCGAAGGCGATGGTGATCAGGGTGTTGCCGGTGAACAGTTCTGCGCCGCCGACGACAACCAGGATCAGGCCGACGGTAAAGACGAGGCCAACAAGCAGGCGGGTGACGCCGTAGGGCAGGCCGGTCGAGAAGGCGGCCGCACCGGCTGCGTCTTTGACGGACATGCCGCCAGCTGCAACGGTGGTGGCGAAGATGGCGCCGATGCCAATGAATGCGCCGGCCAGGACGGCCAGCATGAACATATTGGCGGCTTTCAGGTTGGCTTTCTTGACGCCCAGATCCTCTGCTTTGGCAGCCATGGCGGGCGGCAGGAGGGCATCAAACGAAATCTGGTCACTCATGGAAAATTCTCCTCTTTCAAAATATTTTGGTTTTGTTTTTTCGTACTTCTTGCAGGAGCGTGCACGCGATTGGTTCTCTTTCGGGTCAGGCCTCCTTTAAAGAAGTTTTTTCAAACACAACCCCGGTTTGCAGGATGCGCTCCGGGTGTGTATACACAATGAATTGGTCTCGACGCGCGTATCCTACTAACGTAATACCCCATTTCTCCGCCAACGTTACGGAGAGGGAGCTTGCCGAGGTGCGTGAGACGACGATGGATGCGCCGATGCGGGCAGCCTTCTGGATCATCTCGGAACTGATCCGCCCGGTGGTCACCAAGATCCGGCGCGGCAGGTGCAGGCCTTCCAGCAGGCAGCGTCCGGCAATCTTGTCCAGCGAGTTATGCCGGCCGACGTCCTCGGCGATTACGACCGCGTTTTCCCCGTCGCTCAGGACGGAGGTATGCACACCGCCGACTTCCCGGTAGAGGCACTGGGCCTCGTTCAGCATTTCGATCAACTGGTTGATGTTTTCAGGTACGAGCACAAAGCCATTCTTGAGTTCAGGCTTCAGCTGTTCCAGGATCACGGCGGTTGCACCACCTGTGCAGCCGGTCGTGCGCCGCCATTGTTTGGGGGCTGCAACAGGGTGATTGAGCCAGATATCCACATTGTCACCCTGCGGACAGACCTGCACCAGTTCGATCTCATCTTTGCTCTTAATGATCCCCTCATTGTAAATGAAACCAACAGCCAGCGCTTCCAGGTCGGTCGGGGTACACATCAACGTTACCCATACCTGCCCGTTGACGGTCAACGAGACAGGTGTTTCGACAATCACTTCCCTCCCCAGCGTCTCCCATTGGCCTGCGCGGCAGCGCAGGAATTGAGGCGGATGGGTCTTCGATTTCATCAGGCTCGCTTAGCCTCCCCAAGGCATCTTGGAATAGACCTCATAGGCCTGGTCATGCATTTTCTTGAAGAGTGCTTCGTGCGTGCGCTCCCACTTCGCCAGCATGCGCAGTACTTTCCTGGCCTCGCCTTCCGCCTGTTTGGCCGACTTTTCGTAGAAACTGGCGAAATCCATTTCGATGAGGTAGGCTGTGCGAAGAACCGGCAGGTCGGGCACCATGGCTTCCAGAACGGTCTGGTCGAGCATTTCAGAGGCAGCGCGGTTGGAGAAGAAGCCGCCGGCTTCTAGTTCTTTCTCCAGGGCGGCGCTGCTGGCCTGCTCTCCCTTGTCCAGGGCTTCGATCTGGCTTTTGATGAATTCGATATGCTTTTGCTCTTCAGCAGCCAGTTCCTTGAATGCGCTGACGGCTGCAGCATGCTTGAGCCTCCCGGCATTTTCCTCGAAGAAGCGCTTGCCTTCGTACTCACGCTGGAGCGCATATTCGTAGATTTTGCGAATATCCATGTTAATCCTCCAAATTATCCATAAAAGTTGCCTGTTCCGAGGGTCTGCGTTCCGCGGAACAGGCAACATGAAAATCTAGGCGACTTCAACCTTTACAGCGCAGACTTTGTATTCAGGGATCTTGGCGATCGGGTCAATGGCCGAGTTGGTCAGCGTGTTGGCAGCAGCTTCGGCAAAGTGGAAGGGGATGAAGATGACGCCGCGCTTGATGTCATCGGTGACGCGCACACCCAGTTCGATCTGGCCGCGGCGGCTGGAGACGCGAACGCGCTTGTGGCCGTTCAGGCCGATCTTCCTGGCATCGTCCACGTTGATTTCCACGTAGGCTTCCGGCACCTCACTGTGCAGTTTCTTCGAGCGGCGGGTCATCGAACCAGTGTGATAATGGAACATCAGGCGTCCGGTGGTCAGGGTGAAGGGATAGTCTTCATTCGGGAGTTCGTTCGGTTCCTTGAACTCGAGGGCGAAGAACTTGCCCAGCCCGCGCGAGAACTTGCCTTTGTGCAGGTAGGGCGTCCCCGGATGGTCCACTGCCGGGCAGGGCCACTGCAGGGAGCCGAGTTCCTCCAGGCGCTCGTAGGTGATGCCGCCGTAGGAGGGGGTCAACTGGTTGATTTCTTCCATGATCGCCTTGGCCGACTGGAAGTCAAAGCCCTTGGCGCCCATCTTTTGAGCCAGTTCACAAATGATGACCCAGTCTTCCTTGGAATCGCCGATCGGCTTGATGGCCTGGCGCACGCGCTGGACGCGCCGTTCGGTGTTGCTGAAGGTGCCGTCCTTTTCCGCGAAGGAAGCGCCGGGCAGGACCACGTGGGCCATCTGCGCTGTCTCGGTCAGGAAGATATCCTGGACCACCAGGAACTCGGTATGTTCCAGGCAGTGGCGGACATGGTTGAGGTCCGGGTCAGAAACCATCGGATTTTCGCCCATCACGAACAAACCGCGTACTTTGCCTTCCTGGGCGGCGTGAAGCATCTCGGTGACGGTCAGGCCGACCGTCAGAGGCCCGGCCGCGCCCCAGGCGTCCTGGAATTTCTTCTGGACTTCGGGGATGGTGACGGCCTGGTAGCCGGAGTAAACATTGGGCAGGCCGCCCATATCGCAGGCGCCTTGAACATTGTTCTGGCCGCGCAGCGGGTTGACGCCACCGCCGGGGATGCCCATGTTGCCGCACAGCATGGCCAGGTTGGAGGTGGACTTGACATTGTCCACGCCGGTGGTGTGCTGGGTGATGCCCATGGCATAGATGATTGCAGCGGGTTTGCCCTTTGCATACGTGCGGGCAATCTCGCGCAGGGTGTCGGCAGGGACGCCGCTGATCTCAGCGACTTTCTCCGGCGTGTATTCGGCCACCAGCGTCTTGAGGGCGTCGAAGTCTTCGGTGCGTTCGGCAATGAAGGCTTTATCTTCCAGGCCCTCGCTGATGATGACGTTCATCAGGCCGTTGAAGATGGCCACATCGCTGCCGGGGCGGAAGGTGTGGAAGATATCGGCCCAGTGACCGATCTGGTTCTTGCGCGGGTCGAGCACGATGACTTTTGCGCCGCGCTTCTTGGCTCGCAGGATCCGCGTGGCAATCAGCGGATGACCTTCTGATGTGTTCGAACCGATGATCAGGAAACAATTGGTATCCGTCTCGAATTCGGGGATCGAATTCGTCATGGCACCACTACCAAAGGATGCGGCCAGACCGGCCACAGTGGGAGCGTGTCAGAGACGGGCGCAGTGATCGACGTTATTCGTTCCGATCACCGCGCGGGCGAGCTTTTGCAGAAGGTAGTTTTCTTCGTTGGTGCATTTGGCCGAAGACAGGAAAGCGACGCTGTCGGGGCCGCTCTTGGCTTTGAATTCGCCAAGTTTATCGGCCACCAGTTTGAGCGCCTCATCCCAGCTTGCCTCTTCCAGCTTGCCGTTCTTGCGGATCAGAGGCTTCTTCAGGCGGTCGGGATGGTTGACAAAGGCATGCACGTTCCAGCCTTTGATGCACATGCCGCCCTCGCTGATGACATGCTTCTTCGCCGGGAGCACACCCACCAGGGTGTTATCCAACACCTGGAGGTGTATGGCGCAGCCGGTGCCGCAGTAGGGGCAGGTGGTCAGAACATTTTCGTATTCAATCATGGCGTCTCTCCTTAGTGCGGCAGGCCAGTGCGCTCGTAGTCGCCTTCTTCGAGCACCAGCAACTGCGGCGGTTTCTGTTCCATGACCGCGCCCGGCTCATAGTTGAACATCTCCCGGACGTCCTTGGCGATCATGCGGAATTGGACTGCCATCGGGATGTCGGCCGGGCAGGTCTCCTCGCACTCACGGCAGGCCACACACTTGGCAGTCATGTGCATGGCGCGTACCAGATGGTACATGGAGGGAGCCGGCATCGGCAGGCGGCCGGTCTGGACCCAGGTCTCGTCTTCCAGGGCGCAGATGTTGCAGAAGCACTGCGGGCAGATGGTGCGGCAGCCGTAGCACTTGATGCAGTGTTCGAATTCCTGCTTCCAGAAAGCGTGTTTCTCTTCCCGGCTCATGGCAGCGATCTTGTCGGTCAACGGGTCGGGGGCGCCATCGATGGGCTCGCCGATCAGGGTCTTGGCGTGCACCGTGAAGGGCTTGGCGCAGCGGCAGAACTCAGCTTCGTCTTGTTCACACTGCAGGCCGATCAGGGTCACGTTGTCCAGTTTGAGCTGGGCGTGTTTGAACATCTCAACGATGCCGCGCTCTTCACAGCCCCGGCAGACAATAGCCAGTTTCGCATCCGGATGGGCGCGCAGTATGATTTTCAGAGTGTCGGGCACAGGCTCTTTGGGCCAGATTGCCAGTTTCGCCAGTTCCTCGGGGTGCTCCTTGGTGAACAGATAGGGGGATACGATCCCGCCCGGCCCGACCCGCAGGGCCAGCACGCCGTCGACATCCGGCAAAATCTTTTCGATCGTTTCGCGCAGGGAGGTCAGTCGGTCGCTCATTTCATTGTCTCCACAAAGGGCGGCAGGGTGCTGATCTTTTCGGTGAAGTCTTTGATGACATTGGAGAATTTTTCACCTTCTGCGGCCGAGACCCAGTTGATGTATAACCGGTCCGAGTCAATGCCGGTGTATTCCAGCAGGTTCTTCAGCACAGGCATGCGCTTGGCGGTGCGGTGGTTACCGGTGGCGTAGTGGCAGTCGCCGATGTGACAGCCGAGCACCATGACGCCATCTGCCCCTTCGCGGAAAGTGCGCAAGACCAGTTCGGGGGAGATGCGCCCACTGCAGGGCACGCGGATGATCTTGACATTCGGCGGGTATTTCATGCGGGCCATACCGGCCGTGTCGGCGCCGCGGTAGGAGCACCAGTTACACAGGAAGCCGATGATTTTTGGTTCGTACATTATGACACCTCCGTTACTTCTGTTACTTCGAAGGATTTCATCACTCGCATTGCTCCGATCATCTCGGCCACGATCTGATCGTCAGTGAAGTGCTTGAGGGTGATGGACTTGGGCAGGCAGGTGCCCACGCAGGTGCCGCAGCCCTTGCACAGCGCCTCCTGGACATAGGCCTTGCCCTTGTCTTCCAGGTAGATGATGGCCTGGTAGGGGCAGGAGGCGATACATTCTTTGCAGCCCACGCAGGTGGTTTCGTCCACGATGGCTGTGGCAGCCTCGATCTCTTTCTCGCCCTGTCCGATGATGGAGAGCACACGGGCGGCTGCCGCAGCACCCTGAGCTACGCTGGCAGGGATGTCTTTCGGGCCCTGGCAGGCGCCGGCGACGAATACGCCGTCGGTCATGGTGGCCACCGGGTCCAGCTTGGGATGCCGTTCGATGAACCAGTCGTCTGCACTGCAGGAGATGCCGAACTTCTGGGCAACTTCCTTGGAATCGGCGCGGGCTTCGAGGCCAGCCGAGAGAATGACCATGTCCACCGGGATGCGGCGCTGTTTTCCGACCAGGGTGTCTTCCACCTGAACGATGATCTTGCCTTCTTCGCCGGGTTCACGGGCGGCGTCGGTGATCTCAGCCACTTTGCCGCGCACCATGTTGACGCCTTCGTGGATGATGCGTTGGTAGAACTCGTCGTAGGTCTTGGCCGGGGTGCGCATGTCAATATAGAACTGGTAGACTTCGCCGCCGGTCTTTTCCTTGACCAGGTGAGCAAACTTCAGGCTCTGCATACAGCAGATGGCCGAGCAGTAGTTGTGGTAATTCTTGTCGCGGCTGCCCACGCAGTGAATGACCGCCACACTCTTCGGCTGGGTGACGCCATCGCGCAGAACGACCCTGCCCATGGTCGGGCCGGCGGCATTGGTCATGCGCTCGAACTCCAGGCTGGTGAAGACATTTGCCAGGCGTCCGTAGCCGTAGTTGGGGATCTTGCGGGCGTCGAACAAGTCGTAGCCGGTGGCCAGGATGATGTTGCCGACCTTGACGGTCATGATTTCATCCTGCTGGTCGAACTTGATGGCGCCGGTCGGGCAGAACTTCTCGCAGGCCTTGCAGGTGCCTTTTTGGAAATAGGTGCAGTTCTCGTGGTCGATGACCGGGTACTTGGGAACGGCCTGGGGGAAGGGCACGTAGACGGCCTTGCGATAGCCGAGCCCGGCTTCGAAGACATTGTCCACCACCTTCTTGGGGCATTTTTCCCAGCACACACCGCAGCCGGTGCAAGCGACCTCGTCAATATAGCGGGCGCGCTTGCGGATGGTGACGGTGAAATTGCCGATATAGCCATCCACCTTCTCCACCTCGCTCCAGGTGAGCAGGGTGATGTTCTTATGATTGCCGGCATCGAACATCTTGGGGGTCAGGATGCAGGCCGAGCAGTCCAGGGTGGGGAAGGTCTTGTCGAACTGGGCCATGTGCCCGCCGATGGAGGGTTCACGCTCCACCAGGTAGACATGCTTGCCGCTGTCGGCGATCTCCAGCGCGGCCTGGATGCCGGTCACGCCGCCGCCGACCACCAGCACATTCGGGTCGATCGGGACAAAGAGCGATTCCAGCGGCTGCTGGTAAGCCACACGTCCGACGGCCGCCGCCACCAGGGCCTTGGCCTTTTTGGTGGCTTCTTCCTTATCGGTGGTGACCCAGGAGTCCTGCTCGCGGATATTGGTCATCTCGAACAGGTAGGGGTTCAACCCGGCGCGTGAGCAGGCGCCTCGGAAGGTCTTCTCGTGC
>CAYLXB010000076.1:0-15521 GCA_964387495.1 uncultured Anaerolineaceae bacterium
AGCGGACGTAGTTGGATGTCTTGCCAAGCGGAGGGAGGCGCGGTAAGATAATGGTATGCAACGCTGGCATTTTTCTCTGGGCAAGGCCGGCCTTTTGGTCATGGGTGCCATTTTGTTCCTGGTGGTGATGAATTTCAACGCCCGGCTGGAGCAGTTGGACAGCCTGAGCCAGCAGGCAAAGCAGGCCCGGGTAGAGGCGACGCAGGTGGTGCAGACCCAGGTAGCATTGAGCACGCAGATGGCATATGCGACTTCCGACCAGGCTGTGCAGGATTGGGCGTATGCGGAGGGGCATATGGTGCAGGAGGGGGATGTGCTGGTGGTGCCGCTGGGGGTGCCGGGCAGCCCGCCGATCGAGGTCAGCCAGCCCACACCGGTGCCCACGCCGATGCATAACTGGGAAATCTGGTGGGAGCTTTTCTTTGGAGATTAGCCGCCTGACGTGCGGGGCACGCCAGGGATCCGAAGTGCGACGCAGAACCGACGGGCGTCGCATTTTTCGTCACGAGAGGCCGCGCGCGGGCGCATTCTACACACCGGATGGAGAGCATGAAACGCCTTGAACTTTTTCCCGTCACGACCCGGATCGAAAACGACCGCCTGTACACCGGCGGCTGCGACCTGGCGGCACTGGCCGGGGAATTTGGGACGCCGCTGTACGTGTACGACCGCGCCACGCTGGATGCGGCGCTCTCCCAATACCGGGAGGCGCTCGGCCGCCACTACCCTGCCCCATGGGGGCTGACGTACGCGGGCAAGGCGTTCCTGTGCCAGGCGGTGGCGGGCTGGGCGCAGGCAGGGGGGCTGTGGGTGGATTGCAGCGGGCTGGGCGAGATCGCGATTGCCAGGGCGGCAGGGGTGCCGCGGGAGCAGATCGCGGTGCACGGGGTGAACAAGTCGGAGGCGGACCTGCAGGCGGCGGTGGAACAGGCGGGAACGATCGTGGTGGACAACCTGACGGAAGTGCGGCGCCTGGCGGCACTGGGGCGGGCCGGCGGGCGGATGCCGGAGGTTTGGCTGCGGCTGCTGCCGGGGGAGACGGTGGCGACGCATGCCTACACGCAAACCGGTCAGCACGACAGCAAGTTCGGGATGGAAGAGCAGGAGCTGGTGGAGGCGGCGCACCTGTGCCGGGACGGGGGCTTGCCCGTACGCGGGCTGCACTTCCACCTGGGATCGCAGTTCAAGGAGCCCGGTCCGCTCGGGCCGGCGGTCGAGAAGGCGATGGACCTGGCGGAGGAGCTGGCGCTCACGGCGCGGCTGCGCCCGGACGGCTCCCCCTCCGGCGGTGACGGCTCCTGGGTGCTGTCACCGGGCGGCGGGTGGGGCATGGCGTATCACGAGGATGACCTGCCCGCGCCGGAGATCGAGGCGTATGTACGGTTCATCGCGGAGGCAGTCAAGGCGGGCTGCCGGAAACGCGGCCTGCCCCTGCCGCACCTGCAGCTGGAGCCGGGGCGCAGCCTGGTGGCACGCGCCGGGGTGGCGCTCTACCGGGTGGGGACGGTGAAGCGCCGGCCGGGGCGCACCTGGCTGTTGATCGACGGGGGGCTGGCCGACAACCCGCGCCATGCATTGTACGGGGCACGCTACAGTGCGCTGACGGTGGCAGGCCCGGGCCGGGAGATGAGCGGGCCGGTCTCGATCGCGGGGCCGTACTGCGAGTCGGGGGATATCCTCATCGAGGGCCTGCCCATGCCGGAGGTGGCGGAGGGCGAGTTGATCGCGGTGCCGGTGAGCGGGGCCTACCAGTTGAGCATGGCGAGCAACTACAACGGGGCACGGCGGCCGGCGGTGGTCTGGCTGGAAGACGGACAGGCGCGGCTGATCCAGCGCAGGGAGATGCCCGAGGACTTGCTGCGAAGGGAGTGAAGCATGTTATACGATACGTTCAGTTCGGATTACGACCGCTTCGTCAACTGGCCGGGGCGGCTGGCGGTGGAAATGCCTTTCCTCGAGCACCAACTGCGGGAGACGGGTGCACGGCGGGTGCTGGACAGCGCCTGCGGGACGGGCATGCATGCCATCGCACTGGCCCAATTAGGATATGAAGTGGTGGGCACGGACCTGAGCGCCGGGATGATCGAACGGGCGCGGACCAACGCGGCAGCGGCCGGGGTGAGGGTGCAGTTCGAGGCGGCGGGGTTTGGGGAACTGCAGGCCAGGCTGGGGCGGGAAGATTTCGAGGCGGTGTTGTGCCTGGGGAATTCCCTGCCGCACCTGCTGACGGGCGCGGAACTGGCGGCGGCGCTGGCCGATTTTGCGGCCTGCCTGCGGCCGGGCGGGCTGGGGCTGTTCCAGAACCGCAATTTCGAGGCCGTGATGAAGCGGCGCGAGCGCTGGATGGAACCACAGGCGGCCCGCGAGGGGGAGACGGAATGGCTCTTCCTGCGCTTCTACGACTTCGAGGCGGACGGGCTGATCAACTTCAACGTGGTGACCCTGCGGCGGGAGGGGGCGGGGGGCTGGCAGCAGGCGGCCAACGCGACGCGGCTGCGCCCGCTGCTGCAAGAGGAGATGCAGGCGGCCATGGCGGCGGCCGGGTTCGAGGCCGTGACCTGCTTCGGGGATATGGCGGGCACACCCTTCGAGGCGGCTTCGAGCGGGAACCTGGTATTGACGGGAAGACGGAAGTGAGATGGGGACCGAAAGCCCGCTGAGCCGGTTGAAACATTTCGGCGAACTGCCGGGGGGATTGCAGCAGGCGATCCTGGCGGCCGGAAGCCTGCGCCGCTTCGCCGAGGGGCAGGTGATCTACGTGGAGGGCGAAGCCGCGGATACCGTTTACATCCTGATGGCGGGCTGGGTGAGAGCGACCCGCATGAACCGGGAAGGGCGGGAACAAGCGATGATGTTCCTGCAGCCGGTGGAACTATTCGGGGATATCGGAGTGCTGACAAGCTCAGCCTATCCCGGCACGGCAGTAGCGCTGGAGGCCGTGGAGGCCTGGGCGATCCCGGCAGAAAGGTTCCTTGACCTGGTCAAACGCCATTCCGAGCTGGCGCTGGCGGTCATCCGCCACCTGGGGGAACGGGTGCTGTACTATACGGCGCTGGTGGAAGACCTGTCCCTGCGGTCGGTGGAGGCGCGGCTGGCAAATACCCTGCTGCGGCATGCCGAAGTGCGCGACGGGCAATTGATCGTGCCGCGGCGGGACTGGACGACCTTCGATGAGATGGCGATCCGGCTGGGGACGGTGCGGGATGTGCTCAGCCGGGCCTTGAAGACCCTGGAGGCGGAAAACCTGCTCAAGGTGGAGAAGCAGGCGGTCATCCTGCTGGATCCGAAAGGGCTGGCAAAGCGCGGGGACTCGTAGGGCATACGACAAAAGTCGCACAAAGAATTCCGGCCAGTCTGTATACTACAAGCAGACTGGCTGATTTCTTTTTAATCGAGGAGGAACACAATGAAAGGCAACCACAAACTTGGAGCGGCGCTGGCGGTGCTGGGCATCCTGACCGGGCTGTTGATCTTCTACCTGCTGGCGCAGCAATACAACCTGGTGATCGAGGCGAAGGTGGTGGACGGGCGCACCGACGAGGCCACCTCGGTGCGCATCACCTACGCAGTGCTCGGCTGGATCGGGATCACGGCCGGGGCAGTCTGGGCCGCGGTGCTGTACGGCTTTTTGAACAAAGAGAAGTGGGCCTGGTTCTGGGGCGCGGTGGCGGCGACCATCCAGCTGCTGGCGGGCTTCTTCCCGATGATCCCGGCCATGGACAGCCACCTGCCGATCCCCACCCTGTCGGTCTTCCTGCTGGGGGCGGTGCTGTGGTTCGGGATGCTCTTCATCGGCGGGGTGGCGAAGAAGATCATCGGGCTGACCTTCGCGGCCGGGCTGGCATACGTGCTGACATTCATCGACGGGGTGGCGCCCATCGCCAAATACACCACTTCGCACAACGATCCCTTCTGGAACGGCATGTACGTGATGTCGCAGCAGGTCAGCTGGTGGGGGGCGGCAGCCTGGGCCATGTTCATCTTCGGGGTGCTGAAGAAGAAAGCCTGGGCGGTGCCGGTGGGCATCTTTGCGGGGAGCATGTCCATGCTGGCCGGGTATCCGCTGGGCGTGCATAACGCGTTGTTCGAGGTGAAGCGTTTTTCGATGTTCCTGCCGGCACCGCTGTTGAGCACGGCGCTGATGATCTACCTGTTGCTGCCGGGGACAGGCAGGATGTTGAAGGCGTGGAACGAAGGAGGGGAGGTGTAAGGGCAGATCGAGGGGATTTGAATGCGGATGTGACATATGTTACAGCAATCAAGAGTGCACCTGTGACATAATCCAATATGGGAGGCAGCCGCACATGGCTGCCGGATCCATATTTCAAAAGGAGAATGTCATGTTCACACTCAACAACCTGTTCCTGCTGTTGACGGGCCTGCTGGCGGCGTACCTGTGCTGGTATTTCTGGAAGCGCTACGGGCTGCACAAGGCACTGCACAACATCTATTACCTGATGGGATTCGCAGTGCTTTTGGTTTCGGGCCTGCTGTTGATCTTCCTGGGGCTGGACATCCTGGCCTCGCCCCTTGTGCTGACGGTGGCGAGCCTGATCCCGCTGGGCATCTCGATGGGCTTGGCCGAGGAGTACTTCCCCTCCTGGAAGAAGTATTTCAAGTGGTTCGCGGCAATCGGCTTCATCGCCATTGCAATCACCAGCATCGGCGGGATGGATACGTTGAAGAAGATCGCCGTGCCGCTGTTCCACGGCGTGGCAGGGCTGGTCATCTTCCTGGGGCCGTTCGCGGCCAAGGGCGCGCCCAAGGGTTTCTGGTGGGTCGGCATCGGCGGGCTGCTGATCGGGCTGGGCGGGATCGCGCTGGCGTTCATCTCCCTCGGCAAGCAGCTGCTGTTCTTCAGCCCCGAATTCGTGATGCTGATCCTGTGCCCGCTGCTGTTCCTGATGACGGGCGCTTTCGCACTGGGCTTTACCAAGAAGGGTTAAACTAATTAACCGCAGGGGACCCGCCCTGAATTGTTGCAGGGCGGGTCTCCGAACAAGTATTTATAACACGTTGCAGGTACAATGACGGGAAGGGCACGCCGGGAGGCAATGCCGAAAAACCGCCCCCTCCGGCCTTCGGCCACCTCCCCCAAATGGCGAAAAGCACGCCATTTTGGGGAGGAGAGGTGAGAGTTGTCTTGAGAATAGCAGACGGTCAGGCACGGCGGTGCCGGTGGGAGGCTGCGCCGGCGGGCGTTGAATAATCCTTGGCAGGAGTTTTGCGGATGGAATTCATCAAAGAGCGGTTCAAGTATCTGTTCGGGTCGACCAAGGGGCTGATCCTGGTGGCAATCGCCATGATCGGGATGGAGACGGCCCTGTTCGGCATGCTCTCGGGGCCGATGGCCGAGATGGGCGTGCGCGAGGTGGTGGTGCGGCTGTTCAGGATGGATATCGTGCAGGCGGAGCGTGAAGGGCGGATCATCATCTTGTACCATTCCATCGCCATGGCGGTGGTGGCGATCGAGACCTACATGGTCACCAGCCTGCTAAAGATGAAAGCCTTCTACAAGACGGCGGTGCGGGTGCTGATCACCGTTGGCTACCTGATGGCGATGATCTTCGGGATGGGCTTTGCCTACTGGGGGCACAACTGGGCGCTGCACGGGGTGTACATTGCTGGCCTGAGCCTGATCTTCTTCGCGGGCGTGCTGCTGGTGATCGGGCTGTGGCCGTGGAACCCGGAATATTACCAGCCGGACAAGGAATATGCCCGCACCCGCAAGGGTGTGGACCTGGAACGGGTGGCATTCTTCGCCACCGCCCTGACGACGGTGATCTCGGCCCTGTTCGGGGCCGTGCCGGGGTCGTTCTTCGGCAACGGTTTCGAGGTATTCCTGGCCGAGAACGTGATCCGCTTCCCGGAAAAAACGACCATGGAATATTCGGTCATCGGCCACCTGCACATCATGCTGGCCCTGATCGGGATCATGATCACGCTGATCATCGGGCGCTGGCTGAACTTCAGGGGCAACTGGCATAAGGTCGCCATGCCGCTGATGATCCTGGGCACCATCGTGCTCAACCTGGGCGTGTGGGGGGTGGTCACGCCGCTGGAGCCGATCGCGCACATGATCATCTACGTGGGGGCCACGCCCTCCATGCTGGCGGCGCTGTTCCTGCTGATCTGGGAATGGGGCCAGTTGATCCGGGAGGGCACGGCGGGCATCCCGAAACCCACCTTCGGCCAAAAGATCAGCGCCATGATCTACGACCCGCTGCGCTTCGGCCCGCTGTGGCAGATGCTGTTCATGAATTTCACCACCAGCGGCCTGGGCATCTTCATGGCCATCCGCCTGGACGAGATCTTCCGCGTCTGGCCGGCGCGCGAGGAACGCATCGAACTGACCGGGCACTGGCACGTGCTCTCGGCCATCATCGCCACCATCATCCTGCTGTACTACGGCGACATGCTGGGGCTGAAGGGCAGGCTGCGCCAGTGGTACGGCTGGAGCATCATCGTGCTGTCGGATATCGCCTTCGCGGCCGTGACCATCTTCGAGATGAAGCGGCTGTTCATCAGCGAGGCCGCACAACAGCCGCTGGTGAACGGGCTCATGTACGCCATTGATTTCGGGCTGGGGATGATGCTGGTAACCCTGGCAGCCCTGATGGTCTGGCGGCTGAGCGACCTGTTCAAGAAAAAAGGGCGCTGGACGGACGAGCAGGGCCAGGAACTGGCGCAGGAGGTGAAGAAATGAAGCGCGGCAAGAAGAGCATGGCAAGATTCCTGCGGGGCCTCCTGCTGGGGACGGCCCTGGCAGTGTTGGGAGCTTGCGCGCCGGTGGACCTGGAGGCGCCGGTGCCGGTCTTCGAGACGGGCGTAGACCCGAACGCCTGGGCGAGCATCCCGGCAGGGCCGTTCCACCACGGCCAGACCGGTGAAGAGGAAACGATCGCTTACGATTACGAGATCATGGTCACGGACGTGACGACGGTGCAGTATGTGAATTTCCTGAACGCGGCGCTGGCCGGCGGCACGCTGAAGAAAGAAGAAACCCGGGTCAGCGGCTACTACCCCGGCGACCCGTTCCACGGCGTGAAGCATGAGATGGAGATCAAGGCCGGCGATTACCTCTACGTGCCCCTGGACGACCCGGCGGCGCGCTTCACCTTCCAAAATGGGACCTTCACGGTTAAAGCCGGATGGGAAAACCACCCGATGACGCTGGTGAGCTGGTTCGGGGCGCAGGGATACTGCCAGTATTACGGCTGGCGCCTGCCGAATGAACTGGAATGGGAGAAGGCGGCGCGCGGCGCGGAGGATGAGCGCCCCTTCCCGTGGGGTGAGGAGATCGCCCGGGAAAACGCCAATTTCTACGCCAGCCGCGACCCGTTCGAGGAGATGCCGGCGTTCGGCTCGCGCACCAGCCCGGTGGGATTCTACAACGGCAAGACCTACGATGGCTACACGACATTGGACAGCCGCAGCCCCTACGGCCTGTATGACATGGCGGGCAACGTCTGGCAGTGGACCGGGGACGTGTACGAAGGCATGCATTACCGCTTCCTGCGCGGCGGCTCGAAGGATACGTACGACATGGACCTGCGCATCTGGGTACGCAACAATGCCACGCCGACGTATTACAGCCCCGGCGCGGGGTTCCGCTGTGCGAGGTGAGGTTGGGACCTATCCCCCCCGGCCCCCTTCCCTTGCAGGGAAGGGGAGCGAGGTGAGCAGAGTCGCTGCAAGGGAAGAGGAGTGTGGTGAGCCGAATCCCTGCTTGCGGGTTCCGGAGGCTGACAGAGGATCAGTCTTGACATGAAGCATTGGGTTTCAGGTATACTCGGACTGCAAAAAAGAACCAGGATGTGTGCATGCAAAGTATCATCAACAAACTCCGCCTGTACTGGCCGCTGATCAAGAGTCTGCAGACCGGCCTGCTACTTTCGACCGGCATCGCCGGGTATATGAGCGCGCACACGGCGCTGGAAGCGGGGACTCTGGCCGGGCTGGCCGGGAGCCTGTTCCTGGCGATCTGCGGCTCGACGATCCTGAACATGTGGTATGACCGGGATATCGATACGGTGATGAACCGGACGCACAACCGGCCGCTGGCCTCGGGCAAGGTCTCGCAGGAGGAGGCGCTGCGGCTGGGACTGGCGCTCTCGGCGCTGGGGGTGGGCTGGGCGGCGCTCCTGCAGCCGCTTTACGGGCTGGTGGTCTTTGCGGGGCTGTTCTTCGATGTCGTCGTGTACACCATCTGGCTGAAGCGGCGCACCTGCTGGAGCATCGTCTGGGGCGGGATTTCGGGCGGGATGCCGATCCTGGCCGGGCGGGTGCTGGCGCTGGGAGAGATCGACCTGGTGGGGCTGCTGCTGAGCATGGCGGTGCTGTTCTGGATCCCGACCCACATCCTGACCTTCTCGATGCGCTACCACGCGGATTACCAGGCCGCCAGGGTGCCGACCTTCCCCTCCACGTACGGCTTCGAGGCGACACGGGCGATCATCGCCCTTTCGGCGATCATCGCCGCGGCCAGCATCGGGGTGGCAGGGGTGATGATCGGGGTGCAGGCGGGCGTACTGCGGCTGATGGCGGTGCTGTCCTCGGGACTGCTGCTGCTGTCGTTCGCGACGGTCTTCCGGCCCTCGGAACGGGTGAATTTCAGCCTGTTCAAGTATGCCTCGCTGTACATGCTGGCTTCAATGGTTTTGGTGGCGATTTGAGGACCCATCCCCCCGGCCCCCTTCCCTGAAAGAGAAGGGGGAGAGCGGAAATCTCAAGAGAAAAGGGAAACAATGAAAGCAATCGAGATGCTGATGGAGGAGCACCGGGTGATCCAGCGGGTGCTGACGGCGCTGGAGATCGCGGCGGCGCGCCTGGAGCAGAGGGAGGAGATGCGGCCGGCGTTCTTTCTGAACGCGGTGCTGTTCATGAAGAAGTATGCCGATGAGTGCCACCACCGCAAGGAGGAGGGCATCCTGTTCAAGGCCATGGAAGAGGCGGGGATCGCGGTGCAGAGCGGGGCGCTGGCGATGATGCTGGCCGAACACGAACAGGGGCGCGAGTTCGGCGAGGCGATGCGGGACGCGGCCGAGAAGTGGGAACGGGGCATGCTGGCAGCACGCGGCACGCTGGCGCACAATGCGAACGGTTACGTGAGCCTGATGCGCCAGCACATCTACAAGGAAGACCGGATCCTCTACCCGCTGGCCGAAAAGGAACTCCCGCCCGAACGGCAGGCGCAGGTGGAGGCGGCTTTCGCACAAGCCGGGGCGGAGGAGGCCGAGGCAGGCACCCAGGAGAAGTACCCGGCGCTGGCCGAAACCCTGGAGAAAGAATGCACCCGGAAGATCGCCTCGTGAAGATGACGCCGCTCGACCGCATCCTGCTGCTGCTTACCGGGCTGCTGGCCGCCTGGCAGGTGGCGGTGGGGGTCGACGGGCTGGACAGCGTGCCAATCACGGCCTACACGATCGCCTTCGGGGTGCTGCTGGTGGCGGGGCTGCTGCTGATCATCCTGGGGTTCGAGGCGCTGGACAGCCCGGTGGTGGCGGTGGTCTCGACTCTCATCCCGCTGAGCCTGTCGCTGGGGCTGGTGTGGGAGCACCTGGGCGGACTGCGGACGGCGTACCTGGCTTTCGCGGTGGGCGGGTTCCTGGCGATCGTGCTGACGCGCAGCCTGCCGGTGCCGGACAGGCTGGCGACGATCGTGCTGGCGGTGGTGCACGGCGCGGCGGGGATGACGATCTTCCTGCTGCCGAGCATCCTGGCGGCGAACGGGACGGCGCGCCCGGGGTTCGCGCTGGTGGGGCTGGGCGGGGCGTTGATCGGGCTGGGGGGGCTGCTGTTGTCGTTCCTGAAGACGGGCCACCCGATCGTGGCGCGCGAGACGATCCTGCGCATCCTGCCGGGGCTGCTGTTGTTGATGACGCTGGCGTTCGTGGCAGGGTTTGCGTGGGGGTGAGGTGGACGTTGGGTGAGAAAAGCGGAGGAGTAAAAAGTAAGAAGTAAAAAGTGAGGAGGGGGTTACAAGTTACGAGTTATCAGGAGGAGGATGAGAAATGTGCGGCACACTTTGGAAGTGCATCGCACATCGCGAGTGCGGCGAGCCGCCAGGGCGGTTGATTTCTTGATATACTTGTTCCGCTTTAAAAATCAGTCAAGCAGAACAATCCCCGGACGCGGGCGGAATGCCTGCGGTCGAGGGGGATTTCTTTACAGGAACAACGAGATGGCACAAAGTTTTCAACGAGACCGCTTTACCTGGCTGGCTTATCTTCTCCTGGCTTTCTACGGTTATTTTCTCAACATTCTCGGGCCGATCACGCCTTTTCTGAAGGAAGAACTGGGGCTGTCGTACACGGTGGGCAGCCTGCATTTCACGGCGTTCGCGGCCGGGATCCTGCTGGTGGGGCTGGGCGGGCATCTCGTGATCCGGCGCAGCGGCGAATGGCGGGCACTGTGGCTGGGGGCGTTCGGGGTCAGTGCGGGCGCGCTCGGGCTGCTGGCAGGCCGGTCGGCGGCGGTCACGGTGGGGGCTTCGTTCTGCATGGGGCTGGTGGGGTCGCTGATCCTGGCCATCGTCCCGTCGGCGCTGGCGGAGCGGCACGGGGAGCGGCGGGCGGTGGCGCTTGCGGAGGCGAACGTGACGGCTTCGCTGGTGTCCACGGCCGCGCCGTTGATGGTAGGCTGGGCGGCGGGCCTGCCCGGCGGCTGGAGGCTGGCGCTGGGGGCGGCGGCCGTGGCGCCGCTGCTGATGCGCCTGGGGTTCCGGGGGGCACAGCCGCCGCAATCCAGACCCGGGCCGGAGGAGGCCTCTTCCGTCAGGAAGCCATTGCCCGGCCTGTTCTGGGTGTACTGGGCGGCAATCGTGCTGGCGGTGTCGGTGGAGTTCTGCATGGTTTCGTGGAGCGCGGATTATGTGGAGAACCAATTGGGGCTGCTGAAGGCGGAGGCGGCCCAATCGGTGAGCCTTTTCCTGGGCGGGATGATCGCGGGGCGCCTGGCGGTCAGCCGCCTGGTGCAGCATTTTTCGGCGCGCAGGGTGATCGCCGCCTCCTTCCTGGTGGCGGGCGGCGGGTTTTTGCTGTTCTGGCTGGCAGGTACGGCCCTGCCGGGGCTGGCGGGGTTGTTTGTAACGGGGCTGGGGGTGGCGGGGCTGTATCCCCTGCTGTTGTCGCTGGCGATCGGGGCGGCGGACAACGACACGGTCCAGGCGAGCGCCCGGGCGACGCTGGCTTCGGGGACGGCCATCCTGGCCCTGCCGCTGACCCTGGGGCGCCTGGCGGACCTGACGGGCATCCGGCCGGCGTATGGGATCGTGGGAGTACTGCTGATCGGGATTTTTCTGATCATGCTGGGGACGAGAGGGAGGGGTGAGACAGCGAGACTATAAAGGTTTGCCTCGTGCCGAAGGGGCCGGATTGGAATGAGATCATAGCGAAGATAGGGTAGAGGGAGGGGAAGATGCAATGGCAAACGAAGAGCAGCTGGCGATCTTGCGGCAGGAGGACGAAACAAATCGATGGCATCCTGTACGGGATGCACGATCTGCGGGCCGGGCAGGTTGATGGGCTGGCTCCGGCTCCAACGGACAAGAGAAAGGCGAGAAAAAATGGGAAAGAAACCGTATTCGAGGTTTTGGGATAACCCAGGGAGCGCCATCCTTGAAATTGTGAAGGAACTCTTCCTTGGCATCGTGAAGGACCTATGGCTCCTGTTCTTCCTGGCCGGCGCCATCCTGCTTGCAATTCTTGCCAGCAAGTTGGATCCCCCACTCGGGAAAGCCGCTGCGGATGGCGACCTGGCTGAGGTACAGAGGCTGGTCGAGGGGGGAGCATCCATCAACCGGGCCAACCCCCTGAATGGCGATACGCCCCTGGATATGGCATTGATCTATGCCAACGCCAGCGACCATACCGGAGACAATTTTGGTGTAGCAAAATACTTGCTCGACAAAGGGGCGAAGGTTTCGGCCGGTACGCTTGAATTAGCCATCTTAAATGGCAGACTCGATTTGGTAAAAGAAATCATGAGACGCGGCGAAAATCCCCGAGCAGACAGCCTGGCATTATATGTTTCTTCTGTCGTCGAATCTTCGAGCTTAAACTTCGACCAGGAATTGGCCGATTTTCTATTAAGCTCGGGGGCCGATATCAACGAGCAGCATGAAGACGCATACAAGGATAAATCCACGGCTTTGGGATTTGCCGTACATTACAGGGACATCGGTATCGTCAGGTACTTGGTGGAAAGAGGCGCCGATGTTAATAAGCCGATGTTCAACGGAAAAACACCACTCGAACTGGCCGAAGAGGAATACAAAGTCTACGAAGGAGACCCGACCGGCCCAGGAATCCATTACTACAGGGTTGTCCCCCCTGCGTCAGAGATTGCATTCTTTTTGAGACAACATGGGGCGCGTTAGTTGTAAAAGGCAATGACACCCCAAGGAGAAACCATGCTAACTCCACAGAAAACTTTTCTTCGCGATCAGGCATTGGCGAATTCAATAATTGCCAGCCTACAACACACTCGCATTTATTCACCTCAGGCTAATGATAGTAACCGGAACCAGCTAAATAAGAGGCTACGTGAAGTTCTGAAAGAAATTGCCGAGGGATATACCATGCCCGTCTCCGAAGAAACGCATGTTCAGAATATCGTTCGGATAAAAGACACGATTTCCAAGGAATGTAGTACTTTCCTTATTAACGGCTTTCGTCTTGGCGTCGCGCAGAAGGCTCTCAACCTTTACCTCAAATATCTTTGGTGCCTGGGAATCATCACACCACCGCCGCCGCACTGTCCATTTGACAGAATCATTATCGAAAAGTTGCCGGAGGAAATCAGGGTTCCCTGGACACAAATCAACGATGTCGACACCTACCTTAGGCTGGTGGAGGCCGCCAAGAAAATCACAGCCGCGCAAAAGCGGTCGCTGGCTGATTGGGAATTAAATGCGTATCAGGGATAATCCGGGAATTGGTTGGGGTCGAGCCGGATCTGTTCGGCGAAAGACAACACGGCCTGGCGGACGCGGGGGAAGGCGGGGCCGGCGGGGAAGGGCAGGTCGTGGCCGGCCTGGAGGCTGAGGAGGGTTGGTTTGACAGGGAGGCGGGCGGCCAGGCGGCGGGTGAGGGCGGGGCGGACGGTTTCGTCCTGGAGGCCCTGGATGAGCAGGGTGGGGCAGGCCACGTGCGGGGCGGCGCGGTAACCCAGCTGCCCGGCGGTGCGCATGGCGTCGAAGATGCTGAGTGGGACGGTGAAGTTCTGGATGGCGAGGCGGACCGCGGGGTCGTCCAGGTCGGCGCCGGGGACGAATTTTTGCAGTTCGGCCCGAATGTGGGGGGCGGTGAGGTCGACGCGCTGGAGGCGGAAGGGTTGGACGGTGGGGATGAGGGTTTTGAGTACCGGGATCAGGGGCCAGAGCGGGCCGGGGACTTTCCAGAAGGGGGCGAGCAGGACTAGGCCGTCCGGCTGCGAGCGGGCGGCGGCGGCCAGGCAGAGGGCGGCGCCCATGGAGTGGCCGAGCAGGAGCAGGGGGGCATGCTCCCGGCGCAAGGCGGCCAGGGCGTCGAGGATGGCAGAGAGCCAGTCGTCAGCGGTGCGCTGCGGGAGGCTGTCGAGGTCGGGGCCAAAGCCGGGGAGCAGGAGGCCGCGGCAGGTCCAGCCGGAGGCGTGCAGGGCTTCGGCGAGGGGGCGCATTTCGCGGGGCGTGCCGGGGAAGCCGTGGACGAGCAGGGCGGCCGGGGGGCCGCCGGGCAGGCTGAAATCGGCGTATTCGGGGGCAGCAAAGGGGTTGAAGGGGAGCATCTGATTCCGGGTTTTCGATTGGCGAATGTGAAGCTATCTTAAGTCCAAAGGCGGGGTTCGTCAACCGGACAGGGAGATCAATGGGGCCGGGGTCCGGGGATCCAGGAGAGATGCAGAAGGGACAAAGAATGAGCGGAGGGAAACCTGTGCTACAATGTTTTCAGCGGCTGGAGGGGTTCCCCTGGCAAAAGATTGGTTGGAGGCGGAGGGTATGGCTGACAAGGGACAACTTGAAATCCTGAGAAAGGGAGTCATCGTCTGGAATCAATGGCGGGAAGAGAATCCCGGGGTCAGGATCGACCTCCGGGAGGCTGATCTGGTTGCGACCGACCTCAGGAGCGTCGATCTTCGCAAGGCCGATCTCATCCGGGCCGATCTGCGGGGGGCCAACCTCAAGAGAGCCTTCCTGAGCGAGGCCTGCCTGTGCGGGGCCAACCTGATCAGTGCAAATTTCAGTTCCGCCAGCCTGGATGGGGCAATGTTTTCGGAGTCCTTGGTGGAGAGTACGGTTTTTGCATCCACCGATCTGAGCACCGCCCGCGGGCTCGATGAGGTCGAACACTTTGGTCCCTCCCACATCAGCACCGATACCCTGGTCGAATCCAAGGGCTATATCCCGGATGTTTTTCTGCGCGGCTGCGGGCTGAGCGACTGGGAGATCGAGGCGGCGAAGTTATACTTGCCGGATCTATCCAGGAAGCAAATTGATGACATCCTGTACCGGGTGCATGACCTGCGGGCCGGGCAGGCGCTGCAGATCAATTCGCTGTTCATCTCCTACACGCATAGAGACGGCGCCTTTGTGGACAAGATGGAAAAGCATTTAAACGAAAAAGGTGTTCGCTTCTGGCGGGATATCCACGATGCAACGTCCGGGCGGTTGGAGAAGGTGGTGGACCGGGCGATGCGCCAGAATCCGACGGTGCTGTTGGTACTGTCGGAGAATTCGGTGAAAAGCGATTGGGTGGAGCACGAGGCGCGGCTGGCGCGGGAACTGGGGAAGGAGTTGGGGCGGGATGTACTCTGCCCGGTGGCGCTGGACGAGGCCTGGAAGGGCTGCCGCTGGCCGGAGAGGCTGCGCGAGCAGATCGAGGAGTATCACATCCTGGATTTTTCGGGATGGCAGGAGGAGGGGGAATTCGGCAGGATGTTCCGGAAGTTGATCGAGGGGTTGGATTTGTTCTATAAGGAGTAGGTTGGCGGGTATGCCACGCGGAATAGGTTATGGAAATGAAGGGAGGTTGTGAAAGATGGAGATTGGCGCAGCCGGTATCCGCAGGCTGATGAGGCGGAACTGCGTTATAAACTTGCCTGCCTGCTGTATTGGCGGCTCGCTGGCCAGCGCACTCCACGGAATGGTACGCACCACCCAGGATGCATGTCAATCTTCACCCAGTGGCAGGTAAAGATTGCCTGCCCTGCCGCCCAGACTTCCGAAGTCTTGGAGACTTCGGAAGTCTGGGATTCAAAACGCCGGGCGGCAGGTCTGCCGCCCGGCGGGGTGGGTGTTCGCCTTCGAGGCTTACTTGTCTTCGGCGATGGCTTTGCCGCTGTACCTGAGGGCCACGTGGGCCGCGGCCAGGCGGGCAATCGGAACGCGGAAGGGGGAGCAGGAGACGTAGTTGTTGCCGATGATGTGGCACCACTCGATGGACTCGGGGTCGCCGCCGTGCTCACCGCAGATGCCGACCTCCAGGCTGGGGCGGGTCGTGCGGCCTTCGTTGACGGCCATCTGCATCAGGCGGCCGACGCCG
>CAYLXB010000077.1:0-15184 GCA_964387495.1 uncultured Anaerolineaceae bacterium
AAGTTGGTTCGGGTCCGTGAGGTCCCCGGTTCAAATCCGGGCGCCCCGACACTTTTCTTACGCAGGCGTACCCGACGCCTGCGGTTCTTTTTAACCTCTGTGTTCCATTTGCGCTCCCCGGCGTGCATGGCTCCGCAGGGTTGGAAATGAAAGAGACAGCGGATGGGATTTCGCCGCTGTCTCTTTGTGTTCGAAGGGGGAATGGCTAACTGGTGATTCCCAGGTAACTGGCCTGCACGCGCGGGTCCTCCAGCAGTTCCCTGCCGGTGCCTTCCATGTGGATCTCGCCGGTCTTCAGCACATACGCCCGGTGGCACATTTCCAGCGCCAGCGAGGCATTCTGTTCCACCAGCAGGATGGTCAGGCCCATCTCCCGGTTCAGGCGGGTGATCGTCTCGAACATCATGTCGATCACGATCGGGGCCAGCCCCAGCGAAGGCTCATCCAGCATCAGCATTTCGGGCTTTGCCATCAGTGCCCGGCCGACCGCCAGCATCTGCTGTTCGCCGCCGGAAAGGGTCCCGCCGCGCTGGTTGATGCGTTCCTTCAGGCGCGGGAAGAGGGTGAACACTTCTTCCATTGTTTCGTTGAGCTGGCTGCGGTCGGTGCGCGTGTACGCGCCTGCCATCAGGTTCTCGCGCACCGAGAGGGGTGCAAAGATGCGCCGTCCCTCCGGCACCAGCGTGATCCCGGCCGTCACCACCTTGAACGACTCTTTGGGCAGCGGCTGGCCTTTATACATGATCGTCCCGGAGGTGTAGTTTTTGACCGCCACGATGGTCTTCATCAGCGTGGATTTTCCGGCACCGTTTGCGCCGATTACGGCCACGATTTCGCCCTTGCCGACGTGGACGTTCACCCGGTTGAGAGCGCAAATACCGCCGTAATGTACGGACAGATCTTTGACATCAAGCATGGGCGTTGTCTCGGCCATTTTTTCTCTCTCCCAGGTAGGCTTGGATCACTTGCGGGTTGTTCTGGATTTCGCTCGGGCTTCCGACCGCCAGCAGGGAGCCCAGGCTCAGGACATAGATGCGTGATCCCTGGCACAGGTCCATGACCACGTTCATGTGGTGTTCGATCATGATCATGGTGTATTTCATGGAGGTGTGGATTTTCCGGATCAGGTTGACGAGGTCCTTGCATTCATCCTCGTTCATGCCTGCCGCCGGCTCATCGAGCAGGAGCAGATCCGGCGAGGTGGCCATGGCGCGCGCCAGTTCCAGGCGGCGCTGCAGGCCATAGGGCAGGCTGGAAGCACGCGCGTTGGCGTGTTTCTCCAGGTTGACCATCTCCAGCAGTTCGTGCGCCCGTTTTCTGGCGTTTGCTTCGACGCGGGCCGCCCGCGGCGTGCGGAAGAAGGCCTCGGCCAGCGAGTACTGTGGGCTGCTGTGCAGTCCCAGTTCCACGTTCTCGTAGGCCGTCATCTGCGGGAAGAGGCGGATGTTTTGGAAGGTGCGGCTGATGCCCAGCCGGCAGATCTTGTCGGGCGATTTTCCCAGGATGCTTTTACCCTTGAAGTTGATCTCGCCCGCGGTGGGCTGGAAGGCGTTGGTGATCAGGTTGAAGATCGTGGTCTTCCCGGCTCCGTTTGGCCCGATCAGGCCGATGAATTCCCCTTTGCTCACGGTCAGGGTGACATCATTCACGGCCCGGACACCGCCAAAGTCAACCGTCAGATTTTTGAGGGTGAGGATTTCTTCGTTCATGGCGGTTTACCCTTCCCTGGGCGCCTGGCTGCGGTGGAAAAGGGCGTTCCACCACCGGCGCGCAAAGTTGAAATTCATCTCGACGTAGCCCAGCAGCCCCTGAGGCCGGAAGATCATCACGATCACGAACAGGAAACCGTAGATGATCAGGCGCCACTCAGCAAACGTCCGCAGCAGTTCGGGGATGCCGACCAGCACGAACGCGGTGATGAACGGCCCGATTAGCGACTGGATCCCGCCGAACACGACTGCCGCCAGCAGGTCGGATGACTTGGTGATGTTGAAAAAGGACGGGCTGAGGTAGGCAAAATAGAAGCCCAGCAGGCCTCCCGCCACGCCGCAGTAGAAGGCGCTGATGAAGAGCGAAATCAATTTGGTCTTCAGCAGGTTGACGCCCATCATCTGTGCCGCCACCTCGTCCTGGCTGACTGCAATGCTGTTCTTTCCGTACTGGGAGGTCACGTACATGTGCGCGAAAAACAAGGCCAGGAGCACAACGATTACAACGACGACCACGTTGGTGGGGTTGGGGAGGTCCATGTACCCGAATGCGCCGCCCAGTTTGACCAGCAGCGGCCCGGCCGGCTTGAAGGTCATCCCAAGGCCGCTTTCGGCCGCGTTGATGTTTTCTCCGAGTCCCTTGGTATTGTTCAGGAAGAGGCGGATCGCTTCCGAAAAACCCAGGGTGGCGATTGCGAAGTAGTCGCCGCGCAGCTGGCTGCGGAAGGCGGGATACCCGATCACGAAACTGAACAGCCCTGCAAAGGTTCCACCGATCAGGAGCGCCAGCGGGAAAGGCACGTTCAATTCCTTCACCATGATCGCGCTCATGTAACCGCCCAGGGCCATGAAGCCGGCATGCCCGATGGTGAACAAGCCGGTGTAGCCTGTCAGGATGGCAACACCGAGCGCAGCCACGATGTTGATGCCGCTCAGGATGACGATCGCAATGATATAACCCATAATATCACATCCTCTCTTTACAGCTTCTCGTCTCCGCTCTTGCCCATCAACCCGTTCGGGAAGAACAACAGGATGACGATCAGGAAGAGGAAGGAAAACAAGTCACGATAGGTCGAGGAGATATAGCCTGAGACCATGGTTTCCAGGATGCCCAGGATCATGCTGCCCAGGATCGCGGCCGGCAAACTGCCCAGCCCGCCTACGATGCTGGCGATCATGGCTTTGATGGTTACCAGACCCATCATGGGGTATACGGCGTACTTGATCCCGTAAAAAATGCCTGCAACCGAAGAAAGCACGCCTGTCAGGGCAAAGACGACCACGGCCACGGCATTGTTGTTGATACCCATCAGGGAAGCCGTCAGAATGTCGATGCTGCTGGCGCGGATTCCCAGACCCCAGCGGGTGCGGTACAAAAACACCCACAACAAGGCCAGCACCAGGAAAGAGATGGCTCCCGCGATCAGGTCCGTCCGCCCGATGGACACGCCTCCGACGAAGATCGGCTGCGGATTTTCGATCGGGAATTTTTGGTAGGTCCCGCCGAAGATCAGGTTAAGGATGTTGACAACGGCCAGGTTGACGCCCATGGCCGAGATCATCATGAACAGGCGCGGCGCCTTGCGCACACGCAGCGGGCTGTATGCCAATTTTTCAGACAACACCGAAAGGATGATGGTGAGTACGATGGAAATCAGGCCCGCTGCCCAGAATGGCATGAAAAACGAGCCGATGGCCGTAAAGCCCATGAACGCGCCAAAGGCCATGAACCCATCGAATGCCCAGTTGGTAAAGTTATACACACTGTAGACCAGGGCATAGCCCACGGCCAGCAGTGAATAGATCGCCCCAATGGAGATGCCGCTCACCAGCTGCTGAATGAATAATTCCATGTCTTTTTACCCTTTTCCACTGCTCCATACATAAATTTTTGAACCTGGCTGGCGAAAGTGGTTCAAAGATCCGGGCCCAAATATTTGTGCAGTAGACAGTAAAAGGGGGTGTTTGCGGATGTCCGCAAACACCCCCGGTTGACCTTACCTTCTATTGGGGTTGGAAGACTTCAAGCTGCTTCCATTCGTTGTTCGTGATGGTCATGATGAGCAGCGGTTTGTTGTGCGGGTTGTGCGTGTCCGGCTCCATGGTGACCTTGCTGGTGAACAGCTGTACGTCTGTCATGGTCTCCAGGGCATCGCGCACGGCGGTGGGGGTTACCTCGCCCTTCTTCGCAGCTTCACCAATCGCATACTCGATGGCCATGAGTGCATCCAGGCCGTAGTATGTGTAGATGTTTGCATCCAGCCCGTGCTTGGCTTTGAAGTCTGCATTGAACTGGGCAAATTGGGGATCATCGGTGGAAACACCGGTGGTCACGATCGCACCTTCGAGCTGCGGGCCGGCCATATCGATCAGTTCAGGTACAAAAACGCCATCGCCTGCCATGATCTGGACATCCAGGCCGAGCGCCTCTGCCTGCTGTGCAGCCAGGCCGACATCCTTGTAGGTGTAGGCATCCACGACCAGCAGGTCGGCGCCCGCGTCCTTGATCTTGGCCAGTTGGGCGCGGAACTCGGCATCACCCTGGGTGTAGCCCTCTTCTGCAACGACCTCGCCGCCCAGTTCGATGAAGTGATCTTTGAAGAACTGGTGCAGGCCCACCGTATAGGGAGAGGCCACGTCGGTCAGCAGGGCTGCCTTGCGCAGGCCGAGCTTGTTATAGGCAAAATCGGCCTGGGCGTACCCCTGGTACGGGTCGATGAAGCAGACGCGGAACATGTAGGGGTGCAGAGTCCCATCCTGGGCAACCGTCACATTTACATTGGATGCCGTGGTGGCGACCATGGGAACCTTGGACGAATCGGCGATATCAGCAATCGGAATGGCTGCAGAGGACCAGGACGGGCCGATGATGGCGACCGCTTTGTCCTGGTCGATCAGGCGCTTGGTCACAGCCACGGCATCGGTTACTTCGGAACGGGTGTCGTACACGACCAGTTCCAGCTTGTAGCCGCCGATGCCGCCGTTGGCGTTGATCTCGGCAATGTTATCTTCCATGGCCGGGATCGAGGCCGGGCCGACGTAAGCATCCACGCCGGTCTGTTCGGTGATGAACCCGATCTTGAGGACCTTTTCCTGCTGGCAGCCCGTGGTGAACAGGCTGGAGGTCAGCAGCAGTAAAGCCACGACCAGGCCAAACCATTTGACGTGCACAGGTGAAGTCTTTCTCATTGCGTTTCTTCTCCTTTTGGTTGATGGTTCTTGCTCCGAATATTATCACTTGAAATACTTCAAGTGTACTGCCACTGGATGAGTTGTTCTACCATCAGAAGTTGTCCGTAACACACTTGCCCGGTTTTGGATAACCTGCCAACCAAATTAAACCCCCCGACCATAGTAAATTCTAGCAGTTTACAAAACCCTTGTCAATATTTGCCTGACATTTATCACCATTTTTGTCCCCAAGTGCAGAAATTGTTGTTGACATTAATCCTGATTTTCGAGAATAGCCGGTGTTTTCCGGTGCCTGGCTTCAAAAAGGCAGCAGTGTGGTATTGGATGTACCTTATCCCAAAGGATGCGGTACAATTGTTTTACCAGTTGACGTGTCCGTGCTTACCGGGGCGGGCCTGTACCCGGCGGATCTGGTTGGGACGAAGCCCTGGTGCAACTGTACGAACTGGTAAAGGCAAGAGAAAACCCTTGTTATCTCGAAAAGTTCGCTTCTCTGCCCATCTAAGCCTGCTTTTTGGGGCGCTGCTCTTGTCGGTCTTTGCAGGTGCCATGCCCGGCGGGGAGATTCGCGCGGATGGCAATATCGAAGATGAGCCTTCGGCCTCTTCCCTGGCCCCGGAACTGCCTTTCGAGCGCATCTCTCTCGAGCAGGGCCTGTCCCAGGTCTCTGTAAACCAGATCTTGCAGGATCAGATGGGATTCATCTGGCTGGCCACACAGGACGGCTTGAATCGCTACGATGGCTATACCTTTACGGTCTACCGCCCGGACCCTGCCAACCCGGACAGCATCGGGCACCGGTACATCACCGCGCTTGCCGAAGATAAGAAAAGCGGCGATCTTTGGATTGGGACACCTGCCGGGCTGGATCATTTCAACCGGGCCACCGGTAAATTTTTCCATTACAGGAACATCCCCGGCCGGCCCGACAGCCTGAGCGGCAATGCCATCTCTGCTGTGTATGTCGACTCGGCGGGCGCCATCTGGGTGGGCACTGCCGGGAGCGGACTGAATCGACTGGATCCCGTTACCGGCGCCTGGACACGTTTCGTCCAGTCAGCAGGGGAACCCTCCAGCCTGAGTGACAATGCGGTCACAAGCATCCTGGAAGATCACGTGGGCGGTTTGTGGGTTGGAACGCAGACCGGCGGCCTGAATCTCTATCACCCCACTTCCGGGGGGTTCGAGAGGTTTGTATTCAGGGAAAACACTTCGAACAGCCTTTCCGGGAACCATGTCACCGCGATCTATGAGGATCAGCGTGGAACGCTCTGGGTTGGTACCGGCGGGGCTGGGCTCAATCAATTCGACCGGCAGAAAAAATCCTTCTACCGCCACCGGGTCAGCCCTCAGCCGTTCAGCATCAGCCATAATATGATCACCTCCATTGTGGAGGACCAACAGGGTGCTCTATGGGTGGGAACCTACGGCGGCGGCATCAACCTGTTCGATCGAACCACCGGGCGGTTTTTTTCTTTCCGCAATCTGCCGGACAATACCTCCAGCCTGAGTGATAACTTTGTTCTTTCCCTTTACCTGGATCAGGGAGGCATCCTGTGGGTTGGCACCCTGGGCAGCGGATTGAATAAACTGAATCGCGCCCCCCGCCTTTTTACACACATCAGCCGCTCTTCAATCTCACCTTCCGGCCAGTCTCTCAGCAGCAACCTGGTCTGGGCCATTCAGGAAGACCGGACGAGAAACCTGTGGGTGGGTACCCAGGTCGGCTTGGACAGGTATGAACTTTCCAGCGGCCGCTGGAGTTATTACCGGCACGATCCTGCCAATCCCAATACGCTCGGTTCGGGCGCTGTCCTGGCCCTGGAGCTGGATGGGACTGCCGCGGTTTGGATCGGCACCTCCGGGGCAGGCCTGAACCACTTCGACCGGCTCGACGATCAATTCACTCGCTATACCCATGACCCCGATATCCCTCAGAGCCTGGCCAATAATACGGTGACCAGCCTGATGATGGACAGGAGGGGAAAGTTATGGGTGGGTACAGGCAATGGGCTGGACCTGTTCGACCAGGGCCAGCGCGGATTCATCCACATCCGGCCTCGGTCCGGCGACCTGTGGCTTGGAGAGGGGGACTGCATCTATGCGATTTTTGAGGATGTCAACGGCACTTTGTGGCTGGGGACGGATGGCAGCGGCTTGATCTCATACAGCCCCGGCAGCGGCCGTTCCAGGCAGTACCTCCCTTCCGCCGATGATAAAGGCGCGGGTTCGATCCACAGCCAGGTCGTCTTCTCCGTTTACCAGGATCGGCAGGGCATCTTCTGGCTGGGGACGAACAATGGCCTGGAGCGCTTCGATCCGGGCAACGAAACCTTTATCTTGTACGGGGCGCGTGACGGTCTCCCCAGCGAGGTGGTCTATGGGATCCTGGAGGACGAGCGCGGTTATCTCTGGTTGAGCACGAACGATGGGTTGGTCAAGTTCGAATCCGGGGTTGGCGTCATCAGCGTTTATGGGGTGGATGACGGGCTGCAGAGCCGGGAGTTCAATTCGGGCGCATATTTTAGAAACGCCTTTGGGGAGATGTATTTTGGCGGGGTCAACGGTTTCAATATTTTCGACCCTGAAAGTTTGAGCCAGGTGCGGCCCAGCATCCCGCCCGTCGTATTGACCGGCCTGACCCAGCATGGTGCACCGCTGCTGCACTCCCAGCCCGTTGAGACCATCCAGGATATTACCCTGCGTTGGCCGGATAATGCCTTTGAATTTGAATTTGCCGCTTTAACCTTTGCCCACCCGGCAAAGAATGAATATGCATATTTCCTGGAAGGGTTTGACAAGGATTGGAATTACATCAGTAATAAGCGCTATGGCCGCTACACCAACCTTCCGGGAGGCAGGTATACCCTGCGCTTGAAGGCCTCTGACAATAATGGTGTCTGGAACGAGGCCGGGGTTTCCATCCGGGTGGAAGTGATCCCGCCCATATGGCAGCGCCGCTGGTTCCAGGGGCTGATCATCCTTGTCCTGGCCCTGATCGCCCTGGGTGTGTACCGGATGCGTGTCAAAAGCGTCGAATCCCGTTCCCGCCAGCTCGAGAAAATGGTCGAGGAGCGCACCTTCTCCCTGGAAGAACGCACCCGGGAACTGGAGACCCTTTACCAGGCAGATGAAGACCTGTATCGGAACTTGCAATTGGACCAGGTCTTGCAATCCCTGCTGGATGCTGCCGTAAACATCCTGGACGCCGACAAAGGTGCCCTGATGGTCTGGAACGAAGCGCACGACAGGCTGGTGGCGCGCGCCACGCATGGATTCGACCCGTCGAACGTTTCCAAGTTGTCCTTTGCTCCGGGCCAGGGGGTGACAGGAAGTGTCGCGCTCTGCGGTGAACCGATCATTGTTTTGGACGTGGATGCCGACGCGCGCGTGACCCGTGAAATTGTCGAGTCTGAACATATCCAGTCGTTCATTCAAGTGCCCATCAAGGTCGGCGGTGAAGTCTTTGGCGTCTTCAGCGTTGATTACATCCACCCTCATCCAATTGCCGCGCAGGAGAAGAGGCTGTTGATTTCCCTGGCGCAGCGGGCTGCACTGGCGATCCAGAACGCCCAGATTTATGAAAAAACCCAGGAACGCGCCATTGCCGAAGAGCGCAGCCGCCTGGCGCGCGACCTGCATGATGCGGTAACGCAAACCCTGTTCTCGGCCAGCCTGATTGCTGAGGCCTTGCCGGTTGCCTGGGATAACGACCCACAGGAGGGCCGGACCCTGTTGCAGGAACTACGCAGCCTCAGCCGCGGTGCCCTGGCAGAGATGCGCACGCTTTTGCTCGAACTGCGCCCCTCTGTGCTGGTGGACGCCAACATGAGCGACCTCCTGCGCCAGCTGGCAGAGGCGGCCAGTGGCAGGGAGGGTATCCCTGTGACGGTGAAGATGAAAGGTTCCTGCTGCCTGTCCCAGGATGTACATATCGCCGTTTACCGCATTGCCCAGGAGGCCATCAACAATGTGGTCAGGCACGCGCGCGCCGCTCACGTCTCGATTTCCCTGGATTGTGAGCCTGGCGAAAACGGCGCGACGCGTTGCCTGACCTTGAAAGTGGAAGACGACGGCTGCGGCTTCGATCCGCATATCATCCAACGTAACCACCTTGGCCTGCAAAACATGTCGGAACGCGCCCAGGCTATTGGAGCGCGGCTGACCATCCAGAGCAGCCCCGGCCTGGGAACGGCCGTTACAGTCCAATGGGCGAGTGACACCCCTTGCCCGGAAGAAACCAAGTTCGGAGATATCAATGTCTATAAAATCCGCTGAACCAATTCGTGTAATGATCGTGGATGACCACAGCATGGTTCGCAAAGGCGTGGCGACCTTCCTGAAGAATAAGGCTGACCTGAAGGTTGTCGGCGAGGCCGGGGATGGACGCGAGGCTATCCGCCAGTGCGAAGCCCTTACACCGGATGTCATCTTGATGGATATGATCATGCCGGTCATGGGGGGTGTGGATGCCATCCGCCAAATCCATGGCCGCTGGCCGCATGTTCAGATGATCGTGCTGACCAGTTTCCAGGAGAAGGAACTGGTGCAGGATGCGCTTAAGGCCGGCGCAATCGGCTATGTGCTCAAAAATATTTCCGGGGAAGAGCTGGCGGATGCCATCCGTTCGGCTTATCGCGGCCGGCCTACCCTGGCTCCTGAAGTCACCCAGCAAATCCTGCTCAGTTCCCGCACGCCCCAGGTGGGCAGCGATCTGACCGACCGGGAACGCGAAGTGCTGGCCCTTCTGGTGGAGGGGTTGAGCAACCCCGAAATTGCGGAACGCCTGCAGATCAGCCGTTCCACTGCACGCGCTCATGTGAGCAATATTCTCTTGAAATTAGGGGTAGCCAAGCGGACGGAAGCCATCAGCCTGGCCCTGCGCGAGAAATTGGTCAGGTGACCAGGCTTGAAATAGGACAGTTGGCGGATAGAAAATGCTTCGGGCGGCGGATGCGCCCGAAGCATTTTTCTTTTATGCTCAAACCAGACATTGAAAGGAGGCCTCGCCACCCACACCACCCGTTTACCCCGTCTGAAAATTTCCCAACCCTTCTAAGGAGAGAAGTAATGAAACCCTCGAAACTATATGCCTTTTTAGGCATCCTCGTGGCCTTGAGCATGATTCTGGCCGCCTGCACCCCCACAACGGCCGAACCAACCCAGGCCCCTGAAGTGGAAGAACCTGAAGCAGTACCCGCCGAAACCGAAGCACCGGCTGAAGAACCTCAAGCCCCTGCCACCACCCGCAACGGTGCCTGGGTGGACGAAGTCGTTTTCACGTCCATTGACGAAGTGCCCAATGCTGTTGCGCAGCTGCAGGCTGATGCCCTGGATGTCTACGGTTATATGGCTTCAGACCCCGATGCTTTTGCTACCATCAAGTCTGACCCGAATTTGACCTACACGATGTCATACGGGTCATACGACAGCATCCTGTACAACGACAACTTCGGAGAAACCGTATTCGCTGATGGCCGCCTGAATCCTTTTGCCAACCGCAAAGTTCGCGAAGCCACCAACTATCTGGTCGACCGCGACTATGTCGTTCAGGAAGCCGTTGGCGGCCTGGGTGTTCCGAAGTGGACCGTCATGATCGGCGCCTTCCCTGACTATGCCCTGTATGCCGATGTCATTCGCCCGATCGAAAACAAGTATGCCTACAACATGGAAAAGGCCGATGAGATCATCACGGCCGAGATGGAAGCCATGGGCGCCACAAAGGTGGATGGAAAGTGGAATTACAACGGTGAGCCGGTTGTCCTGATTGGCCTCATCCGCTCGGAAGATGAGCGTGAGGAAATCGGCAATTACTTTGCCAACCAGTTGGAAGCCATTGGTTTCACGGTTGACCGCCAGGTGCGCACCCGCACCGAGCTGGCCCCCATCTGGCAGCAGAGCGACCCACGCGAAGGTCAATGGCACTGGTACACCGGCGGCAACTATTACCCCGCCCTGGTGCGCAATTCGAGCAACTTCTTTGCCGAGCACTATACCAGCCTGGTGGCTGGCACCACGGCTGAAGAGGCCTTCGACCCCACCCCGGAATTCTACCAACTGTGCGTGGACCTGTACAACAACAAGTACAGCAGCATGGAAGAACGCCGTGAAATGTTTGCCGAGGCCATCCGGCTGGGCGTTGAAGATTCTTCCTACATGTTTATCGTCGCCCCCACCGAGTATTACCCCCGCAAGGCAAATACCATTTTGTCCTCTGACCTGGGCGGCGGCATCCCCGGTTCGTCCTTCTGGCCTCAGACCATCCGGTTTGAGGGGCAGGAAGGCGGCACCATCCGCATGGCTTCCTCCGGCATTCTCACCGGCCCGTGGAACCCGCAGGCCGGCCACAACTGGGCGCAGGAGCTCTACATTATCCGGGCTACCCAGGATGCCAGCGCCTTGAGCGACCCCTATACCGGCCTGTTCTGGAACCAGCGCGTCGAGCGTGCCGAAGTGGTTGCCCAGGAAGGCACCCCCATCCAGAAGACCCTGGATTGGGTGGATCTGACATTCGAACCCGAGATCCAGGTTCCGGCTGATGCTTGGGCTGACTGGGATGCCAAGAACCAGAAGTTCATCACGGTTGGCGAGAAGTATCCCGAAGGCACAACCGCCATCACCAAGGTCACTGTGTATTACCCCGAAGACCTGTACGATATCAAGTGGCACGATGGCAGCAACCTGTCGATCTCTGACTTCGTCTTCTACATGATCACCACCTTCGAGATCGGCAAGACCGACAGCCCCATTTTCGATGAGGCTCAACAGTCCACGGTCGAGGCCTTCCTGGCTCACTTCAAAGGTGTCAAGATCATCTCGACCGACCCGCTGATCATCGAGACCTACGATGACCGGCCCGACCTGGATGCAGAGAGCCTGGTGGGCAACTACTACACCACCTCCTGGTTCCCGGTCACCAACACTGGCCCGCAGCCGTGGCATACCTACACAATTGCCATGATGGCAGAAGCCAACCAGGAATTGGCCTTCTCGGCTGACAAGTCCACCTCCCTGAGCGTCAACTGGACGAACTTCATTGACGGCCCCAGCCTCGAGATCCTGAAGAAATACCTGGATCAGGCCAAGGGTGAGACATATATCCCGTTCGCCCCGACCATGAGCCAATTCCTCACTGCCGAGGAAGCCGCGGCCCGCTATACCAACCTGGATAACTGGTACGGAGAGTATGGCCACTTCTGGGTGGGCAGCGGTCCGTTCTACCTTGAGCAGGTCAACTCGATCGAGGGTTCGGTCGTGATCAAGCGCAATGAAAACTATCCCGACATGGCCGACAAATGGTCCAGGTTTGGCGAACCGCAGGTTGCCGTGGTGGATGTCACCGGCCCGGCGGATGTCAAGCAGGGCACCGAGGCCGTCTTCGATGTCTTCATCAGCTTCAATGACCAGCCCTACCCGCAAGCCGACATCATGAAGGCCGTCTACATGGTCTATGATGGCGTTGGTAATATGATCTTCCAAGGCGATGCGGAATTCGTGGAAGAGGGCCAGTACCAGGTTGTTCTCGGCGC
Source organism: uncultured Anaerolineaceae bacterium (assembly GCA_964387495.1). Taxonomy (GTDB): domain Bacteria; phylum Chloroflexota; class Anaerolineae; order Anaerolineales; family Villigracilaceae; genus DSXF01. Next base: position 12,434 of record CAYLXB010000077.1, read on the forward strand.
GGATGTCACCAAAGACCTGCCGACCGGTTCGACCAAGGTCGAGGTCGTTGTCATCCCCACCGTGGTGAGCATCCCGACCTTTGCTCCCTTCCAGTTCGTTGTTTCGGCTCCCTAAGCCGTCCGACTGCACCAAATTTGATAGGGGCGGAAACGCCCCTATCAAATTAAAATCCTCAAGTTCGAAAAGGATGCCGTCATGAGTGAAGCAGCAATCAGCCAGCAGAAGGCTGAAAAAAGCAGTGCCAAACAATCAAGCGGTTTTACCAGGATCATTCGCTATACCATTGTGCGCCTGGTGACACTTGCCGTCACGGTGGTAATTGGTATTTTCCTGACCATTATGATCGCCAATATGGGTGGTTACGTGGATAAGATGCGCCTGGGCGAAATTCAGGAGACGACTGCCATCTCCATCAACCAGAACCCGGCCTATCGCGGTATGACTCCTGAGGAACGCCAGGCTCTTATTCATGAACAAATCGAACTCAAGGCCGAAGCGCAGGGGTTGAACAAGCCCTTTATGCTGCGCACGTTCGATTACATGAGAAATGCCTTGACCCTCAACATGGGTTGGGCCTTGAAGATGACCAGTAACAGCGGCTCTCGCGAAGTACGGTTGATCATTCTGGAACGTCTGCCTTCAACGCTTGTCCTGTTTGGCTCTTCCGGCCTGCTCTTTTTCTTCGTGGAACTTTATGTCGCTTTGTCGCTCTCCAGGCGCTATGGCAGCTGGTTGGATAAGATTTTTGTCGCCCTTGCCCCCTCCTCTGCCTCACCTGCCTGGTTTTATGGCATTTTCCTGATCCTGATCTTTGCTTCGGTGTTCAGGGTCTTGCCCTTTGGCGGCATGGTGGCCGCGCCGCCGCCCAAAAATTGGTTCGAATATGCTTTGAGTCTGCTCCAGCACATGATCCTGCCGTTGATCGCGATTGGTTTGTCGCAGGTGCTGCTGGCCATCTATAACTGGCGTACATTTTTCCTGATCTATTCGAGCGAAGACTACGTCGAAATGGCGAAGGCCAAGGGCCTGACCTCGCGGGAAATCGAGCGCAAGTATGTATTACGCCCGACTCTGCCCTCGATCATTACGACCTTTGCCCTGACACTGATCGGGCTTTGGACTGGTTTCCCAATCATGGAAACAGTCTTCAACTGGCCGGGACTGGGCCGGGCCTATTACCAGGCTGTCCAGTTCTTCGACACGCCGGTCATTGTCGGCATGACCGTGATCAATTCGTATTTATTGGCTGTGACCGTCTTTTTGTTGGACTTCATTTACGCCATGGTCGATCCGAGAGTCAAGATCGGGCGGGGAGGAGCCCAGGCATGAATACCCTGAAGCGTTCATTCCGCGAACTGTTGAATTACCCTTCAGCCATTTTGGGACTGCTGACGATATTGCTTCTGGTGGTTGTGGCTGTTTATGCGCTGGTCGCCATTCCCTATGATGATGCCATCTATCAGTGGCGCGGCGGCGAGGATGTCTGGTACCAGAATCCCCGGCAGGCGCCCCCCGCATGGATGAACTTCTTTTCATCGAAGAAGCGGCCGGTGTCTTTTTCCATGAAAAGCACGGACGAGGCCGTGACGAAGACGGTGGAGACCGATTCGCAAGGCGGCCGTAAGACGACACTCACCTATGCGTTCGACTACAACTACGATGATTTCCCTCAGGAAATGGCATTGTATTTCACCTCGAATTACCAGACGAAACAACCCTATGCCTCGGTCGTCTGGATCAGGCCGGATGGAAAGGAAATCCGCATTGCCAACCTGGGGATCAACCCCAAGTTTACTTATCGTTTCTCTCAAGACGAAAAACTGCTGCGCATTCTTCGTGCAGAGACTGCCATGCAGGGATTGTATGCCGACCGGGATTCCGAAAAGCCGGTTCCTCTCAAAGGAACCTACCAGCTGGTAATCACGATATTCACCTTCGAACCGGACTCAATGGTCGATTCCGAGGTCGTCCTCTACGGCCAGTTGTATGGCCTGGCCGGCACCGATCACATGCGCCGGGATTTGATGGTGGCCATGTTGTGGGGCACCCCCATCGCCCTCGCCTTTGGCCTGCTGGCTGCCCTGGGGACCACCCTTACCACCATGATCATTGCTGCCATTGGCGCCTGGTACAGCGGCTGGTTGGACGAACTTATCCAGCGCATTACCGAGATCAACCTGGTGCTGCCTTTCCTGTCCATCCTGCTGATGGTGGGTACGTTCTATTCACGCAGTATCTGGTTCATCTTGAGCGCCTCGATCTTGTTGAATATTTTTGGCGCCGGCATCAAGACCTATCGCGCCGTCTTCATGCAGATTTTGGAGGCGCCTTACATCGAAGCGGCCCGCTCTTATGGCGCCGGGGATTTGCGGATTGTCTTCCAGTACATGACCCCGCGCATTATCCCGCTCCTTATTCCCCAACTGGTGATCCTAATCCCCTCCTACGTCTTTCTGGAGGCCTCGCTGGCCGTGCTTGGCCTGGGAGACCCGGTGCTGCCCACCTGGGGCAAGGTAATCCAGGAGGCCTGGGTAAACGGTGCGCTGTATGAGGGCTTGTATTACTGGGTGCTTGAGCCATCCTTCCTGCTGGTCGTGACCGGTATGGCTTTTGCCCTCCTTGGTTTTGCTCTGGATCGTGTTTTCAATCCACGGCTGAGAGGTATGTAGTCATGACAAAGAACAACCTGTTACACATCGAAGACCTGGTTCTGCATTTTGGGACCAAGCAGGGTCCGGTGCAGGCCGTGG
>CAYLXB010000078.1:0-15004 GCA_964387495.1 uncultured Anaerolineaceae bacterium
AAAACTGAAGAGCACGTTCAAGGTCATGGCGGCCACCCCGACCAGGACGGGCGTGCGCGTATCGTGCAGGGCGTAGAAGGCACGGGCCAGGATCTCGAGCACGGAATGCCCGAGCAGGCCGGCGGCATACCAGAGCAAGGCCCAGGCCACCACCTGCACGGCGCGGTCGTCGAACTGGCCGCGCTGGTAGAGCAGGGAAACGAGCGGCTGGCGGAGCAGGATCAGCCCGGCGGCAGCGGGCGCGGAGAGCAGGAGCACGCCGCGCAGGCTGGCGGCCAGCGAAGCGCGGAGTTCGTTCGTTTTGCCGAGGGCGAACTGGGCGGCCAGGGTGGGCATGGCGGCGGTGGCAATGGACTGGGCGATGGCAGCCTGGGCCATGAGCATGAGCGCAAAGCCGTAGGAAAGGGCGGTGACACTGCCCGGCGTCATGCGGGATGCCAGCCAGATGTTGACCCAGAAATTCAACTGCACCACGGCCACGCCCAGCAGGCGCGGCCCCATCAGGCGCATCACCTCGCCCACGGCGGGATTGCCCAGGCCGAGGCTGAAGCGGTAGCGCCCGCCCTGCTGCAGCAGGCTGGGGAGCTGAAGGAAGAAATACAGCCCGGCCCCGATGACCACGCCCCAGGCCAGCCCGTAGATGCCCATGCGGGGCGAGAGCACCAGAACGCCGAAGATGATGCCGGCCTGGTACATGGCGGGCGTCAGGGCGGGAACGAGAAAGACCTGGTGCGAGTTCAGGATGCCGACCACCAGCCCGCCCAGGCCGAAGAGCACGGCGGAGATCAACTGGATGCGCAGCAGGGTGGTGGTGAGCGCGAACTGGGCCGGATCAGCGGAGAAACCGGGGGCGAGGGCGTAGCGCACGATCTGGGGGGCAAAGAGGGCGGCCAGGGCGGCCAGGAGGCTCAAGACCAGCAGAACCAGGTTGCCGACCGCCGAAGCCAGTTTCCAGGCGGCCTGCTTCTCCTCCCGCACGAGCAATTCGGTGAATTTGGGGATGAAGGCCGAACCGAGGGCGCCGCCGGCCACCAGCAGGAAGAGCGTCTCGGAGACGCGGTTGGCGGCCAGGAAGGCATCCAGTTCGGCGCTGGCCCCGAAGCGGCCCGCCACCAGGATGCTGCGTGCCAGCCCGATGACCTGGCTGAAGACGAAGGCCAGCATGACGGTGCCGGCGGCCCGGGCGATCTGCCGGTTGGCGGAGGAGGCGGGTTCGGCGGACAATTATTTCTTCCAGTAGGGGGACATCTTCAGGATGGAACGGCGCACGAAGGGCCGGGCCAGCGGGACGAAGAACCGGCGCCAGCCCAGGGCGGCGGCCACCTCTGTCACGATCTGGTCGAAGGTGTGGCGCTGGTACTGCAATATGGTCTGGCTCTCTTCGGTATCCAGCCAGTCGGTGACGTACTCCTTCTGGCTCCAGGCCGCCTCGGGGAGCGTGCCGATGCCCATGACGGTGAGGAGTTTATCGAAGTACTCGCGGTAGGTAAGCTGGCAGCCATGCGGCCCGCCGCCGATGAGGAGCGTCTTCCCCCGGCCCCACAGTTCGGGGTGTCCGAGGGCGTTGGCGACGGCCAGGCCGGCATCGGCGGGGTGGAGGACCTCGACCCGGTTATAGAGGGCGATCTCGTACATGATGGGGTCGGCGGGGCGGAGGCCGATGAGGGGCACATCGCAGAAGCGGAAGATGAGCCAGGGCAGGCCGGACTCGTGGACCATCTTCTCGCAGGCGATCTTGTGCCCGGTATAGGGATCGGTGGCGACGACCGGCTCGGAGATGCGGCGCGGCGGGGCTTTTTTCTGCGTGTAGCCAAAAAGGTCCAGGGTGGAGGCCAGCAGGAAGCGCGGCGGCGAGGGCAGGGCCTGGCAGGCCTGGATCAGGCTGCGCGTGCCCTCGACGTTGACCTGGCGGGCCAGTTCGGGCTGGGTGTTGCTGCGGGGCGGGATGACCGCAGCCAGGTGGATGACCGCCTCCTGCCCCTGGACGGCCTGCTGGAGATCGGCAGGCCGGCGCATATCGCCCCAGCAGATCTCGAGCGCGCCCTTGAGTTTGCGGGCGGCTGCCTCGGTGCGCGCACTGCGCAGGTCGAAGGCACGCACATGGTGCCCCTGGCGGAGCAGTTCCTTTACGACCGCCGAGCCGATGTTTCCAAACGCGCCGGTGACGAGTACCTGCATGATTTTTTCCTTTTTCTTTATGATGAAAGAATGCCTGAGCGCTATGCAGCGCGGCAGCGGCCGGTCAGGCGTTCTTTTTCTTCCAGGCCAGCGCCAGCGTGATGGCGGCGATGATGATCCAGGCCACGTTCACGCCCACGGAGGGAAACGCGCCGTAGTAGGAGGAGTTGATGATCAGCAGGCCGCTGCCGAGCACATTCAACCCCTGGTACGTCAATGAGTCACCCTGGACGCGTTTGGCCGAGACCAGTCCGAAGGCGATCAGCAGAAGGGCCACCCCGATCCAGCCGAGGATGTCGAAGAGGAGGTTGGTATTCATGCGGCAATTATACCGGTCTTTGCCCCGCCGATACCAGAACAGCCGTGCTATAATCTGGGGGCGCGGCCGGCCCCCGGCGCGACAGCCTGCCCCAATCCCGCTCCCAGCCGAGGTAGCCATGAAAGCACAGATCAACCTGGTATTCATTTTCATCCTGCTGGCAACAGCCTGCACGCCGCTGTCCACTGCAGAGTCCCCGACCCTGCCGGCCACGCTCCCGGCGGAACCCGTGACCGAAACGCCCCCCGCCCCGGAACTGATCCTGATGCAGGCCGGCTACGGGATGAAAGGCTCCTGGTATGAATTGTATTTCACCGACCCGGCCAGCCCCTATGCAGAGCAGGAGACGGGCGGCCCCGACCTGGCCCTGGCCGCGGCCATCGACAATGCACGCCTGAGCGTGGACATGGCGGCCTACAGCCTGTCCCTGCCGAGCCTGCGGGAGGCCCTGATCCGTGCCAGGCGGCGCGGGGTGGCCGTGCGGGTGGTGATGGAAAGCGACAACCGCGACCGGACGGTGCCGCAGGCGCTGATCGAAGCGGGCATCAACGTGCTGGGCGACCGGCGCGAAGGGTTGATGCACAACAAGTTCGTGGTCATCGACCGGGCCGAGGTCTGGACCGGCTCGATGAATTTCACCACCTCCGGGACGTATGCTGACAACAACAACCTGATGCGCATCCGCTCGACGAAGATCGCCCGGAACTATACCGTGGAATTCGACGAGATGTTCGTGCAGGACAAGTTCGGACCGGATGTGGTGGCGGCCACGCCAAACCGGCGGATCAGCATCGACGATGTGGATGTGGAAACCTTCTTCTCGCCGGATGACGAGGTCTCGGCCCGGCTGGAGGAGCTGGTGAATTCCGCCGGGAGCAGTATTTATTTCATGGCGTATTCGTTCACCTCTGACCCGCTGGGGGAGGCCATCCGGCTGCGGGCTTCGGAGGGCGTGAGCGTGGCGGGGGTGATGGAGGCCGAGCAGGTGGGTTCCAACCAGGGCACGGAGTACGATGTGTTCGCTCTGGAGGGGCTGGACGTGCGCCTGGACGGGAACCCAAGGCAGATGCATCACAAGGTGATCATCATCGATGAGAAGATCGTGGTCACCGGTTCGTATAATTTCAGCAGCAACGCCGAGGAGCGGAATGACGAAAACGTGGTCATCATCCACGATCCGGAGATCGCGAGCCAGTTCCTGGAGGAGTTCCGGCGGGTGTACGGGCAGGCGGAAGAGTAGGGAAACCTTTTGTTGCCGGGCTCCTGCGGCCGTGCTATACTTTCCTTGATAATAACGAAAGAAGGCTGAGATGACCGAGATCCTGCATGCGCTCCCGCCCATCCTGCGAGACCCGAACGTGCTGAAGCTGAAAGGCCAGTTGATCAGCGCGGTGCTGCCGGAACTGCAAAAACTGCCTGCCGGGCAGCAGACCCGGAAGACGGTGCGGCAGTGGCTGGAGCAGGCCCTGGGGCGCTTCAGTCCGAACCTGCCGGCGGAGATCCGGGCCCAGATCATCGAGAGCGGGCTGGCGGACCTGATCGGTTACGGGCCGCTGGAGCTGCTGCTGGCCGACCCGGAGGTGAGCGAGATCATGGTCAATGGTTCCAAGCTGGTGTTCGTGGAGCGGCACGGGCTGGTGGTGGAGACGGATGTCAGTTTCGAAGATGACGCCCACCTGATGCGGATCATCGACCGGATGCTGAACCCGCTTGGGCGGCGTGTGGACTCGGATTCGCCCACGGCGGACGCGCGCCTGCCGGACGGCTCGCGGGTCAACGTGGCCATCCCGCCGGTGGCGGTGGACGGGCCGCACGTCTCGATCCGCAAGTTCCTCTCGACCAAGATGAGCATCGACGACCTGATCGGGCTGCAGGCGCTGACCCCTTACATGGCACGTTTCCTGCAGGCGTGCGTGGTGTCGCGACTGAACGTGCTGATCACCGGCAACACATCCTCGGGCAAGACCACCCTGCTCAACATCCTCTCGAGTTTCATCCCCAACCACGAGCGGATCATCACGATCGAGGACGCGGTGGAACTGAACCTGAAACAGCGGCACGTGGTGCGCATGGAGACCAAGCTGCCCAACGTGGACGGCAGCGGGGCGGTGAGCGTGCGGGACTTGGTGCGCAACGCGCTGCGCATGCGCCCGGACCGGATCGTGGTGGGGGAGGTGCGCGGCGGTGAATCGCTGGACATGCTGCAGGCCATGAATACGGGGCACTCCGGCTCGCTGACCACGCTGCACGCCAACAGCCCGCGGGATGCGATCTCACGGATCGAGACCATGGCCATGATGGCCGGGCTGGACATGCCGCTGATCGCCATCCGGCGGCAGATCTCTTCGGCCATCAACCTGATCGTGCACCAGACCCGTCTGCAAGACGGCACGCGCAAGACCACCCAGATCACCGAGGTGGCGGGCATGGAAGGGGATGTGGTGGTGCTGACGGATATCTTCAAGTTCGAGCAGACGGGGATCGGCGAGGACGGAAAGGTGCTCGGCCAGTTGAAACCGACCGGCATCCGGCCGCTTTTCACCCCCAAACTGGAAGTGGCCGGATTCAAACTGGGCGGGGAGATCTTCGGGGCGAACCTGTAATGTGTCACCAAAAGACCCGAAAGGTTTCAAAAACCTTTAGGGTCTAGAATATGAACGGGATGAAGCGTTTGGTCTTGCGCATGTAGTCCTGGTACGGCTGGCCGAAGAACTTGAGGCATTCGGCTTCGTCGGCGCGGGCGGTGGCGAGGAGGAAGGCGGAGGCGCCCACGGCCAGCGCGGCGCCCGAGTAGGTGGGGGACTTGAAGAAGATGCCCCAGGCCAGCAGGAGGAGGGAACTGTAGAGCGGGTGGCGGATGTATTTGTAGATGCCGGTGGTGACCAGGCAGGTGGTCTTTTCGAAGGCGAGCAGTTCCGGTTCAGCGGGGCGCGTTTCGGCGGCCTGGCCGCGGCGTTTGAGCAGGAGCGTACCCCAGATGACTGGGACGAGGCTGCCGAAGAGCAGGATCCAGGAGAGGACCTGGTGCGGGGCGCCCGGCTCGACAAACCAGCGGTCCAGGTTGAGCAGGAAGAGCAGGAGGATGGCCTCCCAGGCGAAGAAGCGGTAGAAGCCGTGCGACTGGGGCTGGCGCAGGGATTTGCGGGAGATGTAGAGGTTGGCCAGGGTGGCAACGATAAGGACGATGATCTTCCAGGGTGTCATGGGTTCTGCCTCCATATCCAGGTCAATCAGCCGGTTCCGAACTGGCGGTCGCCGGCGTCGCCCAGGCCGGGCAGGATGTAGCCGCGCTCGTTCAGGCGTTCGTCAACGGCTGCCAGATGGATGGGGATGTCGGGGTGGGCGTGCTGCATGGCGGCAATCCCCTCGGGGGCGCCGATCAGCCCGACGAACTTGATCTTCTTCACGCCCCAGCGCTTGAGGACGCCGGCGGTGGCGACGGCCGAGCCGCCGGTGGCGAGCATGGGGTCGAGGATGAGGCAGACGGAGACGGTGGGTTCGATGGGGAGTTTGTTGTAGTATTCCACCGGTTTGAGGGTCTTTTCGTCGCGGTAGAGGCCGATGTGCCAGACCTCGGCCTGGGGCATCAGTTCCCAGATGCCTTCCACCATGCCCAGGCCGGCGCGCAGGATGGGCACCAGGCCGATCTTTTCCTGCAGTTCCACGCCGGTCAGAGCGGCGAGAGGGGTCTCGATCTGGCGGGGGATGGTCACCAAGTCGGCGGTGGCTTCGTAGGCGAGCAGGCCGGCGATCTCGCGCACCAGTTCGCGGAATTTCTTGGGTTCGGTCTTTTTGTCACGCAGGCGGGAGAGTTTGTGGGCGACGAGGGGGTGGGGGGAGGGGAAGACGTTGGACATGCGGGGCTCCGGGGGTGAGATTGCTTTATTATAGCGCCGAAGTGGTTTCTGACGCATGAGTTTCGGGGAGGTTTTTGTACACCGGGGAGAGGGGGTGGTTGGGAGGAGGCGGTGGAAGCGCGCCGCGGCGATGCTTCCACGACGGGTACGATATCGGCGGAAGAGCACCGCCGAGATGCTTCGGCTGAAGCCTGTATTGAGGTTACCGGAGGATTCACCGCCGAGATGCTTCGGCTGAAGCCGGTATTGAAGTTACCGAAGGATTCACCGCCTCAGCACGACATTGAGAGAAGGAAGCGTTACGTCACAGGGTGATGTGCGAAAGGATGCCGGGAGGCGGCCCACAGGGTGCTGTGCGGCCCACAGGGTGCTGCGCGACGGGCTCTGCAGGGCACCGCTCAACCAGCGGTTGGATTGTGATATAAATCGGGTGATGTTTCAGCATTTGATTGGCGGTGTGGCGGGCGAGGGGCGGCCAGACTGCCGGAAAGGTTTTTTTATGAAGCTCTCCGGTGTGCATATCCTGTTGACGTACCAGTGCACGTTCGAGTGCGATCACTGTTTCGTGTGGGGCAGCCCGCGGCAGAGCGGGACGCTGACCCTGGGGCAGATCGCGAACATCCTGGAGCAGGCCAAAGAGGCCGGCGCTGAATGGATCTATTTCGAGGGGGGCGAGCCGTTCCTGTATTACGCGGTCATGCTGAGGGGGGTGCAGATGGCGGCGGGGATGGGTTTCAAGGTTGGGATCGTGACCAACGCCTACTGGGCGAACTCGCTGGAGGACGCGCTGGAGTGGCTGAAGCCTTTTGCGGGGCTGATCGGGGATCTGTCCGTGAGCAGCGACCTGTACCATTACAGCGAGCAGATGAGCGCGCAGGCGCGTTACGCGGTGGCGGCGGCGGAGCAGCTGGGCCTGGCGGCGGGGGTGATCAGCGTGTGCCAGCCGGAGACGGCGGAGGCGGCGCAGACCAGCGGGACGGTGACGGGGGATGCGGCGGCGGTGATGTACCGCGGGCGGGCGGTGAGCAAACTGGCGGCGCAGGCGGTGCACCACCCATGGGAGACGTTCACCACCTGCCCGCACGAGGACCTGCGCGACCCGGGGCGGGCGCATCTCGATCCGCTGGGCAACCTGCATATCTGCCAGGGGATCGTGATCGGGAACCTGTTCGAGCGGCCGCTGGCGGAGATCTGCGCGGGGTACGACCCGGATGTGAACCCGATCACCGGCCCCCTGCTGGCGGGCGGCCCGGCGGAGCTGGTGCGGGAGTTCGCCCTGCCGCACGAGGCGGCTTATGCGGATGCCTGCCACCTGTGCGACAGCGCCCGCCGCCTGCTGCGGGGGCGCTTCCCGGAGGTGTTGAAGCCGGACCAGATGTACGGGGGAGGGTGAGGAGGAGAGGCAGGCGCGTAGATTTGCTTTTTCGGGCGACTTGATGTAAAGTCAGAGCATATCATCCAACAGGCGAGGTGGAAAATGGCGCAAGCGGAAGGCCAGGAGAAGAAACTGCTCGTCTTCCTCAGCCATGCCAGCGAGGACAAGCCGAAGGTGCGCAGGTTGTGCCAGCGCCTGCGGGCGGACGGATTCGATCCGTGGCTGGACGAGGAACGCCTGCTGCCGGGGCAGGAGTGGAGCCTGGAGATCGAGAAGGCGATGCGTGGCAGCGGCGCGATCCTGCTGTGTTTCTCGGCGCGGTCGGCGGGCAAGGAAGGCTACATCCAGCGGGAGTACAAACGGGCGATGCAGTTCCGGGAGGAGAAGCCGGAGGGGACGATCTTCGTCATCCCGGTGCGCCTGGACGGGTGCGAACTGCCGTTCTTTACGCGGGAGCTGCAATGGGTGGATTATCCGGCGGGGTATGAGCGGCTGGTGCAGGCGCTGAACCAGCGCGCGGGGAAGACCTCCCCACAACCCGCAAAAAAGGAGGAGAAAAAGATGCCTGCCAGAAAGAAACCTGCCAGCCGCCCGACCTACCACATCGAAGGCGGCATTCACGCTGACAAGGTCGTGATGGGCGACCAGACGATCACCGCCGGGCGGGATGTGATCCTGGGCGACCAGACCAATATCACGTATCATTTCCCGGAGCCTCGCAACGCGGCCGAGTTCATCCAGGCCCTGCAATTGCTTCAGGCCCAGCTGGCGGCTGCAAAGGGGGAAGCGGTGAACAGCATCCAGGAGAATATGATCGCCTCGGCAGCGCAGAAGGTGGCCGAGGCCGCGCGGGAAGCCGGCAGTGCCCAGCCGCCCGGCGAACGGATCAAGGCGGTGCTGGGCGAGGCAAAAGAGTATATGGATGCGATCCAGGGCAGCCTGCAGTCCGCGGCGGGGCTGGGGGCGACCATTGGGACGCTAATCCTGGCGGCCGTGAAGTTGTTTGGAATGTAGGGAGGAGGCATGGCGCAGAAAAAGACAAGCGAAGTCCCTACCCCCATCACGGGCGGCGTACACGCCGGGCAGGTGGTGATGGGCGACCAGCATATCCATACTGCCGACACATCCCGCATGGAGGAGACGCTCGAACGGATCGTTGCCCTGCTGCGGGAAACACAGACCACCCTTCAGGTGACCTATCATGAGCGTAACCGGCCGGTCATCCGCCTGACTTCTGGGAACGGGGCGGTTTTCGATGTGCCGCCCGAATTTGCCACTGCGCTGGGGGGGCTGCAGCGGGCCAGTGAGCCGCGCCAGCGCGAAGAAATCTACCTGACCCGTTTCACTCTCGACCGCCTGTATGCCCGGTGGGAACGGCATTACCTGCCCTTGGAAGGCCGCTTGCTGCTGGAGCCTGCCCTGCGGCTTAAAGACAGCGGAGACCAGGGGATCAGCCCGGCCGGCCTTCCCATCGCGGATTTACGCCAGGCACTGACCGAACTGGAGAAGCCGCGCCTGGTCATCCTGGGAGAGCCGGGGGCGGGTAAAACGACCACCCTGGAACGCATGGCACTCGACATGGCGCGTGGGCGCCTGCGCGACCCCGTGGGCGGGAAAATCCCGGTCAGGGTGGACCTGTTCAAATATACCGACCAGCGCAACCCCTCCGATTTCCTGGCCTGTGAGTGGCAGTATACCGGCCTGGCGGAGACTTATGGAGAGGCCATTGCCCGCGGGGAGGTTTGTTTTCTGCTGGATGGGGTCAACCAGATGCCAGTGGATGGGCGCGCTCAAAGGATCGAGAAGTGGGCTCACTGGGCAAATTCCTCCGCCGACCTTCCACAGGGTAACTTTGCGGTCTTTACCTGCCGCAGCGCCGATTATACAGCCAGCCTGCGTTTGCCCGAAGTATACGTTCAGACGCTGGACCGGGAACACAGGCGCCGCTACTTCGAACTGCGCTTCGGCCCGGAGGAGGCGCCGCGCTGGTGGGCTGAGTTTGAGCGGCGGCTTTCATCCAGCGGCCAGAACTTCGAGCACCTGGCGCGCAACCCCTTCATGCTGTCCCTGCTGGCCGACAACGCGGCCGAGGGTCAGGGGTTGAGCGACAACCGGGCACGCCTGATGGACGGCCTGGCGCAGCGTCTGCTTGACCACGAACTGCAGGAGGGGCGCCAGCCGCCCGCCCTGACAGACGACAAGCTGGCCACGCTCAACGCTGCGATGAGCGCTCTCTCCCGGCTGGCCTTCCACATGCAGCGGCGCGGCGAAGGGACCAGCCTGACTGATGCCGAAGCCCGGGAAATCCCCCTGACAGACCGGGGGGCAATGCGCCTGTCTTTCGAGGAGATCATCCACCTAGCCCTGTGTGCCCATGTTTTGGAACCCACGCGTGTACGGCGCGGCAAGGTCGAGCAGAAGGGCTACGTTTTCTACCATCACCTGCTGCAGGAATACTTTGCCGCCCGGCGCCTGTTGGAACTCTTCCGCCGAGGCCGGCGCGTGGGCCGCCATGCCCGCGTCCCCTGGAGGCGTATCGAGCTGCTGGGCCTGCCGCTGCGACTTGGCCAGGCCATGCCTCCGCCGCCCGTCACCGGCTGGGAGGAGACGCTGGTGATGGCTGCCAGCCTGGCCGGAAAGGATGTCCCTGCTTTCGTTACCGCGGTCAGCCGCTGCAACCTGCCGCTGGCCGGACGCTGCCTGGCCGGCGCGGGAGCCGAACGCCCCGAACTGGCGCCTCAGACGGCTGACATGCGGCAGCGCCTGCTGGCCCGCCAGCGGAATGCATGGGCCCACCCGCGCGCCCGGCTGGACGCCGGGCTGGCGCTGGGCGAATTGGGACACCCCGAACTGCACCCGCAGCCGTTCGAGTTCGAAGGCAAAACCATCTGGGCCGTCCTGCCGCCCATGCAGCCTGTACCGGCGGGAGAGTTCATCTTTGGCAGCGACCCTGATGACAAGCAGGCTTATGACGATGAAATAACAAGCGAACGTCGCCAGTCCCTGCCCGATTTTGCCGCCGGCCGCTACCCGGTCACGAACGCTGAGTTCCGCTGGTTCATCGAAGCCGGCGGGTACCGGGACGAGCGCTGGTGGAGCGAAGCCGGGAGAACCTGGAAACAGGGCGGTCCGGATGCCCACAGGGGGGCCATAGATAGTTTATTGGATTTGCGCGAGTTTTACAAAAAACAGGACCTGGATACCTATGCGCGGGGCAGATGGCTGCCCGGCACTCGCCGCTACTGGAAACGGATGGTTTCCCTTAAGAGGGATGACCTCATGGCGCAGGTCCGCAAGCAGTTCGAACGGCCTTTCGACACGCCGGCCTTCTGGGATGATCTTGAACTCAGCAGCCCGCTGCGGCCCGTGGTGGGCGTGAACTGGTTTGAGGCGGAGGCCTACTGCGCCTGGCTCGCGGCCGTGACAGGCAGGAGGTTTTGCCTGCCAACCGAGATGGAATGGGAAAAAGCCGCCCGCGGGACGGACGGGGGTATCTATCCCTGGGGCAAGCGCTTCGAGCCTGCGCGCTGCAACAGCCTGGAAAGCCATTTCTATGCCACCACGCCGGCCGGCCTTTACCGCGGGGGCTGTTCCCCTTACGGCCTGTTCGACTGCAGCGGGAATGTCTGGGAATGGACCCGCTCGTACTACCAGGCGTATCCGGGCAGCCAGGCAGAAAACAAATATTTTGGGGAGAAGTTCCGCGTCCTGCGCGGCGGGTCCTGGTTCAATGATCGCGGGATCGTGCGCTGTGCGTACCGCAACTGGTACGTACCCGACGACTTCTTCAACCTTGTTGGGTTTCGTCTTTTTTCCCCTGGCTCATATTCCTGAGTGCCGGCTGCTGGTTTCTGATTTCTGCGAACTGGATGCTGGGCTATAGACCCTAAAGGTCTTTCCCGCAGACCGGGAAGCCGTTGAGCAGGATGGCTCCGGCGGCGGGGAGGCTTGCTGCGCCGAAAAGACCTTTAGGGTCTGGTTGTGGGAACAGGAGGCTGGTTGAAAACTTATAAACACTTGTATCCGCAGATCACGGCTTTCGAAAACCTGTACCAGGCTTTCGTCAAGGCCCGGCTGGGCAAGCGGGGGCGGCCGGATGTGACGGCTTTCGAGTTCGACCTGGAGGCGAATCTGCTGGGGCTGCAGGCCGAATTGGAGGGGGAGACCTACCGTCCCGGCCCGTATTACAACTTCCGGATCCTCGACCCCAAGCCGCGCCTGATCTCGGCGGCGCCCTTCCGCGACCGGGTGGTGCACCATGCCCTGTGCCGGATCATCGAGCCCATCTGGGAGCGGCGGTTTATCCACGACACCTACGCCTGCCGGGTGGGGAAAGGCACGCACGCGGCGATCCACCGGGCGCAGGCCTTCAGCCGCAGGTACCGCTTCGTGCTCAAATGCGACATCGAGCATTTCTTCCCGCGCGTCGACCATGAGATCCTGTTCGGCCGTTTCCAGCGCCTGATCGCGGATCCGGCCACATTGCGCCTGTGCGGATTGATCCTGGACAGCGGGGCGGGCATCCACGCGGAGGTGCCGCCGGCCTGGTTCCCCGGCGATGACCCTGCGACAGGCACAGGGCAGGGCCTGTTTGCCGCCATCCGGCCGCGCGGCCTGCCGATCGGCAACCTGACCAGCCAGTTCTGGGCGAATGTGTACCTGGACCCGCTGGACCAGTTCATCAAGCGGGATTTGAAGTGCGCCGGGTACGCGCGCTACGTGGACGATTTTCTGCTGTTTGCGGATCACAAACCCGACCTGCATGCCTGGCGCGCGGCCATTATCCAGTTCCTGGCCGGGCTGCGCCTGTGCCTGCACGAGCCGGAAGCCCAGGTCTTTCCCGTTTCCAGCGGCATTCCCTTCCTGGGCTGGCAGGTTTACCCGGACCACCTGCGCCTGAAACGGCGCAACGGGGTGGCTTTCCAGCGGCGCTACGCGGCCCTGCTGAAGCAATATGCCGAGGGTGAGATCACGCTGGCGCGGCTGGACGACTCGGTGCAGGGCTGGATCGCGCATGTCCAGCACGGCCAGACCTGGGGCCTGCGGCGGGCCCTGCTTAGCAAATTCATTCCAGTCTCTCCCAACGCTGGAGGGGCAGAATCCAGGAGGTGAACAAACCATGAAGCAATCCCCCATCTTTGCCCGCACGTATGACTTCGTGGCCTGGCTGATCCCGCTGACGATCAAGTTCCCGCGCCAGCAGCGATTCGTCATGGCGGCTGCCCTGCAGAGCGAGGCCCTGCGTTTCCAGGCCCTGCTGATCGAGGCCGCGCATCACAAGGAGCCGCGCGGGAGATTGACAGACGCAGATGCGGAACTGGACAAGGTCCGCACCCATATCCGCATGTGCCTGGAGATGGGCCTGGTGCAGCCCGGCCAGTATGAGCACGCCGCCCGCCTGCTGACCGAGATCGGGAAACTGCTGGGCGGCTGGATGAGGACGCTTCAGACCCCATGAGACGGGTCTGTCCGTCAGGGCCGGGTGGAACGCGCGGCGGGTCCTGGAACAATAATCGCAGGAACGTGCGCTGTGCGTACCGCAACAGGAACGTACCCGACAACTTCAACAACAATGTTGGGTTTCGTCTTTTTTCCCATGACTTTGAAGCGCCGGCCGGCAAAGCCTGTCTGATCGCAGCCAGGCGAGGCCAATAACTTTAGAGCCAGCCCCGCCCGTCCCTGGCTGGTCCCTGCCTCGACCATCTCCCTGCGGGAGAGGCGCCGGGGGTGAGTTCCAGCCGAATATCGCCCCGGAGCGGCGCACCCTGGTAGCCCCCTGCGCTATAATGGAGGCGAACGTTTGCGCCGCTCCTGAAATGATCAGGTGACAGTCATCTGCAAGATGACTGTCACCTAGCTGTGGAGGTTTCATGCCGTCCAAAAAAGAGCCGAAGGAAGTAAAAGCCCAGCGGGATATCGTCATGGGCAACCAGTACAACCTTTTTGTTGAACAGATCGGGCCGTTCGTCCTATCCCCCAACCTGTCACAGTTACGCAGCGCGTATCTGGCCCACTTGGAGCGCAGTTACCGCGCTCTGGATTTCAAAGGCATCCCTCAGCTGCGCAGTCTGTCCAACGAACTGGCACTGCAGGAAGTCTATGTCCCCCTGCTGGCACGCCCCGAATTGCCCGAAGGCGAGACCTGGGAGCGCCGCCTGGCTGGGCGCACTTTTGAACATAAAAACCTGCCAGAGGAGGCCTTGCAGAACCTGGTACGCGGCGGCAGTTCAGCTCCGGTGCAGATCGAAGAGGCTTTGCGCGAGAAAACCCGTGTGGTGGTGCTGGGCGATCCGGGTTCGGGCAAAAGCACGATGCTGAAATACCTGGCGCTGCGCCTGGCCAAAGATGCCGATGCGCCTCTGCCCATCCTTCTGCCGTTGAACGCTTACGCGCGTGCACTGAGCCAACACGATATCAACTTGCAGGCCTACCTGGTGGAATATTTTGCCGGACGTGCCGAAGGTGTGGCCAGGCTGGGACCGCTGTTCAAGGAAGCCCTGGGCGCCGGCAAAGCCGTTGTCCTCCTTGACGGCCTCGATGAAGTGCAGATCAACCGGGCCGCATTGGTGCAAAAAGTGGAAGCCTTTGCCCATGAGGCTGTGCTGGCAGGAAACCGCGTGCTGGTCACCAGCCGCATTGTGGGATATCGGGATGCGCCTCTGGCTTCCAAAGAGTGGGCCCTGTATACACTCCTGGATTTTGAACCGTCCGCCATCGAAGCCTTTGCCCAAAAATGGTGCCTGGCTTTTGAAAGGAGCACCCTGGGCGACACGCCCGAAGCAGCGGCTTCGGCTGAAAACGAGCGTCAGGGTCTGCTGGATGCCATCCGCGCCAACCCGGGCGTGGCCCGGCTCGCCTCCAATCCGCTCCTGCTGACCATCCTGGCGCTGATCAAACGCCAGGGCGTCGAACTGCCCAGGAGCCGCATCAAACTCTACGACCGTTATCTCGAAACGCTGATCGAAGCCTGGAACCGGGCCAGTGCGCTGGATAAAAGCGCCGGGCGCGAGTCAATGAATTACGAATCCACGCTGGAAGTGCTCGGCCCATTGGCCTTGCGCCTGCACGAAGAGAATCCAACCGCCGGGCTGGTCAGTGCCCATCAATTATTCGATTGGTTAAGTGAACATTTTGGCAGCGAATTATGGGGGTTGAAGCCTGGTCCAGCGCGTGAAAAAGCGCGTGAATTCCTGGAGGACGTCCGGCGCTACTCGAATCTGCTTTTGGAACGCGGAGAGGGACAGTATGGCTTTATCCATCTGACCTTCGAAGAGG
>CAYLXB010000079.1:0-14759 GCA_964387495.1 uncultured Anaerolineaceae bacterium
AGAATGTTATAGTATTACTGAACCCTGACAGAGTCGTTTTGACTTGAACAGGCATTCATCAGGAGAGAAAAATGGCAGAAAATGAGCAGGTCGCTGAACAAACCAGCCGGGTGACACCCTTTTACGAGCGCGCGGGCGTGAAGACGGATATGATCCCGCTGGCGGGCGGTATTCCGTTTGGCCTTGAAACGGTTGTCAACCCCCAGCTGGGGATTGGCGGCGCCTATGCTGCCTGGGGGGAGAGTTTCGACAATGCTGCCCTGCCTGGTTTCCTGGCGGATCGCCTCGGACGGGAAATGACAGAGGAGGATGCCATGAACCTGGGGGAACTGGGCTTCCACCATCGCCACCATATCCCGCATCTCTCGGATGCCGATCACCTCGAATTGGAACTGGAAGTTGGAGCGCGCCTGCTGCGCCAGGCTGCTGCCAGCAACGGCTGGGATCCCTCGGAAGTGCGGGGCGTTTTGATCGGCAACAGCGGGCCGGTGTCGACCGATTATGTGGTGCAGATCGCCCGGCGGGCCGGCATCCCTGAAAGCGCCCTGAAAGTCAGCGTGCACAAGGCCTGCGATGGTTCCACGGCTGCCCTGCACCTGGCCCTCAACCCGCTGCTCACCGCGCCCGGGCAGGTCAACATTGCCGAAGAATTGCGAGGCAAAAAGGTGCTGGTGGGCGGCATCGAGGGGTTGAGCCGCTTTACTGCCCAGACCCGCGATAAGAACGCCTTGCAGCTGTTCGGAAACGGCGCCGGCGCGATTGGCCTGGTCCCCGGCGGGACCATGAAATTCCTGGCCGGCAAAAGCCACGAGAACTATGACGAAGAAGGCTTGCTGGCGGTCCGCATGTATTACCCGCACTCCGGCGAACGCGTTCCCGGCCATTCCATGCTCGAGGTCTCACAGGCCGGGCCGGACCACATCCGGGTGGCCGGCCTGATGCACGAACCGGCCGATGGCGCCTCGATCGAGATGGCCGGATTGATGGGCATGGTCAAGCTGTTCGTGCGCACCGGCGTGCAGGTCGTCTCGGAAGTCTACCGGGAATACCGGACCCTGATGGACCGCCTGGGAAAGCCGGACGGGTCCCTGCGGGTTTCCGTTGTCCACCATGCCAACTATAAGATCAACCTCTTGAAATCCAAGCATCTTGACCGGGAAGGCATTCCCATCCCCATGCCCTGGGTGTTGAGCGACTTTGGGAACGTCAGCGCGGCCTCCAACATGATCGCCTTCCTGCGCCAGTTCCAGTCCTTCAAGCCCGGCGACCATGTTCTCTTCGATGGATTTGGGGCGGGCACTTATTATGATGTGCTGGCGGTCTCGTTCGGTTAGGCGGTTTTTTCGGTTTGGTGCTTAAAATTCAAGCCGGGGATGTGCTCCCCGGCTTTCGATTCCATGTTCCTGTTTACTCCACCGTCACGCTTTTCGCCAGGTTGCGGGGCTGGTCCACATCCAGGCCGCGGATGGTGGCGATATGATACGCCAGCATCTGCAGCGGCAGCACCGTCACCACCGGGCTGAGCATCCAGGGGCATTTCGGCGTCCATAAGACCAGGTCGGCCATCGAAGCCACCAGTTCGTCGCCGTCGGTTGCCACCGCGATCACCTTTCCGTTGCGCGCCTTGGCCTGTTGGATCTGGCTGATCATCTTTTCGTGCCAGGGGTCCTGCGGGGTCAGGCAGACGACCGGCATGTTCTCGTCGATCAGGGCGATTGGGCCGTGCTTCATCTCTCCTGCGGGGTAGCCCTCGGCATGGATGTAGGAGATCTCCTTGAGTTTCAGCGCCCCCTCGTATGCGATCGGCATGTTGATGCCGCGCCCCAGGTACAGGCAGTCGCGGATGTCCTTCAGGGCGTGGGCCACCTTTTCCACCTCCGCCTCGCGCTCCAGTGTGCGCCCGGCCAGGTCGGGGATCAGGCGCAGGTCGGCCACCAGGGCGCGGCGTGTCTTTTCGTCCAGCGTGCCGCGCAGGTCGGCCAGCAGGATCGCCAGCATATACTGGTCCACCAGCGGGGCGGTGAAGGCCTTGGTCGAAGCCACCCCGATCTCCGGCCCGGTCTGCATGGCGATATACCCGTCTGCCACGCGCATGGCCTGCGAACCGATGGCGTTGACGATACTCCACACGGTTGCGCCTTTGCGCCGGGCTTCTTCCATGGCGGCCAGCGTGTCGGCCGTCTCACCCGACTGGCTGATGGCCAGCACCACCGTATTCCTGTCGATGATCGGGTCGCTGTAGCGGAACTCCGAGCCGATTTCCACCTCGCACGGGATGCGGGCGATGCGCTCGATCAGGATCTTGCCCACCATGCCTGCATAGGCTGCCGTCCCGCAGGCGGTGATGACGATCTTCGCGATCCGCCCGGCCATCTCCTGGCTCAGGTTGAGTTCCGGCAGGCGGATATGGCCGCTTTCGAAATCCACCCGCCCCGCCAGCGTATCCGTCAGGGCGCGCACCTGTTCGTGGATTTCCTTCTGCATGAAGTGGCGGTGTTCGCCTTTTTCTGCCGCCACCGGGTCCCAGGACAGGTTCTGCACCTGGTAGGGCACCGCCTTCCCGTCCAGCGTTTCCAGCTGCATCCCTGTACAGCTCAGGACGGCCATCTGGCGCGATTCCAGAAAAACGACTTTGCGCGTGTGCTCGAGGATGGCCGGGATGTCCGAGGCGGCGAACATTTCGCCCTCTCCGAATCCCACCACCACCCCGCCGGCATTGCCCAGCCGCGCCGCCACGATCTTGTCCGGTTCCCGGGATGACATCAGTACCACCACGTTGGCGCCGTGCATGTGCTGGAAGGCCTGCCGGGCCGCTTCTGTCAGGTTCAGGCCGGTGGCCTGGTAATGCTCCACCAGGTGTACGATCACCTCCGTGTCCGTCTCGGATTGGAAGGTGACGCCCTCGGCTGAGAGTTCATCGCGCAGTTCCAGGAAATTTTCCACGATCCCGTTGTGCACCACCACCACTTCCCCCGTGCTGCCCAGGTGGGGATGCGCATTGCGGGCACTGGGCGCGCCGTGGGTCGCCCAGCGGGTGTGGCCGATGCCCGGCGAGCCGGCCAGGGGTGCCTGCGCCACCAACTCGTTCAGGCGTGCCAGTTTTCCGGCGTCGCGCCGGACTTCGATCTTACCGTCCTGCAGGACGGCGATGCCGGCCGAGTCGTAGCCGCGGTACTCCAGCCGTTTGAGGCCGTTCAGGATGATCGGCGTCGCCTGGCGCGGGCCGATATAACCGACGATTCCACACATAAGGGATTCCTCCAGGGTTGTATTGTTGCAGGCAGAAAAGGGACACTTTCCCGGTGGATCTGTTGCCCGGAAGTTGTTCCTGCTTCTGCATGCTTCGGAATTTCACCATGCCCTGTGCCGTTGCCTGCCCGGTCACCCCGGCAGTGTTCTGCACAGTTTTTACCTGGAGGGAAAGATATCGGGGGATGGTGCCACCCGGAGGGCTTCCGCTGATCCTTCGATTTTTTCCCGGCCTGCAGCCGGAATTGGCTCCGCCTCGCGGCGGAGAACCCTCATCCTCGTCAACTTGGGCGCCCGGATACCCGGTGCTCAAGTCCATGCGCTCTCTTTCCCATGATTGTGCCGCTTCACCTCCGTGGTTGGGTTTGAAATGAGACGCAGGCATTATACTGCAAAAACAGCCGGGCTGGAATTTTCCAGCCCGGCCGCCTGTTGCAGGAGTGTTACTGGGTCAGTTCGATTTGCGGCGGGATGGGAGCCTGCCAGTTGTCGTCCGCGTCGTAGTGGATCGTGGTAGCGCTGGTACCGGAGAGGTCCACTGTGTAGCCGATGATCTGGCTGTTCATGCCGGACACGCCGCCAGTGCCGTTGACCGAGACGGCTGCCGCTGGCGCCAGGAAGGTGCCGGTGAAGGACGAACCAGAATTACCGTTGATGCTGATCGTGCCGGCGTTGTTCAACGGCATGTAGATCAGCAGTCCCTTGTAGGTTCCGCTGTCCGGCGCGTCCAAATTGATGGTTGCGCCGCCGTTCCAGCTTACATCGCCGTTCAGCATCACGATGGTCACGTTGTGGCCGGTCAGGGTATCGCCGGCATTCATCTTGAACGTGCCGTTGACGCAGTGCACGCCGGCTGCCAGCGAGGTCACTCCGGCGGGCGGGAAGGTCCCGTTCCACTTGGTAGCTCCCTGGCACATTTCCGTCGTATCCGGGAAGATGTAAGGAGGCGGGTAAGGCAGCTGTAACGATGGTACCGGGGCACCGGGCGCCGGCACGACCGCGCCGGGTTTGTACCTGATGCACCCGACCGAGGTCAACCCCCCATCCGGGATGGTCAGGGCAGCCGAACCACTGTTATTGAAAAAAGCCGCCGTGGAATCGCAGGAGCAGTCCGAGTTGACGAAGACGCCGCCGCCGGTGACCGTGGTGCCGGCATTGCCCTGGTACTTCATTGCCTTGCATTCGTGCGGCGCAGTGCTGACAATCGCATTTCCGAAGAACATTTCCGAGAGTTCCGGCGGTTTGGCGCGCGCCACGGCCAGCACCCGGTTGGTGATCTCGTCCACGCCGATCACAGGCGCAAAATAGGTCTCCACATGCGAGACGATGATCACCTGCACATATTCATCGTTGCCGGCATAGGGGCCTTCGATGGGCGGGGTGACAACCTGGACGGTGTTGGTCGCACCGTTGTTGTCGTAGCCATTATCTGCGGCGCGGCTGAGGCCCGTGCTGTACCAATCATTGCCGCGGATCATCGCCAGCGCGGACGCCAGCGCGGAGGTGTCGGCTGCGTTTTGGGCGTGCCGGCGGTCGGAAAAGGCGTTTCCGCCGTCCACGGCCAGTGCCGTAATGGCAACCAACGCGATGATTCCCGCGACGATCAGCACCAGCGCTTGGCCGCGTTCAGATGGGTGGGTAGTTCTTTTCATGTTTTACACTCCTTGCATCAATAGTAGGATGGGGAAGAATACGTGATAAAAAAATCGTAAAACAGGAACTGCCTCACCATGATATTCTATGGGATGGTTGGGAGATTGGCTTTACCCAACCATCCCTTTTTTAAATTTCTATTCGACCAGTTCAATTGCAGCCGGTTCTGGCCGTTTATAGTTGTCGTCATCTTCGTACGAAACATAGACGTCGCCGGTGCCGTTGGCCGTGACATTATAACCAATCAACTGGGTACGGTTGTTGTGCGGTTCTGAATTTCCGCGCGCATCGATGCACGCGGAAGGCAGGAAAATGGTGCCGACATTATCCGCCGTGCCGTTGCCCCGGAAGTGCAGGTTCTGGGTGCAGGGTGTTGGAGTGATGTTCGAGAACATCAGCACACCCGCGTATTCGCCGCTGGTGGGCGCTTGCACGGCCATTGCGCCGCCGCCATTATATTTCATCGTGAAACTGGTATCACTGATGTAGAAAGTGACGCCACTGCCTGTGACTGTCCCGTGAATATTGCCGCCTGCATCTGTGATACAGTACAGGCCGGGTGCGTAAGCGTCTTCGAAGTGATCCACCTTGCTGCCATCGGCTCCTGCCTGCGGGTGGAGTTTTCCGTCACCGCCCCGGTAAGCAGTCCCGTTGCAGGCGGGGATGCGCGGCAGCATGGGGATGATGTCGTCCGGGTACTGGAGGGGTCGGGAATACCGGATGGGCGAACAGGTGAAGTAAAGCGCTCCATGCACGACCGTCACACAATCGCCGGTCAGGAAGTGGATATTGTCCTTGTTGTTTTTCTTCCTGGCATCGTAGTTGGCAAAAATGCCGCCGCCGCTGATATACCACTCGGAGGTACCCCATGAGTCGAAACTCAATCCGTTTGGATCCAGTCCCACCACCGCGTTCCCGTTAAACAATGCTCCCGTTGTTGGGGGTTTGGCTCTAGCTACCGCCTGGACGGTGTTGGTGGTTTGTTCGATTCCGATCACGGGAGCAAAGTAAGTCTCCACGTTTGAAGTGATGACGACCTGGAAATATTCCCTGTCGCCGGCATATGCTCCGCTGATGGGCGGATTGTGTACCAACACCTGGCTGGCAACGCCATCATTGGCATACCCGTTGCCATTGGCGCGTGACAGCGCAGCCGCCGCCGCATTCTCACCGCGCACATTTGCGAGGGCTGCTGCCAGCGCGGCAGCGTCGGCCGCATTTTGTGCCTGACGCCGGTCGGCAAAGGTCATGCCGCCATCCACTGCCAAGGCCGTCAGGCTGACCAGGGCCATCATACCAAATACGATCAGGATCAAGGCCTGACCGCGCTCCGAACGAACTGTTTTCATATTTTCATTACTCCTTGAATAAATAAAAATGAGACCTCAAGGACAAGATGGCGTCAGGATGGTATCCGTTACGTTGGCCCGGATCGGGATCGTATCCGTGCCGATGACCGGCGCCAGGAATGGCATGGTGATCGGATAGTCGTAGACGAGGGTCACGGCCACACTGCCGCCCTCGCATGGTCTGTCGATTGCGATGTTTATATCCAACCGGCCGCTGGCCTGAAAGTCACTGACCATATTGGATGCGGAAATAATGCGCTCGGTCATGCCAGTGACATCGTCTGGCTCCATGGAGCCGTACAGTGCCCCTTCCTGGGCGGCATCCCGCAGGGCGATGAAGGAGAAAAAGGCAATGCCGAAATCCACCACTCCCGCCAGCAGGAGCAGCACCAGGGTCAGGCTGATGGCAAATTCGACCAGGCTCTGGCCGCGCTGGCCGCCCCTTCGGGGACCGGGTTTGGCGTTAGGGGTTTGCACAGTATTCTCCTGAACTGGAAGAACCGATGTAGACCACGGGCGCACACTGTGGATCCGAAAACTCGACCCGCACGCATTCCACGCCGCTCTTGGTATAAGTCTTCTTGAATCCAAAAATGGTCTGGCGGGTCTCTCCGATAAGAATGGGAGCCGCTCCCGCCGCGACAGAGAATGTCTGCTGGTAGCCCGAGTTGGATCCTGTCCACAGGGATACATCCGGGATCACCGGGGTGGCCGGCTGTGTGCGCCGCAGCAGGGCGCTTTCCAGGCGCTGTGCCGGGGTTGCGTTCCACTGCACCTTGACCCGGGAAATGTAAGCATCGATGATGCCCAGGTTGGAAATATCGAAGTAAGCATTCGTTCCGCTCGACGTGAAGGTCAGGCCTGCAAGCCGGCAGGTCGGCGTGGCGGTGGCGGGGATGGGCGTGGTTGTAAACGTCGCGGTGGGGAGGGCCGTGTTGATCGGCAGCGGGGTGAAGGTCACGGTCGGGGTTTCCAGGGCTGTGTTGATGGCCAGGGGGGTGTTGGTCACGGTCGCGGTTGCCGAACTCGTGGGGGTTTGGGATGAGGTGGGCGTGGGCTGGGTGGCCGTGGCGGTAGCGGTCGGCGCCTCGGTGCTGGTGGGGAAGGAGGTCGGCGCCGGGCCGGAGGTGGGCGGGGCCGTGCCCACGATGACGATGCTCACCAGGTAGGTGCGTGAGCTTTCCGCCCCGTTGAAATTAACTCCTGCACACCCGTCGTCGCCGTTGAAGAAGGGAGCCACGATGGGGGTGATGGGGGTGATGCAGTAATTCTGGATCCGGACGGTGATGCGGTCGCCGTTTTCCACGTCCACATCGTTGTCCACCGCCCCGTCGCAGGTATCGTATACAGCTTCGCCAGGTCCGTGGTCGTACTCGATCACAATGTTTGCATCTGCAAGTGCGGAGATGAACATCATGCGCCGCGCTTCGGTGCGGATTCCCGCACAGTCCTGATAGCGCAGCACCCCCGCGCCGTTGTCGCCCGTGGCGGAACCATAACGCACGGCTGCGCGCGTGGCCGAGTTGACCGAACTGTAAATGAACATCAGCCGGCCGGTCTCGATCAGGCCGACCACCAGGAGCAGGAGCAGCGGCAGGATGAGCGCAAACTCCACCATGCTCTGGGCCGGCGTCTGTTTTTTATGACGAAAAAATGGTAAGTGCTTCATATTCAAGGGCCTCATCAATAGTTTAACTGGCGCCTCTTATCAATACATCCTACTTAGGTACTATCAACTTGATCCAGTGCGGCAAATAAACAAGAAGAATGGCACTGAGAACAAAATATGGGCCGTACGGGATGAACACCATCATCACATTCTTTTTGTAGCCGCGGGCAACCAGCAGCGCGGCCACAATGATCAGACTGACAGCCCCTCCGGCCAGGATGCCCAGCAGCAGCCCGAACCAGATCATCGGCCAGCCAAGCAGCAGCCCCAGCACGGTCGCCAGGGCCACATCTCCAAAACCGAGGGCTTCTTCATCGTCCGGCTGCTTGCCCTCCGACCTCATCCGCCGGGCCCGGATGCGGGTGAAGAGCATGCCCAGCAGATAGAAGAAGAACATGATCCCAAAGCCTGCCAGCCCGCCCAGCAGGGTGGGTACCGGGCCGTGCAGCAGTATGCCCAGCCCGCCGCAGAGCAGGATTCCGGCCAGGCTGACCGGGTGCATGATCAGGCGCTCCTCCAGGTCGATCACGAAGATCACCCCCAGGTAGGTGAGCAGCAAAAGTCCCAACCCAAACCCCAGCCCGGCCGGCGGCCGGAGCCACAGGAAGGCCGCTGCAACGGCATACAGCAGGTAGACCACCCAGGTGCGCCAGGTACGGACCTTCCCGCAGGCATGCCGCCGCAGCAGCAGGTAGTCACTCAGCGGATAAGGCTGCCCGCACTGGGGGCATGCCGGGCGGCTGAAGCGCCGCGTGCGCGGCAGCACATCGGCCAGGTAGTTGACCAGGCCGCCGGCAACCCATCCGGCAAGAATCGCGGGCAGGACAGCATAATCCATGATTTCATTATAACTAAAAAGGGCGGAAAATTACATAATAAATCTGTAATGTCCTCCTGCAGATTGCATATTTGTCTTTCCCGCTGGTCCCAACCGGAATCCCGCTTGGCGAATTGTGCATTCTGCCTTACAATCCCGGCATAGGAGCCTGATATGGAAAAATTCATCATCGATGGCGGCGTACCGCTTTCCGGTGAGGTCATCCCCTCCGGGAACAAGAACGCCGCCCTGCCCTTGCTGGCAGCCTGCTTGCTGACAGAAGAGCCGGTCATTTTGCACAATATCCCGAAGATCCGTGATGTGCGCGACATGCGCCTGTTGATCGAAAGCCTGGGGGTTGAGATCGCTGACCTGGATGAACACACTTGGCGGATTACCGCCCGCACCGTGCGGCCCGCCGACCTTTCCCCGGACCTCTGCCGGCGCATCCGCGCCTCCATCCTTTTGGCCGGTCCGATGACCGCCCGTTCGGGTGAACTGCGCCTGCCTCCCCCTGGCGGCGACGTGATCGGGCGCCGCCGTGTGGACACGCACATCCTTGCCTTGCAGGCCCTGGGTGCGCAGGTAACCTATGACCGCAACACCTTTGCCTTCCAGTCGAATGGGCTGCACGGCGCCGATATCCTTATGGACGAAGCCAGCGTCACCGGCACCGAAAACGCCATCATGGCCGCCGCCTGTTCACAGGGTGCGACCATCCTGCGCAATGCCGCCTCCGAGCCGCATATCCAGGAATTATGTTTGTTTTTGAACACCCTGGGGGCGCGCATCGAAAACATCGGCTCGAACACCCTGCATATCCAGGGCGTGCCTTATTTGCATGGCGGTGAGTTCAGCATTGGACCGGACTATCTTGAGGTCATCAGTTTTGTCGGCGCTGCGGTGGTGACCCGCGGCGGGATACGCATCCGCAACGCCGGCGTTCACTACCTGGATATGATCCGCATGGTCCTGAACCGCATGGGCATTGACTGGCTTGTGGAAGGCGATGATATCGTGGTTCCCCCGGACCAAAAATTGGAAATCGAACCGGATTTGGGCAACGCCATTCCTTCCATCAAGGTCAATGTCTGGCCGGCCTTCCCCACCGACCTGATGAGCATTGCCATCGTCATGGCCACCCAGGCCAGGGGCAGTGTCCTCTTCCATGACTGGATGTACCCCAGCCGCATGTTCTTCACCGACAAACTGGTCTCCATGGGGGCCCAGATCGTCCTATGTGACCCGCACCGCTGTATCGTCAACGGCCCCACCCCCCTTTCAGCAGAAAGCATGGAAAGCCCCGATATCCGCGCCGGCATGTCCCTGCTGCTGGCCGCGCTGGCAGCCGAGGGGCAGTCCACCATCCGCAATGTGGGCCAGATCGACCGCGGCTACGAGCGCGTGGACGAAAAACTGTGCGCCCTGGGCGCACGGATTGTGCGGGTGGGTGAGTGACGGCGTTTCGATAGAAAAAAAGAGGATGATGGCAAGATCCATCATCCTCTTTTTTTGTACCCGTTTCCGGTCTACGGCCCGACGAACTTCATGCCCCGGTCCATCAGCACCAGGGTGTACTTATCCGTATTGTTCGTGCAGTATGCGCCGTTGCTGCTGATGGTGAATTCCTTCTTTTTTGTCTTCACCCATGCGAAGGCGGTGAAGCAGGAGAGTTCGGGCAGGTCGGTGCTCACGCTGGTGCCGAGCACGAACGATTTGTAGCCGCACTCGCCGCCGCGGTTCGAACGGATGAACAGTGAAATCGTCACATCGCCCTTGATCTGGTTTTCGATCAGCAGTTTTGTGCTCTTTCCGACCCATGTGCTCAGGATGCGGTTGCACGGGTCACCCCCGCCGCCGCCCGAAGCCGCCGTGGGGGGGGCAAGGGTCGGCAGCGCCAGGGGTGTGGTCAGCAGGCTGTCCCCGGTCGGCTGGGACTTGGGGGTGCGGGTGGGGCGTGCAGCAGGAGTCTCTGTTGGCACCGGGGTGTTGGTCGGCATGGCGGCCTGAGTTTGTGCCACCATGGTCCAGACCATGTTTACAGACGTGGCCTGGATATCTGCGATGCTCATGGTTGGCGTGGGTTCCGGGGTGGCCGGTCCACAGGCGCTCAAGAGCAGGGCGCCCAGGACAAGGACGAAAACGAATTGTTTCATATTACGATATTACCTTTTGGTTCCTTGGATTGGGTTAATGGACTGAAACCCGGTCTTTGTGGATTGTCAATACCATTTTATTGGCCGTTTTGTAACTGAACGTGCCAACGAATTTTGCTCCGCCGACGATGGCGACATAGGTATACTCTCCGAGTGGAATATCCAGGCTGGTCGAATGCCGCAGGGTCAGACCGTAGCAGGCATGGTATTCGTGCGGCCTGGTGACTCCAAACAGGGAGACGTAAATGGACTTGTGGGTCAGGTTCTCAATGACCAGGTAGCCGCGCTCGACGAAGGTGGGAATTTTATCACAGGTCCAGGGGGTTCCCACCGCGGTTGGAGGCACGAGAGTGAGGGGTGCCAAGGTCGCAGGCGGTACGGTTGTCGGTGTGACCGGCAGGCTGGTCAGGATGGCCAGCGGGTCCGGCGAAGGGGTGGGTGTCGGTTCCAGCGCGGCGGGTTCCGGCGGGACGAACAGGGTGGGGGTGGGCAGGGCTTGCAGTGTTTCTGCCACCATGGTCTCTGCCAGCACTTTGGCCGTACCTTTGGCGTTGACTTTCACCTCAACGGGGGCCTCACTCGCTGCCACATCCGGCTGGGCAGTCGAAGATGCAGCCGGCAGGCAGGCTCCCAGCGCAAAAGCCAGGGCAATTGCAAGAGGAACGATAAATGACGTTTTCATAGGACCCTCCCCGGTCGTTGTTATTTGGGCTGGCCGGAAATTTCCAGGAACTGCGTGACGGCCTCGCGCAGCATCCGCTCGGGCATTGCCCCTACCTGCTGGTGCAGGACCTTCCCGCCTGCAATGAACAGCATGGTTGGGATGCCCTGCACGCCGTATTGGGTTGCATACTGCGAATCTTCATCCGTGTTGACTTTGGCAACGATCAATTTACCGGCAAATTCCCTGGCAAGTTTATCCAGGATGGGCGCCACCATCCGGCAGGGAGCGCACCATGGCGCCCAGAAATCCACGATGACGGGCAGGCTGGACTCGAGCACGGTTTTCTGAAAAGCGGCATCTGTAACGTGAATGGGTTCATCGATCATGGGTTGATTCCTTTCCTCGGATGAAAAAACGGTTATGTGCCGGCTTCCAGGCCGGGCGTTAGAATCTGATAGGTGGAGAAAATCTTTGCACTGGCTCCCAGCATAATGCCCACCGAGCAGTATTTTTCTTCGGAGAGCTTGATCGCCTGTTCCACGTCCTTGACCTTCAGATTGTTTCCCCACAGCAGGTATGTGACCTCGATCTCGGTCCAGATCATCGGATAAGTTTCTGCCCGTTTCGCGCGTACTTTGACTTGAAAGTCTGCCGGCACCTGGCGTTTTTTCCCGAGGATGGAAATAATGTCCATGCCTGTACAGCCTGCCAGTGCAACCAGCAGCAGCTGCATCGGCCCCACACTGGGCGTGCCGTCCAGCGTCCCCATTTGTACCAGCCCGCCTTCATCGTTCTGCGCCGTAAAGGCTGACCCGCCCTTCCATGAGGCTGTTATCTCTTTCCAGTTGTTTTCCATACACCACTCGTCAGGGAATCTATTTTAAAAAAGTATATCACAAAATGCCACCCGCAATGGCCGTGATATAATCGGCCCGTTATGGCCGAATTTTTCACTCGTTGGCGCGACAGCCTGTCGAAAACCAGCAAGGCCGCTTTTGGCCGGCTGGCCGATGTTTTTGGCGCGACCGAGATTACCGCTGAAACCTGGGACGATCTTGAAACCTTGCTCCTCCAGGCCGACCTGGGGGCCGAGACGGCTGCCAGCGTTCTGGAGTCTCTCCGGCGGGCCGCGCGCAGCCTGGGTCTGACGCGCGCGGTTGAACTCCAGTCTCACCTCCGTCAGGAACTGCGCACCCGTTTGGACGTGCCTGTCATGCCTGCCTGGCCGGACTCTCCGGCCGTGCTCCTGCTGGTGGGCGTGAATGGCTCCGGGAAGACCACCACTGCCGCAAAACTGGGACAGCGTTTCCTGGCTGAAGGCAGGAGTGTGCTCTTCGGTGCAGCCGATACTTTCCGGGCTGCCGCCGTGGATCAACTCCAGGTTTGGGCCGGCCGGCTTGGCATTCCGGTGGTCTCGGGCCAGCCCGAGAGCGACCCCGGGGCGGTGGCTTTCAACGCCGTGCAGGCCGGCATTGCCCGCTCCATAGATCTCATCCTGATCGATACCGCCGGCCGCCTGCATACCCGCTACAACCTGATGGAGGAACTTAAGAAAGTCCATCGTGTGGTTGGCAAAGCCCTTCCCGGCGCGCCGCATGCCGTCTGGCTGGTGCTGGACGCCACCACCGGACAGAACGCGCTTCAGCAGGCTCGTTCATTTAAGGAGGCTGTGGGTGTCACCGGCGTGATCCTGGCAAAACTGGATTCATCAGCCCGCGGCGGGATGGCTTTTGCCATCCAGCGCGAACTGGGACTGCCGATTTTATTTGCCGGCCTGGGCGAAAGACCTGAAGACCTGGCGCCTTTCGACCCGGACGCATTTGTGGACGGTATCCTGGCGGGTTTCAACGCATAACCCGGCCGGGCTGCCTGTTTGTGGAGGAACCATGCAAGACTTGATTGACCGCCTGATCCAGGCTGAAGAACTTACTTCCCAGCTTATGGAGCGTCTTTGACGTCGCCTCCAAAGAATCCCAGCTTGCACAACTGAATAAACAGATCGAGGCGCCCGGTTTTTGGGATGACCCTGCCAGCGCCCGGCATGTCATGAAGACCGCCAGTGCCCTGGAGGGAGATATCCGCTCCTGGCGCGGTTTTGAGCGCCGCGTCCGCGACGCCCTGGAACTAGCCCGCCTTGAGGATGAAAGCCTGCGCGGCGAATTGGAAACAGAAATTGGGGTCATCGAGAATGAATTGGAACGCCGCGCCTTTACCACCATGCTCTCCGGCAAATATGATTCCGAAGATGCCCTGCTGGCCATCCATGCCGGCGCGGGAGGAACGGATTCTCAGGATTGGGCCGAGATGCTCCAGCGCATGTACCTGCGCTGGGCCGAGGCCAGTGAGTACGAGACGGAAATCCTGGACCTGACCGAGGGCGAAGAGGCCGGCATCAAGAGCGTGACCATTGCAGTCAACGGGCGTTATGCCTACGGATATTTACGTTCCGAGAAGGGTGTTCACCGTTTGGTGCGCCTTTCGCCGTTCGACGCTGCCCACCGCCGGCATACCTCCTTTGCCCTGGTGGAAGTCCTGCCCCAAATTGGCACCGACGACCCGGAGGTCGAAATATCGCCCGATGAACTGCGCATAGATATATATCGCTCTTCCGGGGCCGGCGGGCAGAATGTGCAGAAAAATGCCACCGCGGTCCGTTTGACCCACATTCCAACCGGCATTGTGGTGACCTGCCAGAATGAACGCTCCCAGTTGCAGAATCGCGAGAATGCCATGCGCGTCCTGCGGGCGCGCCTCTATGAGATCAGGCAGGCGGAGCAGGAACAGGAAATTGCCGTCCTGCGCGGCGAATATACCAAAGCCGAGTGGGGCAGCCAGATCCGCTCTTACGTCCTGCATCCCTACCAGATGGTTAAAGACCACCGCACGGATTATGAGATGGGCAATGCCCAATCTGTGCTGAATGGAAACCTGGATGGCTTCATGGAAGCCTATTTGAAGCAGGCCGGATAACGGCCCGTAAATAAAACAGCCTCCCCGTCCTGCGGGGAGGCTGTGCACAGGCAGGCTTGAATATTACCCGCTCGTAATGCGGTTTTTCAGCGTGCGGCTTAAAATGTCCTGCTGTTCTTTGTTTGCAGTGGTCTTGGCGCGCTTGCTTTTCTGTTTGCCGCGCCGGACTTCGGCTTTCTCGAGTGCTTCCTGCCAGGCGATCTCCATGGCAGTCAGCTCGGGTTCGGCCGGA
>CAYLXB010000080.1:0-14679 GCA_964387495.1 uncultured Anaerolineaceae bacterium
TCGGCAAGCATGACGAAGATGAACTGCCCGCCCAGGCCACCCGCGCCGCGGTTCGGGGCGAACGCGGTGTGGGTGCCTGGCTGCAGCCTGCGAGGAGGATGATTCCCGCCATGAGCAACGTGCCTGACATAAAAAAGTTTTTCTTCATTGTATCTGCCTTGTCGATTGAGATTATTGGATCCTTTTGCAGGGATCAGAGCAAGATTGTCACCCGAACTGGAAGGGGATGACATGCCTCGATTTTTTGCCCGACCGGAATGGGCAGCTTGGAAGGTGCGTTGGGCGGGCAGTGAGGCCGGGGGTATTATAATGCATTCAATCCTGAGGTCAGAAGAACAGGCTGGGGAGGGGCTGGATTTTTTATGATGGGAGAGCGTCCCGAAGGGTCAAAGGGGGTATCCGGACCGCGCGGGGAACCTTGGGGACGGAGGGGGCGGCGCAGGCCCTTACAGTTTTGTGGAGGGCGGCCAAGACGTGGGAGAATTCCGGAGGGGCGTTGTGCTATAATCACGCCTCAGTTCAGGAGTAAGGGAGCGTTGCGGGGTGTCCGTTCGAGGGTGTGCGGCCGCCCGGGGAAGGGGCCGGGCCGATATTTGTGCTGCGGAGGCGGATGAGACGTGATCACAGTAGAACACCTTTCCAAGAATTTCGGGGGACTGGCCGTGCTCAAGGATATCAGCGTCGAGATCAACAAGGGCGAGGTGATTTCCATCATCGGTCCCTCCGGCACCGGGAAGAGCACTTTTTTGCGCTGCCTGAACCTGCTGGAGACGCCGGGCAGCGGGCGGATCGTGATCGACGGGGTGGATCTCCTGAAAAAGGGTGCGAATGTGCCCCGCCTGCGCCAGAAGATGGGGATGGTCTTCCAGTCTTTCAACCTGTACGAGCATCTCACGGTGATGGGGAACCTGACCCTGGGGCCGGTCAAGCTGCGCGGCAAGAGCCGGGAGGAAGCGGAGGAGAAGGCGGCGGAACTGCTCCGCATGGTGGGGCTTTCGGAGAAGGCCGGCAGTTACCCGGATGAGCTTTCGGGGGGGCAGAAACAGCGGGTGGCGATCGCGCGCTGCCTGGCGATGGAGCCGGAGATTATCCTCTTCGACGAGCCGACCTCGGCCCTGGACCCGACCATGATCAGCGAGGTGCTGGCGGTGATCCGGCGGCTGGCCAAAAGCGGGATGACGATGGCGATCGTGACCCACGAGATGGATTTTGCGCGCGACGTTTCGACGCGGGTCTTCTACATGGACGACGGCATCATTTACGAAGAGGGCAGTCCGGAGGAGATCTTCGAACATCCCAGGAAGGAAAAGACGAGGGCCTTCATCCAGCGGCTGCGCGTGCTGCGGCAGGAAATCGAGAGCCAGGACTTCGACCTGTATAAACTGAATGCAGATATCGAGGCTTTCTGCACCCGGCACACGATCGACAAGAGCGTGGTGGGCAACATCCTGTTGATCGTGGAGGAGGTGCTGGTGAACATGCTCCTGCCAGCCAGGCAGGGGGAGGGGGCCATCACGCTGACGCTGGAGTATGCCGAGAAGCGGGACGAGTTCCAGATCCTGTTCGATTATCCCGGCGGGGAGCGCAATCCGCTGCTGGATGAGGGGGAAGACAACCTTTCCCTGCTGATCGTCAAGAACAAGGCGAAGGAGCTCCGGCACTCGTTTTCCGAGGGCATGAATCGGATCCTGGTTGCGATATGAGGCGGTGCACATGAACATCCATAAAACCCAAAACGGCAATGACATCACGCTGGCGATCGCGGGCAAGCTGGACAGCGTGACCCAGGGGCAGCTGGCGGAGGAAGTCGAAAAGGTATTTGGGGGCAGCGTGGCAAGCCTGACCTTCGACCTTTCGGCGCTGGAATATATCAGCAGCGCGGGGCTGCGCGTGCTGCTGGCGGCGTATAAAAAGGCCGAACCGCAGGGGACGAGGATCAGGATCTGCGGGGCGAACGAGATGGTCAAAGAGATTTTCCGCATCACCGGGATCCCCTGCGAGGATTGAGCGACATGGACGGGCAAAGAGGCAGGCCTATGACCGGGAAGAAAACCTTTTGGAGCAAGGCAATCCTGCTGGCGGCGCTGGCTGTCCTGCTGGCCGGCTGCACGCAGGGGGCGGCGGCCCCCGCGCCGGGGGCGGGCGGGGGAGCGGTGACGATGGAGGAGGTCGCCAGGGGGAAGGTGGGCGTCCTGCTGGGCACGGTGTACGATACGTACCTGATGAAGAATTATCCGGACACGCAGGTGCTGCAGTATAAGAGTTACCCCGACCTGATCCTGGCAGTGCAGAGCGGCAAGGTGGATTCGGGGTTCATCAACTGCCAGGTGTTCTCGGAACTGCAAAGGGAGAATCCCTTCCTGGTGACGCTGGTGAACGATGTCTTCAGCAACCCGGTGGGGGTGGGGTTCAACCAGGAGAACGATGCGCTGCGCGAGGAGTTCAACCGCTTCCTGGCGGAGATCAAGGTGAACGGGGGGTATGATGACTGGCACCGGCGCTGGTTCGAGGACAGCAACTACAGCATGCCGGTGGTCGGGAACACGAAGGCCAGGGGGAAGATCGTGGTGGGCATCGTGAGCGACAAGGGCCTGCCGTTCACGGTGATCAAGGACAACCAGCTGGTGGGATCGGACATCGAACTGGTGGAACGGTTCGGGGCGTACCTGCAAAAAGAAGTGGAGTTTTCGGATATGGAGTTCGGGAGCCTGATCGCGGCCGTGTCGACGAACAAGGTGGAGATGATCGTCAGCACGATCATGATCACGGACGAGAGGAAACAGCAGATCGATTTCTCGGATCCCTACTTCGAACTGAGCGCGTGCGTGATGGGGTTGAAGAAGGAAGAGGCGGGGGCGCAGGAGTCGCCTTCGTTCCTGCAATCGTTTGCGGAGCGGTTCTACGACAACATCATCGTCGAAGACCGCTACCTGCTGATCCTCGATGGAATCAAGACGACCGGGGTCATCTCGGTGCTGGCCATCCTGCTGGGCACGGCGCTGGGGGGGCTGGTCTGTTTCCTGCGCATGTCGCGGCAGAAGGTACTGCAGGGCCTGGCCAGGGTGTACATCTCCATCGTGCGCGGCATCCCGGTGCTGGTGCTGTTGATGCTGATCTTCTACGTGGTCTTTGCGCGGGTGAATGTCGACCCGGTGCTGGCGGCGGTGCTGGCGTTCGGGATCAATTTTGCGGCGTATGTGTCCGAAATGTTCCGCAGTTCGATCGAGAGCATCGACAAGGGGCAGACGGAGGCCGGGATCGCGGGCGGGTTTACGAAGGCGCAGACGTTCCTGTACATCGTGATGCCGCAGGCGGTGAGGCGGGTGCTGCCGGTTTACAAGGGCGAGGTGATCTCGCTGGTGAAGATGACCTCCATCGTGGGGTACATCGCGGTGCAGGACCTGACCAAGGCGAGTGATATCATCCGCAGCCGGACGTTCGATGCGTTCTTCCCGCTGATCATGACGGCGGTGTTGTATTTCGGCATTTCGTGGCTGCTGCTGTTGTCGCTGGGGGCGGTCGAGCGGAGGGTGGAGCGCAGGCGGGCGGGAGGGGGCACCGGCGCTGTCATGGACCCAACCCCCCGGCCCCCTTCCCTGGAAGGGAAGGGGGAGTCTGAGCAGCGTACTGACAGGGAACTCCCATGAATCCTTTTCTTGCCTTGTTCCTGACTTTTGCGGCGGCGATTGCCTGGCTGCGGCTGCTGGATTTCTTTGCCCAGCGGGGGTGGATCGAATCCCGGCTGAGCCGAAAGATCATCCATATCGGGACGGGGCCGATCTTTGTGTTGTGCTGGCTGCTTTTTCCAGGGGAGTGGTATGACCGCTGGCTGGCGGCGCTGGTGCCGGGGTTGATCACGGTCCAGTTTGTGCTGGTGGGGCTGGGGGTGATGAAGGACGAGGCGACGGTGAAGTCGATGTCGCGCAGCGGGGACCGGCGCGAGATCCTGCGCGGGCCGCTGTTTTACGGGGTCATGTTCGTGCTGCTGACGCTGGCCTACTGGAAAGAGTCGCCGGTTGGGATCACGGCTTTGATGGTGATGTGCGGGGGGGACGGGGTGGCGGACCTGGTGGGGCGGCGTTTTCCCGAGCCGAAACTGGCCTGGAGCCCGAGGAAGACGGCGGCGGGGTCACTGAGCGTGTTCATCGGCGGCTGGGTGCTGTCTCTGGCGGTGCTGGCCGTGTATGCTGCGGCGGGGGTTTTCGCCGGGCCGCCGGCGGGGTACCTGCTGCCGCTGGCGCTGATTGCGCTGGGGGGGATGGCGGTGGAGTCGCTGCCTTTCCCGGATGTGGATAATATTACGGTCACGGCGGCGGCGGTGATCATCGGGCACCTGGTTTTTTAGGGAGGTGTCTCTCGCAAAGGCACAAAGGGCGCAAAGTTTTTTTGTTTTGTCGCTCGCAAAGGGGGGAGGGGGCGGGTCAGGGTTGTTCTGGATTTTCCCGGGGGTCTTCTTCTCCTTCTTCTTCCTGCAGGAGCATGACCTTGAAGGCTTCGGCGCAGGCCAGGCCGTGTTCCCGGCCTTCCTCGGCGGCCCATTCGCGGAGCAGTTTGTGCGTGTCCAGGCCGCCCAGCTGGCTGACGTGTTTGTCCAGGGCGGCGATCTTGGTTTCGAGGCTGGCGGCGATGTCCACCCACGTGTCGGGTTTCTCGGCGCCGTGGATGTAGACGCGGCGGACATTGTGCGGCTCACAGCCGGCCTCGAGCAGGTCGGTGAAGATGAGGCGGGTGCCGGCGGAGGGGAAGGCGGCATACAGGGCAGCCTGGGCGGCGGCGCGGTGGTCGGGGTGATTGATATAGCCGCTGCCGTAGAAGACCGCCTGCGGATCGCCGATGACGAGCACGTCCGGCCGGTGGATGCGGATGAGGCGGGTGAGGTCCTTGCGCAGGGCCAGGCTGGGTTCCAGTTCCCCATCGGGGTAGCGCATGAAGACCGTCTCCTGGATGCCCAGGGTCCGGTTGGCGGCCGCCTGCTCGGCTTCGCGCAGGGCGGCCAGGGTTGGCTTGTAGGCGGCATTGTGGGCGGGGTCGTTGGAGCCGGAATCGCCGTTGGTGACGGTGACGGCAACGACCCGGCAGCCGGCGCGGGCCCACTTGGCGAGGGTTCCGCCGACGGTGAACTCCTGGTCATCGGGGTGGGCATGGACGCTCATGGCGCAGCGGGGGAGGTATTCTTTTTCTGCAGGCATGGTTGTTCTCCTTGATTCAAGCGGGGATTCTACCCGATGGCGGGCGGGTGAAACAGATTAAACCAGCATTAAAACCCTTGACGAATTGTCTACAGCAGTGATAGACTCGGGCCGTTCGTAAATCTACAGAAAGGAGACGCACTACGATGGATAAGTTCTACGCAATTCTCAACCGCGTCCGCTCCGAAGCCGGCAGCGGTGGTAGTTCACTCCCGCGGAGTGCGCCTGTTCCTCGTTAGACTATACGCATAGTCTTTTGACGGCCACGGAGCACTCCTGCCCGTGGCCGTTTTGTTTGCCTCCCTCTTCCCTGGCGGCCATGGGTCAAGTCCCCTGGCCGTTTTGTTTTTTCGCCATTCGCGGCCATATCAGAGGCAGAACGATGACAGCAATCATTTTCATATCGAAGTACGCAAGTAAAGGAGAGAGGACACCATGAGCATCAACACACCATTGTTCGAGTCCGCCCGCATCCGCCTGGGGCCGATCGATTATGAGAAAGACCCGGAGGTGGAAGCCCGCTGGACCGATGACGCCGAATTCATGCGCATGATGTACCGCGAACCCATGCGCCCGCTTTCGGCCTGGCACCTTAAGAAAAAATACGAGGAATTGGAAAAGTCCATCGAAGAGGACAGGAACCGGTTCTTCTTCCACATCCGCCTCAAGGAAGACGGGCGGCTGACCGGCCTGGCCGAGTTGTACTGGATCTCCTGGTCGAACCGGATGGGCATGGTGCGGCTGGGGTTCGGCCTGGCCGAAGACCGGCGCAAAGGGTACGGCAGCGAGGCGCTCGGCCTGCTCCTGGAGTACGCTTTCCAAGAGTTGAACCTGTACCGCCTGACAGCCGAGATCCCGGAATACAACGCGGGCGGGCTGGCACTCTTCCGCAAGTTCGGTTTTGTGGATGAAGTCCGGCGGCGCGAAGCGGCCTACCGCGACGGCCGCCGCTGGGACATGCTCCACCTTGGGCTGCTGTGTGATGAATGGCAAAGGATGTAGAAATGGATACAAACCTGCTTAAAGGACAACTGGTGCGCCTGAGCGCCTATGACCCTGAGGTGGCTGTGGAATTGAATGCCCGCTGGAACGCAGACAGCGAATACCTGCGGCTGCTGGACTGGGACCCTGCCCGGCGCTACTCGAAGAAGATGAACAAGGAATGGATCGAGAAGCATATGGATGAATACCTGACGCACTCGTTCCTCATCCGGGCGCTGGAAGATGACCGGCCGGTCGGCGAGATCGGCCTGGACGGGATCCAGTGGAACTTTGGGGATGCCTTCGTGGGCATCGGCCTGGGCGACCGGGCGGACTGGGGCAAGGGCTATGGGACGGATGCCATGCGCATCATCCTGCGCTATGCCTTCATGGAGTTGAACCTGCACCGCGTCAGCCTGAACGTGTTCGAGTACAACCCGCGCGGCATTCGTTCCTACGAGAAAAGCGGATTCGTGATCGAGGGCCGCGAGCGCGGCCTGCTGCAACGGGATGGGCGCCGCTGGGATGTGGTCTACATGGGCATCCTGAAGGAAGACTGGCTGAGGCAGAATGGATAAGAGCATGATCACCATCCGCCCGGAGACTCCCGCCGATCACGAGGCGGTCGGGCAAGTCAACCGGCTGGCCTTCGACGGCGAGGCGGAAGCCGGCCTGGTGGAGGCCGTCCGCAAGTCGCCCGGTTACATCCCGGAGCTCTCGCTGGTGGCCGAAGCCGGCAGCCAGGTGGTCGGACATATCCTGTTCAGCCGGATCCGGATCGAGACCGCGGACGGGGAGGTGCCCATCCTGGCGCTGGCGCCGATGGCCGTGCTGCCCGGATACCAGAACCAGGGCATCGGCTCGCAGCTGGTGGAGTATGGACTGAAGGAGTGCCGCCGGCTGGGCCATAGGATCGTGAATGTGCTGGGCCACCCGGAGTTTTATCCCCGTTTCGGTTTCCGGCCGGCGCGGGCGCTGGGCATCGAAGGCCCGTATGCGCAGGCTCCCGACGAGGCCTGGCTGATCCAGGAACTCGAACCCGGAGCATTGAAAAATATCAAAGGAACCGTTGTCTATCCACAGATATTCGACGGTGTGTGAAAAAGAAAGGTTAGTGAATGGAGGCCGCCATGTTGACCTCACGCCCGTATCAGGGCCTTAAAGATTTTGAACAACTGAAAAGCATTCTGGTGGACGGCCGCCGGGCTGCCACCAATGCCTATTATGTACACGTGGGCGACATCGCCTGGTGGTTGTTCTACAACGATCAAACGCCGCAGGCCTGGAAGCAAAGCCTGTGCCTGTGGGAGAGCGATGGCCGGACGATTGGCTGGTCGCTGCTCTCGGAGGCGTTCCACTCGTTCGATGTGTTCGTCCACCCGCAGGTACGCGGCACTGCCCGCGAGGCCAAGATGCTGTTGTGGGCCGAAGAGTGCCTGGCGGCGCGGATGCGCGCCAAAGGCAGGCAGGCCATTTCCATGTACTGGGTGGCCGAAGATGACGACCTGCGGACACGCTGGCTGAGCCTGCGCGGTTTCGAGGCCGGTGACTATTTCATGCACGCCATGACGCGTGAACTGGATCAGCCCCTGCCGGAGCCAGTGCTCCCGGAGGGTTACCAGGTGCGCGGCGTGGCAGGCAGAAGCGAAATGCGGAAGAGAGCCGCTGCATCCTATGCGGCTTTCGGATCCAGCCGGGATTTCGAGGCGTACTGGCCGCGCTATGCACGCTTCATGCACTCGCCGGTGTACAACCCCGACCTGGACATCGTGGCCGTTGCGCCGGATGGACAGGTGGCCGCCTTCTGCATCGTCTGGCCTGACCCGGTGACGGGGGTGGGCCTGTTCGAGCCGGTTGGCACGCATCCTGACTTCCAGCGCAGAGGGCTGGGCAGGGCGGTCGTCCTGGAAGGACTGCGCCGCTTGAAAGCCCTGGGCATGACCAGCGCGCTGGTCTGCGCGGAGAGCGACAACCCGGCCGCCAAAGCCTTGTACGAAGCGACGGGATTCCGCCCGGCCAAGCGGCTGTATACGTTCGAAAAACCATTGATTTGATCCCACTCAGCCCCTCTTCCTGCCCAGGGAGAGGGGGAAAGGAAAACAACATGTCTGACAACCTTGCTTCTGGATACGAACTGCGCCCGGCACGCTGGGAAGATGCTGCTGCCGTGCTGAACCTGATCAATACCGTCTATATCGCCGATGGGAACCCGGAAGGCTCCGGCTTTTCGGTGGAGGACCAGGAGAACGAATGGAAGGCCCCGGGTTTCTGCGTGGATCAGGATGCCTGGGTGGTGCTGGCCCCGGATGGAACGATCGTCGGGTATGAGGAGATCGTCAACCGCGCCAGGTTTGCCTCTTATACCGGGGATGGCTATGTCCACCCGGAACACAAACAGCGCGGCATCGGGACGGCCATGCTGCGTGCCCTGGATGTGCGCGCCCGTGAAATGATGCGGGAGGCGGCGCCCGACCTGCGGGTTTACGTGCGCAACGGCATGGACCTGAGCGACAAGCAGGGGCACGAATTGCACGAGCACGAAGGCTACCGGCCGGTGCGCTATTTCTGGCAGATGGAAATCGAACTGGACGGCGCACCGCCGGAACCGGCCTGGCCGGAGAATATTCTCATCCGGCCGCTGCGCACGGGGCAGGATGAACACCTGATGTACGAGATCATGGAGGAGGCCTTCCGCGACCATTGGGGCCACCTGCCGCGCACGTTCGAAGTCTGGCGGCACCGCACCCTCGACGCCCCCGGATTCGACCCCAGCCTGTGGTTCATTGCCTGGGATGGGGATGAGGCTGCGGGAGGGGTGATGAACTATTACCGCGGCGAGAAGGGCTGGGTGGGCACCCTGGGCGTACGCCGCCCCTGGCGCAAACAGGGGCTGGGGCTGGCCCTGCTGCTGCACTCCTTTGGCGAATTCCACCGGCGGGGGGACCGGCGCATTGGCCTGGGCGTGGACGCCTCCAACCTGACCGGCGCCACCCGCCTGTATGAAAAGGCCGGGATGCATACTGCGCATGAATATGTGATGTACGAAAAGGAACTGCGCCCCGGCAAGGAAATCGAAGAAGAAACATGAGATCCCGCCAGACGGCAACAGAACCGCCGCCTGGCGATGACAAGGAACTTACCATGGCTGAGATCGCCATTCAAACCACGAACAAGGAGACCGCTGCTCCCCTGCTGAACAAATGGCTGCTGCTCTTCATGGGCGCCATGATCCTGGCAAACATCGGCGGGAACATGTATTACCCCCTGCTGCCGCTTTACCTGCAGGACTTGAACGCGAGCGTCAAGCAGGTGGGGTTGTTCTTCACAATTTCACATATCGTCCCGCTGGCCCTGCAGATCCTGGGCGGCTGGATGTCGGATACGCTCGGCCGCCTGCGCAGCATTGCCATCGGCAGTATCGCCGGGATGGTCGGGATGGCCTTCATGCTGGCCGCCCCCTCCTGGGGCTGGCTGCTGGTGGCCGTGGCGATCGGGTCTGTTTCGGGCGCGCTGGTCGGCCCGAGTTTCGATGCTTTCATCGCAGAGAACTCGGATGAGAAGAACCGGGCGCGCGTCTTCGGGATCACCCAATCGCTGTTCATGATCGTGGCAGTCATCGGCCCATCCCTGGGCGGCTGGCTGGCTGAAGACTACAGTTTCCGCTTCATGCTGCTGGTGGCGGCGCTGCTGTACCTGGGTGCGACCACGATCCGGATTGGCATGGCCCGCAGGGCGATGCGCAACGAGGCGAAGAGCGCGGAGAAACTGAGCTTTGCCGGATTGAAATCCAACCTGGGCGCCATGTTCGGGATGATCTTCTCGGGGGGCATCATCACCTGGATCATGATCACCGATGGGGTGCGTGACACGGCCTTTGCCCTGTCCGACAACCTGACCTCGCTCTACATGGGCGACATCGCCGGGTTGTCCCTCAAACAGGTGGGGCTGGTCAACAGCGTCTTTGGCCTGTTCATGATGCTCTTCACCTATCCGGGCGGCTGGCTGGCCGACAAAAAAGGCGAGCGTCTCGGGATCGTTGCAGGCTTTGGGCTGATCTGCCTATCCTTTGGGGTCTACCTGATGGATGGCGTCACTGCCTGGACTTTTGGTGCCAGTTGTGCTTTGTCCGGGATCGGCGCGGGACTGCTCAGCCCGGCCTACTCGTCCCTGATCAGCAAGGCTGTGCCGGAGAACCTGCGCGGGACGGCTTTCGGCCTGTTCAGCACCAGCCTGGGATTGATCTCTTTGCCTGCACCGGCCCTGGGCGCACTGCTGTGGGACGGCATCAACCCGCGCTTCCCGTTCATCATCACGGCGGTTGTGGTGCTGCTGAGCATCGTCCCGGTGTGGGTGAAATTCAAACTGCCGAAAACGACTGCCGGGTAGAAACCTGGGTGACAGCCGCGGTCTTTTGGCTGTCACCCTTCCGGCGCTCTGCAGGTGCAAACGGATGGACTTCGGGTACAATATAAAGCAGATGACGACGTATTGTACGGGTGAGCGAACGTGCCGCACCCAGAAAGGAAATTCCGATGCAACTGCGCTGTTCTTACTGCCAAACCATGTTTGCCCTCAGCCACGAGGAGATGCTGGCCGCCCTGCAGTATATGAGTGAGGAAGACCTGCATTATTACGACGCCCACTGTCCCAAGTGCCGGCGGGCCAACCGGGTGGAACGCATGAAACTTCAGCGGGCTTACCCGAACTGGCAGGATGTGCTCAAGGATATGGCCAAGGATGCAGCCAAGGCTGAAAAAGAAGCGGCGGCTGCTTTGAAGAAAGAAAAAGCGGCCGCGAAAAGCGAACCGGCGCCCGCGGCCGAAGAGAAACCGGCGGCGAAGAAAAAGGTCAAATCCCATAAAGAGGCCGGCAAATGACCCTGGCAGGGGAGAGAGGATTGACCCACCAGTGATCCGGGCAGTTTTTTTCGACCTGGGCGGGGTCATCGTGCGTACAGAATACCAGGCGCCGCGTGAATATCTCGCGCAGCGCCTGGGCCTGAGTTACGAAGACCTGGTCAAGGCGGTCTTCGAGAGCAGGACCAGCCGCCAGGCCTCGGTGGGCGAGCTGGATACCGAGGCTCACTGGGAGGCCGTGGTGCGTTCGCTGGGGCTGCCTGCCGGGCAGAAGGAGGCCGTCCGCACCGAATTCTTTGCCGGTGACATCGTGGACCGCACGCTGGTTGATTTCCTGCGTTCCCTGCGCCCGCAGTACAAGACCGGCCTGATCTCGAATGCCTGGCCCGACCTGCGGGGGTACATTACCAGCCAGGGGTTCGAGGATGCTTTCGATCATATGACCATCTCGGCGGAGGTGGGTGTGATGAAGCCTGAGGCCAGGATCTACCAGATTGCGCTGGAACG
The DNA here is from genome assembly GCA_964387495.1 of uncultured Anaerolineaceae bacterium. GTDB lineage: Bacteria > Chloroflexota > Anaerolineae > Anaerolineales > Villigracilaceae > DSXF01. The sequence continues at coordinate 11,534 of CAYLXB010000080.1, forward strand.
CGCCGGGGTGAGGCCGGAGGAATCCGTCTTCGTGGATGATTTCGGCGAGAACATCCTGGGTGCGCAGGCCGTCGGGATGCATGCGATCCACTTCAGCCAGCCGGAAGGTGCGCTGGAAGAACTGAAAGCAATGCTTGCAAATCAAGGGTGACCGTCTCCTGTCGGGCGGTCCCCTGACAGGAGAGACAACATGTATGCCAATATGAAAAACCGCGCCGTCGTGCGCGACCTGGGGGAAGGGCTTGTGCTCTGCCGTTCGCGGTCAGAGGATGCAGAAGCACTGGCCGAGTTCAATTCGAAGATCCATAGTGATGATGGGATGGATCATCCCGACAAAGGCGTGGGGGCCTGGACGCGCGACCTGCTGGCGCGCCCGCACCCGACCCTGAAGCCGGATGACTTTACGCTGGTGCTCGAGGCGTCCAGCGGGCGGATTGTTTCCTCCATGAACCTGATCTCACAGACCTGGGCCTACGAGGGCATCCCGTTCAAGGTGGGGCGGCCGGAACTGGTGGGCACGCTGCCCGAGTTTCGCAAGCGCGGCCTGGTACGCCTGCAGATGGATGAAGTGCACCGCTGGAGTGCCGAACGCGGCGAGGCGGTCCAGGCGATCACCGGCATCCCCTATTATTACCGGCTGTTTGGGTACGAGATGGCCATGGAACTGGAGGGCGGACGGGCAGGATATGAAGCCCAACTGCCCCGGTTGAAGGAGGGTGAAAGCGAGGCCTTCCTCTTCCGCCCGGCAAGGGTGGAGGATATTCCCTTCCTGATGGAAGTGGACGCATATGCTGCACAGCGCAGCCTGGTGAGCGTGGTGCGGGATGAGGCCATCTGGCGCTATGAACTGACCGGCCAGAGCGAGGCGAACGTCAACCGCCTGGTGACCCTGGTCATCGAGCGCGCCGGTTCGCATGAGCCGCTGGGTTACCTGCGGCATACCAGCCAGGTGTGGGAATTCGGACTGGCGGCCATGGATTTCCAACTCAAAGCAAGTGTCTCCTGGCTGGCGGTTTCGCCGGCGGCGGCGCGTTTCCTGTGGCAGCGCGGGGAGGAGATGATGCAGGCACAGAGGAAGCGCGCTACCGCGATGTTCGGCTTCTGGTTCGGGAGCCAGCACCCTGCCTACGAGGCTTTGCGCGGGCGCCTGCCGCGCGTCCGGCCGCCGTATGCCTGGTACATCCGCATCCCGGATCTGCCCGCCTTTTTGTGCTCCCTCCGGCCGGTGATCGAAAGGCGGCTGGCCGGGTCGATCGCGGTCGGGCACACGGGGAAACTGCGCATCAACCGCTACCGCACGATCCTCGCCTTCTCCTTCGAAGACGGCAGGCTTGTGGAAGTCGAAGAAAGCGAGCGGGATGCGAATGACTACGCCGACCTGGGACTGCCGGCCCTGACCATTCACCAGTTGATCTTTGGCTACCGTTCTCTCGATGAATTGCGGGCGGCCTTCCCGGATGCCTATGTCGAGCATGACGAGGGACGGGCGCTGTTGGAGATCCTCTTCCCCAAAAAGTGCGCACGGCTGGTGCCCATTGCTTAACCGTTGATGCCCAAACTCAACCCGGCCAAAGTCTACCTGTTCATCGAATTTGCCGCCTCGGCCTGCTTTTCGATGCTGTTCGTGGTGATGTCTCTTTATGAGGCAACCACGGCCGGACTCTCGGCAGTGCAGCTGGTGCTGGTCGGTACCACCCTGGAGGTCTCGGCTTTCCTCTTCGAGGTGCCCACCGGGGTGGTGGCGGATGTGTATTCGCGGCGGCTTTCCATTATCATCGGCTACCTGCTGATGGGGGCGGGGTTTCTCGTGGAGGGGTCATTCCCGGCATTCGTGCCCATCCTGCTGGCGCAGGTCATCTGGGGGCTGGGGTATACCTTTACCAGCGGCGCCACGCAGGCCTGGATCAGCGATGAGATCGGCGAAGAAAATGCCAACAGCCTGTTCCTGCGGGCCAACCGGGTGGGCATGTCCGCCTCGCTGCTCGGCATGGGGCTGGCGATCCTGGCCGGGACGCAGAGTGTGCGCCTGCCAATCCTGGCAGGAGGCGCAGGGGTGATGGCGATCGGCTTCGTCCTGATGCTCATCATGCCGGAGAGCGGGTTCCACCCGACGGCGCGCGAAAACCGCAATACCTGGCAGCAGATGTGGCATACCTTTCGGGAAGGGCTGAGGGCGGTGCAGGCCCGGCCGCGGTTGAGGACTCTCCTGGGGGTGGGGCTGTTCTATGGGCTCTACAGCGAAGGTTTCGACCGCCTGTGGCTCAAGCACCTGCTGAACACCTTCGAGCTGCCTCCCATCCTGGGGCAGACCGACGTGGCCTTCTTTGGATTGCTGCGGGCAGTGACGATGGTGGTTTCGATCTTTGCCACCCGTTTCGTAGAGAAGCGCCTGGATGCCGGCAGCCCCCTGGCGATCGGGCGTGCCATGCTCGGGATCACCGGCGGGATTTCGGCCGGTTTGCTGGGGTTTGCGCTCTCGCCATTTTTTGGACTGACGCTGGCGCTTTACTGGTCGATCAGCGTGCTGCGCAACCTGGCCATCCCGCTGAACATGGCCTGGGTCAACCAGCGCCTGGATTCCGAGACGCGGGCCACGGTGCTTTCGGTGACCAGCCAGGTGGATGCGGTCGGGCAGATGGTGGGCGGCCCGCTGGCGGCGGCCGTGGCGGGATTCTCGTCAGTTGCCGGCGCCCTGCTGACTTCGGGGCTGCTGCTGACCCCGGCCATCCCCCTGATCAAGCGCGCAAATTCACAGGCCGATCCGGGTTCCAGCCCGCGTAAGAGCGGATAAATTCAGAAGAGGTCTGGCGGCAGAGGCTCGAGATCATTCCCCGCCAGGACAGGAGCCACAAGAAGAATATGAGGTTGTTAGCGTGCTGGAGTATGCCCAAGTTACTCGTCTGGGTGGAGCGCCTGGCCGCTCCAGAATTTTGCATAGAAGAGAGAATCGGTATTGCCGAGTGAGTAGTGTAAACTATTTTCTAGTGCCGGGAGCCATACCAAAGCAACTTAATGTAACTGTCACTATACTGCCCCGTGTACGTGTAGCGGGTCGGCAGGGCCCCAGGCGTCGACGAGCGCACTTCACCCTAGGGTTTATAGAGCGTCTCCACCTCTACTACGCCGCTGGCATCCGTGGTCAGGGA
>CAYLXB010000081.1:0-11123 GCA_964387495.1 uncultured Anaerolineaceae bacterium
CCCCGGCTTCGTACAGGCCCTGGATGACCTGCGCCACGCGCTCCTCCTGCTGCAAGACCTCATCCCCCAGGTCATCGGTAATCAGGCCAGGCAGGACGCGCAGGGTGGGCAGGTTCTCCAGCGGGGTGAAGGCGTTCAGGTAGGCGGCTGAGGCGGCCACCGTTCCCAGGACCCCCTTGCCGGCCCCGGCGACTTCCCGGCGCAGTAATCCGATCATGGTGGTGTTGACCCGTTCCAGGCGCAGGTGGTACTGCAATGCGCCGGCGTTGCCGTCCGCATCCACCAGGTAGGTCGAGATGCCTGACAGGGCCAGCGCCACCGCCAGGTTGGCGGCCAGGGTGGTCTTGCCTGTGCCGCCCTTGGGAGAGGTGATGGCGATCTTGCGCACGGCCATGCCGGACTGGAGGCGGGCGCTCATGTCGGAGCCCAGCACGGCCCGGCGGTACTGGTCATCCGCAGCCAGATTGCCAGCTTCCGCCCGGCGCAGTTCCTCCAGCAGTTTGTTCGTATCCATCTCCGAGGGCGGGTAAGCAACAGCCGGCACGCCCACACCGTTGGCCCAGGCGGACATGCCGTCCCCGACCCCGGCCACGACGAAGATCAGCTTGCCGCGTTCGGCGGCTTTGACCAGGCTCTCCGGGGAAACCGAGGCCTCGGGGGAGATGACCACCAGCGCCCGGAAGTCGAACAGGTCGAGGTGCTGCGGGCTGAAGGCCGCGATCTGCGCCACCACGCTGTGGCCCTGTTCGGCCAGGAGCAGGTTCAGGCGCGAGGTGACCGTCCCGGCGCCCAAGAGGAGCGCCTGCATCAGCGGCCTCCGCCCAGAACCCGCTCCCGGTCAGTCTTGAACAGGTCCTCGAAGTCCCAGTAGGTGAAACCGGCGGTTGGGCCTTCTTCGCCGCGCGCCAGCAGGGAGACCACCAGGCGGTCGCCCTCCTGCAGGGCCAGGGACAGGACTTCGCGCGCTTCGTTGGGGACGAGCAGGATCAGCATGCGCGGCTGGTCGAAGGTGGTGAAGGAACTCCCACCCTCCGATTCGTCCGCAGTTGCAGCCGGCGGCAGGCCCTGAATGGCGATCAGGCGCACGCCTGCCGGGAACAGGTCCTTGGCCAGCGGCGGCAGGGCGCGTCCCAGGGCTTGCGTGCGGGCGGATTCTTCCAGGAGCGGGGTGGGTGCCGGCTGGGTCTCATAGCCCGGCATGACCAGCACCTCCGGCATGGGGGTGGGCGTGGTCAGCATCTGCGGGCGGCTGGCGACCACCAGGGTGATATTGATCAAGTCCCCGGGCAGGAAAGCCGGCAGGTCCGGGGCGATCACGTTCATGGCGTCCAGCGGCAGGGGGAACAGGCTGTGACCGGGATGGTTGGCCAGCGCCGCCGATAGACGCGTGCCTTCGGCTGCAGGGGCCAGGATGGCTGAGCGCAAGACCGATTGCCCCTTGAACATGGGCTGGGCGACGATCCCGCCAGCTACGCCATCCACTTCCTCGGCGGGGATGTACAGGCTGGCATTATCGTCCTGGAAAACGGTCTTGACAGCCAGGTCGGCGGGGGTGATGACATCGCCGATGTTCAGGTCACGCGTGGCGGAAAGCACCGTGAGGGTGGGCGGGCGCTGGGCCGCGCCCAGGGCATTCAATGCCAGGAACGCCACCAGGAAGACCGCTGCGGAAACACCCAGCACAACCAGGTTGACGCCGGCGCCGGCGATTCGTTTAAGCATCTTGTTTTCTCCATTCAGGGGGGATCCAGGGCAGGCTGCTTTGTGCAAGCGCCTGCCGGCAGGCGGGACTGTCCGAGACGAGCCCTTCCAACCGTTCCAGGGCCTGGTGCAGCAGGGCATATAGCACCACCAGCACAAAATCAGCCCGGGTATGCGGCGAGGCGAACATGCCGGCAAAGGCCTGGGCGACCTGCCCGGCTGTCTGCATGGCTTCTGCACCCGCCAGGACTTCCGCCGACAGCCGCGGCATGTCCGGGTAGCAGGCCTGGATCAGGCTGGCCAGTTCTTCATGCGTATCGGGTGGATCAGCCGGGTGGAATACAGCAGGGGCTTCGGCTGGCGGGTTGAGCAGGTCAGCCAGGCTTGCCTCCGGGTTTTGGCGTAACTGCTCCACGGCGCGCGGCAGGCGCTTCAAGCCGGCCTGGATCGCTTCGGCCAGGCGTTCCTGGGCCCGGGGCGGCAGGGCGCTCACGGCTTCCACGTTGCGCAGGGAAACATGCTCCCGCAGGCCGGGAGGTAAAGCCTCCAGCAGCCGCTGCCAGCGTTCGCGCTTGGACTGGTACGTCTCGCTCATGCGGCGTATGATAGCGGGGGGTGTCGGTGGGTGGGGCGGATGTGTCGCTAAATGTATCGGGATGCAGACGCTGCTCAATGTAATCCGGAGAGTTGCAGGAAATATCAATGATGAACGTTCAGCCGCCCTGCCCGTTCCATAGCCACCTGTGATGGGAAATTTGCATCTACTGCTCCTTTACCTTCAAACAGCGTTATAATTTTAGTGTCAGGGATCGCTTTACTGGTGACCAATTGAGTAAAAACTTACGGTCCGCGATTAGGATTGAAATACCGTGCTGTAGGCTGGTTTGAAAGATTTTCTTGCAAACCTTGCACTGCCGCTGGTCATAAAAATGCAGAAACCTTCTGAAACTCCAAACCGTTGCAACCTTGTCCACCGCGCTGACGAGGCGCACCAGGTAATTGGTGTCTATCACCGCCTGTTTCTTGTATCCAGGAAATGATGTAAGGAGGATGAAATGCCCACGAAAAGCAAAACAAAGCCACAGAAGAGAAGTTCTGGAAGCCAGGCCGCTGAAACAGAAATGACCAACCCGGGCAGCGCTGCGAATAGCGGGGACATTAAAACAGGGGACATCCAGAATTCTCAAGGTGTTGCCATCGGTCACGGCGCCCGGGCGACGGTCAGCGTAAACAGAGGCGCCACGCCGGATGAAATTGCGCTGGCGTTTGCTCGAATCACGCAGGCTGTGGGTGCAATCCCTGACAAAGAAGAGAAAAAAGAAGCCCTCGAAGTTGTGGGAAAACTCGAAGCTGAAGCGCGCCTTGGGGATGAAGCGCAGGAAAGCCGGATCAAACGCTGGCTGAACTTCCTGGCCGAGATCTCAACAGACGCATGGGAAGTGGCCGTAGACACGTTCTCCAATCCCATCAAAGGCCTCAGTACCGTTTTTCAGAAGATTGCCAAACGTGCCAAAGAAGAGAAAGCGCAAAAGGGGACTTAAAACGATCATGGCAGATTCGGACAAACCGCCTGATATCCAAGCTGGTAATATCGAGCACTCAAATGCGGTCGCCATTGGTCCCAGCGCCCAGGCAACCGTCATCTACCAGGGCGAGCCGGTTTCCATCCCTTCGCTGGAGGCTGTGAAACTTCACTGTACAGCCCTGCGCGCAAAGCTGGAGACCGAATCGCAGGAACGCTGGGGCGGGATGGGCGCTTATATCCACGAAGAAGGCGCCCGCCTGCCGATTGACGCTTCGCCGTACCAGGATGGCGAAGTTGGCCAGCGTGAAGACCTGCTGCGGTATATCAGGCGCTCCGTGCGGTTGCAGATTCTGGGCGAGCCAGGCAGCGGCAAGACGGTGGCCTTGCAGCGGCTGGCCTGGGAACTATGTGGAAACGCCGGTGAGATCGTACCCGTGCTGGTGCCGCTGCTGTTCTATGCCGGCACGCCGCTGGAAGACTGGGTGCGCGCCCTGCTGCAGGAAACCGGTCACCTGCGCCTGGATGACAACCGGGCGCTGGCCGCCTTCCTGCATGCAGGCAACCTGCGCTTCTTTTTCCTGTTCGACGGCCTGAACGAGGTGCGCCCGGCGCATACCGACCGGCTGAAAGATGAGCTGGTACGCTGGATGAACGCCCATCCCCGGCATGCTGTGATCGTCACCAGCCGGGTGCAGGACGAGTCGTGGCGCACCCTGCGCTCACAGGTGCAGGAGACGGTGGTCATCCAGCCCATCGTCCCAGCGCAGATCGAAGCTTATCTCGTTGCCGGACTGGGCAGGCAGCGTGGCCAGGCCCTGTACAACCGGCTGGATGCACGCCTGCGGGCGCTGGCCCAGCGCCCGTTGCTGCTCTGGCTGATGAAGGAGGCCGGGGCAGCCGGCGAATCGCTGCCGGGCAACCGCGGGGAACTGTATGCGCGCTTCGTCACGCGCCTGTTGAGCCGCGATACGCAGGACCGCCAGCTGGATACAGACCTGCCGGAACGCCGCAAACGCCAGGCGGCCAGCTGCCTGGCCTGCGCTCTGCAGCACCAGGGTGCCCTGACCTGCCAGCGTGACGAAGCCGTGAAACTGCTGGCCCCCAAGTTTGATAAAGATGAAGTCCTGGCTGAGCGGCTGCTGCGGGCTCTGGCCCGGCATGGCCTGTTGCTCGAGGACCAGCAGCAGGTACGTTTCCCCCACCAGACCTTGCAGGAGCATTTTGTGGCGGTGGAACTGCTCGAGCAAGCCCGCCAGGAACAGGCGCTGGGCGGCCTGGCGCGTTTGGCGCGCCGCCTGCACGAACTGGCCAACGGACCAACGGGGTTGGCCGCCTTGGCTGCGGACGAGTGGTGGGGGGAAACATTCGTCCAACTGGCGGGATTGGTGGATGACCCAGCCTGGCTGGTGGACGCAATCGCCCGCGCCAACCCCTGGCTGGCCTGGTGGTGTGTGGAGGAAGGTCGCCAGGTGGACGAGGCCATGCGTGCCAAGATTGAAGCGCGCTCTGTCAGGCTGCTGCGGCCCGCCGCGCCCGTGGCAGACCGCCGTCGGGCGGTGCAAACCCTGGCGCACATGCAGAGCGAACGTGTACTGCGCCCCCTGTTCGAATCTGCCGCAGATGAAGATGCCGAAGTGGCCCGGCTGGCCGTGCAGGCCCTGGCCGGCATGGGCGAAGCCGTGCAGGCGCTGGTTGACGCGGCACTGCACAGCGAGGACCGGCATTCCTGGCGATCTGCGCTACGCTTTTTGGGAACCCAGCCAGGCCACCCACTTTGGGCCGAGATTCCCGCCAAAGTCCTGGATGAAGCATTGGGCCAGCCCATGATCTGGGTGCCACCCGGACCATTCTACATGGGCTGCAACAAAGCGCAAGCCAAGTTTGACGACGAACTACCCCAGCACGAGGTGGACCTGCCCGGTTACTGGATCGGACGTTACCCGGTGACCTTCGCCCAGTTCCAGGTCTTCCTGGATGACCCGGCCGGTTTCAAAGACCCGCGCTGGTGGCAGGGGCTGGCAGCGAATGACGAGCACAAGAAAAAGCCGGGCGAGCAGGCTTTCAAGTTCAGCAACCACCCGCGCGAGGGTGTCTCGTGGTACGATGCAGTTGCCTTCTGCCGCTGGCTGGGTGCGCAGAGCGGCCTGCCGGTGGAACTGCCCTCCGAAGCTGAATGGGAGAAAGCCGCGCGCGGCACAGACGGGCGCATTTACCCGTGGGGGGATACCTTCGATTCGAAAAAGTGCAACACGAGCGAATCGGGGAACGGAAAGACGACCCCGGTCGGGCAGTATTCACCGGCTGACGACAGTCCCTATGGTTGTGCGGATATGAGCGGCAACGTCTGGGAGTGGACGCGCTCGCAATTCAAGCCCTACCCGTACAACGCAGGGGACGGCCGGGAAAGCCTGTCAGGCGGCGATGCCCGTGTGTTGCGCGGCGGGTCGTGGGACGACAGTCAAGACGGCGCCCGTGCCGTCTCCCGCCTCGGGGACAGTCCGAGCTACCGTTTCAACGGCGACGGTTTTCGTTTGGTGGTGCGTCCCCCTTCTCTGGGGAACACTGACCACTGAATCACTGATCACTGAATCGCGCTGGCGAGCGTGGCCGCCCTCCCGCCGAAGGCGGGCCGCGCGTTTTAAAAATCGCGGTTTTCACTGATCAACGGCCCGCCAAGCACGTATTCGCGCAGCCCCCAGGTATCGGCATAGCGGACGTGGTTGATCCAGCCCTGCACCGAGGCGTCGAACTCGGCAAAACTGATCTGTCCGCAAGCATACGCCTGCCAGCGTTCGCCCAGCCGCCGCGTAAACTTGACCACGTTGCGCGCTTTGACACGCCGGTGCGTGGGATAGACGACAAAGCCCAGCCAGGGAATGCCGGCTGTGACCGGGACGACCTGGGCCGCATTTTCATGGATGGTCAGGCGCTGATCGGCCAGGCGCTCGATGCTGGCTTGCTTCCAGTCCCACAACTGCGCCTTGCTGTCTGAGAAAAGCGCGAAATCATCCACATAGCGAAGGTAAGCCTGGCAGCGCAATTCCCGTTTGATGAAATGGTCGAAAGGGTTCAAGAAACAATTCGCCCAAAACTGGCTGGTTAAATTCCCTATTGGCAAACCACGCGGCCGGCAGGCAGCTTCCAGTGTATCGCCAGGGAAATAGACCATTTCATACTCGTCGGCCAGCACGCCTTCACCGCTGGACAGGATGGCTTGAATGAGCCAGCGGACATCTTCGTCGTGAATAACCCGCTCCAGTGTTGCGCTTAAGACCGCGTGATCCAGGCTGGGGAAAAATTTGACCACATCGCAGCGCAGGGCGTAGCGGTACCGGCAGGCAAAGTGCTGCAGGCGGTCAATGGCGCGGTGGGTCCCCTTCCCGATACGGTTAGCGTAGCTGTCGAATATGAAGCGGCGTTCGAAGATCGGCTCGAGCAGGTTGCAAAGCGCATGGTGCGCCACCCGGTCTCGGAAAGGGGCGGCGCTGATTTTACGCAGTTTTGGGTCATGGATCGTAAAATTGACGTAACCGCCTGGCTGGTAAGAACGGCTGGCCAGGTCATGCTGTAAATCAAGCAAGTGGTCGGCTGCCTGGTGTTCGAAACGCGCCACCGAGCCCTTGAAGCGTTTGCCTCGGGCAGCTTTTTGGAATGCTGCCAGCAAGTTTTCCCAGGATACAATCCGCTCGAAGAGAAATGAGGTCATATGCCGGATGACATGGTTATTTTGACACGTACATTTGACATGCTGAACTGGCTGCTGCCAAAATCCGAACGCTTTCCGAGAGTCTACCGTCCTACCGTGACACAGCGCATGATGGAGTCCGCGCTCGATTTTCAGGAAGCGCTGTTCGAGGCCCAGGGCCAGCGAGGCGAAGCGCGCCAGGCTCGCCTGCAGGCGGCTGACGCGCATTTGAACAAACTGCGCTTATACCTGCGCCTGGCGCACCGCTGGCGCTGGCTGAATGACGGCCAGTACCAGCACATCAGCGTCATCGTCGCTGAAATCGGACGCTTGCTGGGCGGCTGGCTCAAACAGGCACGCAGCAGCTAACTGCCTGGCATAAAATTGGGGCGTGACAGGCGGCCTTGGCCGCCAGGTCACGCCCCGCTTCTATATGCGCCCGACGTGCGGATACACGTGCGGACGGGACCAGCCCGCGCCTTCTCTGTACCTTCCGCCTCGGGCCGGTGTCCGTGGAGGCCGGCCATAGCTGGAAGCTGCCTCCCGGTGATAAAACCGGGGCAGCCCGCCAAAGGGCACATGCCTTTGGCCTTTGGAAGAGGGACGCAGAAGTGGGACGCACCACCAAACGAAAACCGTTGTTGTTGTTACGGTTGTTCGGATTGTTCCTGTTGCGGTAGACGGCACGGGCGTTGTCTTGATTGTTGTTCCACGACCCGCCGCGCAACACACGGGCATCGCCGGGCGGCCCCGCCGGGCAGGCAGAGCGGCACGCTACATACTTGTCCGGCAGGCCCAATCATACCAAAAAATTCGCGCGGCCCGCCTGCGGCGGGAGGGACTCTTCATGAACCATCTTGATTCAGTGATCAGTGGTTCAGTGGTCAGTGTTTCCCAGAGAAGGGGGACGCACCACCAAACGAAAACCGTTGTAGTTGCCACGGCTGTTCGGATTGCTCCTGTCGCGGTAGACGGCACGGGCGTGGTCTTGATCGAGGCTCCACGACCCGCCGCGCAACACACGGGCAGCATCACCTGCCAGGCCAACCTTTTCGGGCTGCTCATATTCGTTCAGGCACCACTCCCAGACATTGCCGCTCAGCTCCAACAGGCCGTAGGGCGAGGCGCCCTGCGGGAAGATGCCCACCGCACTGGTCTGGTCAATACCCGTCTCACCGGTGTTGCCCTTTTCAGGGTCAAAGGAACCTTTGTAGGGATACTCGCGCCCATCCTGGCCGCGCGCGGCTTTCTCCCACTGCCATTCGGTCGGCAGGCCGATCTCACAGCCCGCCTGCCCGCGCAGCGCCTGCGGCAGCAATTCGGGATAAACCTGCGCCGTGGCCGTCAGCCAGCGGCAGAAGGCGAGCGCGTCATACCAGGAGACAGTCTCGCGCGGGTGGCTGCTGAATTTGAATTCCTGCTCCCCGGGAGCGCGTTTGTGTTCGTCAGCGGCCGCCAGCCCACCCCACCAGCGCGGGTTCGTGAAGCCTTGCGGGTCATCCAGGAAGGCCTGGAACTGGGTGAAGGTCACTGGGTAACGGGCCATGTAGAAGGCCGGTTCGCTGCGTTGTTCGTTTTCCTGGTAGATGAACGGCCCGCCGGGGATTTCCACCCAATCGAGGTCGGGCAGGGCCTGGCCCGCCATGAAAACCACCGACACCCCTTTGCGGTTATCCAGCGGCGCGCCGCCCAGCTGCAGGCGCCCCAGGGCGCGCCCGACGGCGGCGCGGGCGCGCGGCTCCGGGTCATGCGCCAGGTCCGTCAGGCGCGGCAGCCAGGCAGCGCGCAGACGCGCCAGGGTTTCGTCAGGACAGTGCGCCCCGCTTTCGACGATGCAGCGCGCCGCCACTTCCGGTTGGGCGGCCTGCAGCCAGTCCACAACCGGCCTGCAGTCGTCGCTGTACAGCCCGGCCAGCAGGACCAGGGTCTCTTCCCAGCCCTGGGGCTGCCACCAGTTTTCCGGCGGGAACAGCCGGACGGCCGGCGTCTGCGCCATCAGGCCCTGCAGGTGGCGGGCGGCAAAGTATTCCTGCAGGAGCTGGTGCGTAAAGCGCACCTCATCCCCGCCGCCCAGCAGGCTGGCGCTGCGGGCGCGGTAAAGACAGCGCTCACTCGCCAGGTGGGCCAGCGCCCGCGCGCTGGCAAAGGAGGTGCCCTCCCCTTCCGCCTGCATGGCGTAAGCCAGCACGGCCAGCCGCATCTTGAGTTCATCCGCTTCCGCCTGCGGCAGCCGCTCGCGCTTTTCCAGCAGGTAGTCAATGAAGGTCTCGAACAGCAGGCCGCGGTTGCGCGGCAGGGTGCCAGTATCGGTGAAGACCTGGGTGATCATGTACAGCATGTAGGGGTTGGCCGCCAGGGCCAGCATGCTGCGCGGGAGTACAACCTGGTCGCGCACCCGTTCGCTCCAGATATTGTCATCCTGCCCGGATGTGCGGCTGTACACATCCGGATCGGTGCGGGGGATATCTTTGGCCGTAAAAAATAATTCAAGTGAAGCCCCAGCCTGCTGCCACTTCTGCCACACGTTTTGCACATCATCGCCAGCCAGTTGCAAGAAGAGTTCGTCGCCCTTGCCCGATTCATTAGACAGGTAGGCGTTCACGAACTGGCGGATGCGCGCCGGGTCGAGCGGCTGGATGCTCACCCGCCCGGGCAGGCCCAGGTCGAGCGCGCCGCTGTAGTCCAGTTCGCGGCAGGTCACCACCGCCAGCAGGTCGGCCTGGCGGCAGGTTTCGAACAAGGCCTGGATTTCCTGCAGGCGGCTTTCCCGGCTGGCGGCCGGCAGTTCGTTCAAGCCGTCGAGCAGGAAGACCAGGCGCTTTTCAGCCAACAGGGCGGCGTAATGCCCGCCCAGCGCGCCAAGCTGGGCTTGCAGGGCTGCCTGCAGGCCGGCTTCGCCCAGGCTGCCCAGGCGCACCAATACTGGCAGGGGTGCGGCCGGGTCGTCTTTGGCCTTGAGCGCGCAGTCGGAAAGGATCTTCCACAGCGTGGTGGTCTTGCCCGCCCCCGGCTCGCCCAGGATGACCAACCGGCGCATCTCGGCCACCGCCGGGAGCAGGTCGGCTTCATAACGCTTCGGCTCGACCTGCTGCTGCGCCTCGTCGCAGGGGACCTCGCCGGCCTGCCGGCGCCCGTGATAGACGACGTTGATCTCAGCCGGCACGGTCTTCATGCGCAGGCGGCCCGCCGGCGCGTCTGCTTTTTGCTCACGCGGCAGGCATAATTGGCCCACCCCCGCCATCGGCGTGTAGACTTCCTGCCAGACGCTGTGCTCGAGCAGCAGGCCGTCCAGGTAGCGCAGTTCCAGGGCGCGCCGGTCCACGGGCGGCGGGGCGATGGTCACCGGCGGCGGTGCGGGCAGGGCGGCCAGCAGCTGACGGATGCCCTCGGCCAGGTCGGGGTGGCCGTGCAGCACATTGGTGGCCAGCATCAAGGTTGGGATTTCGCTGTCGTCCACTTTGAGCGGGACGATCAGCTTGCCGCGCCGTTTGGCGTGCAGGTATTCGATCTGCACCCACTCGCTCTTTTTGGCAGGTTCAGAAACAAGCGTGACCAGCGCATAACAGCGCTCGACGCCCGTTTCGATGGATTTGACCCACTCGTCGCCGCCCTTGATGGCGGTCAGGTCCTGCCAGACCGCGTGCCCGGCCTGCTCCAGCGCCCGGCGCACCTGCCGGGCCGCTTCCATGTCCGCACGCGTGTAGCTCAGGAAGATGTGTCCGCCCTGGCTGCGTTCCAGTTCGCGGCGCACTTCCAGGTGCGCGGCGCTCCACTGCTTTTGGACGTTCTCCAGCGGCTGGCGCACCTCCGCTGGCAGCACCTGGTTGACGATGAGGTTGATGTTGCGCCCGATGGCCACCGCCGTCGAGCCGCTGATATCGCCCACCGTGATGGCCCCGCCCGCCGCAAAGGCGCGCAAGCCCGCCTCCAGCCGCTGGATGTGCTCCAGCAACTGGTCGTTGCGGCTCTGCTCGGCGAACGCCTTGAGCGCGGCGAGCGATTGTTCGGTCTGTTGAATGAGGGCGAGATCGGTCATGGGTCAGGCAAAAATTTACGTTTTCAGGAATGACGACCCCACTATGGCGACACGCTGCCAGGGTAATTGTGTTTTCCCCGCAGGGGGTCTCCGGCTTTCGTAGGATCAGCGGGATGTACAGATCAATTGTACACGAGATCAGGATGTTTTGTTGGCACTTTGGTTATAGTGCACCA
>CAYLXB010000081.1:11133-14669 GCA_964387495.1 uncultured Anaerolineaceae bacterium
ACCAGGCTCATTTGTTTATATCTAAGCACCCCCCAAATGTTCGGCCAGCATCGTGATCTCCGCCCGCATGCAGAGCTTCTCCAGCCATTTCCCCGGAATTCCGGCTGCACCGAAATATGCGCCAGCGACCTGTCCGCAGACTGCAGCAGTCGTGTCGGCGTCATCCCCCAAATTGGCGGCGGTCAGGATGGCTTGCTCGAAGGTGTCAGCGTGCCAGAAGCACCACAGGGCCGCTTCCAGGCAGTCCACCACATAGCCGCTGCCGCGGATGCTCTCGACGCCCTTGTCTCGGTATTCCCCGGCGGCGATGGCGCGCATCTCTCCTGACTTGAGCCAGTCGCGTCCGCTGGCAAACAAGATGGCTTCTTTTTCTGCTCCGCCTAGCGCGAGGACGAGCATGTCAGCAAACAGTGCGCAGGCCTCCAGGCACAAGGGTGCGGCATGAGTGGTGCGGGAGCTCCTGGTCGCATGGGTCTGGGCTTTCTTCCGGTTGGGGGCGTAAAACATGGCGACCGGCGCCAGGCGCATCAGGGAACCATTGCCGGCCGTCGAGGGATGCTTGGAGCCGCTCATCGGCTTCCCGCTGGCTCGGAAGCGTTCCAGCGCCTGACGGGTCGTGTTGCCAATATCGAAACAAGTTCCGGTGCTGGACATATAGCCATGATCGTACCAGCGCAGGTAGCGCCGCATCTGGTCAGCCGGGTCGAATCCGCCGGTTTCCACCAGGCTGGCCGCCAGGCACAGGGCCATGGAAGTGTCATCGGTCCACTGGCCGGCCTGCAGGTGGAACGGCCCGCCGCCAACCATATCAGTTACAGGGGGGAAGGAGCCGCGCGCTTTGAACTCAACGGTTGTGCCGACTGCATCGCCTGCCGCCAGACCCAGCAGGCAGCCACGCATTCGATCCTGATCGATCATCAGTCTGCCTGGAGGACATCCAGCGATCGGGATCATAATCTAGCCAAAAACTCCGCAGGACGTAGAATGGGAATATCCTGAAATGGCGTCAATTCAAGCAAGTCGGCGTCGCCCGAGACGATACAATCGGTTTGGGTCGCAAGTGCGGCTTCCAGGAACTTGTCATCTTCAGGGTCGCGGCAGACAGTCACCTGGCGGGTGGGCATCACCAGTTCGCCGCGCAGGCGGATCAGATTGACCAGCGCAGTGATGTCATCTGGCTCGATATGGTATTTACTTCGGAATTGGGCGCGCCCAAGCACATCAATGATCTCAACCACGATGTCGGTAGTGTAAATGGCGGTAAAGCGTCCGTCGCGCAAGGCGCGCAACACATCACCGGTGGTCCCATGCTTGCGGATGAGAGCGCTGACAAAAACCCCCGTGTCAATCACGGCACGCATCGGTTACCCTTGTCTTGCAGCTCGGATATCGGCTGCAATCTCGTCTTCGCTGAATTCCACATTGACTGCGGCGAGTCGTTCCCACACCTGGTCAAAGCGCGCCAGGACTTCGCTTTCCTGCATTTGCTGGTAACGCACGTAATCTTCATAGGGGATTAACACCGCTTCGGGACGGGAACCGCGCGTCAAGATCAGGGCCGTCCGTTTGCGAACCACGCCATCGAAAAACGGGCGGAATTTGCGCTGGAGTTCGGTCACACCAATAATTTTCTGCATCTCAGGCTCCCTTCTAAGTATGTATTATAATATGTATTATAACACATATTGTCCCGGCGGTTATAGCACCTCGCTAAAGTTTGTTAAGGTCATATTTCGCCCTGAGCAGCGCCCCCTTCGATAAATTCAGGGTGAGCTTGGACAGTCGCAAACGTTTTCTCTGCTACGAAGAAATCCACAGGTCGGCCGGAAAAGGCAGCCGGCAATAGGGAATGGTCAACGCATCTCAGTAAAGATCCGGATGGCTTTCAGGTCGAACTGTTTTTCCCCGCCATCCTGGAAGCCCAGATCTGTCGCCGGCGCGATCTCCCACCAGCGGCGCGGCTGCTGGGTGACGAGCGCGTTGTCGCTCCAGACCTGCACCTCCACCGCACCCAAAGCCGGCAGGGGCAGGCGGCACATTTCGACCTCATCCAGCTTCACAATCCCCAACCATTCCGTCCGGCTGAGCCGGCGCAAGCGGATTTCATAAGCATGCCAGTCGCGCGCCTCCGATGCGATAGATTCCACGCGGACCGGCGCCCAGTTCAGGGCCAGGTAACACAGTGAGCCGTTGGCTCCCAGGAAGGACGACTCCTCCCCAACCACCGCAAAGCCGAACATATCGAACGGTTTGACAAACACTCCGTCCTTCCGGAGCGTGCCCAGCGGCTGGAAGATCACGCCGGCTGTGCCGTAGAAAAATTCGCTGACGCGCGCAGAAAATTGAACGACCACGTCGCTGGAGGCTGTCGGCTGAAACCCGCTCCCGCCGATCAGGGTGACGTTGTTGTACTGGCCGGCAGCCGGCGTTTGGAAAAAGTTTGCATCTTCCTTCCGGAAGTCAGGATCCGGGAAGTGCTGGAGAGACAAGCCCTGGCCGATGGTCATGGCCGACGCATGCCAAGCAGGATCATTCGAGACCTGCCCGGCGCCGTTGATGGTGGTGAAGTTCCAGAACTGCGGGGACAAGCCAGTCTCGAAACTGTCTTCTCTGGGCTCCGGATTTTGAAAATCCTCGGGGGTGTGCAGGGCGGCGCGGGTCAGGCGCAGCGATTCAACCCGGGCCGTCCAGGTCGAAGCCAGCTGGCGGTAGTTCAGCCCAAGAAATAAAACTGGCAGCGCTAATAGCACGAGCATAATTTTCTTCATCGCGTGATTCTCTCCATACTTCCTTTTGGTTGATTTTTTCTCCGTGCTCTCCTCGGAGAAATTGCTGACGAAGCGAATGATACAAAGTCAGACCAAAAGGTATGGCTGCCGTGTCGCTATTTTCCAGATGCGACAGGACCAGGCCGCAAAGCGGGCATGGCGGCGCATCTAAAGCGCCGGCATGGCCGCCAGGCCATGCTTCAACCCGCAAAGTTCACACATAGGATAAGGGGGTAAAAATTCGGGGTTCTCCGATGTGTCCGGGGATACCCTGCCGCCTACGTACTTTGACACCCCTCTAAAATACCCCTATAATGCGGGCAGTTTCAATCCCTCACAACCTGTTCCCCCCTTTACAAAGCCTGGCGCAAGCTGGGCTTCAATCGTTCTCCATCCCCCGCCCTACAAACTCCAAAGGAACCCCCAAAATCCGTATCCTCCAACCCATCTCCCCCGTTTCCATGCGTGCAGAAGTCCTTCAGCCGCCCTTCTCAAGCCCCATTCCACAGACAAAACCGCCGATACGGTCTGTTGTGTCGGTGGTGTAAGTCGGAGGCAGACGGCTGAAATTCCTTCAAGTATCCGAGTACGGAGGCATCCCTGACCTGAAAACACAATTAAATACCCCCATAAAAAACGGGCGCCCTGCCTGGGAAGTCCCCAGGCCGGCGCCCGTTTTCGATTCCTGCCCTACAGCGAGGACTTGCCGGGGTGCGAGGCCCGGTAAAAAGTAGACCGCCCAGCTGGAACTGGACGGTCAGGAGACTT
>CAYLXB010000082.1:0-14648 GCA_964387495.1 uncultured Anaerolineaceae bacterium
TGGTGATAGCGGTACCAATGCCGCTCATCGTCCAGCGGAATGAGGAAAAGATTCATCTCCTCCAGGGTTTCCAGCATGGTTTGTCCGTCGATAGGGTCAGTTGCATCCGCCTCGACGACAGCCTCACATAGTGAGCCGCACAAGCGATCCAGGATCGAGGTTTGCAGCAGGAAAGTACTGACCTTCTTCGGTTGATTCTTGAGCACTTCTTCGGCCAGGTAATCCATGACATAGTGATGGCTGCCCGTGAAGGCTGAGATGAAGCCGTGAATATCCTTGCTGCCTTGCATCGAAAGGGCTGCCAGCTGCAACCCGGCGATCCACCCTTCCGTGCGCGCCTCCAGGGCGGAAAGATCGTTGCCCGAAAGCGATAGCCCCATCGCATCATTCAAAAAAGCGGCGACCTCCTCCTGGGTAAAGCGCAACTGGTCTGCACGGATATCAAGGAGCTGGTTTCGAACCCGCAGGCGGGCAAGCGGAAACGGAGGATCGGTCCGGGTAAGGAGTGCCAGGTGCATCTGGGGCGGCAGGTGTTCCAAAAAGTAGGCCAGGATTTTTAGTACGGCTTCATTGTGAATGACATGGAAATCATCCAATACCAAAACGAAAGGCTCAGAAAATGAAGCCAGTTCATTGGCCAGGAGTTCGATGACACTCTCGAACTGAGCTGGTTGTATCCCCTGTAGCATGCCGAATAGATCACTTTTAATGGCTGGCGCAATGGGTACCAGGGCAGCCAGCAGGTATTGTAAAAAACGGATTGGGTCATTATCACCGCCATCCAGGGACAGCCAGGCGGAAGGGGTCTTCTTTTCTTTCAGCCAGCTGCTGACCAGGGTGGTTTTACCGTAACCGGCAGGGGCGGATACTAGGATAAGGGCGCGTTCCAAGCCGCGATCCATCAGGTCGAGAAGACGAGGGCGGGGGATCTGGCTCGGGCGAATGGGAGGAGCAAAAAGCTTTGTCCGAAGCAGATGTTTGTTCTGCTCAAGAGGAAATCGATCGTTCTCCCTTTCTCTTGAAGGGAAGCGAGAATCAGGGTTTGACGCGCATTTTTGTTGGCTGCAATCCATTTTTACTACTTGACGAATTCAATAGGTGGCCGTTTCAGAAATCAGCCTGGAATGAACAATTACTCGGGTAGATCCTACATCATTGTACAGGAATACATTTGGACATACAAGCCCATCCCAAGCACAATAGCTTGGCACATCCATTGGGGACTAGGCAGCAAACGCCGCACCATGAGTTTATAATAACTTTCAAATCCATCATCGAGTGCCCCTCTTTGTTACGCTCCGCGAACCCAATTCCTCCGGGGCCGCCTTATCGGCAAAAAAATCACTCCCAGGCGAAAAAATTACGGTTTGTTGTGAAGAACCGGCAGGAACATGATAATGCCCCGATTTAGTCGTGATGATTGTCACTTTTTCGTGACCCCGGTCTGTTCTACAATGTGCCTGACTATTCCCTCGAAAGGAGGTGACGCGATGGCCAATCTGTTCCAGCTGCTTTGAGTCTGCCATTGGATGCGCGTGCCGCATCCGACTCTGACGCGCGGCAGGTTGACCGTGTCACCCCTGGCCTGATTATCGGCTCGCGGGTTCCCATGGGTCTCCGGCTTTGCGCGCGGAGCCCATTTTTATTTAACCGAAAGGAACCCGTCGTATGCGTGCAATTTCCAACTTTCTCGTTTCCCGCTGGGGACCCATCCTGACAGGCCTGGTAGTCGGTATTCTGGCGCCCGTCCTGGTCAAGTTCGGCAACCCTGGCAATATGGGCATTTGCGTGGCCTGTTTCAACCGCGACATTGCCGGGGCGCTCGGCTTGCATCGCGCCGCGCTGGTGCAATACATCCGCCCCGAGATCATCGGCTTCGTGCTTGGCTCGCTTGCAGCAGCCCTGCTCTTCCGCGAGTTCAAGCCGCGTGGTGGCTCATCCCCTCTGATCCGCTTCCTGCTCGGCATGTTTGCCATGATCGGAGCGCTGGTTTTCCTCGGCTGTCCCTGGCGTGCCTACCTGCGCCTGGCGGGCGGCGACTGGAACGCCGTTGCCGGCATCCTTGGCCTGTTTGCCGGTGTCGGCTTGGGCATCGTCTTCCTGAAAAACGGCTTCAGCCTCGGGCGCAGCCGCCCGGCTTCCGCCGTATCAGGCTGGATCATGCCGGTTTTCGTCGTCATCCTGCTCATCCTTCTGGTGGCTGCCCCGCTTTTTGGCCGTGACGCCGATGGAAACCCGGTTGGCCCCGTCTTTTTCTCTGAAAAAGGCCCCGGCAGTCAACACGCCCCGCTGCTGCTGGCGCTTGGCGTTGGCCTACTGATCGGCTTCCTCGCCCAGCGCAGCCGTTTCTGCACGGTTGGTGCCCTCCGGGATGTTGTCCTGCTGCGCGATACGCACCTGTTCAACGGCGTGCTGTCCCTCCTGGTTGCCGCTTTCCTGGTCAATCTGGCCCTCGGACAATTTGCCCCCGGCTTCAAGGAACAACCCGTAGCCCACACCGACGCACTCTGGAACTTCGGCGGCATGGCGCTGGCCGGGCTGGCCTTCACCCTGGCAGGCGGCTGCCCCGGCCGCCAGGTTTTCCTGAGCGGCGAAGGCGATGCCGACGCGGCCATTTTTGTCTTTGGCATGCTTGCCGGTGCGGGTGTCGCCCACACCTACAGCCTGGCCAGTTCCCCGTCGGGTGTTGGCGCAAACGGCCCGGCGATTGTGCTTATCGGCCTGGTGATTCTTTCTATCATCGGTCTGACCATGCGCGAAACGCGCACTGCCTGAGGAGTTACCCATGTCTGACCCCAAGATCATCGATGCACGCGGTCTTTCTTGCCCCGAACCGGCCATGCTGACCCGCGAAGCCCTGCTCGCCCTCGGCTCCGGCACCCTTGTCGTGCTGACCGACTCGTACACCTCGCGCACCAACATCGAGCGCACCGGCAAACTGGCTGGTTGGAAAGCCGAAATCACCCGGGACGCCGATGAAACCTACCGTATAACCCTCACCAAATGATTTACCTCGACAATGCCGCCACCTCCTGGCCCAAACCGGCCTCTGTCATGGCGGCCATGGCCGGCTTCCTTGAGCGCGCCGGGGGCAACCCCGGCCGCTCCGGCCATCGCCTGTCCATCGCTGCCGGGCGCATCGTTTACGACACCCGCGAGGCCCTGGCTGATTTTTTTGGCATCCGCGATCCCTTGCGCGTTATTTTTACTCTCAACGCCACCCACGCCCTTAACCTGGCCTTGGCCGGCCTGCTCCAACCCGGCCAACGCGTGCTCACTGGCGGCATGGAACACAACGCCGTCATGCGCCCGTTGCGGGAGTTGGAAAGGCGTGGGATAAAAGTGGACGTGATTCCGGCGGAAAAAGACGGCTCTCTCCGCCCCGCCGGCTTTGCCGCCGCCCTGGAGACGGAAACCCGCCTCGTGGTGGTCAATCACGCCAGTAACATCTGCGGAACACTTGCGCCCGTAAAAGAGATTGCCGCTCTTGCCCATGCCGCCGGCGCGCTTGTTTTGGTCGACGCTGCCCAAACCGCGGGTGCATTGCCGGTTCATCTCCCGGATCTGGGCGTTGACCTGCTGGCCTTTACCGGGCACAAGGCCCTGCATGGACCTCCCGGGACGGGCGGGCTCGTCTTGGCTGATGATTTCGACCCCGTCCAGCTTGGCCCGCTGGTGCGCGGCGGCACAGGCAGCCGTTCCGAGTTGGAGATTCAACCGGATGACCTGCCCGATCGCTATGAAAGCGGCACGCCCAACGGCGTTGGCATTGCCGGTCTGGGCGCGGGCCTGGCCTGGATCAGGGAACGCGGCCTTGAGTCCATTTATGCCCACGAACTGACTCTCGCCGCCCGCCTGCGCGCAGGGCTGGCAGAAATTCCCGGGGTGACCGTCTATGGCCCCGCCGGCCCCGCGCTTGCCACGTCGGTCGTCTCGTTCACCCTGGCGGGCAAGCGTGTTTCCGAAATCGGTTACCGTCTGGACGCGGAGCATGGAATCTTTTGCCGGGTCGGTCTGCACTGTGCCCCCGCCGCCCATCGCAGCCTCGGTACTTTCCCGGAGGGAACCGTGCGCATGGCTCCTGGCCCGGCAACCAGCCTCACGGATATCGAAACCACCCTTGGTGCAGTGAAAAGGATTGCGGAATCATGAATCAAGGTGTTGTTTTATTTCATACCACCTCCTCCGCCCTGCGGGCCGAGAAAATCCTGCAAAAAGCCGGGCTGACCGTTAAACTTGTTCCTACCCCTCGCGAGCTTTCCAGTGATTGTGGGGTGGCCCTGCGCTTTGAACTCTCGGACAGGGCGGAAATTGAACAGCGTTTGACAGTCGCACAAGTGGAATGCGAAATCCACTCATTGCCCTAAGCCTTCAAGTCGGTATTTAATTCCAGGTGCTCGTCTGCGGCCCGGCCGCTGTTTGAGACGAATCGCCGGGATTTATACCGCTGTTGCCGCGGCCGCACGGGCGAAGCAAAAAAGTCACTCGCAGGAGTGGCTTTTTTGTTTACCCTCAAATCCAGCGCGATTCTCGGTGATAAAAATGAGTTCATCCTCTTTTGTACTATCCAATTGGTTGACACCATTTAAATTTGTACTATAATATTGTTATACCGAAGGAGTCTGAAATGCGCAGCAACAACCAGAGCCCCGGACATCCGCTTTTCCGGGCACGTCGCCACCGCCGCTGGCAGGAGAGTTTGGCGGCCATCCTGGAACCCGTAGACAAAACCCCGCCCGCGGATGAGATCAATGTGGGTCGTTGTTTGCGCGCCCTTCGAACCAGGCGGGGCCTGTCCATTCGCAGCCTTGCCGAATTGAGCGGCCTCAACTTCAATACACTGAGTCTGATCGAGAACAGCAAGACATCTCCCAGTGTCAGCACCCTTCAGCAGCTCTCCACGGCCTTGAATGTCCCGATCACTGCTTTCTTTGAGACCGAAACAGAACCCCAGCAGGTGGTCTACCAGAAAGCCTGTCAGCGTCCACAGGCGCAATTTTCACATGGCCGGATTGAAGATCTGGGAAATGGGCTGGCCCTTGGACAAGGCGTGCCTCTCCTGATTACCCTGGAGCCGGGTGCGGATAGCAGTTCGAACATGATCGTGCACACCGGCCAGGAATTTGTCTTCTGCCTGGAGGGGCGCCTGAACTACACGGTTGGCGCTGAGACTTACATCCTGGAGGCGGGGGACAGCCTGATCTTTGAGGCATACCTGCCGCATCGCTGGGAGAACAAGGAGCGGTCCCCATCGCGCTCGCTCCTGATCCTCTGCCCCGCGGACGAAAAGGACTCTCCGGCCGGGCAGCATTTCATGCCCGAAGAGGCAGGTGCCCGGTGAGCATCCGAAGGGATCTTCCGGCCGGCCGTATCCCTGCATTCTGCCTGCGCCGCTGCGCTGGAGCTCGACCATGAACAAGGTCTTTGGCAAACGCATTTACACCTGGACTGCATTTACAGCCGCGGTCACCGATATCTTTGGCCGCATGGACGACCTGCGCCGCGCTGCCCGCGGCGGCCGGGTCAGCCCGGCCTTTGCCGAGAAGATCATGCTGGCTGTGACGCATGTTAATGGCTGCCGCTATTGCGCCTACGGTCACAGCCGCGCCGCGCTGGCCGCGGGTGTGCCGGAATCGGAAATTCAACAGTTGCTGGCCGGCGGCTTGGGCAGTTTCCCCGGGCACGAGGCTGTGGCGCTGGCTTTTGCCCAGCATTACGCCGAGAGCGCCTGCCAGCCCGATCAGCAGGCCTGGGACAGGCTCGTGGATCAGTATGGCGCCGCGGCTGCCTCGGATATGTTGGCTTACATGCGCATGATCACCTTTGGCAACCTCTACGGCAACACATTGGATGCCCTCTTGAGCCGCCTGCGCGGCAAGCCCGCTGCGGACAGCAGTTTGTGGAGTGAGCTGGGCGTTATTCTGGGCGTGTTTGTGCTTGTGCCTCTGGCCATGCTCAGAAGTTCCATCTCTCGTCAACCTTCCCGGAGCAGGGAATCCGGGTTGATACCAACTACCCTGAAGGAGAATTGACTGTTATGAAGATCGCTGCAATTACCGATGATGGCAGCACCATCAGCCAGCACTTTGGGCGTGCCCAGTATTACCTGGTTGCCACCCTGGAAAACGGTCAGATTGTGAACCGGGAGCTCCGTCCCAAGCTGGGACACAACCAGTTCGCCAGCCAGCCGCACGCCGAAGAACACCACGGCCAGCCTCATGGCTTGGACCAGGCTTCCCACGACAAGCATCTGCAGATGGCCGAGGCCATTGCCGACTGCGAAGCCCTGCTGTGCCGCGGCATGGGGCGCGGTGCATACGAGAGCATGAAGGTGCGCAATATCCGCCCCGTGGTGACCGATATTGCCACGATCGATGAGGCCGTAATGGCATATGCCAATGGCCAGATCGTGGATTATGTGGATCGCTTGCATTAAACTGCATTAACGAAAGGAGACAGAAATGCTTGCACGCTTTTTCCGTAATCGCTTTGGGTTCGGACGTGGCGGGGGGCAGGGCCGCGGCCAGGGTGCCGGTCAGGGGCGCGGCGGGGGAGCGGGCCGCGGCCGCGGCAGAGGGGCAGGCTCCAATCCCGGCTCGGGTCCTGGAGGGAACTGCGTTTGTCCAAAATGCGGCAAGAAGGTTCCCCACATCCTCGGCCAGCGCTGCGTGGACCAGGTCTGCCCGGATTGCGGTACGAAAATGATCCGGGAGTAAATCGCGGAAAAGGAGAACAGAAAAAATGGGTACCAAAGGGATTCAGATCGTCCAGTTGGATGTGAAGCAGTTGCTCGTCGAACTCAATCGTGCCTATGCCGATGAGTGGCTGGCAGCCTATGCCTACAATTACATGGGCCAGGTGGTTACCGGCCGGCCGGCCGCCAAACACCTCGCCGAGCTGCTGATGGATACTTCCAAGGATGAGCTCGAACATCAACAGGAATTGGCCGAACGGATTGCCTCACTGGGTGGGAAGCCCCTGGCCGATGTCGCCAAGTTGCTCGAGACGAGCAGTGCCGGTTATCCTCTGCCGCCAGCCGATGAAAAGGATTTCGAGGCCATCGTCAAGACGGTCATCAAAGCCGAGCACGATGCCATCGAAGTCTACAACCGCCTGCTCCAGATGACGGCCGGAAAAGATCCGGTTACCTACAACCTCATTCTGCACATCCTCACGGAAGAAATCGAACACGAGGATGAATTCGAGAATCTCCTGGGATGATCACGGATGAAAATTGTTATTACAACTGCCTCGCCAGGCCTTGATGCAGACCTCGATCCGCGCTTTGGGCGCGGTGCCTTTTTGTTGATCGTGGATCCAGATTCCCTGCAGGTGGATGCTCATCCCAACCCCGGTGTGAATGTCACCGGCGGGGCGGGCATCCAGGTCGCCCAGTTTGTGGCCGGCCGGAAAGCGGATGCTGTCATCAGTGGCGATTTTGGCCCCAACGCTTTCAACGCCCTCAAAGCAGCCGGGGTCGCCATGTATTTGTTTGGTACCTGCACGACTGCCCGGCAGGCGCTTGAGGAATTCAAGGCTGGCCGGTTGCAAAAAGTCGGTGCGCCGACCCAGAACGGTCACCACGGTTGATTGATGCGCATCGTCGTTGCAAGCGGCAAGGGCGGTACCGGTAAAACTACCATTGCATCCAGCCTGGCGCTCAGCCTGGCTGGTGGTTCCGCCCCGCCGCCCATCTTTGTGGATTGTGACGTAGAGGCGCCCAATGCCCACCTGTTCCTCAAGCCGGACCTGGAGCAGCGCCGGCCGGTCGGTATCATGATCCCGCTTGTGGACGAGGCGCGTTGCACCCACTGTGGCAAATGTGTCGAAGTGTGCGCCTACAATGCCATTGCCGTGCTGGGACAGAAAACGCTCGTCTTCCCGCAATTGTGTCACGGCTGCGGCTCCTGCACGGCCATGTGCCCCGAGGGCGCGATTTCCGAAACACCGGACCCCATTGGCGTCATCGAGAGCGGCCCGGCCATGCAGGGCATCGACTTCAAGCGCGGGGTGCTCGATATTGGCAAACCGATGGCTGTGCCCATCATCCGCGAACTCCAGCGGCAGATTCACCCCAAGCCCGGACAGCCGGTTATCCTGGATGCCCCGCCCGGCACATCCTGCCCCGTGGTTGCCGCCATGCGCGGCGCAGATTACCTCCTGCTGGTGACCGAGCCAACTCCCTTTGGGTTGCACGACTTGAAATTGGCAGTGCAGGTGGCCGGGGAATTGGGGCTTCCCGCCGGCGTGATCGTCAATCGCGTGAACGGCCCATTCCCGGAACTCGACCGGTTTTGTGCTTCCGGTGGGTTGCCCATCCTGATGCGGATTCCGTTCGAGCGTGAGATCGCTGCAGGGATTGCCCGCGGCCGGACGTTGGTGGAGATCCATCCCGAATATTCTGCTGCCTTTCAGGCGCTGTTCCATCGAATAGCGGGCAGTCGCTCATAACCCGGCATCGTACCCAGGAGCAAATTATTATGGAACTCAAATGCGCCGTCTGCCACGTTCAAGCCTGCCGGGAAGAACCCGGCACAAGACCCCTCCCGGCTTTTTGCCCGGCAGGGGGCGAGTCCGAAGCCCTTTTGGATGCCCGCCGGCACTACATGTCTGACGCCGGCACCCGGCAATTGGCCCGGTCGGCGGCCGAGGTGGAGGCGGCCGGTTACTGCCGCTGGCCGCGGGTACAGGAAGTGATGGAATTTGCCCGCCGCCTTGGTGTCTCCCACCTGGGCATTGCTACCTGTGTCGGCTTGCTGCGTGAGGCCGGCCTTCTGCAGGATATTCTGCAAACGAATGGCTTCCGGGTCAGCAGTGTTTGCTGCAAGGTCGGCTCGATCCCGAAAGAGGAAATTGGCCTGAAGGATGAAGAGAAGATCCACCCTGGCCAGTTCGAATCGCTCTGCAATCCCATCGGGCAAGCCCGGCTTTTGAATGAGGCCGGCACCGGTCTGAATATTGCTGTGGGCCTTTGTGTTGGTCATGACAGTCTCTTCTTCCGCCACTCGGATGCGCCGGTCACGGTACTGGTGGCCAAGGACCGTGTCACCGGTCATAACCCGGTGGCAGCCCTGTATACGAGCCATTCCTACTATCGTGGTTTACGCGCCGTTAAAAAATAGCCAACCCCGGCTTTGTCGTGCTCGTCACGACATGAAAAGGTGTTTTATGGCGGTACATCAAGCCCAGCCTCGAATTCGAACCAGGTCTTCCCGGACGGCGGCCTACACCTGTTTTTCGCGTGCCTGTGCCACGCGTGAGGCGGATCCGCGTTTTCGCGGCCCAGACACCCTGGCGGAAAGAATCCTCCCCCTCCCGGCCAGGGTGGTTCTCAACCTTTCACCTTTGCGCAAATGGTTCATGCAGAAATTGTTTCCACCGGGCATTTATGAATACGTGCTGACTCGCACAAAAGTAATGGATGAAGCTTTTGTGGATGCATTGAAAGCCCGCCTGCCACAAATTGTGCTCCTCGGTGCAGGTTTTGATACACGCGCACTGCGTTTTGCGAATTGGAATGCAGGTACACAGATTTTCGAACTGGATGTCCCTGCGACACAGCAGCCGAAAATTGAAGTCTTCCGCAAAAAAAGGCTTGTCATGCCTCCCGAACTGGTTTTTGTTCCGATTGATTTCGACCGGGAGGATATCTTTACTGTGCTTGCCAGATCAGGCTTCCGGGATGGGGCGCAAACGCTTTTCCTTTGGGAGGGCGTGAGCATGTATTTATCTTCCGGGGCGGTCGACGGCACGCTGGAATTTATCCGCAGTCACGCCGCCCCGGGCAGCCGGCTTGTTTTTGACTTTATCTATGCCTCGGTCCTCCGTCGCGAAAATCGCTACTATGGTGAACAGGAGATATTCTCGACAGTCTCGAAGGCTGGCGAGGGCTGGACCTTTGGCATCCAGGAAGGTCATGTGGAAACTTTCCTCGCACAACGCGGTTTCGAGTTGGCGGCTTGTTACACCTCGTATGAATTGGAACAGAAGTATTTGACCAATCGGGATGGGAGCCGCCTCGGGCCGGTCAATGGGACTCACGGTATTGCTGTTGCTGTTGTTCGGTAAAAAGATTATTGCTGTGGTCGGCGGAGCGCATCTTGCCGGACTGGAGGATGCGGCCCTGGAGCATGCCGTTACCGCATTGCGTGCTGCGAGCACCGGGGTTTTGCCGGATTTGTATCTGAACCACTGCACTGGGGAACGTGCACTGGCCTTCCTTGGCCGGGCGTTTGGTGAAAAGGTAAGCCCCTGTCCGGCAGGGACGGTGCTGGGTTTCGACTGGAATTGAGTTGCCGGCAGAGAAGGAACTGCACCAATGAATTTGATCGTCCACCTGCTTGTTTACTACCTCGTCATATCCGCCTTGCTCTATGGTTCGTTGGCCTATAATCCGCGTATGTGGCTGCACCGTATGCCGCCCGAAGTGGTCGCGAAGGTACCGCCGAAGACGCCCCGCGAGAAACAGCTCCTTTTGAAGACTGTCGCCATTCCTTTTTTGCTTCTGCTGGTATGCTATCCAATCGTTTATGTTCTTCAGCAGGATGCCGGTTGGTTGAATTATTTCTTGATCCTCTGCGCTTTTTTTGTGGGGTTTGACCTTTGGGATACGCTGGTGCTTGATCTGCTGATTTTCTGCAAACTTACCCCGCGTTTTATTGTCATCGCCGGCACGGAGCGCGCAGACTATGCAAACATGAAATATCACCTGCTGAGTGGTGCAAAAGGGCTGCTCATCTCAGTTGTGTTCTCAGGAGTTCTGGCCGCCATCCTGGTTTTTGTCAAGAATGGCCTTGTCTGAAACTCTTTTGCCTTCCTATTATCGCTGTATGAGGAATCACATGGAACTGTTCCCTGCCCTGAAACTCGGCTGGCTCAACGGGTGGCTGTTCCTGCTTTTGCTCTGCCTGGTGGATGGGGTCCTTTTCCTGGTTTTTCCCAAAGAAGTGGTGGCGCGGCTCTTCGATCGCTCTGGCTGGAGTGAAAAACAGAAAGCCTTTACGGTTGCTGGTAAGCTTTGTGCTTTGATCTGCCTGGCGCTGGTCACCCTCACGCCCTTGAAAATCGGGCACCTGGTCTTTCTGGTCGGAGCATTCGTGGCCGCGCTCGGACTGGTTGGCTTGGCTGGGGCGCTTTTCGATTTCAAGAACACCCCTCTGGAAGTGCCGGTTACGTGCGGCTTATATCGCCTGTCCCGCCATCCGCAAATTGTCATGTCCTCATTGGTGATCCTGGGTGCCTGTATTGCCGTTGGTTCATGGACGGCTCTGGCTTTCTGGTCGGTTGCCCGGCTTCTGGAGCATTTTGGGATCATCGCGGAGGAAGAGATTTGTTTGGAGCGCTACGGAGAGTCATACCGTGATTATTTACAGCGGGTGCCCCGCTATTTCTTATTCTTTTGAGTGTGAGAGGATGGCTTCTATATGAATGCAAAAGACAGTCGCCAGGCCCACGATGAATCGGCAGTGGACTACGACCGCTTGGCCTCTGACTATCATTGGTTTCCTGAGATTTTATTCGGCTTGTGTTTCGATTATATCCGCCCCGGTCAACGCCTGCTTGCGCTTGGCATCGGCACCGGATTGTGTGCCCGCTCATTCTCCCGGGCGGGGCTGCATATATTTGGAATGGATAACTCTTCGGAGATGCTGAATATCTGCCGGTCGAAAGGCATTGCAGCCAGCCTCAAGCAGCTCGATGTTCGCACCATACCCTGGCCGTATCCGGATGCCTGCTTTGACCACGTAATTGCTTGTGGCATGCTGCATTTCCTGGATGATCTTGGCCCGATTTTTCAAGAAGTCACTCGCGTGCTTCGCCCGGATGGGCTTTTTGCCTTCACGATAAAAGCGCCTCATGTCGAGCACGCGTCTGAAACACAATCGCTCAAGTATTCGGCAGAAGTCATCAGCGGCGTGATGATTTTCTCGCATCACAAAACATACCTGGAAGCATTGCTGGCGGACTGTGGGTTTGAACGCATGAAGGATATGCAATTTTTAGCCGGGGTGGATCAGGCGGAAAGGCAGGATCCATACCTCGCCCTGGTTGCTCGTAAATCGAAAATTGATCGAAAGTTGGATGAAGAAACCGAAAGAAGAAACATGGACAATTTATGAAACAGCTTGTGATATTAAGCGGTAAAGGCGGCACGGGCAAGACCAGCCTCGCGGCAGCTTTTTCCCACCTGGCGTACGAGAGCCCCTCCCCCCTTCGGGCAGTCCTGGCCGATGCGGACGTGGATGCCGCCAACCTGGAACTCGTCCTGCGCCCCGAGCGGTTGGAGAGCCGCGCTTTCATCGGCGGCTCACTGGCTTTCATTGACCCGCTGCTCTGCCAGGCTTGCGGCAACTGTGAACAGGCCTGCCGCTTCGATGCCATCCTGCCTCCCGGGAGGGAACGGGATGGGGATGACAGTGTTTATTCCGTCGACCCCGTCGCCTGTGAGGGTTGTGCGGCCTGTGTTTACCAGTGCCCTGAGAATGCCATCCGTATGGAAGAACAGGTTGCTGGTCAATGGTATCGCTCCGCCAGCCGCTACGGACCGCTCTTCCATGCCGAACTCCGGCCAGCCCAGGAAAACTCCGGCAAACTGGTCACCCTGGTCAAACAGCAGGCGCGCCTGGCTGCCCTGGATGGAGATTGCTCCCTCCTGATTGTGGACGGCCCGCCCGGCATCGGCTGTCCGGTCATCTCGGCCCTCTCTGGTGCGGATTTGGCGCTGGTGGTTGCCGAACCAACCGCCTCCGGCGTCCACGATATGCAGCGTATCCTGGAGACGGCAGCCCATTTCCGCACCCCGGCCCTGGTCTGCGTCAACAAGGCGGATATCTACCCCGCTGGTACGCGCCAGATTGAAGCCTTCTGCCGGGAGCATGGACTGGACACGATCGGCCATATCCCTTTCGACGAGACAGTCACGCAGGCCATGAAAAATGGCGAGCCGGTGACGGCCTTCCGGCCCTCGTCGCCCGCCAGCCAGGCAATGGCTGCTGTCTGGCAGCGGGTGTTGGCCTTGCTGTCCGCTTTCACCAAAGCCATCCCTGTGGAAGGGAAAAACTATGACTGATGTCGATAAACTGCATGCTGACGTCATTGCAAAAATGTCCACTGTTATCGACCCGGAAACCGGTGTGGATGTGGTGCGCATGCGGCTGATCGAAGATTTGGCCGTGGATGAAGCCGGGCATGTTTCCTACAAGTTCCGGCCATCCTCCGCCTTCTGCCCGATTGCCATCCCGCTGGCAGATGCCATCCAGAGTGCTGTGGCAGAAGTCCCCGGCGTTACCTCGCAGGATGTCAAAATCGTAGGTTTTGCCCTTTCAGAAGAACTTACCGCATTGCTCAAACAGGCACTCGCAGACAGGCAAAATAAACCGAAAGGATAGAGAAAAGATGAAATCAAAACCCGTACTACCCCCAACCTGCGTGTTGCTCTCGCTGGTTGTGATGCTCCTGCTTCACTTCCTGCTCCCGCTGCTGCAGATCATTCCCCTGCCATGGGGTCTGGTCGGCTTGATTCCTTTGGCCGCCGGGATTGCGCTCAACCTCCTGGCCGACCGCGCCTTTCACCAGGTAGACACAACCGTTAAGCCCTTTCAGGAATCAACGGCACTGATTACAACCGGCGTTTATCGCCTCAGCCGGCATCCCATGTACCTGGGTTTTGCGTTGATCCTGGCGGGAGCCGCTGCCCTCTTGGGCTCGTTGACCCCCTGGATAATGATCCCCGTCTTCATCATACTGATGGAGATGGCATACATCCGGGTCGAGGAAAGCATGCTGGCGCAAAAGTTTGGCCCCGGCTGGTTGGCCTACAAGAGCAAGGTGCGGCGTTGGATTTGAATCTCATGACAAACAAGGAGAAAAAATGGACAACATAACCAGGATTGGGATCATCATTTGCAACCGTTATCACACCTGTGCAGGCGGCAAGTGCCTGCGGGCCATGCGCAGCCGGGAGGGTGCATTCAGTATCTATGCCGGGATGAATGTGGAGTTGGTGGGTTACACCACTTGTGACGGTTGCCCAGGCGGTAATGTGGAGTATACTGGCGAGGAAATGGTCAAGAATGGCGCCCAGGTCGTCCACCTGGCGACCGGCATGCTGGTTGGCTACCCGCCCTGCCCAAATATCCAGACCTTCAAGGCTTTCCTTGAGGAACGCAACGGCGTGAAAGTTGTTCTGGGCACGCACCCCATCCCGAGGAAATATCTCGACATGCATACCCGGCTTGGCACCTGGAAGGACCCTGTCTGGCAGCCCCTGCTTGCCCTGACCATGGCAGATGAAGCCACGCGCGCCGCGTACGACTGAGCTTGGATATGAAATTTGTCTTTGGTCCGGTCCCCTCGCGCCGCTTGGGACAATCTCTGGGCATCGACCCTGTCCCGCTCAAGACCTGTAACTGGAATTGTGTCTACTGCCAGCTGGGGCGTACACGGCCGCTGACGCACGCCCGCCAGGAGTATGCCCCGCCCGCTGAAATCCTGGCTGAAGTGCGCCAGGCGCTGGAGAGGAACGCTGTCGGAACGATTGATTGGATCACCTTCGTCGGTTCCGGCGAGACTTGCCTGCACACTGAACTGGGCGCTCTGATCCGGGGCGTCAAGGCGCTCACCAGCCTGCCGGTGGCGGTCATCACCAA
>CAYLXB010000083.1:0-14629 GCA_964387495.1 uncultured Anaerolineaceae bacterium
GCCTCGCGGCACATGGCCCTCAACCATGCCTGTCTGCCAATTCCAGCACCAGCGCGGGCAGGTCGTATTATAATCGTGTTCAGAGAGTTGTCAATGTGAAGCCGCAAAATGGTTCCAAGCCGGCGGGCTGGCTTGAAGAGGGGGCAGGCTGCCGCTTCATCGCAAGCACGCAGGAGAAACCAAATGGCAAACTTTTTTAGAAGTCTTTTGTCCCCCCCGAACTTCCCCGGTGATGAAGAAAAATCGCGCAAGGCCGCTTTGCTGCAATCCATTCTCTTGATCGCCATGGCAGCAACGATCTTCTATACCCTGAGCACGCTGTTCACCCACGAAAAACCTGCGGCTTACCTGGCCGTGGGCACCGGGGTGTGTATTTTCTGGCTGGTAGGCATGTGGCTGATCCGGCGCGGCCATATCGGTGCGGCAACCAACGGATTTACCCTTGCAACCTGGTTTTTTCTGACCATCATCGCCTGGTTCGGGAACGGTTACGAAAACCCAATTGTGACCGCATTTTTTCTGCTGATCACATTTGCCGGGCTGGCTATCAGCAGCCAGGTCAGCCTGCTGGTAGCCATCTTGAGTGTACTCACCGTCATCGGGCTGGCTCTGGCCGGCGCCTGGCAGATCCTGCCCCCCGCATTTTTCCCTTCCACGGGCGGGTCTTCAATTGTTATGCTTACGATCGGATTCTTGGGCATGTCTGGCATCCTGTTCCTGGTCAACCAGGGCATTCAAAAAGTACAAGCGCAACAGGAACAAACAGCCCGGGAACTGCGCGAACGCAGCGCCACCCTCAGCGCCCTGCTGGAGGCCATCCCGGACACCATCTTTCGGATCAGCCCGGAAGGAATCTGGCTGGACTACATTCCCTCCTCCAGTTTCGAGACACTCCTGCCGCCGGAGGAGTTCCTGGGCAGGTCATTGGAAGCCACCCTGCCCGCCGAATTGGCTGCAACCACACGCAGGTATCTGGAAATGACTCTATCCACCGGCCAAACCCAGACCTACGAATATTCACTCAGCCAGGGATATTACGAGGCGCGCATGGCGCTTGACCAGGGCAATAATGTCGTCGCCCTTGTCCGGAATGTGACCGTGCGCGTCCAGTCGAGGGTGGAGCGCGAGCAGTTAATGGCAGCCCTCGAGCGCGGCAATGCGCAGCTTCGGACGGCCGCGGAAGTTTCGAAAACCTGCTCGGGGATATTTAATCCAGATGCCCTGGTCGAAAAGGCCGTCAACCTGATCCAGCAGGGCCTGGCTGTCTATTACGCCGGTTTGTTCCTGGTGGATCCCAAAACACAATTGGCCGTTCTGCGAGGTGGATCAGGGAACCAGGGACGCGAAATGCTGGCCGCAGGCCATTCCCTGCCGCTGGACGGGCAGTCCATGGTTTCCTGGTGCATTCGGAACAATCAGGCCCGCATTGCCCAGCAGACCACCCGGGACACGGTCTGGCTGCAAAACCCCTATCTTCCGGAGACGCGCTCCGAACTGGCCCTGCCGCTGGTCAGCCGCGACCAGGTCATTGGCGCACTTACCGTCCAAAGCGCCATGGAGAACGCCTTTACAGAAAACGACATCGCCATCCTGCAAGCCATGGCCGAACAGCTGGCGATTTCCGTTGACAACGCGAACCTTTTCACAGAATTGCAGTACGAGCTGGCCGAACGCAAAAAGGCGGAAGTCGCCCTGCGCAGTTCCGAAGAAAGGTTCCAGAAGATCTTCCGCTCTTCGCCGGTGATCATCACCATCCGCGACCTGGATGGGCATTACATCAGCGTCAACGACACCTTTACGAAAGACCTGGGCTATACATTCGATGAAATCGCCGGTAAGACGGTGGATGAAATGGGCTATATCGTCAGCCAAAAAGAGTGGGGCCAAGCCCAGGAGAACCTGGCAAGAAACGGCTCTTTCGCCGACTTGGTCGTGGAGGTGCGCCGCAAGGACGGCGAGCACGTTTTCAGGCTTATGAACAGCGAGATCACCACCTTGGACGGAGAGCCGCGCGTTCTGACCACATCCATGGATATCACCGAGCGTAAAAAATCCGAAGAAGCGCTCAAGGCCTCGGAAGAAAAGTTTTCCAAGGCCTTCCATGCCCTCTCCAGCGCCGCCTTTATCCAGCGGGCCAGAGACCACCAATACCTGGAAGTCAATGAAGCCTTCTGCAGCCTTACCGGTTACGACCGCGAGGAAGTCCTGAACAGCACGGTGATGAAACTCAGCATCTTTCCAGGCCCAGGCATCATGGAGATAGTCGAAAAATCCCTCCTGGGCAGCGGGCGGCTGCAGAGTCACGAATTCACCTTCATGAAAAAGGGCGGTAAAACCGGGACGGGCCTGCTCTCGGTGGATCAGATCACCGTCAATCGGGAACCCTGCTACCTGGTGCTGATCCAGGATATCACCCAGCAAAAACTGGCCGCGCTCGAGCGGGACAGGCTGATCCAGGAACTCAGTGCCAAAAACGCCGAGCTGGAACGCTTTACCTACACCGTCTCACATGACCTGAAAAGCCCGCTGGTGACCATCCGGGGGTTCACCGGCTACCTGGAACAGGATATGCAGAGCGGCGATATCGAACGGTTGAAAAGCGATGTGAAGCGCATCAGCGGCGCCGCAGAAAAAATGCAGAGGCTGCTGGATGAACTGCTCGAACTCTCCCGCATCGGGCGCCTCGTCAACCCTCCGGAGGAGATCCCCTTCGAAGAGATCGCCCGCGAAGCCGCCAGCCTGGTGGAAGGACAGTTGAAGAAGGGCAGGGTCAACCTGCAAATCGCCGGGGACCTCCCGATCGTTTACGGCGACCGGGTGCGCTTGGTGGAAGTCGTCCAGAACCTGTTGGACAACGCCATCAAGTTTATGGGGGAGCAGCCCCAACCGCTCATTGAGATTGGCGCAATATCCCTGCCCGGCCAGGGGCCGATCTTCTTTGTGAAGGATAATGGCATCGGCATTCCACCAGCTTACCAGGAGCGGGTCTTCCGCTTGTTCGACAAATTGGACCCGGCCTCCGAAGGGACAGGCGTGGGTCTGGCGCTGGTCAAACGGATCGTGGAAGTCCATGGCGGGAAAGTCTGGCTGGAATCTGAAGGCACGGGAAAAGGAACGACCTTCCTGTTTACCCTGCCTCGTCGCGAGGCAGGGCAGTAACCAGCCGGCAAGCGCCTGAAGAGGAGGTGCGGATATGCTGCATTTGAAATCAAAATGGGAAGAACTGACCTATCCGCGCAGCCAGGCGGAAGAGGATGCTCGCCAGGAAAAGATGACGCGCGTCACCTACCTGCTGGTGGGGACCGGCCTGGCGGTGATGACCATCGTGGTTGCGGTTGTCGATATAATTATCGGAGAGCCATCCATCACGCCCGTGCTGGCCATGCTGGTCGTGGATGCTCTCCTGGCAACTGGCTGGGTTCTCATCAGCAAAAATGCCTGGCAGGTCAGCCGGGCGCTGCCGCCGCTGCTCTTCCTGGGACTGGCCATCTACTTGAACTACCTGGCCGGAGCAATAACCATGGCCGTCGCGGTCTACGCCATTGCCGCGCTGCTGGCCGGTATGCTTTTTGGGAACCGTGTTTTATGGATCGCTACCTTTTCCAGCATTGGTATCTATCTGGTCACATCCTGGCTGTCTGGAGAGAGAGACCCTGAACTGTTCCTGGTCGGTGGTTTTACCTTCGGTTTTGCCATTTCCGGGATTGCCACCCTGCAATGGTATGCCTCTCACTTGCTGGCGCAGTCGCTGCGGCAAAGCCAGGAGACTGCAAAAAAACTCAGCGAGGCCAACCAGCGGCTCCTGGATGAGATTGTGGAGCGAAAAGAAACCGAGGCCGCCCTGTTGGATTCCACGACCAAAACCCGGGCCATTTTGGAAGCCATCCGGGACGGCGTAATGATCACTGACCTGCAAGGGACCGTGCTGGACCTCAACGAATCGGCCGTCCGCCTGCATGGCTATTCACATCGGCATGAAATCATCGGCCAAAGAGCGCTTGACTTGGCTCCCAGCCACCAGCACGCGCAGATCCAGGCAAGGCTTGGAAAAATCATGCAGCAAGGATACAGCGAGTTACAGGAATTTAAGTTCGTAACCAGGGCCGGCAAAGAATTTGATGGAGAAGTAAACCTGGTACTGCTCAAGGATGCAGTCGGCGTGCCGATCGGCTTTGTGGCCCTGACACGCGATATCTCCGAGCGCAAACACGTCGAGGCTGAGCGCCTGGCACTGATCGAGAAACTGAAGGCGGCAAACGCAGAACTGGAACAGTTCACCTACACGGTTTCCCACGATCTCAAAAGCCCCCTCGTGACCATCACCGGCTTCCTCGGTTACATCGAACAGGATGCTGTCCGGGGCGATATCGAAGGCGTGAAAAGAAGCGTGCTGCGGGTCAACGAGGCTGCGGGGAAAATGCAGACCCTGCTCAACGAACTTCTGGAGTTGTCCCGCATCGGGCGGATTGTCAACAAAATGGAAGAGATCCCCTTCGGCGAGCTTGCGCAGGAATCCATTGCCCGGCTGGAAGGCACTCTCCGCGCCGGCAGGGTGAGGCTCGTGGTGGAAAATAACCTGCCCGTCGTGTGGGGAGACCGCACTCGGCTGGTGCAGGTCATGCAAAACCTCATCGATAATGCCATCAAGTTCATGGGGAATCAAGCCACCCCCCTGGTGCAGGTTGGAATGAGGCAGGAAAACGGTGAGCAGGTGCTGTTCGTAAAAGATAATGGGATCGGGATTGAAACCCAATACCACGACAAGGTCTTTGGTCTGTTCGAAAAACTGGACCCCGGCCAGAAGGGTACCGGGGTGGGCCTGGCACTTGTCAAACGAATTATCGAGGTGCACGGCGGCAGGATTTGGGTAGAATCAGAGGCTGGCAAAGGGGCAACCTTCTGTTTTACGCTCGGACATCGAACACCGGGAGGGTAGCCATGAAAGAAAAGGCGACACAGCAAAGGGATTGGACCATCTGGCTCCAGCAGCAACAGCGCAAGGCGGTCAGGCGGCTGCTTGGATTCATCATGGTAGCCGGCCTGGCAGGCGTGCTTTGGAGTGTGCTACGATCCATCCTTGAAAAAGGATCATTATTCAACCTCGCATATTATATTGCCGCCTACACGCTGGTGCTTTTCGTCTATTACCTCGGTCCTGTCTCGGACAAGTGGCGGGCGGTTGGATTCGCAGCCGTCCTGTACGGGTTCGGAGTTTTCTCGCTTTATTCTGGCTGGCTGGCTGGCGGAGGGCGGGTGTTCCTGCTGGCTTTTATTGTGGTCACAGCCGTGCTGCTCAACCCCCGCAGCGGCATCTACGCCGCAGGGTTAAGCCTGCTGACCTTCATCCTCTTCGGGGTGGGATTCAACCAGGGCTGGATAACCCTGATGAAATTGCCAGACCCAGCCAGCACCACGCCGATCATTACAGAAGGAGTCGGCTTCGCGCTCGCGATCGGCATGGTGGTGATGGGGCTTTGGTTCTTCGGCAAAGCCCTGCAGGCTGCAGACAAAAGCACCTATGAACTGCAGGCCAGCCGGGCCAGTTTTCACAACATTGTCGAGCGCAACACAGACGGCGTGGTGGTGGCCGACCAGGCGGGCGTCGTTCGCTTTGCCAACGGCGCGGCGGAGGCAATGTTGGGAAACGAGCGGGGCCCACTGGCTGGCCAGAAGGCAAAATTCCCGCTGCAGGCTGGTGCATGCCTGGAACTGCCCCTGGCTAATCCTGCAGACGGCCGGGTGGTTGAACTGCACGTGAACGATACCGAATGGGAAGACCAGCCCGCATATCTGGCAATCTTCCGGGACATCTCGATCCGCAAGCAAGCCGAACGCGCTCTCCAATCCAGTGAAGCGCGCATGCGTGCACTTCTGCACGCCATCCCGGACCTGATCTTCGAATTCGACTCGCAGGGCAGGTATCTGGATGTGGTGCCCGCCAAAGAATCGGATCCCATCCTGCCCAAAGAACAGCTCATCGGGAAAAACATCTCCCAGGTGCTGCCGGCCCAAGTGTCCCAAAAGGCCCGCAGGGCCATTAAACAGGCTTTGAAAACGGGCAAAACCCAAAACCTGGAATACAAGTTATTGATGCCAAATGGCATCCGCGACTACGAAGCCCGGATTGTGGCCATTGGGGAAGACAGGGTCTTGTCGATCGTGCGCGATATTACCGAGAAAAAAAGTTTTGAAAACCAGCTCGCCCTCAGCGAAAAGAAATACCGGGACTTTGTGGAGCGCAGCTCGGAAGGCATCTGGCTGCTGGAGTTCGACGAACCCATCCCGGTGGATCTGCCTGCAGAAGAGCAGGTGATGCGTCTCCAGAAGAGCGGCTACCTGAGTGAATGCAACCATTCGCTGGCGAAAATGTACGGGTACGGACAGCGGGAGGAAATTCTGGGCATGCGCCTCCTGGAACTGTACGGCACTGAAGAGAATGCCCGCAAGAATTTCCCCACCACCCTGGAACTGGTGAAATCCGGCTACCGCCGTGAACACCGGGAGACCGTTGAGATGGATAAAAACGGGAGACCGGTATACTTTATGAATAATGCGGTAGGGGTCATCCAGGAGGACCATTTGACCGGCGTCTGGGGTATCCAGCGGGACGTGACCGCACTGAAGCAGGCAGAAATCGAGCGCGAGGCGCTGATCGAGGAATTGAGCGCCAAGAACGCAGAACTGGAACGCTTTACCTATACAGTTTCACATGACCTGAAAAGCCCGCTGGTGACCATTCGCGGCTTTGCAGGATACCTGGAGCAGGATGCGCGCACAGGAAATGTGGAGCGCTTGCAGGGTGACGTGGAACGGATCAGCAAGGCAGCCGAAAAGATGCAGCGGTTGCTGGGCGAATTGCTCGAACTCTCGCGCATCGGGCGCCTGACCAATCCCCCCACCGCAGTGCCCTTCGAGGAGATCGTGCAGGAGGCCCTCAGCCTGGTGGAAGGCCCGCTGGCAGAGGTCCATGCCGGGGTGCACGTCCAGGCGGGCATGCCGGTCGTCTTCGGCGACCGTCTGCGGCTGGTGGAAGTGGTACAAAATCTACTGGACAATGCGGTCAAGTTCATGGGAGCGCAGGAAAAGCCGCATATCGAAATCGGCGCCTGCAGGCTTGCCTCCGGGGAGCAGGCCTTCTTCGTAAAGGACAATGGCATCGGCATCCCGCCCCGATACCAGGACAGGGTTTTCCGCCTCTTCGACAAACTGGACCTCACCAGTCCCGGAACTGGGGTGGGCCTGGCCATAGTTAAGAGAATTGTAGACTTCCATAATGGTAAAATTTGGGTAGAATCAGATGGTCAGGGCAACGGTTCGACATTCTACTTTACCCTGCCAATCAATCAAGCTTAACGGAGGCTGGTAATGAAAGAACCCGTCATTGTCCTGCTGGTGGAAGATAACGAAGACCACGCTGAGTTGGTAAAGCGCCAATTGGCCGACCATCTGGTTCCCAACAGAATCATCCATATTAGCGATGGACAGGCAGCGCTTGAATATCTCTCCCACGAAGGCGGGTACGGGGATCAAGAGAAATACCCCCTTCCGCATGTGATCCTGCTCGACCTGCGCCTGCCCAAAGTGGACGGGATCGACGTGCTTAAAGTGCTCAAGGAGTCGGAAGAACTGCGTTGTATCCCGGTGGTGGTGCTCACGACTTCCGAATCCGAGCGCGATGTGGCCCGGGCCTATATCAACCATGCCAACAGCTACATCGTAAAACCGATCGACCATCAAAAATTCCGCGAACTCATGAACGACCTGGGCATTTACTGGATGAACTGGAACAAGCAGCCGCTCAAACCAGACTAAGCATGGCTGCTAGAAAACATGAATGGACGAACAAACTCATTTAGAAGTATTACTGGTCGAGGACGAACCTGCCCACGTTGAACTTATCCAACGCGCCTTTGCCGCGCGAGGCGAATCTTTCCACCTGACCGTTGCCGAGACAACGGCCGGAGCCCTGAAGCAAATCAAAACCATTGCTCCCAGCCTGATCATCACCGATTACATCCTGCCGGACGGCCAGGGTACGGAACTCATCCTCAATACCACTGGTGCACGTCCAATCCCCGTGATCGTGATGACCAGCCACGGCAACGAGCGCGTTGCCGTTGACGCGTTGAAAGCCGGGGCCATGGATTATGTGGTCAAAAGCGATGCATCCCTGGCAGATATGCCCCATATCGCCGAGCGCGTCCTGCGGGAATGGGACAACCGCATCCAGCGCCAGAAGGCTGAGCAGGAACTGCGCTACCGCGTTTCGGAACTCGAAGCGGTCAATCGTATCAGCACGGCCCTGCGTTCGGCAATGGTGGTCAAGGAGATCCTGCCCATCGTCCTGGATGAGGCCCTCGCTGCCCTGCATGCGGAGGTCGGCATGATCTGGCTCTACCGCCAGGAGACCACCAAACTGCACCCATCCTGCGGGCGCGGCTGGCTGGCTGAAAAAGCCACTGAACCCATCCAATACGGAAAATGCGTGCCCGGATTCGTCTTCGTCTCCGGCCAGATGCGCATCTCGGAGGATTTCATCGCCGATCCTCTGGCCAGTGAAGAAGGGGCAAAAAAGTTCAAGCCCGGCTGGGGAGGCGCCTGGATGCCGGTGCATACGGCCGACCAGGTGGTGGGCGTGTTGCTGGTGGCCGTGCCTGCGCCGCGCAGGCTGTCCCCGGAGGAAATTCACCTGCTCAGCACCGTGGCAGAGATTGCGGGCAACGCCATCCACCGGGCCAGCCTGTTCGAACAGACCGAGCGCAGCATCAGGCGCCTGAGTGCCCTGCGCACCATTGATATGGCCATCAGCGCCAGCACAGACTTGAATCTCTCCCTGAGTGTGCTGCTAACCCAGGCCGCGATCCTGCTGGATGCCGATGCAATCGCCATCCTTCAGCTCAACCCCCTGACCCAGACCTTGGAAGTGCTGGCCGAAAAAGGCTTTTCGGCAGGGCAGATTAACAAGCGGCCCATTCGCATGGGGCAGGGCTATGCCGGCATTGCTGCCCTGGAACGCCGGGCCATCAATATTTCAGACCTCTCGAAAGTGCCGCAAACGAACGGGAGCCGATTCGAAATGGTTCGGAGTGAAGCCTTTTCTGCCTACCATGTCACCCCGCTCATCTCGCGCGGCTACACCAAGGGCGTCTTCGAGGTCTTCCACCGCAATCCGTACCAGCCCGGCGGCGAGTGGAGCGAGACGATGGACACCCTGGCCGGGCAGGCGGCAATTGCCATCGAGAATGCCGGCCTGTTCGATGAACTGCAAAAGTCGAACATCCAGCTGCGCATGGCCTATGATGCCACCATCGAGGGCTGGTCACGCGCCCTGGACTTGCGCGACCGGGAGACGGAGGGCCATACTCAGCGCGTGACCGAGCTGACCGTCCAGTTGGCGCGTTTGATGGGGCTGGACGAAGATGCACTCGCAAACATCCGTCGGGGAGCGCTCCTCCACGATATCGGCAAGATGGGCATCCCGGATGCCATCTTGAACAAGCCCGGCCCGCTGACAGACGAAGAATGGGAGATCATGCGCCAGCATCCAGTCTTTGCAAAGACCCTGATCTCGTCCATTGAATACCTGCGCCCAGCCGTTGACATTCCCTACAGCCACCACGAACGCTGGGACGGAACCGGCTATCCGCTTGGCCTGAAAGGGGAAGCCATCCCCCTGCCGGCACGGATTTTCGCGGTGGTGGATGTGTGGGACGCGTTGCGCTCTGACCGCCCCTACCGGACGGCGTGGCCGATGCACAAGATTGACGAATACATCCGCACCCAGGCCCAGAAACATTTCGACCCGCAGATCGTAAAACTCTTCCTGCAAAAAGTTGCCAAGTAGGAACAGGCCAGAGCTATTCCAAGACCAGAGGAGACAGCATGATCCGAATCGTAGTAGATGCAATGGGGAGCGATACTTACCCCGTGCCCGATGTGAACGGAGCCGTCCAGGCGGCCCGGCTCTACGGCGTGGAAATCATCTTGGTGGGCGATGAGGCCAAAATTCGGCCCGTGCTGGAAGCAGCCCTGGCTTCCAGCAGGGAAAAAAACCTGCCGGTGCGCGTCGTGCACGCCCCTGAAATGCTGACGATGCAGGACAAGGGCATGGCGCTGGCTTTGAAAGCCCGCCGCCCGAACGCCAAAAATTCCATGGCCGTGGGCATTGACCTGGTCAAGAACGGCCAGGCGGATGCCTTCGTGACTGCCGGGAACACCGGGGCAGCCATGGCTACGGCCTATTTCCGCCTGGGAACCATCCCGGGCGTGGACCTGCCGGCCCTCGCACCTATCTTCCCCACCGCCAAAGGCTCGTGCGTGGTGCTGGATATTGGGGCCAATCCGGAGGTCCAGCCGCAGAACCTGGTGCAATTTGCCATCATGGGCAGCCTCTATGCTGCAAAGGTGCGCGGCGTCAATAACCCGAAGGTCGGCCTGGTCTCCAACGGCGAAGAGGAAGGCAAGGGCAACCACTTGGTCAAGGAAGCCACCCCCCTCCTCAAAGCCTCGGGACTGAACTTTTACGGCAACGTGGAAGGCAAGGAGGTCATCGGTGGCCAGGTGGACGTGGCGGTCACGGATGGCTTCACCGGCAATGT
Source organism: uncultured Anaerolineaceae bacterium (assembly GCA_964387495.1). Lineage (GTDB taxonomy): Bacteria > Chloroflexota > Anaerolineae > Anaerolineales > Villigracilaceae > DSXF01. The sequence continues at coordinate 10,599 of CAYLXB010000083.1, forward strand.
GATGCTGAAAACCGCCGAGGCCGTGGCCAAAATGCTCGTGGACAAGATCAAGGAGGCCATCAAGGGCGGCGGCCCACTGGCTCTGCTGGGCGGCCTGCTGGTCAAGCCCGCCATGAGCAGTGTAAAAAAACTGATGGACCCGGCCGAAGAAGGCGCCGCACCCCTTCTGGGCATCAACGGCTTGGTGTTCATCGGGCACGGCCGTTCGGACGCATTCGCCATCCAGAATGCCGTGCGCGTGGCCAGGGAAGCCATCCAGGCCAACGTGGTGGCAGCCATCGGCTCGGCCATCCAGGAGAATCTCGCAACCCTCACCCCAACTTCAAAGGACAAGACATGAAACTCGTCAGCGACGAAAAGAAGATCAAGCGCAACATCAAAATCGGGCAATACACCGCCCTGGGAGGCGTTATCGTCATTGCCATCGCCATTTATTACTCGGTGAAACTTTTCCAGAACCCCGAGGACATCTCCAACAGCTTCAGTTACTGGCTGGTGGGCATCATGCTGGCCGGCTTCATCCTCGCTCAGGTCTCCATGTATTACGGCAACCGCTGGGGCCGCCGCCCGCGCATTGACGAAAAAGTGACCGCTGCGCTCAAGGGCCTGACCTTTGACTACACGCTATATCACTATGTCACCCCCGTGCCGCATCTGCTGGTCGGGCCGGCGGGTATCTGGGTTCTGGCCGCCTATTACCAGCGCGGTTTGATCACCTACGAGAACAAACGCTGGAAGCAGAAAGCCAGCGGGCTGGGCTACAACTACCTGCGCATCTTCGGCCAGGAAAGCCTCGGACGTCCCGACCTGGAAGCCAATGCCGAGGCAGACCGCATCCGCCGGCATCTGGAGAAACTGCTGCCCGGCCAGGAACTGCCTCCCGTACAGGCCCTGGCGGTGTTCACCGACGACCAGGCGGACGTGCAGGTGACCGAGGCGCCCGTCCCGGCCATGACGTTGAAGAAGATGAAGGAATTCCTGCGCAAACAGGCCAAGGAAAACCCGCTTTCCAAGGAGGACCTGGAACGCATCAAGGCCGTGCTGCCGCAGGAGCAGAAATAAAACATCCCCTTCGCGGGGAAGGCCCACGATGTCGAAAATTCTCCTGGCGCTCCCCCTGCTGATACTGGCAGCATCCTGCACCCGGCCAGGTGCGCCCGTCCCCGGCGAGCCTGTCAGGGAACGGCGCTACCGCGGCCCGGCCGCCCTAATCAAGGCTGGCTGCCGGGATGACAGCGGCACGGCTACCCTGCGCATCGCCCAGGGAAATCAAGCCCGCCTGCCGGTCACGTTCACGCTGGAAATCATGGGCGGGCTGGACGGCAGCTGCCAGAGGCAGGATGGCGAACAGTCGTACACCTGGAGCGCAGAGGGAGTTTACACCGGCAGCAAGGTCGAGTTCACCGCCTGCCGGCCCGCAGGTGCCAGGGTGCGCGGTACGGCCGCAACCGACGACGGCCCGCCCGGACAGGAAGCCTTCAGCGGCGCGTTCGACTGCCTGGACCGCAGCGGGAACCTGCTCTACCGGGTGGAATTCAACGGGCTGAAACAGGAAGAGTAACCGCACCATCCCCAATGTCGTGCTGAGGCGGTGATCTCCCGCCGAAGCATCTCCCGGCATCGTATCCACAGGGCTGGCTTGTTTACATTCCCAGCTCCAAGAAACACCCGTCGAATCCCCTCAGAAAAATAGACATTAAGGGCAGAGTACTCTATAATATAAGAGCAGCACGTTACCGAATTCCGTATTGCACTCGCCCGGCCAGATGCGTGCCGCCTAAAAGCCGAACAGGAGAAACAAGATGATCAGCGTCGAAATCAAAAACAACGACCAGACCGTTGGAAAAATTATCGCCGACGAAAAGGTGTTCAACTCGGGGGCCAGGGGATTCTACGGAATGGATAAGGTCGAGATCGACGGAAAACGCTACCGTGTACAGGTACAGCTGGTGGAAATCGGCTCCAGGCCGAAGACAGGCCAGCCTGTAAAAAAACCCTAAGACCGTGTCTCCCGAAAAATCCCGCACCGTGTGGTCATCCAGGCAGGGGGACTTGCGCAAGAAGGTGGGCAATTCCCCGCCGGTGACTTCCCTGCCGCCGCAGCAGCAGACGGTGTATCTTCACCACGACTCGAAGGGCCGCGGCGGTAAAACCGTGACCATCTTGAAGGGGCTGGCGCTCTCGGAAGCCGACCTGGCCGCGCTCGCAAAGACCCTGAAGCAGGCCTGCGGTGCCGGCGGGTCCGTGAAGGACGGGCTGATTGAGATCCAGGGCGAAAAGCGGGAGCAGATCGCCGCACTGTTGCGCGGCCTGGGCTACAAGGTCAAGATCGCGGGCGGGTAAAGCTGGCAAGGAGTGATTGACGATGAATAACTTCTCTTTCAAGCCCACCTTCATCCTGGCGCTCATCCTGGCACTCATTTCAACTTTCAGCCCGCCTCCAGTCCGGGCAGCTGCCGCCTGTACCCATTACGTCGCCACCGGTGGGGACGACTCGAACACCGGGCAGTCCATCCTTGCGCCGTGGAAAACGCTGCTGAAGGCCGCCGGGGCAGCCCAGCCGGGCAATGTGATCTGCGTCCGCGGCGGAGTCTACAACGAACGGCTGACCATCCAGACGTCCGGCACACCGGGAAATTTCATCACCTTCCGGAGTTACCCGGGCGAGCGGGCGGTGCTGGACGGGAGCAGCCTGGCCGTGCCCGCCAATGACAACGGCATGGTCTACATCCGCAGCAAAGCCTATATCATCATCCGGGGCTTCGAAATCCGCAATTACCGTACCGCGGTCAAGGACATTGTCCCGATCGGCATCCGCATCACCGGCACAGCCCACCACATTCAGCTCCGGGGCAACCTCATCCATCATATCGAACACAACGGCACCTTCGTCAACGGCACGGATGCGCATGGCATCGCCGTGCACGGCACCTCTGGTACAAGCGCCATCCATAACCTCATCATTGACCGCAACAAACTGTACCGCTTGAAACTGGGCTCGAGCGAGGCGCTGGCCATCAATGGGAACGTGCAGTACTGGCAGGTGACCAACAACCATCTGCACGACGTGAACAACATCGGCATCGTCGCCATCGGCTACGAGGACACCGCCCCCGCCAGCGACCGGGCCAGAGACGGGCTGATCGCCGGCAATCTGGTCTACAACGTCGATTCGTTCGGCAACCCGGCCTACGGGAACGAGCGCAGCGCCGGCTGCATCTACGTGGACGGCGGCACGCGCATCCGGATCGAGAGGAACCGGGCGCACCACTGCAACCTGGGCATCGAACTGGCCAGCGAGCACAGCGGGCGCAGCACCTCGGCCGTCACGCTGCGCAACAACTTCGTCTACAACAACACCGAGGTGGGCATCGCCATCGGCGGCTACGACACCCAGCGCGGCGCCACCACCGGCTGCACCATCGTGAACAACACCCTCTTCAACAACAACACCCGCAAGGCCTGGGGCTCCGAACTCTACGTGCAGTACGACACCCGGAACAACGTGATCATGAACAATATCATCTTTGCCAACAGTGCGCGCTGGTACCTGCGCTCCTGGAGCAAGGTGATGAGCGGCAACGTGATGGATTACAACCTGTTCTACACCGGGCCGGGCACGACCGGGCACTGGGAATGGAAGGGTGTGACCTATTCGACCTTCAACGGCTACAAAACCGGCAGCGGCAACGATGCGCATTCGCAGAACGGAATCGACCCCCTCCTGATGGACACCGCCGCGCCCGACCTGCACCTGCAGGATTCATCGCCGGCAATCGACTCCGGCCAGAACCTGGCTGCAGCCGGGACGGTGGATATCGACGGGGAGGCGAGGATTCAGAGTGTGATCGATGTCGGGGCAGATGAGGTGAGATAAGGCCTGGAATCTTTACCCTTCCCGGGACGCGCAACCCCTACGGTACATAGTATTCGATGATCAACTGCGGCCGGGCAGCCGCGGCTGCATTCCCGCTGTACAGGCTCAGGTAGTTGGCGGTCGTATCGTTATTGTCATCCCGTTTGTAGCGCAG
>CAYLXB010000084.1:0-14424 GCA_964387495.1 uncultured Anaerolineaceae bacterium
CCTCTCTACTTGCGCATCCTCTGGCCTGAAGACAGCAGTCTCATCTCCGAGGCGGAGGTCGAAGTAGTTGGCGAAGCCCCTCCCGGTGCGGTCGTTTCCATCAACGATGAAATTCTGATCGTCCCGCAGGATGGCACCTTCCGGCAGGTCATCCTGTTGGAAGAAGGCCCAAATGCCATCGAGATTGTCGCCAGCAACCAGGAGGGCGAAGAACAGGACCTGATCCTGACCGTTGAATATGAACCCTGAGAGGTAACCATGAAACTTGCCCGTATACTACTATTTGCTACACTCATCTTCACCCTCTTTGCCGCCGCAAGCCAGACTCTTGCCAGCTCATCCCCCGATCCGAAAAAGACGCCCGGCGCCAAGGCCACCGAAAAGGCCATCGAGCATGCTACAAAGCAGGCTGGCAAGGAACATGGCCGGAAAAACGCCCACTTCCGTGGCCAGGTTACCAGCCTGAGCGCCGGCAGCCTGACACTGGCTCTGCGTGACGGTTCTTCCGTGACCGTCGGCCTGAACGCCGAAACACGCCTCAAAATCCCGTCTCAAAAGGACGCCACCCTGGCCAGCCTGCAGCCCGGCATGGATGTCATGGTTCAGGCCCGCCTGGGAGTGGATGGCACGTTGGCCGCCCGCACCGTAATGGTCATCCCCGGCAAACCCTCCAAAATCCACCGCGTCGGCATCGTGACAGCCTATTCACCCGGCACCAGCATTACCATCCAGGACAAGAAAGGCCAAACATACACCTTTGTACTGGCCGCCGGCCTCAAGATCCTTCCCGCGGAACGGGCAGCGGAACTGGCAGTTGGTTCCCGCGTGACCGTCATTGCCCCGCGCTATCCCGGCAGCAGCGCCTGGACCGCCAGAGGCATTGTCGTGCACCCGAAAACTGGCACGCCATAAATACATTTTTCACCCACATCTCCCAAGGGGAAAATGAAGCTCACAGCACGTAATACATCGTCCGCGCATATCCTGCCCACACAATATGGCTGGCGGTTATCTATCCCCGCCGGAGCGGGGAACGCCTACCGACTGGCGCAGCTGGACGATTACCTTCGCCTGCCGCGCCGACGGTTTCCCTGGCACGCGCCGATTGGGCTGTCCCTGAACGCCCGTCTCTCTGCCCCTGACCTGCCGGGCACATGGGGCTTCGGACTATGGAACGACCCCTTCGGATTTTCAATCGGCTTCGGGGGCAATCCCTTCCGCCTGTTGTGCCTGCCAAACGCAGCCTGGTTCTTCGGCGCCTCGGCCCACAATTATCTTTCCTTTCAGGACAACCAGCCCGCCCGGGGTTTCCTGGCGCAGGCTTTTTGCTCGCCGCGCATCCCGTCGCCGCTGTTGGCTCCGGGACTGCTGGGGACGCCGCTATTGGCTATGCGAAGTTTGTCCCGCCTGGCGCGGCGGCTGGCAGGGAGGATCATCCGGGAGCAGTCTGCTGCCCTGGATGTGAACGTGACCCGCTGGCACCACTTCGGCCTCGAGTGGAGTCCGGAACGGATCGCCTTCACCCTGGATGGCTCCACTGTGCTGGAAACACCGTTTGCGCCACGAGGCCCGCTGGGGATCATCATCTGGATCGACAACCAGTATGCAGCCTGGCGCCCGGATGGCGGGCTGGGATTCGGCGTCTTGGAAAATCCGGACGCCTGGCTGGAAATAAAAGACGTCCGGTGCTTTTGATACACCGGACGCCCAAGTCATTCAGGCCCACCAGCCTGCCAGGCCGAGCACATGCAGCAGGGTGTCCACCAACACCCCCAGGATGAGCAGGAGTGTGAAGCGGCGGTTGTGCATGAATGCAAAGCCCGAGAACCAGATCGGCCAGGCAGGGTAGCCTTCGGGCGGGGCATCCGGCCGCGGTTTGGCCAGCACGGCCAGGGCGATGAGTGCCAGTTTCCCGGCAAAGAAGACGATCAACAGGATGGGGGTGAAGAAACGGGGCACAAAGATCAGGTATAGGATGATCAGGTAAGCCAGGACGATGGTGAACATGGTCAGGTAACGGGCGGCCGTCTGGCCGATGAAGACCGGCAGGGTGGTGACCCTGCGTTCTTTATCCGAGAGCATCTTGTCGATGTGCTTGCCCACATTGATGCTGGCCACGCTCAGTCCGACCGGGATCGAGGCCAGGATGACATTCCAATCGAAGGAGCGCGTCAGCACATAATACACCCCGCCGACCATCACCGGCCCCCAGATCAGGAAAATAAAGAATTCACCCAGCGCCAGGTGCTTCAAGGGGTAGGTATAGAAGAGCAGGGAAAAAGCACCAAAGGCAAACAGGCCAATCACCCAGGGGTCGAAGCGCGTGTAGTCCAGGGCAAAGATACCCGCCAGCATCGCCAGTGCACCGCTGGCCACGAAGTAAGCCAGCTGGGTGCGTTTGTCATGCAATTTGTGAACCAGGGGGTGCGCACCATATTCCGTGCGGAAGTAGTTGTCGGTGTCCACACCACGCACATAGTCGGTATAATCGTTCAGGATGTTGTTGGTTCCGTGGGCAATGAAAAGGCCCAGCGTGATGATCAGCCACGGCAGGAACTCGAACTTTTCGACCCGCCAGGCGAACAACCCGGCGATGACGCAGGAAAAGATGGTCACCGTGGTGACCGCTGAGCGGGTCAGGATAAACCACTTCGAGATGACATCCAGGCCATCCCACTGCCCCTTGTCCACCTTTTGCAGGGAGACCAGGGCATTTTTCCACATATTGAAATTGATCATGGTACCTCCTCCATAGTTGTTTGCTCAGGGCATGCCAGCCGAACAACATCCCTATTATTGCACAGAATCCGGTGAACGCGAGGCGAACCATAAACATGAAATTTGGATGGAACAATCGGTCATATCAGGCTGGCGGGATCTTATGAGTATTATGTGTATAATGAATCGTGTGAGAAGCGTGTCATCATCTGGGGTTCGTCTGAAAAATCAGGAGATACAAGATGATAGAGAACCTGCTTTCCCAATATTCCAGTTTTTTCATAACCGGAGGCTGCCTGTGCCTGTGTCTTGTGCTGGCACCGCTGGCATTTTTCCTGTACTATAAGAACAAACAGAAAATTTCCGCATCCCAGGCCTGGCCCGCTACAAACGGACAGATCAAGGCGGCTCAAGTGATCGAGGATTCCAACCCCGAGGGGTCGACTTATGCAGCAGACATCCAGTACACCTATCAAATAGGCGGCCAGGAGTACATCGGAAAAAACATTGCCATCGGAGGTGAGGGGTCTTCCCTGTCAGCCAAAACAGTCAAAGACCAGGTGGCGCGCTACCCTGTTGGGAAACAAGTGACGGTATATTACAATCCGGCCAGGCCGGAAGAAGCCGCTCTGGAACGAAGGATCTCAGGCGGAAATTGCTTCCTGGTAGTTGCCATCCTGCTGCTGGCTGTAGCAGCCTGCATGGTTGCTTCACTGCTTTACTTGGCCATGGAAGAATTGTAAGGTCAGGCAGTAAACATCAAACCTGGAAATCATCAAGGCACCGGCGACCAATCAGGGTAGAACCCGCCATGATGCAGCTCGGTTTGCCCGTGGGTCAGGGCTGTCTCACCGCTTCCGTCCACATTGATTATAAAAATGTCGGCGCCCGGCTCAGGACTCCGATCTGACGAGAAGTAGACAAGCTGCCTGCCATCCGGTGACCAGGAGGGGCATTTATTGTACCCGCCGCAGCTTGCCGGGTGTTCGGTAACCTGCCGCATATCTGTCCCATCTGCTTTCATAATGTAAATTTCAAACTTGCAGCCGGCCGGTTCCCCATCAAAGGCAATGTACTTTCCATCCGGCGACCATCTGGGATAATGCAGGGGTCCGGCCATGAGCAGGCGTGCCCTGCTGCCATCTGCATTCATAACATAAATCCCCGCCTCGCTGTCGCCGAAGGATGAAAATAGAATCGTTTTTCCATTCGGGGACCAATCCGGGTAATCTTCAGTAGTTTTGGGCGTATCGGTCAGACGGGTGAGCTCGCTGCCATTGGCATTGATAACAAATAGATCGTTTGCATTGTTGATGGTCCTTGAGAAGATAATTTTCATCCCATCGGGAGACCAACGAGGAAAATGTTCATTTTCCAGGCTGTTCGTCAGGCGGGTCTGGTCGGAACCATCGGCATTCATCACATAAATTTCTGTGTTCCCATCCCGCTCGGAAGTAAAAACAATGCGCTTGCTGTCCGGTGACCAGGCCGGATCGCGGTCATCACCACGGCTGTTGCTGAGTGCAGTGACGCCGCTTCCATCCGTGTTCATCACAAAAATCTCTTCGCTGGACCCGGGCACCGTCCAACCGGTGGCGGCAAAGACAATCCGGGCCGTGGGCGGAGGCAGTGGAAAACCAGGAGAACCGCCATCAGGGGAAACAGTCACGCCAACCTCAGTCAACATGCCGGCCGGTGTGGCTGTTTCTCCCTGGGCAGACGGAAACAGGAACCGGCAGGCAAAAGTCGAAAGTACTAACAGGCCGATAAGCCACAACGGGAAAGTGCGGGTTGGCATTGAATACTCCTTTCGTCCGGGGCGTCAGGGAAACAAGCTTTGTACGAGTCATTATCGCGCATTTGAGGTCATTGTGCACGCATAAACTACGGGTGTATACTTTCTGGTAACAAGATTGCAGCCGGATAATCTGCCCTCAACAAGGAGAAACCATGTTTGGAATACTCAAAAGCCCGTACATCATCGGCGGAGTGATCATTTTCTTGATCCTGTTCTTCGTCGGCATTTTCGCCCTGGATGTATCATGGGGTGAGTCTGCGCTCTATTCGGCGGTTTTGACCCTCATCGGCACAGTTGTCTACTGGTGGAAGAACGAGGGGCTGTAGACTCTAATTTCAAAACAGGGACAGCCCATTTCCCGTCAATGTCAATAAGGAGGCCGTATGCCTGAGGAAATCGAAACCTATCGCTCCAGTGTCAATCTAAACATCCGTGCCGCGCCGACCACCGCCTCAGCCATCCTGGGAAGGCTGGCCCAGGGCACAGTGATCGAGAAGCTTGCTGAATCGGAGGACGGCAGGTGGCTCAGATTCAATCTGAATGGGGTGGAAGGCTGGTCGTACAAACACTATCTGTCGAAGATTGCCAGAGTTACCCGGCCGGATGGTGACTTTCCCTGGATGGCCATTGCCGAGGCGGAAAAGGGAGTGTTCGAGTTCCCCGGCACAGGCAACAACCCGCGCGTGCTGGAATATTTCAGTGCGGTCACCAATCTGAGCGCCTCGGCCGTCTCCAGGGATGAAACTCCCTGGTGCTCGGCATTCGCCAACTGGTGCCTGGCGCAGGCCGGATTGGAGGGGACGAAGTCCGCGCTGGCCCGCTCCTGGCTGGACTGGGGTCAGCCTGTCGATACGCCGGTCAGGGGCTGTCTTGTCGTCTTCGAACGCGAAGTCGTATTCGGGCATGTTGGTTTCTACCTGGATGAGACGGAAAATGAGATCAAAGTGCTCGGCGGCAACCAGCAAAATCCGGAAACTAAAATATTCGAGGTCAGCGAGAAATACTACCCCAAAGCCAATCTGTTGGGATACCGAATCCCGGAATAGGCCCCGCAGCTTTCCCGACAAGTCAGAAAAAACATTCCATAAAATCAGGAGCCATACCATGAAAGACTTGCAACATAAAGCCTTCCAGACCCGCGCTGTGCATGCCGGCGAACGCGTACCTCCGGCCGATTACACCCCCGTCAGCACACCCATCTGGCCGACAGTCGGCTATCTCTACGAGAGCATGGATGACCTGGACGCCGTCTTTGCCAAAACCAAACCCGGGCAGATCTATCTGCGCTACACCAGCCCGACGACCATGGCTTTTGAAGCCGCCCTGGCCAGCCTGGAAGGGGCCGAGGCTGCCCAGGCTTATACCTCCGGCATGGCAGCCGTGCATGCCGCCCTGCTGGCCGCCGGGGCCAAAGCCGGGAGTTCGGTGGTGGCCGCGCTGGATGTCTATGGCGCCACCTTCACCCTGCTGACCGATCTGTTCACCACCCTGGGCGTGAACGTTCGCATGGTGGATGCAACCGACCTGCAGGCCGTAGAAACCGCGCTTAAAGAGACAAAAGCAGTCATCCTGCTGGTCGAGACGATCTCCAACCCTTTGCTTAAGGTGGCCGATATCCCTGCCCTGGCGAGACTGTCCCACCAGAACGGCGCTGTTCTGCTGGTGGATAACACCTTTGCCTCGCCATATCTCTTCCGTCCGCTGGAGCATGGCGCAGATTATGTCATCCACAGCGCCACCAAGTACCTGTCCGGTCACGGTGATGTACTGGCCGGCGTGATTGCCACTTCCCAGGCCAACAAGGAAAGGCTCTTCGATCTGAACAAATTGACCGGCGGTACACTGGGGCCTTTCGAAGCCTGGCTGGCTCTGCGCGGCCTGAAGACCCTGCCTCTGCGCATGCGCCAGCAATGCCAGAATGCCCTGCAGGTGGCCGGCTGGCTGCAAAAACAACCCGGGATTGCACGCGTCATTTACCCCGGGCTTGCGGATCATCCCCAGCATGCCCTGGCAGATGGACTGTTCGAGGGCAAAGGCTGCGGCGGTGTGCTCTCCTTCGAGATCGCCGGTGCCGACCGGGCCAAAGCCTTTCGCTTCATGGAAGCCCTGCAATTATGCCTGCCCGCCACCTCGCTGGGCGACGTCTACTCACTCATCGTCCACCCGGCCTCATCCTCCCACCGCACGCTGACCGCGGTAGAGCGCGCCCGGGTCGGCATCCCCGAGGGGCTGGTGCGGCTCTCGACCGGAATCGAAGATGTCGAGGACATCCTGGCTGACCTGGAGCAGGCCCTGGCCAAGGCCGGGTGACACTCAACCGCAGCATGCTATAATCGCCCTGTAATTCCGGCAACTTTTCCTATGGAGGTACCCGATTGAAAGCCAGACAAATCATCCCTGATGTAGACTGGGTGGGCGCAGTGGATTGGGAACGTGGCCTGTTCGATGCCCTCATTCCGCTCCCCGACCGCACCAGTTATAACGCTTATTTGATTCGTGGCAGTGAAAAGACCGTTTTGATCGATGCCGTTGACCCGAGCCTGATGGATGTCCTCATGACGCGCCTGGAGAACGTTGAAAAGATTGATTACATCCTCTCCCTGCATGCCGAACAGGACCACTCTGGCGGCCTGCCGCTTGTGTTGGCCAAATATCCCCAGGCCCAGCTCTTTGCCAGCCCCAAAGGCAGGGAAAACCTTTCCACTCACCTGCCCATCCCGGCCGAACGCATCCACGCCGTACAGGATGGCGAGACACTCTCCCTGGGCAATAAGACGCTCCAATTCATCCACATCCCCTGGGTGCACTGGCCCGATACGCTGGCCGCGCACCTGCTGGAAGACAAAATCCTGTTCACCACCGACTTCTTCGGCTCACACCTGGCCACCTCTGACCTTTTCGCCTCGGCCAATGAGGAACGTGTCCTTGCGGCTGCCCGGCGCTACTATGCTGAGATCATGATGCCCCTGCGCGGCATGGTGCAGAAGAACCTGGACAAACTGGGCAGTCTTGAACTTAACTGCATCGCACCCAGCCACGGTCCCATCTATGACCGCCCGGCTTTCATTATCGACGCCTACCGGCAGTGGACCAGCGGCCCGTACCGCAATGTGGTCATTCTGCCCTTCGTCTCCATGCACGGCAGCACGCTGAAAATGGCCGTTTACCTCAGCGAAGCCCTGGCCGAGCGCGGCGTGGCCGTGGAGGCTTTCGACCTCACCACCGCAGACATCGGCCGCATTGCCGAAGCGCTGGCAGATGCACCCACATTGGTGGTTGGCACCCCCACCGTGCTGGGCGGCCCGCATCCCAACACCATCGGCGCGGCCTACCTGATCAACCTGCTCAAACCGCGCCTGAAATACCTGTCCGTCATCGGCTCATACGGCTGGGGCGGCAAGACCGTGGACACCCTGGCCGGGATGCTTGAGAGCCTGAAAGCCGAAGTCCTGCCGCCGGTGCTCTGCAAGGGCCTGCCGGTGGAGGAAGACTTCAAGGCGCTGGACGCCCTGGCAGATGCAATTGCAGAAAAGCATAAAACGTTGTGACAATCAGGTGACGGCCACATCCAAAATGACCGTCACCTGAACCCCGAAGGAGTCACATGAGTCGTCGCGAACGCCGCAAGAAAAAGATCGACATCCCCTGGCTCGAACAGCGCAGCGGTTACCCCAGCCCGGAAGAACGCGCTGCCCTGATTGACATGCGCATCGAGCTGGATGTCGAATTGTTGCTGCTGATTGCCCAGGATATCAGCCCTGACAGCCCCCAGGGGCGTAAATTATGGGAAACATATGGCGAAGCAGAAGTCCAGGCAGCACTCACTAGGCTGGAAGAGTTCCGTGACATGCTGCCTTACCTCGCAGAAGAAGCCCACACCTATCGGGGCTACCGCCAGCGTTATGCCGGTTTTGGCGGTAGCCGCCCCTTCCTGTCTGCAGAAGAATATTCCCGGCGGCACACGGAATATATGCACAGCGTTGATAAAAATTTCGACCCGGGCAAAGGCTTGATAGACATAAAGGGCGATCCGGCATTATATGATCTCCTGCTGATGGGCTGGTCCCTCTGGCGCGACCTCACCCCGCCCGATGTTCCACCGCGTCCGGCAGGTTTCAGCGCCCCCCGCCCCGGCTCCTACTCCGGCCCCGCGGCTGACCTGCTCACCTGGGGCCCGGAACTCAGCCCGGAGCGCCTCAACCTGGCCGCCGAAGACCCGCTACGCTGGCAGAAGCATATCCCGGCTCTTGAACGCATGGCCCTCGACCCCGGACTGCTGGATGGCTGGCCCGGCGAAGCGGCCAGTTGGGCACCCTGGCACGCGCTGCACCTGCTCGGCGCGCTGGGAGCCTGGGAAAGTGCAGCCTCTTTGCTGGCGCTGCAAGGCCGCCCCAACGACTGGCTTTCCGACCGCCTGCCCAAAGTCTGGGCAGACATGGGCCTGCAGGTGGAACCGATTCTCTCCATGCTTTTGAGCGACCCGGCTATTTTCCCTAAACGCCGCTGTCTGGCCGCCGCCGGCCTGCAGGAATTGGCCGAAGAAGAACCTGTTTTGAACGGTAAACTTGTCCGCGATTTCAGCCAGATTCTGCAAACCCCGGAGCCTTTCGACTCCGGACTGAATGCCACGCTCATCTTCATCCTGGACAGCATGGATCTCTCGCCGGAGGCCCGTCCCGCCATCGAAGCCGCCTTCGCAGCCGGCCGGGTGGACACCGATTTCATCAGGTTGGAAGACATGGAGTGGAGGGAAAGCCAACCGGAAGACTGAAACCCGGTCACAAAAACGATGCCGACGTCGAAGCCGCCCAGGCAGATCATATCATTTCCGGTAATGCAGATCTTCTCAGACTGACGCCATTCAATGGCATTCCCACCCTGCGCCCATCTGATTTTTAGCCAGACGATAAAGATACTCATTATGAGCGAATACCAATACTACGAATGGCAAACCATTGACCGCCCCCTGGATGCCCGTGAACTGGCTGATGTGAAGCGCCTCTCCAGCCACATGGATGTTGTCACTTCCACGCAGGCGGTCGTCACCTACTCCTGGGGCGATTTCAAACACGACCCCCGGGAAGTTCTGCTGAAATACTTCGACACCTTCCTGTACGACTCGAACTTCGGCTGGCGGCGGCTCATGTTCCGCCTGCCCAAAGGCCTGCTGGATATCTCCTCCTTCCAGCCATACCTGCTCGAAGATTGGATCATGCTGGAAGAACATGGACAATTCTTCGTGCTCGAAATCCAACTCAATGATGAAGATAATTGCCTTGAATGGGTCGAATCGGGCGGCATCCTGGGCCAACTGGCGCCCCTGCGCGACCAACTCCTGCAGGGCGACACCCGTATGCTCTATCTCGCCTGGCTCAAAGCAATTTCCGTGGATGACCTCGAGGTTGCAGAACATGAGCCGGAACCTCCCCTGCCGGCCGGTCTGAAAGAACTGAACGCTGGCCTGCAGGCCTTCGCGGAATTTTTCGAGATAGACCCGCACCTGATCGCTGCCGCGGCTGTCGCCAGCCCGGACATGAAAGCCGGATTTGAATCCAACTTCGAAGCCAGCCTGTCCAAACTGAGCCGCGCGGAATGTGAATTTCACCTGAAACAGATCCTGCTCGGCGCGCCGGGAGCTGTTCTGGCGCTGAAAAAACACCTTGCGCAGCCGGACAACGAAAAAACGGCTGCGCCAAAACCACCTGTGCACACTGTGCCTGAACTACTTAAACAGGCCAGGAAAATCGAAGAACGCGAAGCGAGGAAAGCTGCGCAGCAGGCAGAGCGTGAGCGGATCCGCAGGCTGGAAAACCTTGCCGAAAATGAAGAAGCCAATTGGGTGTACCTTGAGAGTCTTCTGGTCCAAAGGCGCGCCTATGCATATGATGAAGCCACGCAGCTCCTGGTTGAACTGCACGACATGGCGCTGTATAAAGGCAAAGCCGATCAATTCGCAGAGCGCTTCGAAGTCATTCGTGGCAAATACGGAAAAAGTGTGGCGCTCATGGGCCGCTTCCACCGGGTCGGACTGGTATCGTGAAGTTCCAGATGGCGGTCACTTGCCAATGGCAGCCGGAACCGGTTGATTCCTGAAGACCCCGCGGCCTGCCGTTTTTTTGTGCTGCCCTGTTGCGAAAGCGAAGATTTGTGCTAGACTAATGATAAGGAGTTCGTGGGGGATTCACCATTCGGGTCCCATGCCCGCCGTCATCACCCTCTCCACGAAATCATTCTGCCGCAAGCCGCGCGGGCTTTGCGTGACGCCAGCCTGCTGGAAACGGATAAACGCAGGTCGAGGCAGAGCGCACATCGATAGACACTGCAAAACGAGTATGATAACATTCCAGATTACTGCCCGTCTTCCGAAATGAGTTACCATAGTCACAGGAGAGCTTGAAGCGATGACACTTCCTGCGATAAAACGGATGTATGCCCGCATCAGGCAACGGCTGGCGCCCCCGGTCTTTGCCGGGGATGAAACCAAGACGCGCCAGGCTGAATTGACCAGCCTGGTGATCGTCACAGGCACCATCTTCACGGCCCTGGTCTTCATTGGGAACTTGCTGGGAGGCAGGGTACCCGTACCCGCACTGATCCTTAACCTCGTTCTTTTTGGATCATGCCTCCTTATGTATTTCACCCTGCGTAGGGGAAAGGTTGCATTGGCAGGTATCGGGTTTATTGTGCTGAATACAATCGTTCTGACAGCCGCGATTGCCAGCCTGGGAACCATCCGCGTCGCCAGCACGGCGGTCTACCTGTTGATGGTGATCATATCCGGACTGCTTTTCAACCGGAGGGGCGCCCTGCTCACTGCCGTATTCTGCTCCCTGATCATCCTGGGGCTGATCGCGGCAGAAAATATGGGCCTCCTGCCCAGGCCCGATTACGTAGTCAACATCACGCAGTGGGTAACCTACACCTCTCTTTTTTGTTTGGGCGGCATTTTGATCTCGTTTGCAACCCGTTCGATCCAACGGTCGCTGAGGCACGCTGAAGATGAACTTGCCGAGCGCAAACGGGCAGAGCAGAAACTGCGCGAAAGCGAGGATCTGTTCAAGTACATATTCGACTATTCCGTCGTCGGCAAGTCGATCACCAGGCTCTCCGGCGAAGTGAGCGTCAACGCTGCCTTCTGCAGCATGCTCGGATACTCCCCTGAAGAATTCAGCGGACGAAAATGGCAGGAAATCACCCACCCGGATGATATCGAGTTGACCCAGAGGCAGATCGACACCCTTCTCTCTGGACAGGGAACCTCCTGCCGGTTTACCAAGCGCTTCATCCACAAGGACGGCTCGGTGGTCTGGGCAGAACTCAGTTCCACCCTGCGGCGGGATCAGGATGGCCGTCCGCTTTACCTGGTCACCACCCTGGTGGATATCACCTACCGCATCAAGACGGAAGAAAAACTGCGCGCCAGCGAGGCGCAGAACCGCGCCATTATCGATTCCGTGCCCGATATGTTGTTTCGAATCCGGCGCGACGGATTGTTTCTGGATTATCACGCCCCCGCCGGTGCAGTTCTCTATGCCCCGCTGGAAGTATTTTTAAATCAAAAACTCGAGGATGTGATGCCTGCGGAGGTTGCCCGGACAGGCATGCAGGCGATCGAAGAGTCGTTGAACTCCAACCACATGGTCATCTTCGAATATGGCTTGCAGGTAAGTGGGGAAACCCGGCATTACGAAGACCGCATTCTCCCCTTGAATTCCACCGAGGTTCTATCGGTCGTCCGCGATATTACCGAACGCAGGCGCGCAGAAGAGGCGCTGCGTGAGAAAACCCGGGAACTGGATCGCTACTTTACCACCAGCCTGGACCTTTTTTGCATTGCCGGCACGGATGGGTTTTTCCGCCGGTTGAACCACCAATGGGAAAGAACGCTGGGCTATTCACTTGCTGAACTGGAGGGCAGGCGCTTCCTGGATCTGGTCCATCCGGATGATATGGATGCCACCCTGGACGCGATGACACGCCTGGATGCCCAGGAAACCATTCTAAATTTCGAGAATCGTTATCGCTGTAAAGACGGCTCCTATCGCTGGATTGAGTGGCGCTCCACCCCCGCCGGGAACCTGATCTATGCTGCCGCCCGTGACATCACCGAACGCAAGCAGATGGAGCAGGACCTGGTCACAGAGAGAAGGAGACTCGCCAACATTATTCGAGGCACCAATGCGGGCACCTGGGAATGGAACGTACAGACTGGTGAGATCGTTGTAAATGAACGCTGGGCGGAGATCATCGGTTACACCTTGGCTGAACTTATGCCCGTCTCCATAGAAATGTGGACCGGGTTTGCCCACCCGGACGATTTGAAACGCTCCGACGAATTGCTGCAGAAGCATTTTGAGGGTGAATTGGATTATTACGAAACAGAAGTACGCCTGCGCCACAAGGATGGACACTGGGTCTGGGTGCTCGATCGGGGAAAGGTGGCGACTTGGACGGAGGATGGCGAACCGCTTATCATGTCCGGCACCCACCAGGACATCAGCCAGCGCAAACAGGCCGAAGAAGATCTGCGTGCAAGCGAAAAGCGTTACCGCTCCCTGTTCGAGCAAACCCATGATGCAGTTTTCATCCTGGATTTCAAGGGACAACATCTGGATGCCAACCGGCGCGCCGCGGATATGCTTGGTTATCGCCTCGAAGAAATAAGGAAAATGTCAGTCAATGACACCTCTGCAGAGAGCAACCAAAGCCAGGAGATCTTGCAACAACTATTGACCGGCGAGACCGTTCCGCTTTATGAGCGGCGTTTCCGTAAAAAAGACGGGCAGGTTTTCCCGGCAGAAGTCAGCGTCGAACTGGTGCGCGACGCCAACGGTAAGCCGCTGCACATCCAAAGCGTTGTGCGCGACATCAGCCAGCGCAAACAAGTGGAGGAAGACCTGCGCATTGCCAATCAAAAACTGCAAAGACAAATCCGGGCTGTGGAAAGGCTGCGTGACGAACTGCATGAACAGGCCCTGCATGACAGTCTGACCGGGCTGCACAACCGCCGGTACCTGAAAGAAGTCCTGAATCAGGAAGTCCAAAGGACAAAGCGCTCCCAACAACCCCTGAGCATCATCGTCATGGATATTGACCACTTCAAGATTATCAACGATACCTACGGGCACCAGGTCGGCGACTTGATGCTGAAGGAAACTGCCAGGCTGATTAAAACGCACGCCCGCGGCTACGATTTCGTCTGCCGTTATGGGGGGGAAGAGTTCCTGCTGATCCTGCCGGGTGCCAGCACTACCGACGCCTTTGCCCGCGCCGATGAAATCCGCCAGAAGTGTACTACCCTCAGCATTCCCCACAACGGGGAAAAACTGAACGTGACGATCTCCATGGGTGTTGCCACCTATCCCGATCACGACACAGACGTGGAAAAGGTCATCATCAAAGCCGATCAGGCCCTCTACCATTCCAAGAATACCGGACGGAACCGTGTGACCACCTGGAAAGATAATCACCTGGCGCCGGGATAAATCACCGGGCGGCCGGTAACAGCCTCTTGTGTGAGTGACTGTCATTCACCTCTACCCCTCCAAAACCAGAATGTTTGTGCTATCATAACCTTCGCCAGAGGTGTGCCCTGCGCTTGCAAACCATAACCACTGACCACAACAGGAGTGTCATCCAGGCACTCCTGTTGCTTTTAAGAGGTATTTGTTCCTCTATTTGTTCCGCGGAACAAATATCCTTTGCTGCCGGTTTTGATGGACAACAGGCTGCCGATGCCAGCCTGCTCGCGTCAAATTCGCTCCGGAAACGCCTTTTTTGCTTGGGAAATTTGTCACATAAAGAAATGACTATTCCCACTGGCGTGTATCTTCAAAAGGAAACATACTGTAGGGAGAGATTCAATCCCTGCGTGAGTATTCATGCGTTGGGAACCCTAATTCGAGGTG
>CAYLXB010000085.1:0-4360 GCA_964387495.1 uncultured Anaerolineaceae bacterium
GTAGGAGCGCACGAGCTGAAGCATGCCGTCGAGGCCGGCTTCGTCTGCCAGGAGGGAGGGGGTGAATTTCTGGTTGAGGAGGGTGCCGCCGGTGCGGGCATGGTCCATTTTGGCGGCGGATTTGAGGACGGCGGTGGGGCCGCGGCGGTCTGCGCCCTGGACGGGGGAGATGCCCTCGGAGAGGGGGGTCCAGGCCCGGCGGCCGTCGGGGGTGGCGCCGGTCACGGAGCCGAAGTAGATGTGGCAGGTGGTGGGGAGCATGTCGATGTGGTATTCACCGCCCTTGGTCGTCTTGCGGCCGTCCACGGCGTTGAAGTAGGCATCGAAGATGCGGACCATGAGATCGTCGGCGTTGGGGTCGTCGTTGCCGTACTTGGGGGTCTTGTTGAGCAGTTTCTGGCGCAGGCGCTCATGGCCCTGAAAGTCGGCCGAGAGGGCGGGGAGCAGTTCGGCCAGGCTGAAAGTATGCTGGTCGAAAACGTGGTATTTTACGGCGGACATGGCGTCGGTGACGGAGCCGATGCCCACGCCCTGGATGTAGGTGGTGTTGTAGCGGGCGCCGCCGTCATGGTAGTCTTTGCCCTTTGCGATGCAATCGTCAATGATGAGGGACAAGAAGGGGGCCGGCATCTGGGCGGCATAGAGGCGCTCGACCACCTGGTTGCCGCGCACCTTGATATCTATGAAGTGGAGCAACTGCTTTTCGAAGGCGGCGAACAGTTCTTCGAAGTCTTTGAAAGCGGCAGGGTCGCCGGTCTGCAGGCCAATGAGGCGGCCGGTGCGCGGGTCGAGGCCGTTGTGCAGGGTGATCTCGAACACCTTGGGCAGGTTGAAGTAGCCGGTGAGGATGTAGGCTTCCTTGCCGAAGGCGCCGGTCTCGACGCAGCCGCTGGTGCCGCCGCAGCGGGCGTCCTCGAGGGATTTGCCGACGCGGGTCATCTCCTGGATGATGGTTTCGACGTTAAAGATGGAGGGCTGGCCGAAGCCGGTGCGGATGATCTTTGCGGCGCGCTTGATGAAGGCATCGGGGTTCTTCTTGCTGACCTGGATGGAGGAGGATGGCTGGAGCAGGCGCATCTCTTCGATGACGTCGAGCAGGAGGAAGGAGACTTCGCTGACGGCATCCGAGCCATCGGGCAGGAGGCCGCCGACGTTGATCTGGGCGAAGTCGGTGTAGGTGCCGCTTTCGGCGGCGGTGATGCCGACCTTGGGGGGTGCGGGCTGGTTGTTGAATTTGATCCAGAAGCATTGCAGGAGTTCCTCGGCGGCGGGGCGGGTGAGGGTGCCCTCCTGGAGGCCTTTTTCGTAGAAGGGGGCGAGGTGGTGGTCGAGGTGGCCGGGGCAGAAGGCGTCCCAGGTGTTCAACTCGGTGGTGACGCCGAGGTGGACGAACCAGTAGTACTGGAGGGCTTCCCAGAAGTCGCGCGGGGCGTGGGCAGGGACGCGGGTGCAGACCTGGGCGATGCGCTCCAGTTCGGCGCGGCGGGGGCCGGATTCGAGGCGGGCCTGGCGGCGGGCTTCTTCGGCGTGGCGCTCACCAAAGCGGATGAGGGCGGCGGCCACGATGCGCATGGCTTTCAGTTCTTCCTGCCTGGCATAGGCGTCGAAGTCGTGGAGGTAGTCCAGGCGGGCGAGGTGGGCGTCGATTTCGGCGATGAAGTCGAGCATGCCTTTTTTGTAGATCTTGCCGTCGAGGACGGTGTGGCCGGGGGCGCGTTGTTCCATGAACTCGGTGAAGATGCCGGCCTCGTAGCAGGCTTTCCATTCGCCGGTCATTTCGGCGAAGAGGGCGTCGCGCATGGAACGGCCCTGCCAGAAGGGGATGATCTTTTCTTCATAGACCTGGCGCGTTTCGGGGCTGACGGCGAAGGGGGTCTTGGGGCGTGAGTCGAGGATATCCAGGTCGCTGAGGGTGTGGCAGCATAATTCGGGGTAGGTGGGGGTGGCTTTGGGGGCGGGGCCTTTTTCACCGACGATGAGTTCATCTGGGCCGAGGTAGATGGTCTTGTGCTCCATCAGGTACTGGAAGGAGAGGGCGCGTTCGACCGGTTTGGAGATGAGGCCGTGGTTCCGGGCGTAGAACTCGGTCATCAGGATGGCGCGCTCGGCGGAGATGGACGGTTTGGCATCCAGGCTCTGCCGGCGCAGTTTGGCGACACGGGGGGTCATGCTCATGGGATTAGCCTCCAATTGAAACTTCCAATCCAAAGCCGCGCAGGAGGGCGGCAATCTCTTGCATGCGTTCACCGGCGGGGGATTTCAGGCCGGCGAGGGTGTAGGGCAGGCCAAGGTTCTGGTATTTGGCCTCGGCGGAACTGTGGTAGGCGAGGATATCCAGGCGGGGCGGTGCCGGCAGGCCGGCGAGGAAGCTGCCGCTGAGGCGCAGGTTTTCCTCGTCGTCGTTGAGGCCGGGGATGATGGGGATGCGCACGCGCAGGGGGTGGCCGTGTTCCGCAAGGCGGCGCAGGTTGGAGAGGATGAGGGCGTTCGAGACGCCGGTGCAGCGGCGGTGGCGGGCGTCGTCCATCAGTTTCAGGTCGTAGAGGAAGAGGCCGACAAAGGGGCGGACTTCGTCCAGGGCTTCCCAGGAGGCGTAGCCGCTGGTGTCGAGGGCGGTGTGGAGGCCGCGTTCCCGGCAGGCGCGCAGGAGGGCGAGGAGGAAGGGGCGCTGGCTGAGGGGTTCGCCGCCGGTGAAGGTCACGCCGCCGCCGGACTGCTCGTAGAAGACGCGGTCGGCTTCGATTTCGGCCAGGACCTGATCCAGGGTGTACGTCCGGCCGACCAGCTGGCGCCCCTCTGCATCGCAGACCTGGGCACACTGTCCGCAGGCCTGGCAGAGGGTACGGTCGGTGAGGATGAGGCCATCCCGGCCGGTCACGGCGCCGTTGGGGCAGGCCTGGAGGCAGGCCTCACAGGCAATACAGCGGCTGGGGTGCAGGATGAGTTCGGGCTGGAAGGACTGGCTTTCGGGGTTGTGGCACCAGGCGCAGCGCAGGGGGCAGCCTTTGAAGAAGACGGCGGTGCGGATGCCGGGGCCATCGTGGATGGAGAATTTGCGGATGTCGAACAGGATGCCCTGCAACCCGGGGGCTACAGGCGCTTGCAGGGGAACCGTTTGGATAAGAGGAAGAGCCATTGCAAAATCCTGGTGGACAGTATCGGACTGTTGTTCTGCCGGCAACCATGATCAGCCAGCTAAAATATACACCTTTGTGAAGACTTTGTCAATAGAAAATATGCAAATTGTATATCAGTTGTATACTAATTGGTTTGTATTTTGGCCAGTTTCGTGGTTTAATTAGGGCAAAGAGCGATTTCGTGAAACCACCCGCAGGTACTCATCCTGAGCCGCCGGTGCCCTGCGGGGAAGAATGCTCCCGAAGTGTGAGAGCCTAACGCGGCAAGATCCAAAGGACTCCAGCATGCCCAAATCTCCCTCGTCCACCCGCGAAAGCGACCGCGTCGAAAGCGAACTGCGCCGCCTGATCCTGACCCTGGAACTGGAACCAGGCTCGGCGGTCAGCGAGGCGGCTTTGATGAAGCGTTACAGCTGGGGGCGCACGCCGCTGCGGGAGGCTTTTCAGCGGCTGGCGGAGCAGTCCCTGGTGCAGGTTATGCCGCGCCAGGGGGTGATCATCACGGCGTTGAGCGTGTTCGATTTCATCGAGATGATGGATGCGATGGCGATCGTGATCGGGCCGGCGGCTTCGCTGGCGTGCAAGCGGTTGACGGAGGGGGAGTTCGGCCGGCTGGAGGAGATCGTGGGGCAGGGGGAGGCGGCGGAGACGACGCTGGATTTTGCGCGGGTGGCCGACTTGGACTATGAGTTCCACCGGGCGCTGGCCCAGGCGACCGGCAACCGCTACCTGAGTCGTTACCTGCTGCACCTGCACCAGGTGTCCGCGCGCTTCAACTTTGCGGCCTGGAAGCGGGACGGGCATGCGAGCCAGTCACTGGGCGAGCACCGCAGCATCCTGGAGGCACTGCGCAAACGCGACCCGGAGGAGGCGAGGGCGGTGATGCTGGCGCACATCGAGCAGGCGCGCCAGCGGGTGTTGGGGGCGATAAACGTGGAGTAGGGTTTTCGAAAGCCAGGATCGTCAGGGGCGAGGAGTGTCTTGCAGAGCAATGGATAACAATTCGGAGAGGCCGGTGATGGCGTAGTCTTCGCCGAACCGTTTCTGCCTGTCAGGGCCGATGCGGAGGGTGCTGCCGACGTCGAAGATGATGGCTTTAATCATTGTGGTGAAATGCGTACCATGTGGCTGCTTGAGCAGCGTAAGATGGGATTGCTTCGACCGGGAGAGCGCCGGTCTCGCAATGACAATGGGGGTGGAGATTGGTTCGACCGGGAGAGCGC
>CAYLXB010000085.1:4460-14212 GCA_964387495.1 uncultured Anaerolineaceae bacterium
AGCGCCGGTCTCGCAATGACAATGGGGGTGGAGATTGGTTCGACCGGGAGAGCGCCGGTCTCGCAGTGACATTCTACATTGATATTCTACAATGACATTCTAGTCGTATCCATGAGGGTGCGAGCGGTGCCACTCCCAGGCGCTGGAGAGGATGCCGGCCAGGTCGGGGTGTTGGGGCTGCCAGCCGAGTTCACGGCGGATCTTTTCGGAGGAGGCGACCAGGCGGGCGGGGTCGCCGGGACGGCGGGGGTGTTCCTTGGCGGGGATGGGGTGGCCGGTGACGCGGCGGGCGGTCTCGATGACCTCACGCACCGAATAGCCGCTGCCATTGCCGAGGTTGTAGACGAGGCGGTCATGGTCATCGAGCGCCTGGAGGGCGAGCAGGTGGGCGGAGACGAGGTCGGCGATGTGGATGTAATCACGGATGCAGGTGCCATCGGGGGTGGGGTAATTGGTGCCGTAGATGGCGGCGTGTTCGGCCTGGCTCAGGGCGACCTGGAGGACACGCGGGATGAGGTGGGACTCGGGCTGGTGGGCTTCGCCGCGGCCGGGCAGTGCTCCGCAGGCGTTGAAGTAACGCAGGGCGGCGTAGCGCAGGACATGGATCTGGCGGTACCAGTCGAGGGCCTGTTCGACGGCCAGCTTGGTGTAGCCGTAGGAATTGGTGGGGCCGAGGGGTGACTCTTCGCTGAGCGGCTCATCGCTGGACTGGTAGACGGCGGCGGTGGAGGAAAGTACAAAGCGCTTTATGCCGGCGCGGTGGGCAGCCTCGATGAGGTGGAGGGAGTTGACCAGGTTGTTCTCGAAGAATTTGCCGGGGTTCTTCATGCTCTCGCCGGCCTCGATGAAGGCGGCGAAGTGCATGACGGCGTCGTATTTTTCGGAGGCGAGGGTCCGGGTCAAGACGGGCACGTCTGCAAGGTCGGCATGGACGAAGCGGGCGCCGGCGGGCACGGCAGGGCGGTGGCCCTTGACCAGGGAGTCGTAGACGGTGACGGTGTGACCGGCTGCGAGCAGGGTTTCAGCGGTGGCGGAACCGATGTAGCCAGCACCGCCGGTGAGGAAGATGTTCATATTACTCCATGTTCCAGGAAGAGATGAACGGAGTCAGCCGGGGTCCATACCTGATGCACGGGCCGGAGGGATGGGCAGCCGCGTTCGTCTCCAGCATCTCCAGTATCTCTATCGTCTCTTTTCATCCCGGGTGAAATCGAGGTCAAATCTTTGCAGGGAGAGGGCCCAGGTCAGGCTGGCGCGTGTGCCAGGCGGTGACCTGCTGGCAGGCATGGGCGGCGCGCAGGAGGAGGCCTTCCTGGAAGCGGGGGCCCATCAACTGGATGCCGACGGGCAGGCCGGAGGCGTCGAAGCCGGCGGGGAAGGCCAGGGCGGGGATGCCGGCCAGGTTGGCGGGCAGGGTGAAGATATCCTCGAGGTACATGGCCAGGGGGTCGTCGCCGTGGGCACCGATGGGGAAGGCGGTGGTGGGGGCGACGGGGGCGGCGATCATGTCCACCTGCGTGAAGGCCTGCTCGAAATCACGGCGGATGAGGGTGCGGACCTTCTGGGCCTGGCCGTAGTAGGCTTCGTAATAGCCGGCCGAGAGGGCATAGGTGCCCAGCATGATGCGGCGTTCGACTTCGGCTCCGAAGCGGCGGCCGCGGGTGCGGGTGTAGACTTCCAGGAGTTTGCCGCTCTCTTCGCGCGGGCCGTAGCGGACGCCGTCGAAGCGCGCCAGGTTGGCGGAGGCTTCGGCCGGGGCGAGGATGTAATAGACCGCGAGGGCATATTCGGTGTGCGGCAGGCTGATCTCAAGGATTTCGGCGCCCAGATCTGCCAGGAGCTGGATGGTCCCCCGCACGGCGGCCAGTACGCCGGGCTGGATGCCGTCAATGAAGTATTCCTTTGGCACGCCGATGCGCTGTCCTTTGAGGGGCAGGGAAGCGTCCAGATGCAGGTCGAGCGAGGGGAGGGGGACAGCGGCGGATGTGGCATCCAGGGGGTCTTTGCCGGCCATGAGCGAGAAGAGCAGGGCGGCATCTTCGGCCGTGCGGGTGAGCACACCGGGACAGTCGAGGGAGGAGCCGTAGGCGACCAGGCCGTAGCGCGAGATGCGCCCGTAGGTGGGCTTGAGACCGGTCAGCCCGCAGAAGGAGGCCGGCTGGCGGACCGAACCGCCGGTATCCGTGCCGAGGGCGGCGGGGATGAGACGGGCAGCCACGGCGGCGGCACTGCCACCCGAAGAGCCGCCGGGGACGCGGGCCAGGTCCCAGGGGTTGCGGGTGACGCCGTAGGCGGAGTTCTCGGTGGAGGAACCCATGGCGAACTCGTCAGTGTTGGTCTTGCCGAGAATGACGGCACCGGCTGCCTGAAGTTTGTGGACGGCGGTGGCGGTGTAGGGGGGGATGAAGCCTTCGAGAATCTTCGAACCGCAGGTGCAGGGCATGCCCTGGACGGCGAGCACATCCTTGACGGCAAGGGGCAGGCCGAGAAGGGGCCGGTGTGCCCCGGCCTGCCGTTCGCGGTCCGCCTGCCCTGCCCGGGCGAGGGCGGAGCCGGCGGCCAGGTGCAGGAAGGCATGCAGGCGGGGTTCGAGGGCCTGGATGCGCTCGAGGCAGGCGCGGGTCAGTTCCAGGCTGGATAGTTCCCCGTGCTGGAGCAGGATGCGAGCTGACGAGAGGCTGAGATCGGTGAGGCCAGTCATAAGCGGAGCCTGTGTCCCAGAGGTTACTCGAACACCGGCGGGACTTTGAATTGATCCTGGGAGGTCTGGGGGGCGTTGGCCAGGAGTTCAGACGTCTCCAGGCCGGGGTGCGCCTCGTCCGCCCGGAGGGGGCTGGCGGTCTCCAGGATGCTGGCGGTGGGAGGGATGGCGCGCGTATCCAATTCCTGGAGTTTGCGGATGTGACCCAGGATGGCAGAAAGCTGGCTGCGGTAGTGCTCTTTTTCAGCGGGGCTCAGTTCCAGGCGGGCCAGGGCGGCGATGTGTTCGACTTCTTCGAGGGTGAGAGGCATGGGGTGATTATACCAGCGGGGTGGTCATGGATTGCCCCAATGGGAGGCGTACCATTGCAGGTAATCCCCGATATGGGCCTGCCAGTAGTCCTCATCATGGCTGCCGTTGTGGACCAGCCAGACGTGCGGAACCTGATGTTTGTCGAGCAGATCTGCCAACTGGCGGGCTGCGCCGTGCTCCCGGTCGCTGCGGCCGATATCCAGGTAAATATCCGGGGGCGTGCCAGCAGGGAGGCCAGCGACCCAAACGGGGAGGTCCGAGCGGTCAACATAGAAAACCACGGGGGAGTGAGCGCCGAGGGCGCCGAACAGGCCGGGATGGGTCAGTCCGAGGCGCAAGGCCCAGCCTGCCCCGCGGGAAAGGCCGCCGAGAGCGCGATGCTGACGGCCGGCCAGGGTGCGGTAGCGGCTGTCCACGTAGGGAATCAGGTCAGACAGGACGGCCTGGTCGAACTGGTCATCCTGCGGTTCGCGCCAGGAGGCGCGGTCATAGGGCATGATGATGATGAAGGGGGCGGCCCTGCCGGGGGCGATGAGCTGGTCGGCGGCTGCGGCGGCGCCCAGGCGCGGCCACTGGCTGTCATCATAAGTGGCACCGTGGAAGAGGTAGAGCACGGGGTAGCGGCGGGTGAGATCAGTTTCGTAACAGGGCGGCAGGTAGAGATGAAAGCGGGGGATGGCGGCCGAGTCAAGGGTCACCACCAGCAGACGGCCAGGCCGGGAAAGGCAGGCCGGGGGGAGGGGCGTTTGGGGAGCAGGCGGGGAGGCGGGCGTGGCCGTGGGAATCGTAGAAACTGCCGTGACGGCGGCCGGTGACGGGGTGGAAACAGGAATGGGGTCCGCGGCACAGGCCGACAGCCCCCAGAGGAGGGGGAGGACGAAGAGAATCCAATATGGCGGTTTGGCTTGACGGGTATGCATCCTTCGCATTATACTCACCATTGTCAGGAACGGGGTGTAGCGCAGTCGGCCAGCGCACCGCGTTTGGGACGCGGGGGTCGGCGGTTCAAGTCCGCCCACCCCGACTGACCGCCGAGCCGCAACCCGCGCTCGGCGGTATTTTATTCTCCGGCCAGAGGCCTTTGCCGCGAGAAACTTTACTTCTCTGGAGGAATCTGTTATGGCACGCCAGAAAATCGACGGCGTTATCGAGGCTGTTCACTATACGTCTGATGGAAAGATCAAGTATGTACGCGCCTATGAGCGGCGCGGGGCTACCTATTCGGACCGGGTTTTGATCAACCGGGAGATGCTGGTGGAAAAGCTGAAGAACGGGAAGCAATTCGTCACCGGGGAGCGCAAAGCCCTGTGGGCCAGCACTTTCGAAATCGGCAAGCCGGTGAAAACCGTGGGGAAAGACGGGAACCTGGTCTTGACCACGGCGGAACGGGCGGAGCGCGACCTGCTCGAAGGGGTGCCGGTTTTCTGAGCCCGGCGCAGTGAGCCATCAAAGACCCGGGGCACGCGGACGAGTCTGGTCCCCAATCTGCCGGAGCGTTGACCAGGAAGGGAGCGGTTTGTTATGAAGGTAATTGACCATACGCCCTTTGTATCTGAGAAGGGGGAGATCAGCCTGACGGACCAGGTGAAGGCCAGTTTGAAATATGGACTTTCCTGGATGGCAGAGATCAAGGCCCAGCAAGCGGTGATGGGCCACCTGGAGAAGGCGCTCGAAAAGGGCTTCACCCTGATCCGCAATCACCCACTGGGGCAGTCGGGCATCACCCTGCCGCTGGTGCTGATCGGTCCGCCCGGCGTTTTTGTGATCCACGTCACCGAACTGCGCGGAATGTACCGTGCCAAGGGCGACGCGTGGGGAACGGTGGATGGGACGCGCTTCACGCCGGCACGCGCAAACCTGCTGACGCGCACGGCGCGCCTGGCGAAAGCCCTGCAAGTTTATCTGGAACGGCAGGGGCTGGCCAACTTCGGCACGGTCGAGGCGGTGATCATGGCGGCTGATCCCGGATTGCATGTCGAGTCGGTGCGGCCGATCGTGCGCGTGGTGATGAGCGACGCGCTGGAGCGATTTGCCGCCTCGCTGGCCCAGGGCCGCCCGGTGATGAGTGCGGAAGCCGTGCACGAGGTGGTGGAACGGATCCAGCATCCCCTGCCGCCCAAGTCTGCCCAGCCTGCGGCGCCAGTCCCCGAACCACATGCCGGGCAGGGAGCGGCCTTCCTGGCGGAAGAAGCAGAGACGCCTGTGTACCAGCCGATGGGCGTGGATCAGCCGGATGCCGAGCCTGTCCCTGCGGAGGCGGGTTTCAATGCTGCGGATTTGAGTTTTGCATTCGAAGAGGAGCCGCCTGCAGCAGGCAGCGGTGCGGCTGCGGCCTTCCGCCCTGCACCCCCACCCCCAGTGGATGTGGCGGGGTCCAGCCGGCCTCCGGCGAAACGGCGAGGCATGTTCACAACGGGCCAGTGGGCAGCCCTGGGGGTGATGGCGCTGGTGCTGTTGTGCCTGGTGGGCGTGATGATCTATTTCGTCTTTATTGGCGGTTAACGAATTGGTTCCCCTGCTATCTGTCATCATCCCCGCTCATAACGAAGAGCAGCGGCTGCCTGATTCCCTGGAGAAAATCTTCGCGTTCCTGGCAACCCAGGAGTATGCCAGCGAAGTGCTGGTGGTCGAAAACGGAAGCAGCGACCGGACGCTGGAAGTGGCGCAACAATTCCTGGCGCGGTTCCCATCCCTGCGTGTGCTGCAGAATCAAGAGCGCGGCAAGGGGCTGGCGGTGCGGCGCGGCATGCTGGAAGCGCGCGGTGAATACCGGTTCATGTGCGATGCCGACCTGTCCATGCCGTTCGAGCAGGTCAGCCAGTTCCTGCCGCCGGTATGCACCGATTTCGAGATCGCGATCGGCTCACGCGAGGCGTTGGGGGCGGTGCGTCATAACGAGCCATCCTACCGGCACTGGGGCGGGCGGGCCATCAACCTGGTCATCCGCCTGCTGGCCCTGCCCAACCTGCATGATACGCAGTGCGGCTTTAAATGTTTCCGGGCGGCGGCGGCCGAAGACCTGTTCCGGGTGCAGACAATACCGGGCTGGTCGTTCGACATCGAACTGTTGTACATCGCCCGGCGGCGCGGTTACCGGGTGGTGGAGGTGCCGATCCGGTGGTATTACAGCCCGGACAGCAAACTGAGCGTGCTGCGGGACGCGACCCGCATGGTGCTGGATATTTTTACGATCCGGCGCAACACCCGCGACGGGCTCTATGATCCCCGGCGCTAATCTCCCTACCCTGAATTTCGAACAAGGCCTGTGGCAACAAGGGCTGCGCTGCGTGGCCGGGATGGACGAAGCCGGACGCGGCGCGCTGGCCGGGCCGGTGACCGTGGGGGTGGTCATCCTGCCCTGCGATGCGGCGCTCTTAGAAAGGCTGCACGGGGTACGCGATTCCAAGCAGATGAGGCCGAACGAGCGGGAGTATTTTGCGGTGCGCATCCAGGCGGCGTGCCTGGCATGGAGCACGGGGGATGCCTCGGCCGAGGAAATCGACCGGATGGGGATCGTGCGGGCTGTGCGGCTGGCGGCCACACGGGCTGTGGGGGCGTTATCCATCCCGCCTGACATGCTGCTGGCGGATTTCAACCTGAGCCTGCCCGAACTCGAAATCCCGCAAGCGGCGCTGGTCAAGGGCGACCAGAGGTGCTTGAGCATTGCTGCGGCTTCGGTGCTGGCCAAGACCAGCCGGGATGCCTGGATGTGCACGCTGGAGGGGCAGTATCCGGGCTACGGGCTGGCAAAGCATAAGGGGTACGGCACCCGGGTGCACCGGGCTGCCATCCTGCAGCTGGGGGCCTCGGAGATCCACCGCCGGAGTTTCAGGGTCAGGGGATGATACCGGCAGGGGAAATCAGCGCAGGCGGGGAGATCAATCCCCCTGATATTTCCAATCCCAGAACCAGTAGGCAAGCCCTTTCCACTGTCCCCAGTGGGCGAAGGCGGCTTCCACGTCCGCAGGGGTGACGGGCCGGCCGGCATGCCACTCATGCGAGACCATCTTCAAAGCCCACGAATCGACGGGGATGAAGTCTGAACGGCCGAGGATCATGAGCAGGTTGGCGGCGGCATAGGGGCCGATGCCCTTGATCTTGAGCAACTGCTTGCGCAGTTCGAGGGTTGGAAGGGTGGATGTCTTGAAGGCTTCCAGGTCGAGGCCGCCGGAGGCAGTGCGGCGGGCGAGTTCCAGCAGGTAGGGGGCACGATATCCCAGGCGGGTCTGCTCGCGCAGGAACTGTTCGGTGGTTTCTGCGAGGCGGGCGGGGGTGGGGAAGGCCCGGCGGGATGGATCCTGCGGCAGAGGGTCGCCGAACTGGGTGATCAGGTTGGCGTTCATGCGCTTGGTGGCTGCCCAGAGGGTGTTGGTGGTGAGGATGGTCTTGACCACATCCTCGAAGAAGGTTGGCGAACGCAGGACGCGGCCGGCTCCGCGGGATTCCACCTGGGCCAGTTTAGGCTCCTGGCGGGCGGCGGTGTAAAATGCGGAAAGGTCCTGGTCGAGGGCCAGCATCCAAGTCACCATGCATTCGAGTTCGTTTTTTTCGGAGGCGTCCAAGCCGCCCGTCTCCAGGCGCACGCCGGCAGGATCCGCCTGGAGACGCAATTCGAGGACACGACCGGATTCCAGGCGGGCAACATAGGAGATGACACCACCGGCCTGGTCGAATGAAAAGGGGGCCATCTGCACCCAGCCGTGCGAACGGACGACGGCCTGGAAGGAAAAGGGCGGACGGGCAGGGATGACGAAAGACATAAAGCCTCCTGATGAGTGATGGGATGAGGTTGATTATAGTACATATTTTCTAATTTTGAAAAATGGAAGGCAGACCCGGCTCCGTACGAACCGGGTCTGTGACTAATTCCAACCGAGTAACTGGGCTTCGACAGCGGGAAGGTCGGCGGCCTGGATGGCCAGGATGCCGTTTTCCAGCAGGTGCAGACGCAGGTGCGGGTCGAGTCCCAGGGCGCGTTCGCAGGCCTGGAAGACCGCCTGGCGGTCATCATCGGCGGCGAGGCGATTAAGGGAGATGCGGCCGCATTCGGTGCACTGGTGGATGAGCATCAATTCGCCATAGGCCTTTGCGCCGTATTTCTTGCCGGCTTTCTTGAAGGTGACGCCGATGGGCTGCATGGAAGACTTGCAGGCAGAAAGCCGGTCACCGGCCTTGAACAGGTCCAGGTGGCGCGACCAAAGACAGCGAGGGCAGTGGTTGCGGTTATGCACGCCGGAAAGGAGATGGTTCGACGAGACAAATGCTCCGCAGTGGGTGCATTGGAAGTCGCCGCGGGTGTCGAAACTGCCGGTGTGCACATGACGCAGTTTCGTGCGGATCTTGATTTTCATGGTTCCTCGAGCAAACGCAGGTAACTGCGATAACGGTAGGGGCTGATGGTACCGGCGGTCACCGCCTTGCGGATGGCGCAGCCGGGTTCCTCGTTGTGGAGGCAATCCAGCCCGAATTTACAGGTGCCGACCAGCGGGCGCATCTCCGGGAAGAAGAGCGCCAGGTCGTCCTGCTCCACATCCCAGAGACCGAACTCGCGGATGCCGGGTGTATCCACCACGGCCCCGCTGCAATCCAGAGGAAACATTTCCAGGGAGGTGGTGGTATGGCGGCCACGCCCGCTGCCATGACTGACCGCGCCGATGCGCTGACCGAGACCGGGCTGGAGAGCGTTCAGGAGGGAGGTCTTGCCCACGCCTGAATGCCCAACGAAGACCGAGACGCGCCCCTGGAGGGCGGTGCGCAGATCGTCCACGCCCTGGCCGGTGACCGCACTGGCCAGCAGGACGGGGTAGCCGATATGGCGGTACATCTCAATGGTCTCGAGAAGGCCATCCTCCTTCAACAGGTCGATCTTGTTGAGGCAGACCAGCACCGGCAGGCCGAGGGATTCAGCCGAGACCAGGTAGCGGTCGAGCAGGTGCCAGGCGGGGGCAGGGTTGGCCGCGGCGAAGACCGGGATGACCTGGTCCACGTTGGCAACGATGACCTGCTCGAAGCCGTGGGCGCCGGGCATGGGAACAGCGGTGCGGCGGTTCAATTTGCTGCGGCGGGGCAGGATTTCATTAATCAAGCCCCTGCCGCCGCCGGCGTCCACGAAGCGGACCTGATCGCCCACGGCAACCGGGTCGATATGCTCAATGGACCTGACCTGACGGACAGTGTGCCGCAGGGAACTGGGGTCGGCAGTGGGATAAACCAACTGCTTGCGCAGGCGGTTGGAGAGTTCACACGGCAGGATTCGTCCAGCTACGTGGACATAGTAGATGCCGGTGGATTTTTTATAAACGACGCCAGTGTCGTCTTGGTTGTAAGGTGTAGCGTTCAACGTTCGTTCCTGTCTCTCAAAAAAAACAAAACGCCAGCCAGGGAAATGCCCGTGGCCGGCGGATGTACGTTATCGGGCGGCCGCAGGGCGCGGCCTGAGCGTGCCTCTCAAGGCACGGGACCCGTTAAATAAAAACCACGGGGCATGCCTGCGCCCGTGGTGAAACGTCTTGTTTTTAGAAGACAGTCAAATCCCCCCGGTCACCCGGCGCGCGCATGCAACTTGATCGAAACAAGCATCACTTGAGCCTTTTGCATGCAGCGCCTCCTTTCATGAAAGTAAGATTAAAGCGGGCAAAGTTTATCACCGAGTGGCAGGAACTGTCAAGGACAGGTGTACAGTATCATATGGCGTTCTCAAGAAAGCGAGTTTGTCGAGATGAGCAGGTTAAAAGCCTCT
>CAYLXB010000086.1:0-13367 GCA_964387495.1 uncultured Anaerolineaceae bacterium
ATCATTATTAATAATCCCCCCAACCTCCGCCCCGCCCCGCCTTCTCACTTCTTACTTTTTACTTCTCACCTCCTCCCCCTGGTAACCGGTAACGCCCTGCCTCCACAATACGTTATAATCACCCTGCAATGAGCACCATCTCCCACCACCACTCCCGGCGCAAACCGCTGCTCCCCCAGATCCTGGCCGCCCTGGCCGGCGGGCTCCTGCTCTTCCTGCTCGCGCTCCTGGCCTGGACCAGCCTCTACCAGTTGTTCTACGCCGGGCGCATCTTCCCCGGCGTATCCGTGGCCGGCGTAAACCTCTCCGGCCTCACCCCCGCCGAAGCCGCCGTCCGCCTGACCCAGAGCCTGCCCTACCCCTACACCGGGCGCATCCTCTTCCGGGACGGCGAAAAACTCTGGCTCTCCACCCCCGCCGAACTGGGCATGACCTTCGACGCCTCCTCCTCCGCCCAGGCCGCCTACAAGGTCGGGCGCCGCGGCGGGCCGCATCCCGGCATCTCCGGGCAGTGGCAGGCCCGCAGCCGGGGGCTCGAGATCCGGCCGGTCATCATCTTCGACCAGCGCGTCGCCTATGCCTACCTGCAGAAACTGGCCGCCGAAATCGACCGGCCGGTGGTCGAAGCCGACCTGAAACTGCAGGGCACCCAGGTCGTCGCCACCCCCGGTCAGATCGGGCGCGCCCTGAACGTGGACGCCAGCCTGCTCTCCCTGGCCGCCCAGCTGCAAACCTTCCGCGACGGCGAAGTGCCGCTCGCCATCCAGGAACAGCCCCCCGCCCTGCTGGATGTCAGCGCCCAGGCCGACGCCGCCCGCCAGATCCTCTCCGCCCCGCTCAGTCTCTCCATCCCTGAGGCCCGCGAGGGCGATCCCGGGCCGTGGACCTTCAATGCCGAAACCCTGGCCAACATGCTGATCGTGCGCCGCCTGCCGGGCGAGAACGGCACCAGCCTGCAGGTCGGCCTGGAGCCCGAAGCCCTGCGCCAGGCCCTCACCGGCATCGCCGCCCAGGTCAACCGCTCGCCTGAGAACGCGCGCTTCATATTCGATGACACCACCGGCAGGCTGACCCTGCTCCAGAACGCCGCCCAGGGCCGCAAGGTGGACATCGAAACCACCCTGAACGAGATCAACCGCCGCCTCCCCCTGGGAGAACACAACCTGCCCCTCAACCTGGTCGTGGCCGAGCCGCAGGTCACCGATGCCGCCACCGGCGAGGAACTGGGCGTCCGGCAGCTGATCTACGAATATACCTCCTACTTCTACGGCTCCAGCGAATCCCGCATCCAGAACATCCAGGCGGCCGCAGCCCGCTTCCATGGCGTGCTCGTCCCCCCCGGCGAAACCTTCTCGATGGGCCAGACCCTCGGCGATGTCAGCCTGGACAACGGCTTTGCCGAAGCCCTCATCATCTACGGCGGGCGCACCATCAAGGGCGTGGGCGGCGGCGTCTGCCAGGTCAGCACCACCCTCTTCCGCAGCGTCTTCCTGGCCGGCTTCCCGGTGGTGGCACGCACCCCCCATGCCTACCGCGTCACCTACTACGAGCAGACCATCAGCGGCAGCACCGACGAACGCCTGGCCGGCCTGGATGCCACCGTCTACTTCCCCCTGGTGGATTTCAAGTTCACCAACGACACCCCCCACTGGCTCCTGATGGAAACCTACACCAACGTGGCCGCCCGCACCCTCACCTGGAAACTATACTCCACCCCCGACGGGCGCACCGTCGAATGGGATACCACCGGCCTGACCAACCGCCTCCCACCGCCTCCCACCGTCTTCGAGGAAAACCCCGAACTGAAAAAGAACACCTTCGACCAGGTCGACTGGCCGGTCGAGGGCGCGGATGTCACCGTCACGCGCACCGTCTACCGCAGCGGCGCCTTCTACTTCACCGACACATTCCAGACCCATTACGAGCCCTGGGCGGCGGTCTGCGAATATGGGCCGGGCACCGATGATCCCCAGCGCCTGGCAAAAAAACGCAACATCTGTCAACCCAACACCGACTAACATGGTAAAATAGCCGTCTGTTGGAACCTGGAGAAACCATGCTAAGCAAAGACCTGCTCGAAATCCTGCGTTGTCCCGCCTGCGTTCGCGAAAAGGACGGCCTGCTCACCCTGGAACACGGCACCTGGCTGGTGTGCGCCGACTGCGGGCGCAAATACCCCATCCTGGACGAAATCCCCGTCATGCTGATCGACGAAGGGGACAAGTGGGTCAACACCCCGGTGGACAAACTGCCCGTCCCGCCCCCGGAGCGCTGAACCCCGGCGCACCCTGGCGCGGCGCCTGGCCGGCGGCACCGTCTGCCGGGCGGGGCCGTCCCATGTGTCCATCCCGGGCACCGGCCCTGCTGACCCCAATCCCTGATACCCATAAAGCCTATAGCCTATTATGAAGAATCCTTTTGCTTTTCTGAAGAACATCCAAATTAAAAAACCGGCCATCCAGCTCAAAAGGCCCTCCATCGGCCAGATCATCTTCTGGGTGATCACCCTCGGCCTGGCCGGGGCGCTCTTCTTCTTCGGCCGCAGCTTCATCGCCTGCTGGACCATCACCGCCCTGCCCGGCACCCCCCCCAAGAGCTGCAAGGCCCAGGCCCAGGTGCAGGCCCCCACCCCGGTCGTCAACGAACAGGGCACCCCCGAAGCCGTTGCCCCAACCCCTACCCCGGAGTCGACCGCCCCTGAAATCGACCTGCCCAAACCCTGGGATGGCGCCAGCCGCGTCAACATCCTCTTCATCGGTGTGGACTATGGCGACTGGTCCGAAGACCGCCAGGGCGCCTCGCGCTCAGACACCATGATCCTGTTCACCATCGATCCCGTCAGCAAGACCGCCGGCATGCTCTCCGTCCCGCGCGACCTGTGGGTGAACATCCCCGGCCACGGCTACGGCAAGATCAACACCGCCTATTACATCGGCGACGCCTTCAAACTCCCCGGCGGCGGCCCCGCCCTGGCCATGAAGACCGTCGAGCAGGTCATCGGCGTACCCGTGCACTACTACGCCCAGGTAGATTTCCAGACCTTCATTGACCTCATCGACAAGATTGGCGGCATCGACATCTACATCCCCGAAAAGAAGATCATCCTCGACCGCATCGGCACCGGGCCGGACAAGGTCGCCCTCACCGGGCCCGGCGTGCGCCACCTGAACGGCTGGAAAACCCTGGCCTATGCCCGCACCCGCTACACCAAGGGCGGCGACGTGGACCGCGCCGAACGCCAGCAGCGCGTCATCATGGGCCTCCGCAAAAAGATTACCGACCCCAAGAACTTCACCACCCTGATGGCCCAGGCCCCCGCCCTGTACGCAGAACTCTCGGAAGGCATCCACACCAACCTCCCCTTCGAAGATGCCCTGCGCCTGGCCGCGCTGGCAAGGACCATTCCCTTCAAGAACATCAGGCGCGGCGTGATTGACTACTCCATGGTCATCCTGACCAAATCTCCCGACGGCCTGGACATCGAAAAACCCATCGCCGACAAGATCCGCGTCCTGCGCGATGAGATCTTCACCTCCACCGGCGCGCTCGGCCCGAAAGCCACCGGCGATGCCGCCGAACTGATGACGACCGAAGCACCCCGTGTCCGCATATTGAACGGCGCAGCCGGCATCCCGCAGGCCACCGGCCTGGCCGCCAGAACCAGCGATTACTTCACCTCGCAGGGGATCAGCGTCGTCGAAATGGGCGACGCCGGCCAGGCCTACACCCGCTCGACCATCACCGTCTACACCACCAAGCTATACACGCTGCGCTACCTGATCACGCTCTTTGGCATCGACAGCAATGCGCTGGTGTCCATCAAATACGACCCCGCCTCGACCGTGGACATGGAGGTCCGCCTGGGCAACGACTGGGCCACCACCAACCCCATGCCCTAGGCAGCCCTGGAAGAAAAAATGCGCTCCCGGATCCCCCCGC
Source organism: uncultured Anaerolineaceae bacterium (assembly GCA_964387495.1). Taxonomy (GTDB): domain Bacteria; phylum Chloroflexota; class Anaerolineae; order Anaerolineales; family Villigracilaceae; genus DSXF01. The sequence continues at coordinate 3,940 of CAYLXB010000086.1, forward strand.
CAGAGCGCATTTTTATTTCCGCCGGGCGTGCCGGCCCTCACTCAGTGCGTTTCGGTGACCTTGGTGATGCTGCGCGGCGCCTCGGTATCGAACCCCTTGACCTGCGTCAGGTGGCAGGCGAACAACTGCGCCGGCAGGATGCTCACCAGGGGTGTCAGCCACTCCGCTATCCCCTGCGGCAGGGGGATCGGCGACTGGGCCAGGTCGAGCGCCGCCTGCGCATCCGAGATGACCACCAGTTCGGCCGCCTGCACCTCGTGCAGGCGGGTCAGGACACTCAGCATGGCATCATGTACCTTGCCCTGCGGGGCAACCGCCATCACCGGGAACCCGGTCTCGATCATGGCGATCGGGCCGTGCAGGAAATCCGCCGAGGAATACGGCTCGGCAATCGTATAAGTCAGTTCCTTGAGTTTCAAGGCCCATTCGAAGGCCGTGGCATAGTTATAGCCGCGTCCCAGCACCACACACTGGCGCATATAGCGGTAACGCTGGGCCATGCGGGCAATCGCCTCGTCCAGCCGCAGGACCTGTTCGGCCCAGGCAGGCACCCGGGCCAGTTCCTCCCAGAGGGTCTCCGAATCCCCCAGGGCCGCCGAGAGCATGGCCAGCGCCAGCAGTTCCAGGGAATAGGTCTTGGTGGCCGCCACGGCCCGCTCAGGCCCGGCCTGGATATCGAGCAGCAGTTCAGCCGCCTTAGCCAGCGGCGATTCGGGCGCGTTGGTGATGGCCAGCGTCAGGCAGCCCTGCCGGCGCCCCTCCTCGAGCACGCTGACGATATCCGGCGACTGGCCGGATTGGGAAACTCCCACAACCAGCGCCCCTTTCAGGCGGGGAGGGTGTTGGTAATATGTGAACAGCGAGGGTGTCGCCAGCGCCACCGGCAGCCCGTTCTGGGCCCCCCACAGGTAGTTCGCGTACCGTCCGGCATTATCCGAGGTGCCGCGCGCCGCCAGGAACACATACTGGACGGAATGCGATTGAATGGCGCGGGCGATCTCCTGGATCGTTCGGCGTTGGGAGGCCAGCAGGCCGCCCAGTTTCTCGGGCTGTTCGAAAATTTCATCGTGGAGCGACATGACCAACCTCCGCAGGCGTGCAGATTAAAAGTAAAATTGGATCGTTCGCAAGGTATTATACCTGCGCTTGCAGCTGCCACAAAACATGATCATCCAACCCGTTATTCCAAAGATCCTGCCGCCGCTCGACCCAGACTTCCGCCCCGCGTCGCTGGTCCAGCGTTCCTACCGCGCCCGGCTTGCCGGGCAGGGTGTCCCGCTTGTCATCGGGCTGGAACGCGAGGACGGCTACCTCTCCCGCTTCGAAATGCCGGTCTACCCGGATGACCACCCGCAGGCCGCGGAAAACCTGTTCCACGCCGAACGCCTCTTCAAATTCCTGCTCTGGCAGCGCGGCGGGCACAGGGCCTACATCGGCGGTTCGGCGGCCATCGCCAGCCAGCTGGAAAACCTCTATGCCCCGGGTGGAAAACGCCGGCCCGACGCCAGTTTCATGAGCACGATCTACGAGCAGCCCTTCGAGGTCATTGCCTGCCGCCCGGAGGAGTTCCCAGCTGCCAACGAAAAAGGCACCGCCCTGGGCCGTCACCTGGATGGCTGCCGCGTTGGCTTTGACCTGGGGGCCTCAGACCGCAAAGCCAGCGCGGTCATGAACGGAAAAGTCGTTTACAGCGAAGAGATCGTCTGGGAGCCGCGCTTCCAGAGTGATCCAAACTATCATTACCGGGAGATCATGGCGGCCATCCGCAGTGCCGCGGCCAGGATGCCGCGCCTGGACGCCATCGGTGGAAGCGCGGCGGGGATTTACATTGACAACCAGCCCCGCTTTGCCTCAATCTTTCGCGGCATCCCGCCGGAACGCTTCCAAGAGGTGCGCGGCCTGTTCCTGCGTATCCGGGATGAAATGGGCGTTCCCCTGGAGGTGATCAACGACGGCGACGTGACCGCCCTGGCAGGCGCAATGTCACTGGGGGATAACGGCGTGCTGGGGATTGCGATGGGCTCCAGCGAAGCCGCCGGCTATGTCGACACAAACGGCCACATCCTGGGCTGGCTCAACGAACTGGCTTCTGCTCCGATCGACTATGCGCCCAACGCCCCGGTGGATGAGTTATCGGGAGGCAGCGGCGCCGGTTCGCAATATTTCTCTCAGCAATGCGTCTTCCGCCTGGCAGGAAAGGCCGGCATCCAGCTCCCCAACGGCACCGCAGATGTCGAAGCCCTTCGGTTCGTCCAGGGGAAACTGGAAGCCGGTCACGAGGGAGCTGCCAGGATCTGGCAGACCATGGGCGTCTATCTGGGATACGGCCTGGCACACTACGCAGACTTTTACGATATCAAGCATGCCCTCATCCTGGGGCGGTGCACCTCCGGATCCGGCGGCGAACTGATCCTGGCAGGCGCGCAACAGGTGCTCGAACAGGAATTCCCGGAACTGGCCGGGAGCCTGCAGATACAGCTGCCGGACGAAAAGAGCCGCCGGGTGGGCCAGTCCATCGCGGCCGCCAGCCTGCCGGTGATTGCCTGATCAAGGCGGAAACGGATTCGGCCCGAAAGCCGGCAGGGGGGAGCGTAAGTTTCATACAACCTTAAAATAACCGATTACCGCAAAAAAACACTTGACTCGCTTCAGAGAATGTGCAATAATGTAACCGGTTACTGTAACCGGTTACATCACTATGACAAAAAAATCTTCTTCTGTCACCATTCGAGAGGTTGCCCGGGAAGCCGGCGTATCGGTAGCAACCGTCAGCCGCTTCCTGAACCGCAACACACCCGTTTCGCCCGAGGTCGCCGAGCGCCTTGAGAAGGTCATGGCGCAGTTGAAGTACGTGCCGCACTCGGCAGCGCGCCAATTGGCGACGCACAGGACGAACGCCATTGGCCTGCTGCTGACGAGCATCTACAACGACTTCTTCGCTCCCCTGTTGAGCGGTGTCGAAGAGGTGGCCAGCCGGCAAGGATTCAACCTGCTGGTGGCCACCTACAGGCCGGATCTGTTGCGCGAAGAACTCCCCACCCCCATCGGCCCGCATAACACAGATGGAATGCTGGTTTTTGTGGACAGCCTGAAAGATGAACTGTTGATCAAGCTTTACAGGCAGGGTTATCCCCTGGTGCTGATCCACCGCACCCCTCCCAAAGACATCGAGATCCCCTTCGTCACAGTGGAAAACAAGGATGCTGCCCGGCGGCTCGTCAGCCACCTGATCGAAAGCCATAACCGGACCCGCATCCTCTTCCTGCGCGGGCCGGCCAATCAGGAGGATTCGTTCTGGCGTGAAGAGGGGTACAAGGAGGCGCTCCTGGCGCACGATTTGCCTTATGACGAGAGCCATATCCTGGCCGGTGAGTTCGACCGAAAAATTGCCTACGAGTCCGTCGCCGCCCATATGGCGCAAAAGGGCGCTGACTTCGATGCAATCTTTGCGGGGGATGATGAATCTGCCATTGGCGCATTGACGGCCCTCAAAGATGCGGGCAAACGCGTCCCTGAAGATATTGCCGTGGTGGGGTTCGACGACCAGCGCATGACGCCCTACCTGACGCCGCCGTTGACCACCGTAAGAGCTCCCACCGAAGAGGTGGGGCGTGAGGCTGCCCGCCGGTTGGTGGCTTTGATCCGCGGCCAGGAGGTGGAAGCCTTCAAACTGCTGCCCACCGAAATCGTCTACCGTCGTTCCTGCGGCTGCAAGGAATAGGAAAAATGAGCAAGCGGGCAACTGCCACCGCCATCTTCCTGGTCATGCTGGCATTCTCCAGCGGCTGCGCTTCAACCGGGAAATCCCCCTCTTATGAAGGAAAAACTTTGGGTGCCGGCTTCCGTTACTCCACCTATGGCCCCGGCTATGATCCGGGCCCGGCGTATTGGGTGAAAGTCGGACAAGAGATGGCGGCGCGCTTCCCGGGCTCGAAGCCCGAAGCCATCTGGATTGTTGGCAATCTTGGAGGAGAAGGAACTGTGCTTACTTTTCCGGGGGAGTTCGAAAACCCGCTGATCCATTACACGCTCAAGGATAACAACGAAGAGTTCCTGGCACAATTCGACAAGATCGGCGGGCGGGTATGGCTGCAAATCGAACCCGGGAACGCACCCGTGGAAGAATTGATCGACATCATTCTGAAACGCTACGGGCACCACCCATCTGTGATCGGCGTCGGCATTGACGTAGAGTGGTACAAGTCCGTTGCCCAACCGGAGGGGAACCCGGTGAGCGACGAGGAAGCACGCGCCTGGCTGGGTGCCATTCGAAAACATGATCGCCGCTACTGGCTGTTCCTCAAACACTGGGAAATCGCCTGGATGCCTCCTTCGGCAAGGGATGGGATTTTGTTCGTGGATGATTCGCAGGAATTTGGATCCCTGGATGAAATGGTCACCGAATTTGCTGCCTGGGGAAGAGCCTTTGAGCCGGCCCCCGTGGCATTTCAATTCGGCTATCCGGCCGACCAATCCTGGTGGAGGGAGATGAAGGACCCGCCGGCCGAGATTGGGCAGCGCATCCTGGAATCGGTCCCCAATGCCAGAGGGTTGTACTGGGTCGATTTCACAGTGCGCCGGGTTTTTCCAGAGACTGAATAACCGGGTTCAAAAAGACCGCCGGTGAAACAAGTAAGGAGGTCAAAGGCAAAAGGATTTTCTAGCAACCATCTCAAAAGCCCCCATCAATATTAAGGAGAAGAATAAGATGAAAAAACATATTTTCACAATTGCGGTGTTTGCAGTCATCCTGACACTCGTTCTATCAGCCTGTGGAACAGCAGGATCGTCATCCCAGGGCGGGCCCGTTGAGATCCGCTGGTATGTTGGTCTGGGGACGGGCGGTGATGCAGAGCAGCAGGAGCCGCAGCAGAAAGTGGTGGATGCTTTCAATGCCTCCCACCCAAACATCAAGCTCGTCATGGAAGTCGTCCCCTATGAAAGCGCTTACGAAACCCTGGCGACCGAAATCACATCCGGCAATCCGCCCGACCTTGTCGGACCGGTGGGCGTATCCGGAGCAGAAGGGTTTCATGGGATGTGGCTGGACCTGGATCCCCTCGTCAAAAAGATCAACTACGATCTCTCTGTCTTCGACCAGGGTGCGGTGGATTTCTACAAAGTAGGAGGTGAAGGGCTGGTGGGCCTGCCCTTTGCCATCTACCCCTCCATGATCTTCTACCAGAAGGAAATGTTCGATGAGGCCGGTTTGAACTATCCGCCCCACAAATACGGCGAAAAATACCAATGGCCGGATGGCACTGAAGAGGAATGGACCTACGAGACACTCCAGAAAGTGGCCATGAAACTCACCGTGGATGAGAACGGCCTGACCGCAGACCAGGAAGGTTTTGACCCGGCCAAGATCATGCAGTATGGGTTTGTGTGGGAAGGCCACGACGATGCCCGCGCAATTGGTTCTTACTGGGGTGCCAACAAACTGATTGCCCAGGATGGCAAAACCGCCCAGATCCCACCGGAGTGGGAGGCAGCCTGGAAGTGGACATATGACAGCATCTGGAAATATCACTTCCAGCCGGATTATGCGCTCTACCAGTCCGAGGCCTGGGGAGCAGGCACTCCTTTCAACTCGGGCAAAATTGCCATGGGGATCACTTTCCTGTGGGACACCTGCTGCATTGGAGAAGCGGGTGGGAGCTGGGATGTGGCCGCGGTGCCAGCCTACAACGGCAAAACCACCGCCAACCTGAACGCGGATACTTTCCGCATCTTCAAGAGCACGAAACATCCCGATGAAGCCTTCGAGGTATTGACCTACCTCATTGGCGAAGGCTCGGAGGAACTCCTGCTGACCTACGGTGCCTTCCCAGCCCGAAAAGCCGACCAGGTGAAATTTATCGAACAACTCAACGAACAATTCCCGCAAAAACCGGACTGGCAGGTCGCCCTGGACGGCGTGCAGTACGCAGACAATCCGAGCTTCGAAGCCTATATGCCAAACTACAATGAGGCGCTCAATCGAAGCCGGGTATTCTACAACCTGATCCTGACCACGGATGGACTGGACGTGGACCAGGAAATTGCCAAGTTCAAGACCGACCTGCAGGATATCTTCAACAAGGCAAAGTAACAGCACCGCCCGGCAGGTAACGCCGATTACTTGCCCAAGATGACCCGGAGCGGTCGTTTTCCTGGCCGCTCCGGGTTGTTCCCCGAACACAGGGAGAAGGAATCCGCCATGAGCATGTTTTCCGAATTTTCCCGGGTCAAAAAAGTAAAATTTTCGAAACTGACGCCGCTGGCCCGAAAAGAGGCCTTATGGGGATTGCTTTTCCTCTCCCCCTGGATTATAGGCTTTTTGGTCTTTACATTGATTCCCATGGTGGCATCGTTTGTCTTCAGTTTCATCAACCTCGAAATCCCCCAAAGGGAACCGCTGAGGTTTGTCGGCCTGGCCAATTACCTGACCCTGCTGCGTGATGCTCAGGTTTGGAAATCCCTGCAGGTGACCCTGACATTCCTGGTAATGGCTTTACCGGTTGGCCTGATCCTGGGTCTCGGGCTGGCGATCTTGATCAACAGCAAGTCGCTGCGAGGCAGTTCATTCTTCCGCACGATGTTCTATCTGCCCGCCATCGTTCCATTTGTGGCGGCCATTTATGGGTGGAACGGCATGCTGAATCCGGAAACGGGCTGGGTGAATCGGGTGCTGATCTGGCTGGGAATACACAATCTCCCCGCCTGGGTAAACGACCCCAACTGGGTTTACCCGGCATTGATCATTATCGGTTTTTGGGGAATAGGAGGCAGCATGATCATTTACCTGGCCGGTTTGCGGGGTGTGCCCAGCGAACTTTATGATGCCGCCCAGGTGGATGGCGCAGGCTGGTGGGCAACCCTGACCACAGTAACCCTGCCGATGATCTCGCCGGTGATCATGTATGATTTGACGCTCTCCTTGGTCGGGCTTTTCCAGTATTTTCTTGTGCCGCTGGTCGTCAACAACGGCACCGGCGCACCGGGGGGAAAAACCATGTTCTTAAACCTTTATCTCTACAAGCAGTTCTTTGCTTATGGGTTCATGAGCTATGGCGCCACGATCGCCTGGCTGTTGTTCGTCGTGATCCTGATCGTGACGGTACTTTTATTCAAGACACAGCGTTTCTGGGTTTATTACGCCGGGGATAACAACCGGTAAGGAGACCTCCGATGACATCCCGATCCATGATCCCCGTTGCGCCTGCCTGGCGACCCCGCTCAGGGAACGCTTTTCGGAAATTAACCGGCCAGGTAACCACCACGGCCTTTGCAGCTGCGATCCTGATTCTCTTCCTTTCACCATTTCTCTACATGATGTTCACTGCGCTCAAGAGCAAGGAACAAATGAACCGGGCCGGTGCGCCTCTTTGGCCGGCAGATGCAGCAACCTTCGAATATGAAGGCGTCGAATACGACCTTTACGAAGTGCCCGCCGGCAACGAAGTGAAGGAATTGGCTCTGTACAAGAAGGGTTTGACAGAAAGCCTGTTCATCGACCCATCCCATCCGGAGGCAGGCCCGTTCGAATGGCAGGGCTCCTGGCGCTCCCTGGAAAGGGCTTCCTGGAAATTTGCCCCCCATTGGGAGAATTTCAAAAACGGCTGGGATCAGATCAACTTTCCGCGCCTGTTTTTGAACACCCTGTTTTATACCATCATGACAGAAATTGGGGTGCTGCTCTCGTGCACAGTGGTGGCATATGGCTTTGCCCGGTTTCGCATCCCCGGTAAGGACCTGCTCTTTACCATCCTGCTGGCAACCATCTTTTTGCCCAGCACCGTTACGGTCATCCCAACGTACACGTTCTTCTCTAAAATTGGGTGGGTTGGAACCTACCTGCCGCTGATCATCCCTGCCTTTTTTGCGAACGCGTACGACGTTTTCTTCCTGCGCCAATTCATGCTGACCATCCCGCGAGACCTGGATGAAGCCGCCATGCTGGACGGTGCTGGTCCCCTGCGCATCTTGTTTTCCATCATCCTGCCGCAGATGATCCCGGCCGTGATCGCTTTGAGCATCTTCCATATTGTCTGGGCCTGGAACGACTATTTTGGCCCGCTGATCTACCTGACCAACAAGCCGGAATTGCAGCCCATCTCGGTCGGCCTGACTCGCTTCAACAACCTGCATGCCACCAATCCCAACCTGACACAGGCGACCTCCCTGCTGGCCCTGCTGGTTCCGTTGGCCTTGTACATATTTGCTCAACGCTATTTCATCCGCGGGATCGTTTTTACAGGCGTGGAGAAATAGCCCGGATGACAAGCCTCTCCATGCACATACCTCCCATCCTGACCAGCCGTGGATGTCAGGATGGGTTATAAATAGCCAGGAGAACTTCCAGATGAAAATCGCGGTCATTGGCGGTGGGTCCACTTATACCCCCGAACTGGTCAATGGGTTTCTGGCCCGAACCGGGAGCTTTCCGTTGACGGAACTTTGGCTTATGGATACCGATGCCGAACGCTTGAATATCGTCGGCGGGTTTGCCCAGCGCATGGTGGCATCCAGGGGTTCGCCTTTCAAGGTGATCCTATCGACCGACCAGCGCCAGGCCGTCAAAGATGCCGCGTATGTGACGACACAATTGAGAGTGGGACAAATGGAAGCCCGCCGGAGAGATGAATACCTGGGCAAACGCCACGGTCTGGTCGGCCAGGAAACAACCGGCGTGGGGGGCATGGCCAAGGCCCTGCGAACCATCCCGGTCATTCTCAAGATTGCCGCGGATATGGCCGAATTAGCCCGGCCGGGGGCATTGCTGGTCAATTTTACCAATCCTGCCGGGCTGGTCACCCAGGCCCTGCAACAGTATGCGCCTGATATCGCCTCCGTGGGCGTGTGCAATGTGTCCATCACTGCCAAAATGATGATCCTGGAGAGATTGGAGCAGCTTACAGGCAGGAAAATCAAAGCCGAACAGGCTCAATTGGACACGCTTGGATTAAACCACCTGACCTGGCACCGCGGTTTCAGCGTGGAGGGTGAAGATGTCTGGCCGCAAGTGCTCGAGAGTTTCATCACAGACCTGAAACACCAGGAAACGCCAGAGTGGGACCCCCGCACCATCGAAGTATTGTGCATGATCCCGAATTATTACCTGCAATATTATTACTACACCGGTAAGAAACTGGCAGAGCAGCAGGCCTGGCCGCCCTCCCGCGCTGACGAAGTCATCGAGGTCGAGAAGGAATTGTTGCGCGAGTACGCCGACCCGGCGCTGACCCTCCCGCCGGAAGGCCTGATGAAGCGCGGTGGCGCCTACTATTCCACGGTCGCCACCCAATTGCTGAATGCACATTATAATAACCTGAAAGAGGTCCATATCGTCAACACCAGCAACAATGGTGCAGTGAGTGACTGGCCCAGCCAATGGGTATTGGAGATGCCGGCTCAGGTCTCCCGCCGCGGCATCCAACCACTGCCGG
>CAYLXB010000087.1:0-12366 GCA_964387495.1 uncultured Anaerolineaceae bacterium
ATTACCCCAGCAAAGATGTGAAAGATGGCAGCAACCTGTTCCCGGTGAAGGATATTGTTACCACCCTGGAGGCAACCCGCCCGCAGGTTGTGTTTACCCATAACCTGGCAGACAAGCACGATACACATGTCGCTGTAGCCCTGAGGGTGATCGCTGCTATCCGAAGCCTGCCGGAGCGTGAACGCCCAGACAGGCTGTATGGCTGCGAGGTGTGGCGCAGCCTGGATTGGATGTTGGACGACGACAAAGCTGTGCTCGAGCTGTCGGAGCAGGAAAACCTTCAGTCAGCGCTTCTGGGCGTGTTCGATTCGCAGATCAGCGGCGGCAAGCGTTATGACCTGGCGTCGCTGGCGCGGCGGCGGGCGAATGCCACTTATTTCGAATCGCATGGTGTGGACGTGAGCACAGGGTTGTCATTTGCAATGGACCTGACCCCTCTGCTCAGTGACACGGGTATAACTCCTGAAGCCTATGTGCAGGAGTTTATCCACCGATTCGCACAAGATGTGACGGACCGATTGAGACGTGCTGGTTGATGGGCTGCGAATTGCCACTCATTCCCAGAACCCGCATTTGGAAAGGAGAACGAAACAGAAACAATAATCTTTCAAACCTGACAACCCATGTGAATTGCCGGATCAAACCATTAAGAAGGAGAAGTAAGAAAATGCGTACCAAATTGTTCGTTTTGCTCATGCTCGTCAGTGTTTTGTTAAGCGCCTGCGGTGGTGCCCCTGCTGTCACCGAGGTTCCCGCTGAACCCGCCGCCACCGAAGCACCGGCCAAACCTGCTGCCACTGAGGCCCCGGCAGCCGAAGCCGTCACTCTCAAGATCTACCTGTTGGATTACACTCCCGACACCATCGCCTGGCTGAAGAGTGAGATCAATCCTGCCTTCGAAGCTGCCTACCCCGGCGTGACGGTTGAGATCACTGAGGGCTCGTGGTCTGGCTGGGACACCACCTTCAGCGGCTTTTTTGCAGCCGGCGAAGGCCCCGATATCATCAACCTGGGTTCTGAAATGAATACCCTCTATGGTGAAAGCCTGGCCGATATGGATCCCTACCTTGGCGAGGCAGCCTGGCCGGACATCAAGAATTTTGGCCCTGCATTGGAGAATGCCAAATATCAGGGGAAACTGCGCGGCCTGCCAATCTTCACCGCCCCACGCTATGTCTTCTGCCGCACGGACCTGATGGAGGCCGCTGGCTGGACCACCGGAACGCCCAAAAACTTTGCCGAGTGGACTGATTTCGCCAAAAAGGCCTCCATCATCGATCCGACCACCAACTCGCTGACTCAGCAGGCCCTGGTACCGGTGGACGCCGGTTCGATGGCCGACTGGCAGTGGTGGCTGCTTGTATTCTACTCCCTGGGGGGTACCCTGTACAAGGCTGACGGCACCCCGAACTTCGATTCCCCTGAGGCCATGGCTGCAACACAGTTCCTGTTTGATATGCGCCAGGCCACTTACGGCCCTGCCGCGGATGCGGTCGGCGCCCTGCCAACCGGCCAGGGTTCTGTGATCGATGTCAATGACGACACGCAGAAGGATAACGGCGCCGTCTGCCTGGCACACTCCGGCTGGGCGGCTCCTGCCTTCGACCGGCCGATCTGGGAAAAGGTCAGTATTGATCCATTCTTCGGCGACCCCGAAAACTTCCCGAACAGCAAGCCAGTGGTACTGGCCTTCAACGACTGGCTGGCGGTAGCCGACTACAGCCCCAACAAGGAACTGGCTGCCGAGTGGCTCAAACTGGCTTTCAGCAAGGAAGCCAACCACAAATGGAACGAAACCATGAGCCTGATCCCTGCCCGCAACGATGCCCAATATGGCTACGTGACGGAGTCAGCACAGTTGAAGCGTGAAGCTGAACTGGCCGCCCAGTACGGTGTTGGCTTTGCCGGTATCGAAGAAGCTGCCAAGCTCTCCACCATCATGCAGGATGCCCTTGGCAAACTGATCACTGAAGAATTGAGCCCGGAAGAAGTTAACGCCAAGATCCAGGAAGAATACTCTGCCGCTTTGGGCAAATAAACAAGTTTGCTTTTGAAAAGACAACCGGGTGGGTGGGGACCTCCTCACCCACCCGGCCTTCCCCGGGCAGGATGGTTGCATGTTTGATAACCCATATATCAGTGTAATTTTTACCGCAGCTGGGGCTGTTTTTTTCATCCTTGTCACCAGTTACGCTTTGGCTTCCCTGGCGCGTGCCGTGGCTGCGTTAAGCGGCGCGACGCGCAGGAAGCAGGAAAACACCTTTGCCGGGTATCTTTTTGCGTCCCCATGGATCGTGGGCTTTCTGATTTTTGTGATTGTCCCGATGGCTTTTTCGCTTTATTGGAGCTTCACCGATTATCGGGTCACATCCAATAGCCCCCCGAATTGGGTGGCTTTCGACAACTATGTTCAACTGATCACAAAGGATAGCGGTTTCCGGGCGTCCATTATCAATACCTTGTTCATGACCGTCCTGGGGCTGCCGCTGCAAATGGGCGCGGCTCTCTTCCTGGCAGTGCTCCTGAATCAAAAAACACGGGGGGAACGCATCTTCCGAATGGCGTTTTACCTGCCGGTCATCCTGGGTTTCAACACGGCGGTCTTGCTCTGCTGGCGTTTGATGTTGAATACCGGAACCGGGATCATCAATCAATTGATCCGCGCGCTGACCAACGCTTTTCCACCCTTTGGATACTTGAGCCGGGGAATCATTTTCCTTGAGGAATTGATCAGTGCGTTCTTTCTTGGCATCAGCAACCAGAACTTCAACCTGCTCGGCAAGGTATGGGCGACAGGTTTTCCTGCCGCCAACCGTGTTCCGCTGTGGGTGCAAAGTCCGCTATGGTCCAAAATGTCCGTGATCCTTTTGATCATCTGGGGCTGCGGGGCGATGATGCTGATTTTTCTGGCGGGGCTGAACAACATTCCCAAAGAACTGCACGAGGCGGCTGAAGTGGATGGAGCCAATGATTGGACACGTTTCTGGAAGATATCTTTCCCCCTGTTGACACCTTATATCTTCTACAACATGGTCGTGGGACTGATAAGCATGCTGCAGATTTTCGAGCCGATTTTTGTGCTGTATCGAGATAACCAGCCATTGGTCCCATCAGCCATTTCGATGGTCTATTATTTATGGCAGGCGAGCTTCAGGCATTTCGAAATCGGGTACGGCTCTGCAATCTCCTGGGTGATCCTGGTCATCATCCTGATCGTCACAGTCATTCAATTCAAAATGCAGGATCGATGGGTCACCTATGATCTGTATTAGGAGCAGCCGATGAGAAACCTCTGGCCCATGATCAAACGCATTTTTCTTTATATTTTTCTAACGGGTGCGACCATTACGATGAGTTTCCCGTTATTCTGGATGGTCTCTTCTTCGCTAAAGACCCTCGAAGAAACCAACTCGGCGGGCATCATCTGGCTTCCAACCCATCCCACCCTCGAAGCATATATAAACATTTTCCAGAACAGCGCCTTCCTGCGCTCATACTTCAACTCTGTTTTCTATACCACACTGGCGCTGGTGGGAACACTCTTATCCATTGCGGTTGTGGCCTATGCTTTCAGCCGCATCGAATGGCCGGGACGCAACCTGGTCTTTTTCCTGATGCTTTCCACCATGATGATCCCTCCCCAAGCCCTGATCGTGCCCCAGTATGTCTTCTTCAATAAATTGGATTGGATCGGCACATTCAATCCCATCATCATCCCCGGTTATTTTGCGGGCGGGGCTGCCATGGTGTTCCTGCTGCGGCAATCCATGGCGCAGATTCCCAAGGAACTCGACGAATCTGCTTTTGTGGATGGCGCCAACCATATCCAGATATTCTGGGAGATCATCCTGCCGCTTGTCAAAGCTCCGCTTGCCACAGTGGCCACTTTTCTCTTCGTCGGACTGTGGAACAGCCTGCTGGCACCCCTGATGTATTTGCAGACCGTCGATCTCTATACCCTGCCTGTATATGTATCCACCCTGTATAACATCAACCAAACAGTACAGCCCTGGCCGACCATCATGGCAGCGGCAGTGCTGACCACCGTGCCGCTTATGGTCGTCTTTTTCTTTGCCCAGCGCTATATCCTTGATAGCGTTGTGATTTCGGGCTTGAAGTAACCTGCCATGGACACTGCGAACCTTACTGGCCAAAAATTGTTACTGGCTTTCGAAGGCAGAGAGCCGACGCCTGAAATCAGGGCTGCGCTGCAAAAATACAGGCCGGCCGGACTGACCCTGTTCTGCAGCCTGAATATCGACGAACCAGGCCAGGTACGGGCGTTGACCGCCTCCCTTCAGGGCCTGGCTCAAGAAATGGGACTGCCCCGTTTATTGATCGCCACTGACCAGGAGGGGGGCCAGTTGATGGCTATCTGGAAGGGTGTGACCCCTCTGCCAGGGAACATGGCACTGGGCGCGGCCGGTTCCAGCGACCTGGCCCGGCAGGCTGGTGAGGTGCTTGGACGGGAACTTTCTGCCATGGGGGTCAATGTCAACTATGCGCCCAGCTGCGATGTAAACCTCAATCCTCACAACCCTGTCATCGGTATCCGTTCTTTTGGCGAGAAACCGGATGAGGTGGCACGCCTGGCTGCTGCAATGATCGAGGGGATCCAGTCCCAGGGGGTAGCAGCGGCTGCCAAACATTTTCCCGGCCATGGCGATACTGCCAGCGATTCCCATCATGGGCTGCCATCCGTCCCCCATGCCATCGAGCGGCTGCAGGAGGTGGAGTTCCCACCGTTCAAGGCGGCAATCGAGGCGGGGGTCGAACTGGTGATGAGCGCCCACCTTGCCCTGCCTGCCGTCGATGGGGCGGAGGCTCTGCCAGCCACCCTTTCACCTGTTATCCTGCAAGATCTCCTGCGCGGCAAATTGGGATTCAAAGGGGTGATCGTCAGCGATGCCATGGATATGCACGCCATCCGGCAGGGCGAGGCCTTGGGTGAAGACGCCATCCGGGCAGCCAAAGCGGGGATCGACTTGTTGTTGTTGACCTCCGAGCCTGCCGATCAACAGCGGGTGCAGGCAAGCCTGTTGAATGCTGTCGAAAATAATGTGATCGAGCGCAGCCAGGTCACGAATTCAGTCGAACGCATCCTGGCACTGAAAAACTGGCTGGCATCAAGACCTGCTGCACCTGGAATGGATGTCGTTGGCTGCGCTGCCCATCGCGCGGTTGCGGATGAGATCGCGGAGCGCTCCATCACCCTGGTGCGCGATTGGACGCGCGTGCTGCCCCTGGAACCCACAGCAGAACAGCGTGTGGCAGTGATCGTTCCCAAACCTATCGACCTGACCCCGGCGGATACTTCTTCGTATGTCACGCCCACCCTGGCTGCGGCACTGCGACAATACCATCCAAATGTGGACGAATTTATCATTTCATATGCTCCCGATGGTTCAGAAATCGCAGCGCTGGTTCCACAACTGAGTACATACGACCTGATCATCCTTGGCACATTGAATGCCTTCGAATCAACCGGGCAGGTGGAACTTGTCCGGGAGGCGCTTCGCAGCGGAATCCCGACCATCGTTGTTGCACTTCGGTTACCTTATGATTTGGCAGCCTTTCCTGAGGCACCGACTTATATCTGTACGTACAGCCTGCTGGAGCCTTCCATGCAAGCACTGGCCAGGGCACTATTGGGGAAAATACCCTTTCAGGGCAGGCTGCCGGCTTCCATCCCGGGGCTGTATGCCGTGGGGCATGCCCAAAACCAATCCGGAGTCAATATTATAAAGAATTGATGGCCCGGGATCGTCGAGCCTGAAGCAACCACCTGATAAAATCCAGGTGTATAATCTTTTTAAGACAGTGAAAGGCACCGCTGTATCCCATGAAAGAGCCATGATATGGAGGCGACCGTGAAAAGACTTACTGGAAAAAAGATAGCCATCCTGCTTGCGGAAGGCGTTGAAGATCTGGAATTTTATGTACCCATGATGCGCCTGCAGGAGGAAGGGGCAGAAGTGCTGCCAGCTGGCCTGGATTTAAAACCTGTGCGCGGTAAAAACGGCCTGGAAATCAAAGCGGCAGTCACCATTGATATGCTCAATCCTGATGAACTGGCGGGGATTTTGCTGCCGGGGGGCTGGGCACCTGACAAGCTGCGCCGCTACCCTCTGGTTACGCAGTTGGTTCACAGCATGAATGAACGCGGCAAGGTAATCGGCACTATCTGCCACGGAGGATTGATTGCCATTTCAGCAAAGATCGTGGCCGGACACAGGGTGACCGGCTCACTGGGTATCAAGGACGACCTGGTCAATGCCGGAGGAACCTGGGTGGATGAAGCGGCCTTTCGGGATGGGAACCAGGTGTGGGGACGCGTGGTGGCGGATATCCCGGACTTTTGCTGTGAACTGGTACTGGCGCTCGTAGACTCCGGTAGGTAGAATTTATTTTATGGAACCGGAAGTAGCTGTTCAAGCCGGCTTAATTGATCCGCACGAAGGTTACCAGCCTGCCATACTGGAAGCGTGGAAGAAATTTACTGCCAGCCAACAGCTTGATCCTGTCGTTCCACCTGTCATTGCAGCCTCATGGCGCAGATGTTGGGGGAAAGTGAATCCCAACCATGATCTTATATTCACCCGCATTAGTGATGATTATCTGCTGGCATTGCAAACTGCCAGCTTCAACCTAATCGCCATTGCCCGGCCGATCATGGAAGATCTTTACGGGTGTGTTCAAGACTCTGGCACAATTCTCTTCCTGACCAACGGGGTGGGCTGCATTCTGGACCTGATCGGCGACGAGAGAATGGTCAGGTACATGGAGGACTGGGGATGCGGCCTGGGCAGTATTCTTTCAGAAGAACTGATTGGTACAACTGCCTTTGGACTGGCGCTCACAGAGCGCATGCCCGTCCAGGTAGCGGGTGCAGAGCATTTTGTACAGCAACTTCATTCCGTGACGGGTGCCTCTGCTCCAATCTTTGATATGAATGGGCACCTGATGGGGATGGTGGGGTTGATCATGCCGGTGGGGTTGTATCACGCACATTCATTGGGACTGGTATTGGCTGCTGCACGTGCCATCGAAAGCCAGCACCAATCTGACTTGCTGATGACGGAACAAAACAGCCAGTTGACGCAGCTGAATACCATCCTGTCGACGATTTCGGATGGGATCCTGGTCTGGCGTGCTGATTATGTGCTGATTCACGCCAATCAGGCTGCCAGCCAGATTCTGGGGTTGCCTGACAAGTCATTTTTAGGCAAGCGTGTTGATACACTGGTTACCATCCCAAATTTTGTGCGCAAGGCTGTCCTGCGACGTAAAGCGTTAACAGACGTGGAAGGTACCGTCAACATCGGGGGACGGAACATCAATTGCCTGATCAGCCTCGATTTTGTTTTCCAGAGCCAGAACAGCCTGCACTGGATCATCATGACGCTGCGGCCTGAAAAGAAAGTACGCATGCTGGTGCAACGGCAAATGGGTGCCAATGCAGTTTTGACCCTGGATGACATTCCCGGCGAGTCGCCGCAAATGCAGCGCGTGCGGAATTTCGTGAAATCTGCCGGCGGAGCGCAGGCCAGCATCCTGATCCGGGGGGAAGTAGGCACAGGGAAAAACGCCCTTGCCAGTGCGGTCCACAATGCCGGCCCCTGTTCTGAAGGTCCGTTCGTAATTTTTGCATGCTCGTCGGTGCCCAACGAACTGGTGGTCAGTGAACTGCTTGGGTATGAAGAGTCAAGTGAGACCAAGCGAATTGGAGGGCGGCCCAGCAAGTTCGAACTTGCCAAAGGCGGGACGTTATTTTTCCAGGATGTGGACGCACTCCCCTTGGAGGCGCAGGCTGTTTTGCTGAATGCCCTGGAACTTGGTGTGGTACAACGGCTGGGAAGCCGGCGGGCAATCCAAATCGACAGCCGTGTGATCGCATCCACTTCTGCCAATATCGAAAACCTGATCTCACAGGGAGCCTTCCGCCCGGATTTGTATTACCGCTTGAGCACTTTTACGATTGCACTGCCACCATTGCGCGAGCGTCCGCGCGATATCCCTCTCGTTGTTGAACGGATATTGACACGCTTGTCTCAACAGTTAGGGTACCATATCCTGCTGGCTCCGGGGGTAATGGAAATCCTGAAAAAATATCCCTGGCCCGGCAATATTCGTGAGGTTGAATCAGTATTGGGACGTGCAGCGATACAGGCGTCCATGACTGATGGACGGATCGAGTTGGCATATATCCCGAGCCATGTGCGTACCGTGCATATTCTGGGACCGAACCCGGGGGTTGTGCCGTCGGTGAATTCATTGGAGGAAGTGGAGCGCGAGACTATTTTGCGGGTTGCGCAGGCGTGCCGAGGTAACGTCACCCGGATGGCGGATGTGCTGGGAATCGGCCGGACGACGTTGTGGCGAAAATTGAAATGCCTGGCTATTGATCCTGACGAATACCGGCGGCATTAGCTTCCCGGTGGGATGGTTTGCGAAACGGTTAGAATAATGTTCTGTTCTGAAACATCCTCTTCAAAAAATGTGTTCCGATATGGAACGCATTTTTTGTTTTGCTTTGTGGATTGTGAAATATCCTCTAAAATAAAAGGGTACGTGTTTTATTTCCGTTTCGAGCTTATCTCGCAACGGGTATTTCTTAATGTGGGTTAGTGCAGGGCTTGATAACAGCAGAGCTGGCATTTCGGGTTTCTGTGTTTCAAGCGAGTTGGGGCACTGGAAAGGAGGCAGTCAGCATAATCGAAAGAAACAGCGATCCAAGCAGTTCAGAAGTTCCCTATCATAATCAAAAACAAAAGGAGAATAGAACATGTTAGGACAACTGATCGGCGAAGTATTTGGAACCTTCATCCTCATCCTCTTGGGTGATGGTGTGGTTGCCAATGTTGGCCTGGCTCCCCGCCTGGCAGCCCCGGCCTACAACTGGAACACGATCACTTTCGGCTGGGCTTTTGCTGTTATCGTGGCTGTGTACGTTTCGGCTGGCGTTTCAGGTGCTCACCTGAATCCGGCCGTCACAATCGCCCTGGCGGTCAAACGCGGCTTCCCCTGGAGTAAAGTATTGCCATACATTGCTGCCCAGATGGTTGGCGCCTTCCTGGGCGCCCTCGGCGTTTACCTGGTCTACATGGATGGCCTTGTTGCAGCTGGCGTGCCCAATGTCTGGTGCACTGGCCCCGGCTCCGTTTTTGCACAGGCTTTCTGGGGTGGTACCGGTGGTTCGGCCGCGGGTGGCTACAGCTTTGTGAATGCCATCATCGCTGAAATCTTCGGCACCGCGGTCCTGCTGTGGGGTGTCCTGGCCAGCGGCGACAGCAAGAACACTGGCCTGATGCACAACCTTGGTCCATTCCTGGTTGGCGGCACCGTGCTGGCAGTCGGCCTGTGCTTGGGCGGCCCCAGCGGCTACGCGATCAACCCTGCTCGTGACTTTGGCCCCCGCCTGCTCGGCCTTGTTGTCGGCACCAAGGGCTTGTTCGCAGATGGTTATTGGTGGATCCCGATCGTGGCCCCGATTGTTGGTGGTGTGATTGGTGCGTATGTGTATGACTTGCTGGTCACCAACTATCTGCCCAAGAAATAACCATTTCTGCTAGTCACCTGTACGACCAAGGATGTGCTCCATGAAAAAACTCATCAATAAGCCAGAAGATGTTGTTCGCGAAGAGCTTGAAGGCATTGCCTTGGCTCACGCAGACCTGGTAAAAGTCCACTACGACCCTAATTTCATTGTTCGAACTGATGCACCTATCAAAGGCAAAGTGGGCGTAATCTCTGGCGGTGGCTCGGGCCACGAGCCCATGCATGGTGGGTTTGTGGGAATGGGTATGCTCGATGCCGCCTGCCCCGGTGCTGTATTTACATCCCCTACACCGGATCAGATGTTGGAAGCGACCAAAGCCGTGAACGGCGGAGCAGGAGTACTGCACATCGTCAAGAACTACACCGGCGATATCATGAACTTCGAGATGGCGGCCGAACTGGCGCGCGCCGAAGGGATCGATGTGGAAGCAGTTGTGACCGATGACGATGTGGCCGTGAAAGACAGCCTGTACACGGCTGGGCGCCGCGGTGTGGGTGTTACTGTCCTTGCCGAAAAACTTTGTGGTGCAGCTGCTGAACAGCGGCGTTCGCTAAAAGATGTAGCGGATGTCTGCCGCAAGGCGAAAGACTGGGGCCGCAGTATGGGCATGGCGCTGACTTCCTGCACCGTTCCGCATGTTGGCAAGCCCACTTTCGACCTGCCTGAGGACCAGATGGAAATCGGAATCGGGATCCATGGCGAACCAGGCCGTACCCGCATGGCGCTCAAGACTGCCGATGAAATCACCGAGATGCTCATGGAGCCGATCATCACAGACATCCCTTATAAGAAGGGCGATGAGATGCTCCTGTTCGTCAACGGCATGGGTGGAACGCCTCTGGTCGAGCTTTACATTATCTACCGCAAAGCATGCGAGATTGCCACCAAGAACGGCCTGAAAGTCGTACGCAACCTGGTTGGGCCGTACATCACCAGCCTGGAGATGGCCGGAACATCAATCACGATGCTCAAGATGGATAGTGATTTGCTCAAGCTGTGGGATGCACCTGTGAAGACCCCCGGTCTGCGATGGGGCGTGTAAGCTAAACATTTTCTGTGCCAGGGCGGCCGTTCTGACCGCCTTGGCATTTGCCAACGGAGTTACTTTCTATGTCCATTTCCCGCGATGATGCCTTAGCTTGGATCAAAGCTGTTGCCAGTGTGATCAGTGAAAACAGCGCATATTTGACCCAACTTGATGCGGCAATTGGCGATGCCGACCATGGTGCCAATATGGAGCGAGGTTTCAAGGCCGTCCTGAACAAGATGCCTGAAATCAGCGACAAGGATATCGGCACCGTTTTTAAGACTGTGGGTATGACATTGATTTCCACCGTTGGCGGGGCTGGTGGGCCACTATATGGCACTTTTTTCCTTCAGGCAGGCACCAAAACTGCCGGGAAAATGGAACTCAGCCTGAGTGACTGGGCTGAGGCGCTTGATTCTGCCCTGAAGGGTGTGATCATGCGCGGCAAGGCGGAATTGGGCGACAAGACCATGGTCGACGCCCTTACACCTGCTGTTAAGGCGCTTCAACAGGCCATTCAAGATAACCAGCCCATCAACAAAGCAGTCGAACTTTCTGCAGAGGCGGCAAAAGCAGGTATGGAAGCGACCATCCCACTGGTGGCGCGCAAAGGTCGGGCCAGCTACCTGGGTGAACGCAGCGCCGGACATCAAGATCCGGGAGCGACTTCTTCATACCTTATCCTCAACTCTGCCGCAGAGACCTGGAAGAACGTCACGAGTTGATGTTCTGTCCAAAGTTCCTGACTTTGAGTCGATTGCAAACCGTCCGACACTCGGTTTGCAAAAGAACCACTTCTTTCAACCTTTTCTGGAGGCAGAAAAATGGCTAAATATTCAGCAGCAGTTGATCAGGGCACTACCAGCACCCGCTTCATGATCTTCGATCATGCGGGCAAGGTGGTGGCAGTTGATCAAAAGGAACACGAGCAGATCTACCCGAAGCCAGGCTGGGTTGAGCATAACCCGATCGAGATCTGGCAGCGCACCCAGGAATTGAGGGGGCACTCAAGAAGAGCGGTGTGGATCCCAAAGATATTGCCGCAGTTGGTGTCACCAACCAGCGCGAGACCACCGTGGTGTGGGAGCGCGCGACCGGCAAACCGGTTTACAATGCCATCGTCTGGCAGGATACCCGCACGGATACCATCTGCAACGAACTGGCCAAGGATGGCGGCCAGGATCGCTTCCGCCCGAAGGTTGGTCTGCCGCTGGCGACCTATTTCTCCGGCCCCAAGATCAAGTGGATCCTCGATAACGTTCCGGGTGTGCGTGCAAAAGCTGAGAAGGGCGAAGTTCTCTTCGGCAACATTGACACCTGGGTCATCTGGAACCTGACTGGCGGCCCCAACGGTGGTGTTCACGTAACCGACGTGTCCAACGCCAGCCGCACCATGCTCATGAACCTTGAGACCCTTGACTGGGATGATGAAATCCTCAAGATCATGGGTGTTCCGAAGGCCATGCTGCCGCGCGTCCGCCCGTCAGCGGATGTCTACGGCAAGGCTGTTGGTGCCCTGAACGGAATCCCTGTTGCAGGCGACCTGGGTGACCAGCAGGCCGCACTCTTCGGCCAGACTTGCTTCAGCCCCGGCGAAGCCAAGAATACCTATGGCACGGGCTGTTTCATGCTCCTGAACACGGGCACAAAGCCGGTGCAAAGCAAGAACGGCCTGCTCACCACCCTGGGCTATAAGATCGGTAATGAGCCGGCTGTGTACTGCCTGGAAGGCTCCATCGCCATCACCGGCGCCCTGGTACAGTGGCTGCGCGACAACCTG
>CAYLXB010000088.1:0-12094 GCA_964387495.1 uncultured Anaerolineaceae bacterium
ATTTGCCGGAGGTCAGGCCTTTCTTAAAGTTCTTCACGCGTGTCATGCTGATGCGGTGTTTTTTCGCCGAAGCATCTCAGTGCCAATCCGGAGACCATCCAGGCGCAAAACTGCTCCCTCAGGCTGACATCGCAATATTCCGCTTCAGGCTTTTGATCGGCTCTGCAGCGGACGGGTGCCGCGCGACCTCAAGTATAATCACCTCATGCCCTCCATCCGCCTCTGCCTCCTCACCCCCTCCGGCGCCCGGGAACTTCACCTTCCAGGGATGGATTCGCTGGACGCCGTCACCCGCCAGCTGCCTCCCGGTTTCTACAGCACTTTCCGTACCTGCGCCGGCGGGCAGCGCGTCCTCGGGCTGCGCCAGCACCTGGAGCGCCTCTACCGCCCGGCGGCGGATCACGGGCTGCAGCCCTGCCTGGCGCCGCTGGAACTGCGCCGCAGCCTGGCGGATCTCCTCTCCGGCACCGCCGGCGAAACCCGCCTGCGCCTGGTGCTGGCCGGGGACGGGCAGTTGTATGCCGCCCTGGAGCCGCTGGTGCTGCTGCCCCCGCAGGTCTACCGGGAGGGCGTTCGCCTGGTCACGTTCGGCCTGCACCGCGACCAGCCGCGGCTCAAGTCCACGTCCTTTATCGAGTCCAGCCAGCCGCAGCGCCGGCAGTTGGAGGCGGCCGGCGCCTTCGAGGCGCTCATGCTGCGCCGCGGCTACATCCTGGAAGGCCTGACCAGCAACTTCTTCTACGTCCGGGATGGCTGCCTGGGCACCGCCCGGCGCGGCGTGCTGCTCGGCGTCACCCGGCGGACGGTCCTGCGCCTGGCCCGCTCCCAGGGTCTCGCGGTTCTCTATCACCCGCTAAAACCCGCCCAGATCCCGCTTCTCAGCGAAGCCTTCATCACCAGCAGTTCCCGCGCCCTGGTGCCGGTGGTGCAGATCGATTCGGCCAGGGTCGGCGAGGGGATCCCGGGTCCGCTCACCCACCGGTTGTCGGCTGCTTACGAGCAGTATCTGCTCGCGCGTGCGGAACCGATCCTGCCGGATTGAGGTTACATCGAAAGGGGGAAGGCTTCGACCGGAAGTGCACCGGCCTTGCAGCGACACGAACACAATTTACGGCGTAAAGAACTCGCACACCCCGGCGCTGATCTCGCACCGCGCCACTTCCTCCTCCCGCCACAGCACCCGGAACTGGCGGCTGCCTTCCTGCTTGGTCCAGAAGATCAGGCCGCTCCCGCGTTCGGGGTTCAGCAGACTCAGGAAGCGCACGCACTCCGGCGGGTTCATGTAGGGGAAACTGTCGTAGACGTGCAGGATCATGCAGCGTTCCGGCGGCAGGTTTTCGTAGTACTTGGACCACATCCAGCCGGGGAACACCTCCCGTGTCTGCCCGTCTTCGCCCAGCCGTTCGAAGGAGAAGCCCGAGACGCTCCGCGTGGCCGTGGAGCGGTTGTACAGGTAAAAACTGTTCTCATCGTAGAAGAGCGTAAAGCGGTTGCCGGTCGGATATTTGATCGTCGCCGTGGCCCGGGGACCCGGCGCGGTGGCGCTCGCGCTGGCGGCGGAGGTTGGGGAGACGGCAGCCGGTTCCGTTGGGCTTGGTGGCAGGCTGGCCGTGGCCGTTGGCGCCGGGGGCGTATCCGTGGGCAGTGGCAGGGTCGGGCTTGCGGCCGCGGTCAGGACCGGGGTCCGGCTTGCGGCTGGCTGCGGGCTGGGGCTGGGGGCAGCGCCTGGCGCCACTGTGTTCGCCGCCGGAATGACCGGGGTGACCGTGGCCGGGCTGGCCTGGACCTGGGCTGCCGTGGGGGAGGCTGGCAGGTTCAGCCAGGGCAGGGCCGCCGGATCGATCCACCCGTTGGCCCACAATGCGATGATCCCCGCCAGGCAGGCCAGGGTCGCCAGCATGAGCAGCCCCGCCGGGAAGCGCTTGCGTTTCGGCGCCTGTTCCGGGCGTTCCAGCGCCCGGTGCGGCATGACCGGGCGGGCCAGCGGCGTCGTCCGCCCGCGTGGTTTGGAGGCTTCGCGCTGCCCGCCCAGTTTCAGGCTGGACTGGCGGATGGTCGGCACGCCCACCGGGATGGGGGGCAGGGCCGGTTTGACCGGGATGGAAGGCGCCGCCGTCAGGGATTTTTGGAGCGCTTCCATCAGCTCCGCCCCCGACTGGTAGCGCCGCTGGGGCGACTTCTCCAGGGCGCGTAGCAGCACCCGCTCGGCCGCCACCGGCAGGTTCGGGTTGAGGCTGCGCGGCGGCGGGGGCAGCTGGCCGATGTGCTGCAGGGCGGCTGATGTGGGCGAGGCATCCGCAAACGGCACACTGCCCGTCAGCATTTCGTACAGGATCACGCCGAGTGAATACAGGTCCGACTGCGGGACCGCATTGGCCGAGTGCAGGGCCTGCTCTGGGGAGATGTAATGGGGCGTGCCGAAGGCTTCTCCCAGCGAGCCGTCCTGAATGTCCAGCGCCAGGCCAAAGTCGCACAGCACCACCCGCCCGTTGTTGGCGATCAGCACGTTGGACGGCTTGACATCCCGGTGGATGACTCCCTGGCCGTGGGCGTAGTCGAGGGCCTCCGCCAGGGCGCTTCCGATCCGCAGGACTTCGTCCACAGGCAGGGCCTTGTTGCGCGAGGCGCGTGATTCCAGGATGCTGGCCAGATCCTTGCCGTCGATGTACTCCATCACGTAATAATACAGGTCGTTCTCGTCGCCGCAGTAGTAGATCTGGGCGATGTGCTCATGGCGCCACTTGGCCATTAACTGGGCTTCCTTCAGGAAGCGCTTGACCTCCGCCGGGCGCTTGCGGTAGCGCTCGTCGATGATCTTGATCGCCACCGGCCGCCTGAGCTTGGTGTCCACCCCGTAGTAGACCCGCGCCATGCCGCCGCGTCCCAGCAGGCGTTCGATGCGGAAATTGCCGAGTTTTTGGCCGATCATCGGATCAGCCATGATTGGCTTCCTGTTTCAAGGTCTGCGTCTCCCGGCTGGCGAGTGTCACGCGTGCCAGTTCTGTGATGTAGGTATTCAGGCCGCTCACGTACGCGTCCAGGTAATCCTGCGTCATGCGCTGGGCCAGGTCCGCCTGCCCGGCTTCCTGCAGGGCTTTCACGTGCGGGCGGAAGTCACGCAGGCTGATGTGCATCACGCCTTTTGCGTCCGTCAGCACACCCCAGGCCATCTGCTTCAGGTCGTTGTCGTCCTTGGCGGTGATGAAACGGGTCAGGCTGCTGCCCGGCACTACCGCTCCCACGTTGGAAAACACCTCCCGGCCCTTGAGCAGGTTGTTGAGCAGTTCGAAGCGGTTGGGCAGTTTGTCGAGCAGGTGCTGGATGGAGGCCGGCAGGTAGGCCATCAGCTTCAGCGCCCCCACGCTGGCGCTCTCCCCCTGGCTGGCGATCCGCTTGGCCTTGTTCAGCAGCGCCCCGAAACCCGCTAGGGAGGCCAGGTAGATGCGCTGGGTGTGGTCGAACTCGCTGTAGAGGCCGCTGCGGTCGCCTTCGGCGGCTTCGTATTCATCCAGCAATTGCACAGCCCGCCGGTGCAGCCCGGTCAGGTCCAGGTCGGCCAGCGGCACCTCCACGTTGAGTGGGTACAGCCGCTCGCGCGGCACGCGCTGGCTGGCATCCATGGGGATCAGGATGGCCGGGTTGGCCGGTTCGGCTTCCAGCGCCTGGCGTGCCGGGTGGCTTTTAGGCAGCCTGGCAATTTCCGCCAGCAGGCCGGTCGAGGGCTGGTAGGTGAAGGCGTGGATGGCCCGGTAGAGCACCAGCAGGTCATTCACGGTCAGCTGGAAATCGCCGCGCTGTTTGAAGAGTTTTCGCAGGGCCAGGATGGCGGGCAGGTTGATCTTGCGGCTCTCCGCCCCGGCCTCAGGCGTGGCCCGGGCAGCCTGGGCGATCATCTGCGCCTCTTGCGGCTGCCGGCGGAAGGCCAGCACCTGGTAGGCCCGCGTGCTGGCGGGCAGGCTGGGCGGCAGGCGGTGCAGGTAAGCCGCCCAGGAGAGCGCCTCGTTGGTCAGGATCTCGGCCAGTGCCGCCCCCCACGCCCCGTCGAAGTAGATGTGTGACTGGTCGAAAATGAAGGTTTTGCCGGTGTCGAAGATCGTCAGGGCATGGTCCCCCACCCCGCGTTCGCCCTGGCGCAGTTCGGAGAGCGGCAGCGCCGGATCCTGCGGATCGCTGTTGATCAGGATCGGGGCAAAGCGCAGCTTGTCCAGGTCCCGGGTGAATTCTGGGCTTAGCTTCTGGCGCACCCCGGCCAGTTCTGTGCGGCGCAGCCTCGCCAGGCGGGCCAGTTCCGCCGCCGGGGCAGCCGCCGAACGGGTCAGGGCAGCCGCCTGGGCGCGCACGATCATCACGTCCGTCGGGCGGTGCGTCCCCGGTTCGCAGGCTGGGATGAGGTAATAGCCGCCGCGGTGAATGATGCCGATTTTCGCCTGGGTGAGTGGATATGGCAGGCGGGTTTCCTGGTACGGCCCGGGGTCCAGGTAGGAGAGGATGGACATCTGGCGCTGGTAGGCGGGCAGGTCCTTCTCCACCATCTGGCACAGTTTGACCTCCCACACCGCCCGCACCGGGGATGGCAGGCTCTCCATGACCGTTTCCAGGAACTGGTCGAACCTGTAGCGCCGGTAGAGCGGGTAACTGTAGGAAGCCGCGTCCATGCCGCGCTGGTAGGGGCGCTGCGCCTCCCACATCCGGTATAAGCCGGCATACCAGCTGGATTTCGGCTGCCCCGCGGTCACTTCCTCCAGCAGCGCCAGTGCCACGCGCTCGCGCCACTCGTTCTCCAGCAGGGCGTTGAACTGGTGCAGGCAGGTGATGGCCGCCATGATCCAGGCCGTCAGCCGGTCTGCCTTGCTCAGGTGGATCCCGTTTTCGTTCAGGACGGTGTCGAAGCCGTGCGTCTCGTTCGAATGCCGGGCGGTATCCTCGCGCAGGGCGTAGCCGGTGTAAAACTGCCAGATGCCTTCGGGAAAGGAGGTTTCCGGGTCTTTGCCTGCCAGTTTGAGCAGGTTCTGGTATCCCCACAGGATGGCCGCCGGCCCGGCAAAGACCGCCCCGTACACCGCCTGGTCCAGCAGCTGCTCCACCCCCCGGAAGAGCGCTTGGATATCCTGCTGGGCCTTTTCGGGCGTCGGGTTGCGTCCCGGCAGGCGTGCCAGCCCGCTCAGGATCATGCCCGGCACGTTGCCGGCCGGCACCACCTGGGCGATCAGGTTGACCACCGCCTGGACTTCCGGCAGTGTCAGGCGTGACAGTTTCTGCACCGACAGGGTCTCCGCGATGGTGCGGAGGTTGTCGGCTGTCATAATGGAGGCTTGCTGGTAATTCGATACTTTGGGCATCGGTGCGCCTGAGTGTGATAACCTGCCAGAAGAAGCACTACTTGCAGTGCTTGGTAATTATAATCGAATCCTTTTTCCCTCTTTCTACCCCTAAAGTACTTCCTGGTCGCGGTTCAGGGTACTTTTAATGTCGTACTCCGGTGTACTGATATCCTCGGCATTCGCACGTTTGTCGGCCGACAAATTCTCAAGGGCAGCAGTAAAGACTCCCATATCACGGTAGCGGTCCTGAGGGTTTTTGGCCAACGCTTTAAACAACACCCTCTCGACAGCATCCGGTAAATCCGCGACAAAGCTTTTAGGTCTTGGTAAGGGTTCATTGGCATGTTTGAACATGACCGCAATGGGCGTTTCTGCCACGTATGGCTTACGGCCTGTGACCATTTCATAAAAAACTACTCCCAATGCATACATATCCGCACGGAAGCCAATTGTTTTGGTTGTGATATGCTCGGGAGCCATATAGTCTGGCGTTCCGATAATCTGCTCTCCGACAATTTCCTCGGGTGGCATGTAATCCGGGGTCCCGGGTCCAATGCCTGCACTTGTTAGTTTCTGAGGTTCTTCACTATAGAATAACTTTGTAATGCCGAGGTCTAAAAGCATTGGTTCACCAGAATCGGTGATCAGGATATTCCCCGGCTTTATATCACGATGGAGCATGCCCTGTTTGTGGGCGTAGTCTAGTGCCCGGGCAATCGGGATTAGCAAATCAACGGCCGTCTCCCACGCCATTGGCTTTCCAGTAAGTTGTTGTTTGAGCGTTTCACCAGGCAGGTATTCCATCACCAGGTATGGCAAACCCCGGTTTTCCCCGTAGTCGATCACCTTGGCGATGTTGGTGTGTTCAAGCTGGGTCAAGGCCCTGGCCTCACGCTCGAAACGCTCGCGAGTCTTATCAGCGATCTCCGACCCGGGGTATCCGAAACTAAACACCTGTACTACTACTTCACACTCCTTTTGAGTATCATAGGCCTTATATTCCGCCGTCAGCCCCCCTTGTCCAAGTTGTTCGAGAATTTTGTATCTACCGAACTCCTGGCCGACCAGTGTGGTCATGTGTTCCTCCGGGTAAACGCAAAGAACGGTGATGAAACCATTTTACACCATATCCCCTCCCTTAAAAACTCGTACTCTATTTCAGTCTCCCAGCGTTCTCCGCGCCAGGTTATGGATCCACTTCCTCGAGAAGAAGCGCCTCACGCCCAGCGCCCACTTGGTCACCTCCTCCGCCATCACCATCAGGTACACCCAGTACACGGGCAGCCCCAGTACCAGGCCGCCGAAGACCGCCATCGGCACGCCCAGCACCCAGATGATGACCCCGTCCAGGACCATCGCGTAGACCGTGTCGCCCCCGCTGCGCAGGATCCCCACGATGAGCAGCATGTTCATGACCCGCACGGCCAGGAACAGGCCCACCACCGTCATGACGTTGTAAGCGTTCTCGATCACGGCCGGGGAGACCTTGAAGAGGGAGAGGATGGGCGCGCGCAGGCCCAGTTCGAGCATGCCGGTCAGCAGCCCCAGGGCGGCTCCCAGGCCGAGGGCCCGCCCGGCGTAGCGCATGGCCTCGCCCTCCTGCCCGGCACCGATCCGGTTGCCCACCAGGATCGAGGTGCCGTGCGTCACCCCGAAGAAGAAGACCAGCCCCAGGTTGTCGATCGTCGAGACGATGTTCATCGCCGCGATCGCGTCCGTCCCGA
The DNA here is from genome assembly GCA_964387495.1 of uncultured Anaerolineaceae bacterium. Lineage (GTDB taxonomy): Bacteria > Chloroflexota > Anaerolineae > Anaerolineales > Villigracilaceae > DSXF01. The sequence continues at coordinate 7,046 of CAYLXB010000088.1, forward strand.
TCCGGGCGTAGACCACGTTATAGGCGGCCACCCCCAGCGACCAGAGCGTCTCGTTGGCCATCACCGGCAGCACCGGCTTCAGCACGTTCACCACGAACTGCCAGTTGAAGCCCAGCAGCTCCCTGATCGAGGCCGCGGCCGGCGTACGCCGCAGGTAGGTCATGGCCGCCATGCTCAGGCATTCCACGGCCCGGGCGAGCACCGTGGCCAGCGCCGCTCCTTGGATGCCCATTTCGGGCAGCCCGAATTTTCCGAAGATCAGGCCGTAACTCAACGCGGTGCCCAGCCCGAGTGAGATCGAGCTGATGGCCAGCGGCCAGCGCACATCGCCCATGCTGCGCAGGATCATCGAAAAACTGAAGGTTACCGCAAAGAAGGGGAACGACCAGGCGAACACCCGCAGGTAGGCGCTGCCTTGGGTGATCACCTCCGGATCCCGACTGTAGATGGAAAGCACGCCCGCCGGCCAGAGCACCCCCAGTAGCACGAAGAGGATGGCTACGCCCAGGCACAGCGCCAGGCACAGGCCGAGCACCTTGCGCAGGCTGGAGACGTCGCCCTTGCCCCACAACTGTGCGGTGAACATGGCCGAGCCGCTGCCCACCCCGAACAGCACCAGGTTGAACAGGAAGAACACCTGCCCGGCCAGCCCCACCGCCGCGACCGCCGCGTCCCCCTTCTGCCCGACCATCACCACCCCGGCCATGTTCAGGAGCGACATCACCAGGCTCTGCAGGGCGATGGGGATGGCGACCTTGAACAACTGGCGGTAGTATTCCGGGTCCCGGTACAGCCTGACGATCCGGGTCAACAGGGCGGGCATGCGGCGCTCCTTGGGAGAGATTTGGATTTGGAAAACGGCTCATTATACCCCGGCTGCCGGGAGGATTTGCATAAAGATCAGGCCCGGCAGCCGCCGGGCCTGATGATTGTTTTGCCCCCGCTGGAAGGAAAGCAGTCCCTACGGAAGAACGTCCACGAACCCATCCAGGAATTCGTAGGAGTTCAGGATGTCGACCCGGTAGGCGTAGTCGTTGCCCTTGCACCAGGGTGCGATGCCAAAGGAGTTGACTGCGATCACCACGTTGGAATCCTTGACCAGGATCGGGCCGCCCGAATCGCCGCTGCAGGTACCGCCGGCGCCGTTGCCCTTGCCGGGATTGTTGGAAAGCATGACGTTGTAGCCGTCGATATTGGCATTGACCAGGTTGATGAGTCGCTGCTCGCCCTTATAGCGGTCCCCGATCCATTCGAAGACCGGCTTGTAGCTGTTGACCCCATAGCCGACCGGCTCGAAGATCACATCCTGCTGGCCGACCTTCTTCAGGTATTTGTCCAGGTAGCCCATGGGGGCCAGTTCGCCGTATACATCCATCTCGACCGGCTCATCCAGCAGGATCACGCCGATGTCGTTGGTGTTGGGGACGGTCAGGCCGATGTAATCCGGGTGCGCCACGCCGGTCCCGGTGATCCAGGTGGTTTCGAAGTTGGCATAATCCGGCGTTTCCGCAAAGGTGACCCAGGCATAGGTCGCATCGATCGCACAGTGGGCCGCCGTTAGGAATACGGTGGGCGCGATCAGGGTGCCGCTGCATTGATAAAAGTCAACGTTGTCAGCGGTGAAGATCACCACGCCCACGTAGGGATGCTCACCGGCATCGGGAACACCGCTGGTGATGGCCAGGGCCGGTGATACGGCAATCAATGCGATCGCCAATACGGAAAACAGTGTGAAAAGTCTTCGTTTCATAATTTTGCCTCCTCGGGCAGATATTGAATATCGAAGGCGGGTTTACTTTCGCGATGGAATGCCGTTCACCTCCTGGACAGGGGATCGTTCGAATTTCGGCACACCTTGCAAATCTGTAAGTTCATTGTAGCAAGTCCAGGGCGAAAAGACAATGGACACTTGTCCAGGTGGGTGCTCGATAAATGAAAAGTGCCACGCACCTTCAAGGTGCGTGGCACTTCGTGATCGGCAGTACCTATTCCGGGATTTTGTGATCGCTCAGGTGCCCGATCAATTCCATGTCGAACTGTTCGGCCACCTTCCTGTTTTCGAAGGCAGCATTCGGCAGCGCCTTGACAAACTCGCACAAAAAGCCCCGCATCTTTTCGAACGATTCGATGACCTGGTCCTCATCCAGCCCTCTGGTTCTTGCGATGACTTCGGCGTTGAAAGCATCCACGTCGTACTCTTCCGCCTGGAACTGGGGGTCGGCCAGGTAACTTTCGATGGACTGACGGCCAACTTCCCACCACGCAGCGATATGGGCCAGCAAATCGGCAAAACGTTCATATCCCTGGTCTTCCAGAAATGCACACTGAGCCTCGGGGGATAAATTGTGAAATCGCTGCACATAGGCAGCCCAGTCACCCTGAAGAATATTCAGGACTTCTTGTTTGGTAAGTGTGGGCATGGGGATCATCCTTTGCTTGAAGTGCTATTCCGTACCGTCGCCTCCCAGATCCCCTCCACATACGTGGCCTCCGAATCCCCCGGCCAGGGCGGCATGGTGATGCAGATGAATTTCAAGTCCACATCTGCTGCGTTCCGGTATTGAAACGCTGTTCCCACCGGGATATCGATCGCGGTGCCTGGCAGGAGGGCAGTGACGCAGCTCTCAACGCCATCATCCCTCCAGATTTCACCCTGCCCCTCCAGGATGTACCAGAATTCGCTGACCGTTGCATGAACGGTCGCCTTGTTTACCTGGTGCGCAGGCACCGTACTGTGGATCATGTTGCCCGTTTTGCCGTCCATCAGGAAACGAATATCTGCACCCGCCGGTGATTTCGCATCCGGGTGCTCTGGAACCGTCGTCGTCTTCATGGTTTCTCCTTGATCCGATCAGCCGCCTGGGACTCGCCCGGCATCATCCTACTATTGGATCCCAACACACGCTCACACCCATGCGATGTAAATTAATCCGAGGCCGCCTAACACACCGAACAATCCAAAGATTGCATGGGACAGGTTGTACTGCCGTTCGAGCACAGACTTTGATGGATCGTCCGGATTATAATGGATGATTGTCTGGCTTCCCGGCGGGTGACGAGCAACCACCCGTTCTGCTCTTTTACGAATTTCGTATGTCACGCCATCCGAGCCGAACGCGATTCGGCTGCTCTCGTAACTTTGCCCCATCACCTGATAGGTGTAGGTAATGCGGGGCTCGTACGTGTTGGTACCATCGCTGCCACCATCATTTTCCTGCAAACAGGATGTGGTGACCAGCCCCATGACGGGAAGCCAGTCTTTGCTTTTACGGTACTGTTTCCAGGCCAGCATGGCATTCCAGCACTTGACGAATGCAAACAAAACCAGAATAACCCCAATGACACCGGTACATACTTGATTAAATTCCATGCTTCGCTGCCTCCTCGAAAAGATTTGAACTCATTGGAAAACATACTGTCATTGTGAGGTACTGGTGCTCTTCCAGGGCCGAAGCAATCCCCTGCTTTGAAGCAAATTCTGGGCAAAATCAGCCAGGAGGTCACCTTGCTGGGGGGAATCTTCTCCTAATTATACTTTCCGGGCAGAAATTGTCTACCGGCAGGTTGGCACACGTACACCCAAGCCGCCGGCGAGCCAATCCCATGAATGTTATAATTGGCAGCGCTCCACACACTGATCTGATTTTTCAAGTTACTTCGAAAAAATCCCGTCCGCATTCAAAATTCAAAGACTTTGGGAGGCTGCCATGCTACAACTGGAAACACCCAGCACCGATGCCTTGACTCCGCCGCCGCGATCCAAAAAACTGCTGGCAGGGATGGTGATTTCGCATATCCTTTCCATTTTGCTTATCGTCGGTTTGGCCTTTCTTGGAGTTATATTAAGCACCCTCAGTGCCGGCACACTGGGTTGGATGAACGTGGTATTCTTCAGTCCTATTCTCCTGTTTATCCCCATCATTGCTTCATGGATATGCTATGCAAAGAGGAACGCCAAATGCGCTTCGAGGCTGACTTACATCCTCTGGGGCTTTTTTCTCTTGGATGGGATTGTCATCGGTTTACTGGTCCTATACATGGTGCTGATCAGTTCCGGGCCTTGATGGCGGGTGCACCTTCATCAAGAAGGCTTTATATCATGATTTCTCCTCGATTCGATCAGCCGCTCATGGCTGCTCGATTTCCCGGATTACCCTGGCCGGATTCCCCACCGCGACCGTGTTTGCTGGGACACTCCGGGTGACGACTGCCCCTGCGCCCACCACCGCATTCCGTCCAATCCTCACCCCTGGCAGGAGAATGGCTCCGCCGCCGATCCACACGTTGTCCTCGATTGTTATCGGACTGGCCGCTTCCCAGCCCTGGATCCGCGTTTCTGCCTTGAGGTCATGCGCAGCCGTATAGATTTGGACGTTGGGACCGAGCATGACGTGCCGGCCGATCCGCACCTCGTTGCAATCCAGGATGGTGCACCCGACATTCAAAAAGACATAATCACCGATGTAAATGTTCCGCCCATAGCTGCAGTAGAAGGGCGGCTCGATGATCGAATTCTGGCCGATCTGCCCCAGCAGCTGCTGGAGGGTGGTCTGTCGTTCCGCCGCGGCTTCGGCCAGGTTGTAAAGCCGGAGCAATTTCTTGGCCCTTTGGCGCTCGGCCTCCAGGTCGGGATCGAGACAGTTGTATTTTTCCCCGGCTAACATCTTCTCTTTTTCGGTTCGTGAGAGCATCTGCTGCCTCCTGTTTGACTATTACAGTCCAACACGTGTTCGAGCGGATCGCGTACCTGACATGAGCAGCCCGGATGAAACCCCCAACAGAAATCAAGCGGCCAAACATAATTGGCGTTTTTGTTGCTTTAGTATACAACTTTTCGCATCTAATTTCATATGCTATTTGTCATAAAGAAGCGGGCAAGCCGCCCGCCGTAGGGCCTGTCCCGCCCTGTCTCTCACGCGATTTGCTTTGCTGCTTGGGCCGCTACCCACGCCTGGCGATCGCACTGGATAAAGCATTAACAACGTTTTGCGCCAACTAAGTAGTCAGCTGAATGTATTTATACAAACGTGATAAACTGGAGGCATGCCA
>CAYLXB010000089.1:0-7693 GCA_964387495.1 uncultured Anaerolineaceae bacterium
CCACGGCCTGCACCGGACCCTGCTTGGTCCCAAAATGCAGAACCAGGTCTTCGATATGTAACAGGTTGTTCTTTGTCATGACTACATACCTCTCAGCCGTGGATTGAAGACACGATCCAGAGCAAAACCGAGCATCGCAAATCCCAAACCTGTAAACATCAACAACACGGCAGGTTCCAGGATCCAGTAATAATAGCCCTTATAAAGTGCTCCGTTGTTCTGGGCATCGTTGATGATCTTGCCCCAGGTGGGCAGCACCGGGTCCCCCAATCCGAGAACAGCCAGGGTGGCTTCCAGGAAAACAAAAGCCGGCACCCCCGCCACCAAACCCGGTATCAACAGGGGGATCATGCGGGGAATTAAATAGTTGAAAATGATTCGCCCATCTCCCGCGCCATAAGCACGTGCCGCTTCGATGTAGGTTGACTCCTTTACCTGCATGAAGATGGCGCGATACCCTTTAATGCCGCCGGTGAATATACTCAACGCAATCGTCACCCCCAGGATTGTCCAGATGCTGCGTGAATAGAATGTGCCAACCATCACCAGGATGGACAGGAAGGGCAGCACCAGGTTGACCTCGGTAATGCGCTGGATGAGTTCGTCCACCCAGCCGCCGTACCAGGTACCGATGGCGGCGATCGTCATGGTCAGTACAGACGTACCCAGCGAGGCCAGCAGGCCAAAAGCCAGGGCAATCGGGGCGCCCCAGAGCAGGGGAACGATCAGATCCCGGCGGGCATAATCCGTGCCTGCCAGGCCGGCAACCTGTCCATGCAGGACAAACTCGGCGTCGATTTTGGAGTCTGGCTCGAAAGTCACGCCGTTGATTACCAACTGGTATTTCCCCTTGAGCGGTTGTGGCGGGTCACTGTCTGGTTTGGCAAACAGGCCGGTGGTGGGATCCAGCCCGCTCAACCTGCGGCGTAGTTTTTCGTCCTGTGAAATACGATAAGTCTGGTTGCGATTCACCCCGAAATCTCCAACTCTGAGTTTTCTTTCATCAGGGGTGATGAGGTAGATGGAAACAAAGGGCTGCTTGCTGTCATAACTGGTCTTGAAATAAACCAGCAGTTCCTGCGGGAATTCATCGTAGGGGAAATCGAACTCATACATGATATCAACCGTACCGGTACCTTCGGCGCCGGGCGTAACCACCTTATCCATACTGCCATCCGTACTGTTCACGGCAAAAGATTCCGGTAATTTCCTGCGGGCAAACAAATTCGTCCAAGCAGGGGGGGCAAATTTTGGATTCTGATACCACACATCCTCACCGCCGCGCCACAAACGGATTGCCTCGTTATAGGGAATCGAAATCATCGCATACACCGCCACCGCGACCAATAAGAAGATGACCAGCAAACCCACAATGGCAGATGGGTAGCGCAGCAGTTCCCGGAAAGAGTTCTTGAGCATGTTCATAATGATTAATTCCCTCCACCGATTTTGACTCTGGGGTCCACCAGGGCATAAGCGAAATCCAGCAAAAACACGGTGATCGCCAGCAAATAGGCATAGATGATGGTGGAACCTACGATGACAGGCGTATCATATAAGCCGATTGCCTGGAATAAGGTCCGCCCGAGGCCTGGCCAGAGAAATACGGTTTCGGTGACGATCGCGCCGGTCCATAGGCCGATCAGCAGCAGGGCGAAGTTCGTAATGATGGTCGGCAGCGTGGGGCGCAAAATATAACGGCGTTCGATATCCCGCGCCGTCAGGCCTTTGGCTTTGGCCATTTCGACATAATCCTCGCTCGAATAGATCAGGAAAAATGTACGCCAGTTATAGATGCTGAGAAAAATCGAACTGACGATCAGCGAGGCAGCCGGCAGGATGAGATGCTGGAGCACACTCAGGATATACTCCACCAGGTTTTCCGGAGGCGGCGCAGATACCATGCCCCCAAAAGGTAAAATCTTGAGAATGGCCGCAAAAAACAGGATCAGGAAAATGCCATAAAACCAGGGCGGCGCCGCCGATGTTGGGGAAAGTGTGATCACCAATTTGTCCCAAAAACTGCCATAGCGCCGCGAAAGGGACAGGGCGATAAAAATACTGGCAAAAAATAACAGCAGTTCTGCTGAACCCATTAATAACAACGTGGCCGGGAGGCGCTCCAGGATGATCAAACGCACCTGCCGCGAGCCGCTGTCGCTGGTCATTTGCAGGGCGCGTCCCAGGTTTAACCTGAGTGCATTCGAAAGATACCGGAAACTGCGCACCGCCACAGGAGTATCCAGACCAAGGCGTTTTTCCTCCAGCTGGATGCGCTCCTCGGCAAGTTTCTTGCGCACTTCAGTGCTCATGCCCCGGTTGGCAGGGTTGGCAAGCACCTGCGCCGTAACCCGCTCGCGGATTTCGGACTTCATGATCTGGTCCACAAAGCCCCCCATGTTGGCAATTGTAATCGTCAGGTATACCCCTACCACTACAGTGATAAACAGCGTTGCCAGGCGTACAACCGTATACCTGCTGACACGCCCAAAAGTGTTGACGACTGATTTTTTCTTTTCACCATTACCGGATTGAGGTTCATCGGCCATATTTTCCTCACATATGTAATATATGGATTGGGGCAAGGAATACCCTTGCCCCAATCGCTAACGATCAAATCTCAAGCCTAAGGCGTGGTCACAAACTCAACGCTCTCGAAGGCCGGAACACTGACAACCAGAGGCACAACTGCCACTTCAAGTTTGTTGGAGCCTGCCTCAAGTGCAGAGGTGACATCGGCAGGCAGGGTGACGCGGTACTGCCCATCGGCAACCGCTTCAGCAAAGTCAACCTTGACCAGTTCGCCCTTGGCGTTGTAGAGCAGATACTTCACGCTCTTGATATCCGCCTGCAGATAGGGCGCACCCTCGAAGGTGACGTAAACATCGAATACGGCCTCGTCGCCGATCTTCACCTGGCCGGCGCCGTCGATTTCGACCTCAGCCATCTTCGGTTCTGAGAATACGCTCCAGCGGTCCGCCAGATCGGGGAAGTCCGCAAAGTTCGTGAGGGTCAGCGTCTTCTCGGTCAGGAAGACCTTGTCCAGGTAGTACGGGCCGGTACCAACCCAGTAGTGGCCTTGCTTCTCGTACCAGGCCGTCAGGTTGGCATAGCGGGTGGCGGCTTCGTCGGCCGTAATGTAGGTCCCCAGGGTGGGGGCATACGGGATCAGGGATTCGGCTGCAGCCTCACCCAGGTGCTTGGTCAGGATCTCAAGGCTCGGCCCGCCAATGAAGCTGGTCTGCTCGACCTCGTTGGTGACGGACTTGTCGGGCGAGTAAGCAATTTCGCCGTTGGCCTCGGCCCGGTTGGCGACCGCGATGACGGTCCAGGGCGCTTCACCGAAGGTGTATGTCGCCCACAGCACCGGCATGTTCAGTTCAGCATCCTGGTAATACAGGTCACTGTAATACTCGACCACCAGCGGGTCCTGGGAGACGATCTTGATACCCTTGAACGCCGACATGAACGACTCGAAGCCTGGAACAGCCTGTTCGTCATAGATGGCGCTTTCGGGTTTGGCGCGGTCGAAGGTCATGATCAGGCCCATGACAAAATCGCCAATGCTGAACGCGCTGCCATCGTGCCATTTGACAGTCTCGTACAGGTCAGCCGGGTAGTACATCACGGTTTTGCGCTTGGCAGTTACGCCTTCACCAACGGGGGTGAAGGTTTGGGCCGTGGCATCCCAGTCACCCCAGGCATCCGCCGGCACGTCGATCTGTGCGGCGAAGTCCAGCGTGACCCAGTCATGCGTCTTGCCCACGGGCAGGCCTTCCTGTACGGTTACTTCGGCTTTTTCGATGCGCAGCGGGTAGACCAGGCCGGTGAAGGGATCGTACATGATATCGCCGCTGCTGGTCGCGCGGATGGCAGCCTGGTCAAAAGCCCAGTTGCTGCCTGCGATCGGGTTCCAGGGCTCGCCAAACAGATCAGGCTCGCCCCACTTCAGCGTGCCGCCTTCCTGGCCGGCAAAGCGGGCGGTGTAGGGCCAGATCTGGGCGCCTTCCACACCGGCTGCCAAGTCAGCAGTGACCATCACGGTGTTCAGGTAGGGGGTATAGTTCTTGCCATCGATCAGCCAGACCTGCAGCGAGTCCTCGAGCGAGAGTTCCATGGCGCGCTCCATCATCCCGCGCCGTTCCTCGAGCGTCGAGAAATTTGCATTCGCCAGGTCATCGCCCAGCTTCTGGAATTCCTCATCCGCCTTGTTTTCCAGGAAGACATAGTCGCCCTGGACGCTGGTCGGCAGGTACATCTGCTGGAACATGTTCCCTTCATCACGGCTGATGACGGTGGAGCTCCAGGCAGCGGTGTACATATGCCACTGGCCTTCGATCGGTTCGGTTCCGTACCAGATCGGGCCAGCCTCGGAAGACTTCTTGTACTGGCGATCGACGGTGAAGCCGATGGTTTCCAGCTGGTTGGCGACATAATCGCCCATCGGCTGGCGGGTGCCGTCGCTATCGGGGCGGATCAGGAAGATCAGGGTGACCGGCTCACCGTTGAACTGCCATTTGCCGTCCACCAGGGTGGCGCCCATGGCTTCCATTTCAGCGGTGATGACTTCATTGGCCTTGTCCGGGTTGTAGGCATACTTGGCTTCCAGTTCGCGGGCTACATCAGCCAGGTCAGCATATTCAGGACCGTTCGTCTGGATGGCAAAGTACTTCGCCAAGCCGCCGCCGGCATAGATTTCCTGGTTGAGATAGTCACGATCGAACAACCAGTTGGTCGCTTCGCGGACCTTGCGGCTGGAGAAGGGATTGAGTTTGCCGTTGTTGAAGACTGGGCCGGCAGGGTTGTACATGATATCGTAGTACAGACCATTCGAGGCCGAGTAGCTTAAACCGGCATCCTTGATAGCCGGCAGGTCTGCCGAGGCCAGGCCGCCGGCATAGATATCAATGGCGCCGGCCTGCAGCTGCGTCACAGCCGCATCACTCGATACGACCGAGAAGACCACTTCATCCAGCCAGCCGCCCTTGCGGGTGGTGGCAGGAGCTGCAGGCTCCTCGACCGGCTGAGGCGCCTCGGTCACGACCGGGGCTTGGGTCTCGACAACTTCGGGGGGTGTTTCAGTTTGAGCTGTAGGGCCGCAGGCAGACAGCATCATGCTGGCAACTACCAACAGTCCAAAGACAACATACAGTTTGCGCATGGTGTTTCTCCTCCTTAGAAAGAAACATGGATTGGGTTAAATTTACGATCAGTCGTAGAGCACATGGCGGTAACTCCCGATTGACCACCTCCTTTCTATTGATATATTTTTAGTACATTCAAGAACTTACAACTTGTCCACACACGCGAGCACACTATAGCACATCGGATTCCCATCGTCAAGAATCTTGTCAGGGACAGGACGTGCCGACCTTTACTTCTTCCAGCGACCACAAATCCGTTTCGGCAGAATTTCCCAGGTCGTAATTGCACAAATCCGGGCGGCTGGCAGCTGCTTTCAAGCGGAAATACAACGGCACGAAATACACATCCTGGGCCAGCATGGCCTGCACATCCTGGTAGCGCTGCGCATAGGCGGGTTCGGCAGGCAATGCCAGGCCAGCCGCCCGGCAGGCGGCATCATAAGTCGGGTTGTTGTGTCCAGAGACATTGGTACCCACCCAGGCGTTTGCTGCTGCCGGAACCTCAGAATTCAGGTACCACGAACAGGGTGGTTCCGCACCCGGAACGCCCATTGCAAACTGCGCCAGGTCGAAGCGCCGTCCAAACAACACGCCCTCCGGGCCGGGGGCATAAAATTCGTCGAAGGGCAGGTGGTTCAGGTTCACACCGATTCCACAAGCGGCCAGCGATTGGCTGAGGATCTCGCTTACCTGGCGGCGCTGGGTTGCGCTGGTTGTATGATAATTCAAAACCAGCGGCGTGCCTGGGGGGACATTCAACACACCCCACGCTTGGCGCGGCGTGGAAGCATCGTTGTCTTGATCCCGCCAGCCCGCCTGCTCCAGCAATTGAGCCGCAGCAACTGGATCATAGTCATACACCTGGGCGGATGGATTGTACGCCGGATGCGTCTCAGGGACGAATGTATCCGGCACATCTACCAGCCCATAAAGCACAGTATCCACCACCTGCTGCCGGTCCAGGCACATCGCAATGGCCTGGCGGGTTCTGATGTCGGCAAACAAATCAGGCCTGTCTTCCTTCGTACCGGGCACATATCCATTGTCATAGGAGGCCGGACGCACACCAAAAGCCAGCTGCTCCAGCGTCATGGTCTGGTCATAGTAAGTTCTTATCTGGCCGGATTGCTGTAACTCCATCAGCAGGCCCGTTACGCCATCCAATCGAATGCTTGGGTCCAACAAATCGCATTTCCCGGCCAATAATTCGCTGAGCGCCGCTTCCGGCTCAGGGATGACCCGAAAGACAAGTTTATCGAACGCCGGCAGGCCTTCGCCGGAACGGAAGTAGAAAAGGCTCTTCGAAAGAACGATTTCCTGTCCCGCCTTCCAATCATCGATTTTATAGGGTCCCCAGCCTGTCGGCGTGCGCGCAGCCACATCGGCTTCTGCCACCTGGTCGGCAGAATACTCCGACAACAGGTGTGCCGGCAGGGGGGACCAGAAATTATCATGGAACGTGGGATCGATATAGCCCGGCTTGCCCCACCATTGGACGTTCAGGTCGTCCGTAGCCTCATAAGACTGCGTCCGGTCTGTCAGGTACTTCGAAGTTTCAGCCGTGGGGTCTGCCGCGATGGTATAGGCAAAAACAGAATCCGCAGACGTCAGGGGCTTGCCATCCGACCAATACAGGCCAGGCAGCAAGGTAAACGAGACGATCATCTGCTCCATGTCAACCTGGCTGGAGCCATCATACACCACGGCACAATCCTCGCTCCGGCAGCCGGCCAGGCGTATCCGTGCACCTGCGGAAAGCGTAATTGGCGTGCCGGTCACATCGATGACCTCGTCACCCGTCGCAACGCTCACCGTTTCCACCATGGCGTCGCCGTCGTCCAGGCTGGGGATTTTGCGCAGGATGACTGCCCGGGCCTCATAGGATGAGACATCAACCGGACCATCATAAATGGCGCTCAGAACACTTCTTGCTGCTGCGTTTGGATCACCGTAACGGTACAACGTATTGGGTTCCTCACCAAGGCACACCGTCAGGGTCTGCGGGGGAAGCGGGGTCGCAGGTGCTGCAGCAGTGGTGGAAGAAGACGGAGATGGGATCGCCTGTTCAGGCGTCGGGGTAACTGTGCCAAACTGGCAGGCAGAAAGAATGAGCAAAGCCAGTACGCCTATGGATAATCGAACACACTTGGTCGGCATAAATAATCCTTCCAAAAAAGTGACCTGATTGGATCGGATTCTAGCCTATTTTTGGGCAGAATCGTGTCCAAATTGCATCCGAACAAAAAGAGATGACGCCGGGCACTCCAATGTGCAAGGGATATGGTCGTATGGGTCCATCACGGAATGGTCCACGTCATTCGCTTCAGTCAAAGCGGATGCGCGGATCCAGATACGCATACACGATATCAACCACCAGGTTGGCGATCACCAAGAAGACCGCATACAGCAGGATCGTTCCCATGATCACCGGGTAATCGCGGTCAGTAATGCTGGTCACGAAGTACTTGCCCATACCCGGAATACCGAAAATTGCCTCCGTCACAAACGTGCCGGTCACCAGTGCCGCGAACAACGGCCCCAGGATCGTC
>CAYLXB010000089.1:7793-11777 GCA_964387495.1 uncultured Anaerolineaceae bacterium
TGAACCCAGCCCCAGGGCAATGGACGGCATGATCGCAAACTTGAAGAAATCCCAGTTCACCTTGGAGGGCAAAAAACCGAGCAGGTAGGGCGGCTTGGCTCCCCAGCCCGTGGGCGGCAGCCACTTGAGCGCTACCCCGAAGATCCATACCAGCATGGGCCCCAGCACGATGACCGGCACCGATACCCCGAAGATCGCCACACTCATCCCAAAGTAATCTGTCAGGGTATTCTGCTTGAGCGCAGCCAGGATGCCAAGCGGCATGCCGATGACCAACGACACAATCAGGGACAGGGTGCCCAGCTGGGCCGACACCGGCAGGTTGTCACGGAAGATATCGTTCACGGTACGGCTGCGTGACCGGTACGAAGGACCGAAATTCATCCAGCGGAACCACGCCGGGCCAACCTTGAAACTGACCAGGTAATCATCCAGCAGGGATGTCGTCGGCGCCACCGTGGTGATATGCGGGATCATGACCTCGTACACATAATTCACATACTGCTTCCACAAAGGATCATCAAGATGATAACGGGCATTCAGGATTTTAATGGTCGCGGCTGGCAGGGACCTCTCCCGCGAGAAAGGCCCGCCGGGCACCGCGTGCATCAGTCCGAAGGTGATGACTGAGACCACGATCAAAACCACAAATAGATAGAGTAAACGGCGTGCAATAAAACGACCCACTCACTTCCTCCAACAAAGTTTTCGATCTCAGGAGGAGGGGAGAGAGACTCTCCCCTTCCAGGAAATAGCTGCCTGCCGAATTCCCATTTGCCGGCTTGGCCAATCATCCCGGGGTGACGACACTATAGCACATGCACTTTTGTGCGTCAAGAAAAGTATCTTCAGGATGATCCCTTTACCGCCGCGCGAGAACATAATATAGAAACGGGACTCCAGTCAAAACAGGCTGGAGTCCCGCATAAGTCTGGCCGGTTCCGGGCAGGGAGAATTACTGGGTTCCGCGCAGGCGGGGGTCAAGGGCATCCCGCAGGCCATCGCCCAGGAAGTTGAAGGCGAACATGGTGATGGCCAGGGCCAGCGCCGGGAAAATGGTCTGGTTCGGATACGAACGGATCACGCCCGACCCGTCCGAGATCATCGAACCCCAGGAGGGGGTGGGCGGGTTGACGCCCAAGCCAATGAAGGACAGGAAGGTTTCGGTCGAGATGTAGCCGGGGATGGCCAGGGTCTCGCTCACCACCAGCGGGCCGACGATGTTGGGCAGGATATGGCGGAACATGATCCGGATATCCGTAGCCCCAATCGTACGGGCGGCTTCGATGTATTCCTTCTCACGGGCAGCCAGCACCTGGCCGCGCGTCAGGCGGGCCATGGTTTCCCAGGCCGTCAGGCCAATGCCAACAAAAATGAAGAACAGGCCGCCCATGCTCTCATCGATCTTGTTGACCGCATAAGCAAATGTACCTGGCTGGATATCCGAGATGGTGGATCGGAAGAAAGCCATCAACAGGATGATGAAGAGCAGGCTCGGGAAGGCATACAGCACGTCCACGATGCGCATCATCAGGTTGTCCACCTTGCCGCCAAAATAACCCGAGATGGAGCCATAGATGACGCCGATGATCAGGCTGATGAGTGGACCAATGATCGCCACGGTCAATGAAACGCGTGCCCCGTAGACGATGCGGCTGAAAAGATCGCGTCCAACGTAATCCGCACCCAGAGGATACCCTGTGGAGATATTGGCATACGGCTTCATTGTCGGGAAGACCGACAACATCCACTCCGGCACCTTGTTCTCATCAGTAAGCACCTGGACTTCGAAGGATTTGACAGCAACGACAGGAGCAAATATGGCCATCAAGAAAAGCAAAACAACAATACTTCCACCAATGATAGCCGCCCGGTTGCGCACCAGCCGCCGCAGGGCATCCTGCCAGAGGCTTTCACGCTTTTGGGTCAGCGGGGCGCCGCCGGCGCCTAATTTCTGGGATTCAAGTTTTACCTGTGCCATCGATTTCTCTCCTTCCACTAATCGAAACGGATGCGCGGGTCGAGATACGCATACATGATATCAACCACCAGGTTGGCGATCACCAGGAAGACCGCATACAGCAGGATCGTTCCCATGATCACCGGGTAATCGCGGTTGGTAATGCTGGTCACGAAGTACTTGCCCATACCCGGAATACCGAAAATCGTCTCCGTCACAAACGTGCCGGTCACCAGTGCCGCGAACAACGGCCCCAGGATCGTCACCACCGGGATCAGCGAGTTCTTCAACGCATGCCGCACGATGACCAGGCGCTCCTTCAAACCCTTCGCCCGCGCCGTGCGGATGTAGTCCTCACGCACCGTCTGCAGCAGGCTCGCACGCGTCAGCCGCGCGATCACCGCCGATGAACCCAGCCCCAGGGCAATGGACGGCATGATCGCAAACTTGAAGAAATCCCAGCTCACCTTGGATGGCAAAAAACCAAGTGCATAAGGCGGTTTGGCCCCCCAGCCCGTGGGTGGCAGCCACTTGAGCGCCACCCCGAATACCCATACCAGCACAGGCCCCAGCACGATGACCGGCACCGATACCCCGAAGATCGCCACGCTCATCCCAAAGTAATCTGCCAGGGTATTCTGCTTGAGCGCAGCCAGGATGCCAAGCGGCATGCCGATGATCAGGGCCACAATCAGTGCCATGGTGCCCAGCTGGGCCGAGATCGGCAGGTTGTCGCGGAAGATATCGTTCACGGTGCGGCTGCGCGACTTATAGGACGGGCCAAAGTTCATCCAGCGGAACCACACCGGGCCAACCTTGAAGCTGACCAGGTAATCATCCATCAATGAGGTGGTCGGTGCTATCGTGGTGATGTGCGGGATCATGACCTCGTACACATAATTCGTGTATTGCTTCCATAAAGGCCAGTCAAGATGATAGCGTTCGTTAAGAATTGCAATTGTCTCCGGTGGAAGGGCTTTCTCACGCGAGAAAGGCCCGCCCGGTACGGAATGCATCAGTCCAAAAGTAATGACTGAGACCACGATCAAAACCACCAACAGGTAGAGCAAACGGCGCACAATAAATCGGCCCATCGGCTTCCTCCAACAAAATTTTCTGCGTCAGGAGGAGGGGAGAGATAAATCTCTCCCCTCCCAGGAAACATCAACTTATTTGTTGAGGTCCCACTTGTAGTACAGCTCGTGGCCGCCCACACTGAAGGTGCGGGTGACGTACGGCTTGGTCACGGTGACGCGCGTGTACCAGTAGATCGGGATGATCGCTGCGTCTTCCCAGACCAGGATCTGCTCGGCCTGAGCATACAGGTCGACGCGCTTGGCCGGGTCGGTTTCGACAGCGGCTTCAGCAACCAGCTGCTCGTAGGTGTCGTTCTTCCAGAACAGACCACCGGAGGGGTTGCCGGCTGCATCGGTCGGGTTGGAGGATCCGTTGGAGGCCATAACCTCTTTATCCCAGTTATTGGCATCCGGGTAATCCAAGCACCAGCCCATGCGCCAAATCTGCGGGGTGGCAGCGCCCTTGACGGTCTCCAGATAGACAGCCCATTCCTGGTTGACCAGTTTGACGTTGACGCCCAGGTTGGCGGCCCACATCTGCTGGATGGCCTCGGCGATCTTCTGGTGGCCGGAGGAAGTGTTGAACATCAGGGTCAGGTCGAGCTGGTCGGCAGTCTGGCCGGTCTCGGCCAGGTATTCGTCCAGCAGGGCCTTGGCAGCAGCCGGGTCGCTCTTCACACCCAGGTCAGGGTGGGTTTCCATGGTCGGCGCGCCGGCCTGGCCGGGGCGTACGAACCACTGAGCCGGTTCCTGGCCGCCCTTGGTCACGTTGTCGATCAGGGCCTGGCGGTCAACAGCCATCGAGAGGGCGCGGCGGACGCGCACGTCTTCCACGATCGGGGCGGTGGTGTTGAAACCGTAGTAGTAGGTGCACAGGTTCGGGGCGATCACCAGTTCTTTGGAAAGCACCGGGTCAGCCTTGACGCGGTCGATGTCGGCCAGCGGCAC
>CAYLXB010000090.1:0-11711 GCA_964387495.1 uncultured Anaerolineaceae bacterium
CCAACTTCTACGTTACGCTTCCACGTCTCTAAAAACTTATGACGGATTACTTAGATACCCCTCTCAACTTTGTATTATCCGTATATAAAGTATCCCCTTGGGGGCACCTGCCCATAGACACAGCATTCTGTTCAGAATAAAGACACTCCAAAAGCCCTACTCACATTGAGTGGGTTTTTTTCAGAGAAGTAAACTACCGACGCCAAAGGTGGTTGCTTTGGCGATGTGTCTGGAAAACGCCCCCCGCCTTACTTGCTTTGACATCCATCAGCCCGAAGAAAGAGGTGATCTATAGACGGATGAGGGTGGTACTGAATAGGCTGGGCATTAAACGGATTGAGTACATTCGACTATGGAAAACGCTGCACTAACAACCATAAATGACTGTCCTTGATCACCAGGACCATATTGACAAAAGTGGCCTCTCACTTTTTGATTTTCATTGTTGAGCATCCCCTTCAGATCAGCTGACCCGCCCATGAGGCGGGTTTTTATTTGGCGAACTTAAGTTTACGAGCCTGCTGCAACCACATCATATCTATTTCTAATCTTCTTCCTATACTTTTCAGACAGCCTCTGCCTATACTCCATACTGAAATACAACGACTGGAGTAAGCATATGAACCTCGATAAATTCACCCAGAAATCCCAAGAAGCCATCTTCGGCGCCCAGCAAATCACACAGGACCTGCACCACCATGCCATTGAGCCTGCGCACCTGCTGTTGGCCTTGCTCCGCCAGGAGCAGGGCGTGGTCCCTGCCATCGTGACCCAGGTGGCGGGCAGCAAGCAAGCCCTGATCGATGAACTCGATGCCGACCTTGACCAGCGCCCGAAGATACAAGGTGCAACAATGGATGTTGGCCTGGCGCAGTCGACGGCGGATGTGCTTTCCGCGGCAGAGCGTTATGCCAAAGGAATGCAGGACGATTACGTTTCCGTGGAACACATCCTGCTTGGTCTGACCGATTCCATTGAAGGCAAACGCCTGGCACAGCACGGTCTGACAAAGGATGCCGTTCTCAATGCCCTCAAATCCATTCGCGGTTCACAGCGTGTTACCAGTGAAAATCCAGAAGACACCTATCAATCCTTGGAGAAATACGGGCGTGACCTGACCGCACTGGCACGCCAGGGCAAACTGGATCCGGTCATCGGGCGCGATGAAGAGATTCGCCGCCTGGTCCAGATTCTCTCCCGGCGTACCAAGAACAACCCCGCCCTGATCGGCGAGCCGGGCGTCGGCAAGACAGCCATTGCCGAAGGGCTGGCTCAGCGTATCGTCAATGGCGACGTGCCGGAAGGCTTGAAAAAGAAACGCATCGTCCAGCTCGATATGAGCGCACTGGTCGCCGGGGCAAAATACCGCGGCGAGTTTGAGGAGCGTCTCAAGGCGGTACTCAAGGAAATTACCGAATCGGCGGGTGAGATCATCCTGTTCGTAGATGAAATGCATACCGTTGTTGGCGCGGGCAAAGCCGAAGGCTCCATGGACGCCGGCAACATGCTCAAACCCATGTTGGCGCGCGGTGAACTGCACATGATCGGCGCCACCACGCTGGATGAATATCGCAAATACGTGGAGAAAGACCCCGCCCTCGAACGCCGCTTCCAGCCGGTTCTGGTGGAGGAGCCGAGCGTCGAGGATACCATCTCGATCCTGCGAGGTCTCAAGGAACGCTACGAAGTCCATCACGGCGTGCGTATCACCGACCCGGCCGTGATTGCAGCTGCCACCCTCAGCCGCCGCTACATCCCGGACCGTTACCTGCCTGACAAGGCAATCGACCTGATTGATGAAGCCGCCGCCCGCCTGCGCACCGAGATCGACTCCAAGCCGCAGGAACTGGACAAGGTGGATCGCCAGGTGATGCAGCTTGAAATCGAACGCGAAGCGCTGAAAAAAGAAAAAGATAAGGCTTCCAGGGGTCGCCTGGAAAAACTGGTGCAGGAATTGGCTGACCTCAAGGAACGCTCCCGCCAGATCACGGTCCGCTGGCAGAACGAAAAGCAGGCCATCATCGGACTGCGCTCGATTAAGGAACAGATTGAAAAAGTACGCACCGAGATCGAACGCGCCGAACGGCAGTCCGACCTGGAAAAGGTGGCGCGCCTGCGCTACGGTACCCTGCGCGAACTGGAAGAAAAACTGGTTGAAGCAGAAAAACATCTTAAAGCCATCCAGACTGAGAGGGCGCTGCTCAAAGAGGAAGTGGATGCCGAGGAAATCGCCGTAACCGTGGCTCGTTGGACGGGCATCCCTGTATCCCGCCTGCTCGAAGGGGAAACGCAGAAACTGCTGCGCATGGAAATGGCTCTGCACGAACGCGTCGTTGGACAGGATGATGCGATCCGCGTCGTCTCGAACGCAGTGCGTCGTGCCCGGGCTGGGTTGCAGGACCCCAACCGACCAATTGGCTCATTTATCTTTTTGGGTCCCACCGGCGTGGGGAAGACCGAGTTGGCCCGCTCCCTGGCCGGGTTCTTCTTCGACGATGAGCGGGCAATGATCCGCATTGATATGAGCGAGTATCAGGAGAAGCATACCGTCTCGCGCCTGATTGGCGCGCCCCCGGGTTATGTGGGTTACGACGAGGGCGGTCAGCTGACCGAAGCCGTGCGCCGCCGCCCCTACAGCGTGGTACTCTTCGATGAGATCGAAAAGGCTCATCCAGAGGTCTTCAACGTACTACTTCAGTTGCTCGACGATGGCCGCCTGACAGACGGTCAGGGCCGCACGATTGACTTTCGCAACACGGTCGTGATCATGACATCCAATCTGGGCAACCAGCTCTGGGAAGGCGGTCGCGCCGTCAAGCGGGATGAGATTACCACCATCCTGCAGGCGCATTTCCGCCCCGAGTTCCTCAACCGCATTGATGAGATCGTGGTGTTTCACCCCCTCGGCAAAGAGCACCTGGCCGGCATTGTGGATATCCAGCTCCGCCGCGTCACCGCCCTGCTGGCCGAAAAGGGCTATCCCCTTGAAGTCTCTCAGGCCGCGCGCACATACCTTGCCGAGGTTGGCTATGACCCTGATTTCGGCGCCCGCCCCCTGAAACGTGCCATCCAGCGTGAACTTCAGGATCCCCTGGCCTTCAAGATCCTGGCCGGGGAATTCAGGGAGGGTGTTGCCATCCATGTAGATCGCGGTCCGGACGGCTTGGTCTTTTCCTCAGACGCACCCATCGCAGAAGGCGAGGCGGTGGAGTAAAAAACAGGCCGGGAATAATTCCCGGCCCGCAGTCTCTGTACGATATGGTTTATCTGCAATAAGTGCGTTTCTAGGGTGCCCCCAGGGTCATCGTCCAATAATAATACCCTCCATAAGGATCATCGGGGTTATATACATATCCGATGCCGATCTCGGTGAAGCCGGCATTCAAAATATTGGCGCGATGTCCTTCGCTGTTCATCCATGCGTTCATCACATCCTGCGGTGTGGGGTATCCCGCTGCCACATTCTCGCCGGCCGTGCTGAAATAATATCCAAACCGGTCCATCCGGTCGAAGGGCGTGGACCCATCCGAACCGGTATGTGACAGGAAAAAGTTGCAGCCCATATCCAGCGAGTGCACCTGTGCGGCCTGCGTTAACTGACTTTGGGCTGTCAGAGCATCCAGGCCCGCAGTGGCGCGTTCTGCGTTGACCAGCTGAACCACTTCCTGTGCAAAGGCAGCGGCATCGCTGTCCTGGGCATTGCAGGAGGATGAAGATGTGGTTGGAACTGGGGTCGGGGGTTTGGCACCCGCCTTCGCCGCACCAGCCAGTGCACTGTCATAGGGTCCTTGTGCCACCGCAGCAGGCACAAGACCCTGAACTGAGGCGGACTCCTCCGCTGGCTTCTTCGCACATGCCGACAGGCCCGTTATGGACAACAGGGCTACGATCAACAGAAAGTACACGATCCGTTTCATTATCTTCCTCCTTTAGGGTTTCGAACAGGGTATAAGATGGGTGGGGATGGGGGTGCTTGGATTCTATCCATTATAGCCGTTTCCACGCTTGTTATGATTCCTGGTTTGCAACGGCGGTTCGAGTATTTAGTCGTAACTGTGTGAGAAATGGGGTCGCGGCCATCGATTCTGCCTCCTTCGCTGGGAGCGAATCACGTCGCATACTTGACGCGATACCCGTTAGCTAATAAAATCCTTTTCCTGGCTTGGCGCGTTCCACCTGGATCCCGCCTTGCCACAACATTATGTCTCTCTTCCGCTTGCGCTTCGTACTCAAACCCTACCTGCTCCAATTAACCCTCTCCGCCTTCAACCTACTGGCACTGACCGGGCTGAGCCTGTATGTACCGCGCGTCATCCAGGATGTGATCGATAATGGCATTGTTCCAGCCAATATCACAGGGATCGTTCGCTCCGCGCTGATCTTGCTCGGGCTGGGCCTGCTGACAGCCCTCCTGTCTGGAACCCAGCGCTTCATATCCGAGTGGATTGGCGGGCATGTCGGTTACGATATTCGCAACCGGCTCTATGACCAAATCCAGCACCTGTCATTTTCATACCATGATCACGCCCAGACCGGTCAGTTGATTTCGCGCTGTATCGAAGATACGCGTGCCGTGCAGAACTTCATCGGCAGTTCCGTGGTCGAAATTGTGCAGTTGCTCCTCCTGCTGGCTGGCGCTTTGGTCATCATGTTCAGCGCCAACTGGAAACTGACCCTCATCGCAATCCTTCCGATCCTGCCGATGATCTGGCTGACCTTCGATTTTGGCAACCGCATCACCATCTTGTTTTTCCATGTTGACAACATGCTCGGCGAACTTTCGGCGCGCTTGCAGGAAAACGTCAGCGGCGTGCAGGTAGTGCGGGCCTTTGCGCGTGAAAACCATGAAATCCAGCGCTTCGATGAGACCAATCGCGGCTACTACAACGCCCGCATCAAGGTGATTGGCACCTGGGCCAAGGTCATGCCGAGCACCGACTTCCTGGTGACGTTGTGCACCATTCTCATCTTGTGGTTTGGCGGCAGGATGGTGCTGGACGGCCGCTTGAGCGTGGGAGAACTGGTCGCCTTCAATGCCTATGTTCTGCTGCTAGCCACCCCTGCCCAGCAGCTCACTTGGCTGGTCAATGCCGCTGGCGAGGCCTCTGCCGGTGCCAGGCGTGTGCTCGAAGTGCTCGATACCACCCCCGAGATCGCAACGCCCCCCGGCGCAGTCAATCCATCCACACTGCATGGCGAGGTCGAGTTTCGGGATGTATCCTTGAAATACTTGGATGAAAACAGAGATTCCCTGGCCAGCATCAACCTTCGAGTCGCCCCGAATCAATTAATCGCCTTGATAGGCACAACCGGCTCTGGTAAATCGTCACTAGTTAATCTCATTCCCCGTTTTTACGATGTTAGCGAGGGTGCCGTACTGGTGGATGGGATGGATGTGCGCTGCTACGACCTGGTGGGACTGCGCCGTCAGATCGGCTTGGTACTGCAAACCTCGCTCCTGTTTTCAGACAGCCTGCGCGAGAACATCGCCTATGGCCGTCCGGATGCCACCGATGAGGAAATTTTCGCCGCTGCCCGCGCCGCCCAGGCCGATGAGTTCATCCGCGGCTTTCCAGATGGATACCAGACCATGGTCGGGGAACGCGGTGTGACTCTTTCCGGCGGGCAGCGCCAGCGCGTCGCCATCGCCCGAGCCCTGCTGATGGACCCGCGCATTCTCATCCTGGACGATTCGCTCTCCAGTGTCGATACCCAGACCGAGCAGCTCATCCAGCAGGCACTCGACAAATTGATGGAGGGCCGCACCACCTTCGTGATTGCCCACCGTCTCAGCACCGTATGCCGCGCCGACCTGATCGTGGTCATGGACAAAGGTCGCATCATCCAGACCGGCACCCACGAGCAGCTGCTGGCCGGAGGCGGGCTCTACAGGCAGATCCATGACCTGCAGTTGGTGGAGAACAGGCCCGACGAAGAACTTGAAACCCTGCCGGAACCGGAGAAAGTTCCCGTCAGAAGGACGAAGGATTTTGGATAAGGCCACCCCATGACCCAGGGTACCATCACCCCTCCCGCTTACGTTACCCAGTCCGAGGAACTCTATGACAAAGGCCTCGACCCGCAGGTTGCTCGCCGCCTGTTGGGTTTTGTGGCCCCATACAAATGGGATATGCTCCTGGCAGCTTTCCTGATGCTGATCGCGACTGCATCGTCGGTCATTGGCCCCTATTTGGTCAAGGTTGCTATTGATGATGGCCTGTTGGCCCGTAATCCGCTCGCCCTGCGTAACAGCGTGTTATTCTACCTGGGGGCAGCCGTCATCCGTTGGAGCTTTATCTACTGGCGCGTCGAGATCATGGCCCGTGTCGGTCAGTCGGTGATTTACGATCTGCGCAAAGCACTCTTTGCCCACCTGCAAAAACTCTCGCTTGGTTTTTATACCCGTTACAGTGTCGGGCGCATCATCACGCGTGTCATCAATGATGTCGAAACCCTGCGCGAGTTCATCACCTGGGCCGTGCTGGCGATTGCCCGCGACCTGTTTGCCCTGGCCGGCATCGTCATCGCCATGCTGTCCCTCAACGTCAAACTCTCACTGATCACCTTTGCTACTCTCCCGCTAATGGCCCTGGCCACCTATGTCTACCGCAAGCGCGCCCGCCTGGCCTACCGCCGGGTGCGCGCTGCCATTTCATGGGTCAATTCGGTGCTGGCCGAGAACATCAACGGCATCCGCGTGGTCCAGGCCTTCAGCCGCCAAAGGCACAATTACAACAGATTCAGCGCCTACACCAATCGCTACCATTTGCAGACTCTCATCAGTGCCGCCAAAGTGGCCGCTTCCTTTCTGCCGATCGTGGATATCCTCGGCGCCCTGGCAACCGCCGCCGTGATCTACATTGGCGGGACTGCCGTCCTGGGTGAAAGCATTACTGCCGGGGTGCTGGTGGCTTTTGTTCTATACATTGAGCGTTATTTCGATCCCATCCGTGACCTCTCCCGCCGTTTTGATACCCTCCAGTCCACCATGGCGGGCGGGGAACGCTTCCTGAACCTGCTCGATACGCCGGTGGAAGTACAGGATGCCGCAAATGCGGTGGTGCTGCCGCCGATTAAAGGGAATGTCTGTTTCAAGAATGTCTCTTTCCATTACTCGGGCGATCCAACGCCCGTGCTCCAGCAGATCAACCTTGCCGCCCCGGCTGGCTCCACCGTGGCCCTGGTCGGTGAGACCGGCGCGGGAAAGACCACCCTCGTTAAACTGCTTTCGCGGTTTTATGATCCCACCGGGGGCACGGTATCTGTGGACGGCTTCGACCTGCGCCAGGTAACCCAGGACTCCCTGCGGAGCCAGATGGGCATTGTCCTGCAGGATCCATTCCTGTTCAATGGCACAGTCAAAGAGAATCTCAAGTTTGGCTGTCTCGAAGCCAGTGATGCCGAGGTGGAGGCCGCCGCCCGCGCCGTAGGTGCGCACGAATTTATCATCAACTTGAAAAACGGCTATGACACCTCAGTCGAAGAAGGCGGCATCCTGCTCAGCGTTGGCCAGCGCCAGTTGATCTCTTTTGCTCGCGCCTTGCTGGCCGACCCGCGCATCCTGATCCTGGACGAAGCCACATCCAGTGTAGACACTCAGACCGAACAGGTCATCCAGAAGGCGCTGGCAGCCCTCCTGAAAGGGCGCACCAGTTTTGTCATCGCCCACCGTTTGAGCACCATCCGGAATGCCGACCAGGTGCTGGTCATCGACAATGGCGAGATCATCGAGCGCGGCAGCCATACAGGCTTATTGGAACAAAAAGGTTTTTATCATCACCTTTACATGAGCCAATTCAAAGGGCAGGCGATTTATTCGTAAAACTCGTTGTAGTTTTGCAGAATGAAATAACAGGCCGGCACAGAATGTACCGGTCTGTTATAGAATCAGGAAAAGAGGTGTCCAGGGATTTACAACGGTCGCCTCATCACTGGATGCAATCCGGGGGCATCTGGATGGTAATGGGTGTGTTGATGTCGCTTACTTCCGTCTGGATCTCAACATGAGTTACTTCAGTGTTGGCATCCCCAGGCGGCCCGGAGCGCATTTCCAGCGTAACCCGATACTTTACGAGATATTGACCATCCTGGGCCACCCAATACTCGCCCTGCGACTGGGTCACTTCTGACCCGGATGTGCCCAGCCCGGAAACAGTGAAAGTAAAATGGTTGCAGGGGATGGAATTGATCATTTCAGCCCCAACAAACTGTGCATCTTCAGCGGCAATCGTTACATCAAACAAATTGAACATTGCATCCGTCATGGACTGCTGGCTTGACGTTGTCGTTGAAACCTCACTGCTGGTTTCTCCGTCACTGCTGGTCGTGCGCTGGCAATAAGTTTGATTCACGCGATACTGTTCGATAATGACTGTTTCGCGCTTCGGTTCTTCAACCGAACTGGCTGTAACTTCCACCCTGCTGTATACCTGATCGCCTTCCTGGTTATAACTTGTCGTTTGGGTGTTCTCTTTGTAATCCTGTACAGCAGGACCTGTGAACAACATGTGGATTGTCATGCGATAACTGTTCAGGCTTGCCAGGCCTTCATAAAAACCCACCGGCTGTGCCTCCGGCGTTTGAAAAACGGTCGGGGTGGGAAGCACGCCGGGCAGGGAAGGCAGATTGATACCCGGTTGGCTGGGTGGTTCACCGGATGGAGCAGGCTGCGCCGGGAATCCGTACATGTATATTGCAGCTGCACCGACGATAAGACACAGGCATACTCCACCGCAAAGAACCAACGCAACAACAGTGAATAACGTTTTATTCTTGTTACCAGACATTTTCGCCTCACTTTCTCGTATGTCATTCGGCACGCAACAGCGCTGTCAGTTTGTGATGCAAAATCTGCCATACCGGCAGGGTTGAACCGGCCAGTGCAATCACAATCGCAAAGGCCAGGCTGGTTGCCAGCACATGGGCGCTGAATACCGCCTGGATGGAAATCCCTGCCGTACGGGCTTCCGTCACAGTCCCGATAACGAATGCGCCAAGGCTGCCCAATCCATATCCAATCAGGGTGATCACGCCAGCCTGCGCCATCAAATAGAATACCATCGCTCCCTGGCTGAAACCCAGACTGCGAAAAATCGCCAGTTCGTAACGATGCATCCATGCCAGGCGCCAGAGCAGGTTGGAAAGTGCAATGATCGCAGCCAGCCCCAGCGCAAAGGTAATTAATTCTAATAAGTCAACTAACGGCTGCCATTCTTTCACAATATCACTGCTGCTGGTTCCCTTCGGAACGACGGAGGCGCCAAACGGCAGCTGCTCCCCTGCTTGCAAACCTTCATTCGCACGGACGACGTACACGGAAACAGTATCCTCCCAGCCAAGCAAAACCTGCGCGTCCGGAAGGGAAATCCAGGCTTCATAATCAGCGTAAGTATCGGTGGAAAAAATTCCTATTACCTGGAAACGCCGGCCGCGAAGCTCGATAAAATCCCCGGCAGTGACTTTGCGCCTCTCCGCCAGCCGCAGGCCTACCATTGCCAGGCGTGCAGCATCCCCGGCCAGGAGAGGGCGTCCCGTTATCATACGGAACTCTTCAATCTGGGTATAACTATCGAGTGGAATGCCGCGCAGCAGGACCGCATTGTCAGTGGAAGTGCCAGTTACCGTATGGATCTCCGGGATGATCAATGTTGCCCCCCGAGTCTTCAAGTCCTCAGACAATGACGCCGGCAGACGACTGCCGTAAAATTCTCCCATACTCCCAGTGCTCTGTACCACCAGGAAATCAGAGCGAAAATCCGAGAACAGGCCTGCCAGCCCGGCGCGATATGCATCCAACAGCAGAAAACTTGTCAAGGGAAAGGCGATAATCAACACCATCAGCAGCGTCACTCTCCAGCGGGCGGACAATGTATCCAATCCCAGGCGCAGCATGCTTGTAATCATCAGTTCCTCTGCAATGAAAGGACTACACGACCCTGCAGCATGCGACGAGTAGCCACCCAGGCCCCCAGAGGGGGCAACGTAAACATCCAGGCCAGCGCTGTAATGATATTTGCGGCAGAAAGTCGGAAAAGGAATGGAAGGCCAAGAATATAGATAGGTGAAAAGTTCCTTTCAAGTGTCATATAAATCCAGGCAACCACAAGCGCAATCATGTAAGCCAGCAGCCCCAACAGCAGTGCCCGTACCGAAAGAAAAATACGGATCGCACGCGACGAAAAACCCAGTACGCGCAAGATTCCTGCATCTCGGCGGCGCTCCTCAAGGCTCAAACTGGTCAGGTTGTAGGTGCCAAAAATAATTGAGACCAGAGCAATGGTCGCTACAATGCGCACCAGCATGGCAACATCATACAAGACGCGTGTGTTGCGCTTGGCAATCGTGTCCTCGTAAAAGATTGCATACTGCCCTTTCAGGCTCGGGTCTTGCTCAAGTTTTATGCGTACAGTCTCCGCATCACTGCCGGGTGTGAGTTGGAGCACCAAAAGCTGGCTGGCACGCCGCGGTGCAAACAATTCCTGAGCCGTTTCCAATGGCATCCAGACAGAGGCAATAACCAGCCCAGCTGACCGAAACACACCAGCCACTTTGAAGTCCCGACCGTAAATATTCAAACTTGTACCAATTTCCCAGTCATTGGCAATTTTTGCGCCCTCGCCAATCGCGACCTCATTTGGAGCAGATGGCCAGCGTCCCTCTGCAAGTTCCAAATTAAAGACGGATTCCCAGTCTGTAACTGGCGTAGCACGCAGTTGGACCAGGCTATCGCTGATGCGTATGTTCCGGAATATAACTGGCGCCATCCGGTTGACCGTGCGAGGCATAAGGGATTGGACGGCACTGACCACTTCCGGAGAAATGTTTGATTCGTCCACTACCGCGGCGCCTGCCTGGACAATAACGAGATTGCGATTCAAATTGCTTTCCTGCAGGAGTTCATCCATCGTTTCTGCCAGGGCAACCAGGATCAGGTATGAAAAGATCACTACTGCCAGGCCCCAAATGTTGAAAAAGGTCTGACCGCGGTGGTGAAGCAGATCCTTCCAGATGGTGCGGAGCATCGCTCAACCAGTCAAGAATGTACCGCTGTGCAGTTCCAGCCAGTGGCTGGCGATTCCGCGGTAACGCAGGTTATGGGTGGCAATCACAAAGGTGGTGCCCGACTGCCGGTTCAATTTCAGCATGAGCTGCATCACCGTTTCCGCCGATGCGTCGTCGAGGTCGCCAGTTGGTTCGTCAGCCAACACCAATTGCGCATGGCCGGCAACCGCGCGAGCAACAGCCACCCGCTGCTGTTCGCCTCCCGAGAGTTCGGCCGGCTTATGCCGCATTCTTGAGCCAAGCCCCACCTGTTCCAACACTACTTCTGCCTGTTGAAGTGCCATGAAACGGGTACCACCTTGTGCCAGCAGGGCCAGGGCAACATTTTCAACTGCATTCAAAGAAGGAATAAGGTTATAAGATTGAAAAATGAAACCAATGTGGTCGCGGCGGAAGCGATTAAGTTCATTTTCGCTGGCATGCTCCAATTGCACGCCGCACACGCGCAGTGAACCTTTTGTCGGGTGGTCCATCCCGCCCAACAGGTGCAGCAAAGTTGATTTTCCCCCACCGCTTGGCCCGACGACCATCGCAAATGCTCCGGCAGGCACACCCAAATCAATACCCCGTAAGGCCTCAACATCCAAAAGTCCACGCCGGTATATTTTCCAGAGTTGATCAGCTTCTATCAGCATCCGTTCCCGCTTTTT
>CAYLXB010000091.1:0-11344 GCA_964387495.1 uncultured Anaerolineaceae bacterium
GCATGAAACGCATCGGCAAGTACTGGGCCATCTGCAAGACGCAGCTGGTGAATACCTTGGCTTATCCGGGTGAAATGGTCTGGCGTTCGCTGGGCATCGTTCTGTTCATGTGGGTCTTCGCCAACCTGTGGCGGATCACCTACCGGGCAGCCGGCGCTCAGACGCTGAACGATATCTCCCTGAAGGACATGCTCTGGTACCTGATGCTGGCCGAGACCATCGAGCTGGCCAAGCCGCGCCTGGCACGCATCATCTCGGACGCGGTCAAGGACGGGTCGGTGGCCTACCTCTTGAACAAGCCGTATAACTTCCTGCTCTATCACCTCTCGGTGGGAATGGGCGACAGCGTCGTCCGCGGGGTGCTGACAGCCTTCTTCGGCGGGGCCATCGTCTGGCTGATGATGGGGCCGCCGCCGGATGTGCGCGGCTGGCCGCTGGCAATCATCGGCGTGCTGGGCGCCTGGCTGCTCCACTTCTGCGTGAACGCCATGATCGGGCTGGGAGCCTTCGTCGCCGAGGAAGTGTCCCCCTACGAGTGGATCTACCAGAAACTGGTCTTCATCCTGGGAGGTCTGTTCATCCCGCTCGACCTCTACCCGGCCTGGCTGCAGAAGATCTCGAATGCCCTGCCGTTTGCCTACATGCTCTACGGCCCGGCCCGCCTGTTCATCAACCCCAGTCCGGAGCTGTTCGTGCAGGTCATCAGCGGGCAGGCCCTCTGGCTGGCCATCCTGGGCGGCCTGCTGGCTTTCTTCTACAGCCGCGGCGTGCGCCGGCTGTCCGTCAACGGAGGCTAGGCATGAAGCGTGAACTGCCCTTCCTGCTGGCGCTCTGGAAAGCCAACCTGCTCTCGGCGATGGAATACCGCGGCGCGTTCCTGTCGCAGATATTCTTCATGATGCTCAACAATGGGGTCTATTTCCTGTTCTGGGTCATCTTCTTCGACCGCTTCCAGCAGGTCAACGGTTGGGGGCTGAGTGACATGTTCCTGCTCTTCGGCGTTTCGGCGGGGGCTTATGGGCTGGCCGTCTTTCTCTTCGGGAACGCAATGTTCTTGGGGGATATGATCGCCAAGGGCCGGCTGGATTATTACCTCTCGCTGCCGCGGCCGGTGTTGCTGCATGTGGTGGCCAGCCGTTCGATCACCAGCGGCCTGGGGGATTTCATCTACGGCATCCTCAGTTACCTGGTCTCCGGGCAGTTCGGCTGGGACGGGCTGGCGCGCTTCTTCTTTGGGCTGGTCTTCGCTACGGCGGTCTTCGTGGCCTTCATGATCCTGGTGCAGAGCCTGGCCTTCTGGCTGGGGAACTCCACCGCCCTGGCGCAGCTGGCGGTGAACGCCATGGTGACCTTCGCCCTCTACCCCATCAGCCTGTTCGACAACACGGCCAAGTTCCTGCTCTTCACCATCGTGCCTGCTGCGCTGATGGGTGCGGTCCCGGCCGCCTTCGTGCGCAGTTTCTCCTGGAGTGCGCTGGCCCAGTTGGCCCTGGGGTCGCTGTTCTTCCTGGGCCTTGCAATCTTCGTCTTCTACAGGGGGCTGAGGCGCTACGAGAGCGGCAGCGCCATCCAGACCGAGGTCTGACCTCCCGCTTCCGGGCAGGTTCCAGGTCCTACTGCTCCCGGTCCAGCCACAATTCCCGGTATTTGCGGTTCCAATCGATGGTAAAGCGCAGGGCGATCACCAGCCCGAGGGCCAACCCAAGCCAGAATTCGGTGCCGTGAAAGCCGATCAGCCACAGGATGGGGGGGCCGATCAGCCCAGCCAGCAGGGAGCCGCGCGCCGCGTGGCGCAGCAGCAGGACGCAGGCGATCAAAATCCCAAGGATGACCAGGGCACCGAGGGGCGAGACGGCCAGCATGGTGCCGGCCCCGGAGGCCAGTCCCATGCCGCCGCGGAAGCCGGCGAAGAGCGGCCAGCAGTGCCCGGCCACGACCAGGGCGGCAGTCAGGGCAAGCGACCAGACGGGCAGCCCCAGGCACAGGGCCAGGGTGACGGGGAGGAAGCCCTTGGCCAGGTCGAGCAGGAAGACCAGGGCGCCCGGCAGCCAGCCGGCCTGGCGGATGGTGTTGGTGGTGGTGATGTGGCCAGAGCCGCCGTCGCGCACGTCTTTTTTCTTGACCAGGTAGGTGATCCAGAGGCCAAAGGGAAGGGAGCCGATGAGGTAGCCGAGAAGGGGGAAGGTGAGGGAGAGAAAGATGGAGGACATGCAGATAATTATAAGTTGAAATACGGCCCCGGTTGTATAATTTCATCAGCCCATCAGGAAATATCATGAAAAGACATGCAAAAGCCCATTTGCTCGTACTATTGATCTTAACCTTATCAGCCTGTCGGCCTGCCGGGGCTGATCTCCCAACCCCAACAGCCACAGCCGAAGCGGTCGCAGCATCCCAGACGGCCGCACCGACCCCGGCGTCTTCACTTTCCCCTGCGCCGGCAAAAACGCGCCCACCGACTCCGACAGGTACCCCGACCGTGATGCTCGATGCCTATGGCGTGGAAATGGTGTTTGTCCCTGGCGGCGAATTTACAATGGGTGGCGAGGACGGCAACAGGGATGAAAAACCTGTCCACCGGGTTTACGTGGATGCCTTTTACATGGACAAGTACGAAGTGACCAATGCCCTTTATGCAGCCTGTGTGAATGAGGGTGGCTGCAGTCAGCCGCACGATCCCGTTTATTACAATGACGCCGGATATACAAGTCATCCTGTTGTTTACGTGGACTGGAACCAGGCCGTCGGCTACTGCCGGTGGCGCGGCGCGCGCTTGCCCAGCGAGGCCGAATGGGAAAAAGCGGCCCGCGGCCCCGACGAGCGCACATATCCCTGGGGGGAGGATCTTGATTGCAGCAAAGCCAATTATATTGGCTGCAACGGCGGTACATCTGCAGTTGGCAGCCACGAAAACAGCGCAAGCCCTTATGGCGCTTACGACCTGTCCGGCAACGCCTGGGAATGGGTGGCGGATTGGTATGACGGAAATTATTATGAGACACTCGGCGGGAATGCCTGTAACCCGCCAGGCCCGGCAAGTGGCAAGTTCCGCGTCCTGCGCGGCGGGGCATGGCTATATAATGAGTTCGGCGTCCGCTCTTCCAACCGCGACTGGCTCGAACCCACCAGCATCTATATGCCTGACGGCATAGGATTTCGCTGTGCGCTTTCAGCTCCGTAGGGGGTAAAAAGTCTGGTATAATATTTCGCCGTGACTGGTCCTGCCCGCGGTTGGGTCCATGCGATGGGCCCGGCTGCGAACATGGAGACCTGCGCAAATATTTTTAGAAGGAGAGCATACGTCATGCCACTCGAAAAGGAAGTAAAAACCAAAGTAATCAGCGACTATCACCGCCACGAGACGGATACGGGGTCACCGGAAGTGCAGATCGCAATCCTGACCACCCGCATCCTGCAGTTGACCGAACACTTGCGCAGCAACAAGCACGATGAGTCCTGCCGCCGGGGTCTGCTCAAGATGGTCGGACAGCGCCGCCGCCTGCTGGCCTACCTGCGGAAGACGGAGTACCAGCGCTACCTGGCTTTGACTGAAAAGTTGAACCTGCGTCGCAAGTAACAACCAATGTTCGCCCGGGTAGATGGGCACAGGCCCATCTACCCTTTTTAATCTTACCCCCTCATTGGAATCGATAACAATGGGGGCACGCCCCGCCGGTTGGGAATTGAAACGTGCCGCCAAGTCTCTTGGCAGCAGGCCTCAGTCCCTGACCAGGCGGGTAAACAGGAGTATATATGATACCCGAATTGAAATCTTATTCCACCACGGTGGGCGATCGCGCCATTTCCATTGAAACCGGGCGCTTGGCCTCCCTGGCCGGCGGTGCTGTCACCGTCCGGTTGAACGACAGTATCGTCTTCGCAGCCGCCACCATGGGCGGCGTGCGCGAAGGCATCGACTTTTTCCCGCTCAGCGTTGAGTACGAAGAACGGCTGTACGCCGGCGGGCGAATCCCCGGTTCGTTCTTCCGCCGGGAAGGCCGCCCGAGCACCGAGGCGATCCTGACGGCGCGTCTCTCCGACCGCCCGATCCGCCCGCTGTTCCCCAGCGGCATGCGCAACGAAGTCCAAGTCATCATGTTCTCGCTCTCGGCGGATACCGAGAATCCCATCGACATCCTGGCCATCAACGCCGCCTCGGCAGCCCTGACGATCTCCGACATCCCCTGGAATGGCCCGGTGGGCGCTGTGCGCGTCGGCCGCATCAATGACGAATTCATCGCCAACCCCACCTTCCAGGAAATCGAAGAATCCACGCTTGACCTGCGCATCGCCGGGACGCGCGATGCCATCTTGATGGTCGAGTGCGGCGCCCAGGAAGTGCCGGAGGAGGTGATGGTCGCCGCGCTGGAGTTCGGCCACAAGTCCATCCAGCCGCTGATCGACCTGCAGGAACAGATGCAGCGCGAGATCGGCAAGGCCAAGCGCGAGCCGGTCATCCTGCTGCCGAATGAGGAACTGCAGAAGCAGGTCTTCAAAAAAGTGAGTGGCAAAATGATCCAGTTGTTCGATCAGACGCCGCCCAAGGCCGAACTGTACGCCGCCATGGAAGTCATGCAGCAGGAACTGATCGCCGAATTGATCCCGGCCGGGGCGGCGGACCCAACCGCCCTCCCGAAGGTCGAAGACGTAAAGAACGCCTTCATGGAAACCGAGAAGCACGTGGTGCGCGAGCGCATCCTGGGGCAGGGCAAGCGCCCCGACGGCCGCACCCCAACCCAGATCCGCCCGATCTGGTGTGAGGTGGGTCTCAGCCCGCGCGCCCACGGCTCCGGCCTGTTCACCCGCGGCGAGACCCAGGTTCTCACCCTGGCCACCCTCGGCACGCTCGGCGAGGCTCAGGAACTGGACAATCTCTCGCCGGTCGACACCAAGCGCTACCTGCACCACTATAATTTCCCGCCCTATTCCACGGGCGAGGTCAAACCCCTGCGCGGCCAGAGCCGCCGCGAGGTGGGCCACGGTGCCCTGGCGGAACGCGCCCTCGAACCGGTCATCCCGGCTGAGGAGACCTTCCCCTACACCCTGCGCCTGGTATCCGAGGTCATGTCATCCAACGGCTCGACCTCCATGGCCTCCGTCTGCGGCTCGACCCTCGCCCTGATGGATACGGGCGTGCCGATCAAGGCCCCGGTGGCCGGTGTGGCCATGGGCCTGATCATGGAAGGCGGGCGCTACCAGGTACTGACCGATATCCAGGGCCTGGAAGATCACCTGGGTGACATGGACTTCAAGGTGGCAGGCACGGCCGAAGGCATCACCGCCCTGCAGATGGACATCAAGATCAGCGGGTTGAGCACGGCCATCATGCAGCAGGCTCTCGAGCAGGCCCGCCAGGCTCGCCTTTCGATCCTGGGCGAGATGCTGGCCGTACTGCCCAAGCCGCGCCTGGAACTGAAGCCGCATGCCCCGCGCATTACCACCCTCAAGGTACCCGTGGACAAGATCGGCGCCATCATCGGGCCGGGCGGAAAGAATATCCGCGCCCTCCAAGAGGAGACCGGCACCAAGATCGACATCGAGGATGACGGCACCGTCTACGTGGCCGCCACCAACGGCGAGAGCGCCCGCATCGCCTGCGAGCGCATCGAGAGCATCACCGAGACGCCTCAGATCGGGCGCATCTACACCGGCAAGGTGGTGCGCGTGGCAGAGTTCGGCGCCTTTGTGGAAATCCTGCCCGGCACCGACGGCCTGGTGCACATTTCGCAGCTGGACAGCGAACGCGTCAACAAGGTCGAGGACGTGGTCAGCCTGGGCGACGAGATTACCGTCATGGTCATCGACATCGACCCGCAGGGCAAGATCCGCCTCAGCCGGCAGGCCGTGCTGGAAGGCTGGAGCGCCGAGGAAGCCCAGGAGCGCGACCGCAAGGGCCGCCCCTCCGGCGGCAGCGGGCGCCCGGGCGGCGGACGGCCTCACGGCGGCGACCGGCGCGGGGGTCGGGATGACCGCCGCGGCGGTGGCGGTTATAACCGGCGCTAATCAAATCCAACGGACGGTCACAGGTTGACCGTCCGTTTTGCGCATCAAAGCAAGGAGGTGACGGTCACTTCCAAAGTGACCGTCACCTCCGCAGGACAAACATTCAGGTGACTATGCTTGCACGCTTCCAAAACGCACGCCGTGACTATCCGGCGCAGTTCTGGCTGATGTTCTGGGGGCTGTTGTTCAGCACCAGCGGCACCAGCATGATCTGGCCCTACCTGCTGGTGTATGTGGGCGGCAAACTGGACCTTCCGAACACGGCCATCGCCAGCCTGATGACGATCAACGCCGTCTGCGCGGTGATCTCCTCCCTGCTGGCTGGCCAGATCGCAGACAAGGTGGGCCGCAAGGGGGTGATGGTCATCAGCCTGCTTTCAGATGGAGCCCTCTTCCTGTTGATGATCGGGGCGGATACCTACCTGGCCTTTGCCGTCATCCTGGGCCTGCGCGGCCTCTCCCAGCCCCTCTACCGCGTCGGCGCAGATGCGATGATGGCCGACCTGATCGAACCGGAGAAACGGCTGGACGCCTATTCCCTGCTGCGCATGATCCAGAACGCCGGCATCTCCATCGGGCCGGTCATCGGCGGCTGGCTCGCAACCTCCTCCTATTCCCTTGCCTTCATCTGCGCCGCTGCCGGACTGGGGATCTACGGCCTGCTCCTGCTCTTCTTCGCCTATGAGACTCTGCCCCCCGTGTCGGAGCGGGACCCCCGCATGCCCCGCGAACGCTGGGGCGGTTATGGCCGGGTGCTGCGCGACTGGCGCTTCGTGAGCGCCATCGGCACCATGGCAATCGGCTGGGTGACGGCCTCCCTGATGTGGATCACCCTGCCCGTCTATGCCAACGAGGTCTTCCACGTCCCCGAATCGCTGTATGGCTGGATCCCCACCACGAACGCCCTCATGGTTGTCTTTCTACAGGTATTGACTACACGCATAACACGGCGCTACCCCACCTTGCGCATGATGGCCCTGGGCATGTCCCTCTACACCCTCTCGAACCTGGGGGTGGCTTTCGCCAACAATTTCTGGGGATTCTGGGCCTGCATGGTGATCATGTCGCTCGGTGAACTGATCATCGTCCCCCCCTCCAACACCTATGTCGCCAACCTGGCCCCTGCCGATATGCGCGGCCGCTACATGAGTCTCTACGGGTTGACCTGGCCCTTCGGCAATGGCACCGGCCCGTTGCTGGGCGGAGCCTTGAACGACGCCTACGGCCCGCGCGCCGCCTGGTTCGGCGGGGCAGCCGTCGGCCTGCTGGCCACACTCGCCCTGGTATTCATGTCCCTGCACCCGAAAAGCGAAACATCAAGCTCAGAGTAGTCCCCCGCCCTCGCGAAGCACCCTGTAAGGGCCGCGCAGCACCCTAACCTCATGTTGTGCTGAGGCGGAAGTTCACCGCCTCAGCATCTCGGGGTGATCTTCCTCAATGTTGCACTTGCACCAAGTTATAGGCCAGACCCGAATCCTTCACCAGCCTCAGCCAAAGCCTCTCGCAGCATTCCCTTCATGCTGGCATGTCCGGTTTTCATCAACTTAAACCCGGGAGGTACTTTTGGATGGCTGGTTTGTACAAATGATTTTGGAATAAAATAAATACTGCTTGGCAGGAGGTGCGGTATGGCTGATGAAATCGAAATCCGTCCCTTGCACAGGGATGAACTGGCACAGCTGGATGACATCGCCCCGGCAGGATGGGCCACGAATATCAACACGATCTTTTCGTTCCACTACGGGCAGGCGTATTTTTACTGCATCGGGGCGGTAACGGACGGGAAGGTGGCCGGCTGTGCGAACGGGCTGTGGAACGGCAAAGCCGGTTGGCTTGGGAACATCGTCGTGAGGCCGGAGTGGCGCGGCCGGGGGCTGGGTACCGCGCTGACCAGCAGCCTGATGGCCTTTTTCAAAGGCAAGGGCTGCGACAGCCAGCTGTTGATCGCCACCGAACTGGGGGAGCCAATCTACCGCAAACTGGGTTTCGAAAGAAGCGGCATCTATATCTTCATGAAAAACGAGCAGACCGCGCACCTGAAGCCAGTGCGCAACGTGCGCCCGCTGGCGGAGGCGGATGTCCCCGAGGTGCAAGCCATCGACCGGGAGATCAGCGGCGAGGCGCGGGAGGCGTTCCTGGGGCGCTTCCTGGCGGGCGGGTGCGTGTTCCCGGCCAAGGGGACCCTGGATGGCTTTTTCCTGCCGTCCCTGGCGAACGGGCTGGTGCTGGCGCGCACGGAGCGAGCCGGGCTGGCGCTGCTGCGCTACAAGATGGCCCGCGGCGGGCCGCTGGTGGTGGTACCGGAGCAGAACGCGGCGGCCCTGGACCTGCTGAAACGCTCGGGCTACCGCGAATCCGCCCGTGCCCCGAGGATGTTCTTCGGGGAAGAGGTCGCCTGGCAGCCGGCAGGGGTATACAGCCGGGGCTCGGGGTTTTGCGGCTAGAGGCAGAGTCTGCCAGAGAGCGGGAGCCGGAAAGTACAGTCAGGAGGCCTATGCGCAGCGAAAAAGAAATGTTCGACTTGATCCTGGAGGTTGCCAGGGGAGATGAGCGGATACGGGCGGTGATCCTGAGCGGGTCACGGGCGAATCCGAACGCGCCGAGGGATTTCTTCCAGGATTTCGATGTGGTGTACGTGGTGACGGATGCGGCGCCGTTCTGGAAGAACCTGGAGTGGATCAGGCAGTTCGGGGAGTTGATGATCCTGCAGATGCCGGAGGATATGGGCGAGCCGCTGCCAAAGGAGGACGGCAGTTTCGGATACCTGATGCAGTTCACGGACGGCAACCGGATCGACCTGACGATCTGCCCGCCGGATAAACTGGGGGAGCGGTTGCAGGACAGCCTGGGCGTGCTGCTGCTGGACAAGGACGGGACGATCGGCCCGCTCCCGCCGCCGGATGAGAGCGATTACCTGCCGAAGCCGCCCAGTGCGAAAGCCTTCGCGGACTGCTGCAACGAATTCTGGTGGGTCTGCCCCTACGTGGCCAAGGGCCTGTGGCGGCAGGAGTTCCCCTATGCCCGCCATATGCTCGACCAAGCGGTGCGGGATGAATTGATGAAGATGCTGGCATGGCACATCGGCCTCAAGACACAGTTCACGCTGAATCCCGGCAAAATGGGCAAGTACTTTCAGCGCTACCTGGAGCCGGAGTTGTGGGACCTGCTCCTGAAGACCTATGCGGGCGGCAGTTACGAGCAGACCTGGGAGGCGCTGCTGGCGATGGGAGTGCTTTTCCGGACGGCAGCCCGGACGGTGGCAGGACATTTCGGCTTCGAGTATCCGCAGGAGGACGACGAGCGGGTTACGGCGCACCTGGTGCACGTGCGGGGGCTACCGGGAGATGCGGAGAAGATATATTAGTCGGCGATTCGACGTACCTGGATGCAGAGAGGCCACAAATGTCACAACTCACCAAGGGGTATTTGATCGCGATCATCGGGGTTGCCATCTGGTCCACGACAGGGGTATTCATCGCCTACCTGATCGACCACTACGGCATGCAGTCGCTGGTGCTGGCGTTCTGGCGCAACCTCCTGGTCTGCGTGTGCCTGGCGCCTGTCCTGTTCGTCATCCGCCGCTCTTTGCTGCAGATTGACCGCTCCCAGGTCGGGTTCTATCTTTTCTACGGCCTGATGTTGGCTCTGTTCAACTCGATCTGGACCCTGGCCGTGGAGGCCAACGGGGCAGCCGTGGCCACCGTGCTGGGCTACAGTTCGACAGGCTTCACAGCCATCCTGGCCCGCTGGCTGTTCAAAGAAAAACTGGGGGTCCACAAGGTCCTGGCGGTCATCCTCAGCCTGGGCGGCTGTGTGCTGGTGGCAAAGGCCTACAGCGCGCAGGTGTGGCAGTTGAACCCGCTGGCGGTGACGACCGGCCTGCTCTCGGGATTGTTTTTTGCTGGGTACAGCCTGTGCAGCAAGGAGGCGGCGAGGCGAAAGCTCAATCCCTGGACATCGCTCCTGTATTCGTTTGCCTTCGGAACGCTGTTCATTGTGCTCTTCAACCTGTTCCCGGCACTGCCCGGTGCGGGAGGTTCGCTGCGGGGATTGCTCCCCAGCCTGCCGGCAGCCGGGTGGCTTGTGCTGGTCGTACTCTCGTTCGGTCCCACCGTGCTGGGCTTCGGATTGTACACGGTTTCGATGGATTACCTGCCCGCCAGCATCGCCAACCTGCTGGCAACATCCGAACCGGTGATGACGGCGGTCGAATCCTACATCTTCCTGCGGGAACGCATGACCCTCCTGCAGGTCATCGGCAGCCTGGTCATCCTGTCCGCGGTGGTGATCGTTCAGTTCGAGAAGGAATGATGCGAGGCGGGGAGGTCGAAGCGGGGCAAAAGTCGGGTATGATAAGGGCTGATCTTATTATCTTGGAGGTCTGATGGATACAGGTCGAAATCTGGCAGAGATCGATGGGTATATGCAGGTGTTTGCCCGCGAGGCGGGGCACATGGCGCTGGAGATTCAGCGCAGCGGGATGGGAGTCTCGCTGAAGAATGGCCAGGTCTTGAATGCCAGCAACGTTGTGACGCTGGCGGACAAGCGCATCGGGGCGTTTGCAGAGGATTTCTTCACGCGTACGTTCGATGGGGCGCTGGTCATCCAGGAGGAGACGGTGGACCGCTTTGATGTGGGCAGGCTGAACGGGCAGGCGCTCACGTTCGTGGTGGACCCCATCGACGGCACCTTGTTCTATGCCAGGAAAAACTTCGCCTGGACCATCTCGGTGGGCTGCTTTATGGGCTTCACACCGGTTGCTGGCTGCGTCTTTGCGCCGGCGCTCGGCGACACATATTACACATCCGAGGGTGGGTCGTACTGGAACGGACAGAAAATCCAGGCCCTTGTCCCGCCCGAGGACCTGAACGGGACGATCCTGCTGCGGCACATCCGGGCTTTTTACAACCTCGACAGCTTTCCGGGGTATACCCTTTCGATTGGCAGTGCAGCCCTGCACCTGGCGCTGACGGCCAGCGGCTTTGCCTGCGGCTGCCTGGTACACAATCACCGCATCTACGATGTGGCAGGCGGGATCACGATCCTGGAGAATGCCGGGGCGGAATTGCTCTATGTCGACGGGTCACAGCCGGACTGGAAGGACCTGCTGACGCACCCGGCCCGGAACGCACCCAAATATTTCCTGGCCTGCGCGCAAGATCACGGCGCGGAGTTGAGGCAATACTTTAAAGAGAAGTCAGATTGATGCCGGGCACGGTGCGATTTCCTGGATTTGCGCGATAATTGAAGAAGAGGCCAGCCAACACCGCCGCTTGGCCAGGTGTAGGATCATCCATGAAAGAACAGGAATCCTTCGGCTATGCGAAAACCCGATTACATA
>CAYLXB010000092.1:0-11180 GCA_964387495.1 uncultured Anaerolineaceae bacterium
GACAGGGGAGGGCGGGGAGGATTCAGCTCCCAGGGTTCCCAGCCAGTCAGGTAACCCGCTGTCTGCTGCGGGTGCCCCCGCGGGAAGGGCAGGCTCTCCTTCCACGGGTGGCGCAGACTCACTCCCCAAACTGCCCAGCCAATCAGGCAGGTCTGAACTGCCAGTCTGGGCAGGGGCGTCTTCCGGCAGGGCCGTTCTTTCACCCAGGCCGGTCAGCCAATCAGGGACATCTCCGGCAAGTGCAGGTCCGGCAGGCTCTTCAGCCAGATCGGGCTTCCCTGTCGCAGACCCAGCTTCTGCTTCCACGCCGCCCAGCCAGGCAGGCAGATCAGCGCCATCCAGAAGCTCACCAGTCTTCCCCCCGGCCTCAGCTTCAGATGGTTTTGATTCTGCCTCAAGGCCGGCAAGCCAGTCTGGCAAGCCGCCTTCATCGCCCGGCGATGCTGGAATGGGCTGGCCTGTCTCCTGCCCGGTCTGCTTTTCTTCAAAGAACGGGCCTTCGCCGGCCATGGCCGGGGGCTCCTGCTTCTCAGCCAGCCAGGATAGACTCTCGTCTTTTTCCTGGCCTTCAGTATCCAGTCCGGATAGCCAGGCAGGCAGGTCACCGCCAATTTGGGCCACCGAATGATCCGCTTCATCCCCTTCCGGAGTTTCAGAAGCAACTCCCTGCTCGCGCAAGTCCGTGAACCAATCGGCCTGTTCATGTGCCTCAGCTTCACCTGCAACAGGCTGCTCAGGTGGGAGCTTGCTTTCAGCGCGAATTTCCGCCAACCAGTCAGGGGTCTCATCCTCATCATCCGCGCTTTGATTGACAAGCCCCGACAACAGATCAACAGGCTCTTTCTTTGGATGCTGGCTGGATTGTTCCAGTACTTCAGAACGCTCCGCCAGAGGCATTTCACCCACCCCGCTTGGTTGAGCAGCCAAGTCGGAGCCGGATTCGGCTTCGGGGTTACGGGCCTTACGCAGCCATTCGGGGAGGATATGTTCCAACTCGGCAGTACTCTTTTTCGTTGGCTCCTCACCGGGGCGGATTGGATCTCCCAAGGGGGCAGTGAGGGGTTTAAGCCGCGCCTGGCAGAACTGGCATACTTCCAGGGTTTCGGGGTTTGGCTTTCCACACATTGGACAGCGCAAGTCGGCCATCATTTGCCTCCGTAGGGACGATCCGCGCCGAGCAAGATACGCAGACCGGTCAGCAGGCTGCCAAGCGCCACACCGATCAGGAGGCCGCGCGCTCCGGCAGTAGCCGGTACCTGGATGATCCACGGACGAATGATGTAATTCAGAAGGCTGATTTCCCCAAAGGGCAAGGGTGCCGTCCCCAGCAGAACCAGCAGGGCAGTGGCCAGGAAAACCACCACCATGATATCAGTACGCCGGCGCAGCAGGCGTATGCTGGCATAGATCAATGTCACCGCCAGGATGGCCATCAGGCTTGCTTCCACCGGTATCACAACCGCCTCAACCACCGAACGCAGTTTTGGGTGCTGCGGTCCAAGGACAAGGCCTGACAGGAAAGTAATCAGCATGGACACTACCAGCAACACGCTGAAGATATACCCCTTTTGGCGGCGGCTGACCTTGCCCAGGTGAACGATAAGAAGACTAAGAACTGCCACCAGCACCGCCATGGCCGCCAGGATCGTTGCCCACAGGATTATTTCCTGGCGCATGTAGACCAGCAGCGTTGCAGGAACAAAGTAACCCAACAGCACGAGCAAGCCCGCAGCAATTGCAATGGCTGTGGCAAAAAGGCGTTTCACAGGATACCTGCCAGTTTCAGGGCGGCGCCCGCAAGCAACATAATAATGACCGCCCAGCGCAGGATATCCTGGACTGTCAGGCTGGCAGCATGTGCTGCCCCTGCCTTCAAGTAGGCACCGGCAGCATACAGTTCTTCACCAAGCAGCGGCTCTTGCGCAGTGGCAAAAAGCACAGCCTGGGCCGGCGGGCTGTCGGCAGCGGCCAGCAGGAAGGCATTCTCCCGCTCGGCAGCATCGGCCAACAAAGCCGCCTCTGCACCAAAATTCCCCAGGACCACGTTGGCAGAAACATCCTCCGTGCGCATAACGGGCAGCGCCCCGGCTGCATACGAGAAAGGCGTCAGCCCTGCCACGCGTCCGGTGGCAGGCTGGTATTGTTCGATGGCCCCCGCAGCTTGATAACCAGATTGGATCGTATCTTGACTTAAGATGCCCAAAACGGCATCGCCCGAGGTGGCAACCGCCGGCCGGTCGCTGACTGCCGTCAATTGCGATACACTGCGAAGCACAGACAACCCCGCCAATCCGGCCGCACTGCCGGGAGAGACGATGGCACCACGCCCAAGCGAAATATGCAGACGCGTCCCGTCCTCCACCGAAAGGCCAATGGCGCGATTAAGACGGTCAAAGGCAGGGATATGGCGGAATTTCGCCGCGGTCTTGCGCCGTCGGATGGTCAGCCCAAAAAGCAAGCCGCCACTGACCAGCACCAGAACCAGCCCGATGATGGGCGTCCAGTTCATGTATCCATCTCCTCTCGCAGGAAGTTGGCAAAAGCATGTGCTTCACCATCATCTTCGAGCAGATGTGCCAGGGCCGCAGAATGGTCACGATTGAAAAAGGGCTGGCCAAAATACAGGATTTGTGCACCCAGCGGAAGGAGCGGCCCGGCCGCGTCCAGGAACCATGCTGCTATTCCCTGCAGGCCCCAGTGATCGAGCGTTTCAGCCCAGCTTGCCCAATGATCGCGCACCATCTGCATAGTATCAGTATAGCATAGTTTTTAAGGTTGGCTTTATTTTAAAACGGCCCGCCTCTCAGGTCAAGTACCCGGAAGTTCTATCCTCCCTCCCGCCTTTTACCGCACCAGCTTCGGCAGCTGTGTTTTATTGACGCCCTCCCGGTCAGCCGGGTATAATTCCGCCATGAAAACAGGCGCTTCCCCGGCAACAAGAAGACGATGGATGGCTGCGATGGCCTTTCTTCTTATTAGCCCGCGGGACCGCCAACTCATCTGCTATGTCAATCGTTTCAGCGGGCTGTTATCCTGATCCATTCCAATTCGATCCCCTAAAAACAAATATTCACACGCCAAAGCCGTGGAACGCATTTTTTGTCCACTGTGCAATCCACCCATATCCATGACAAGCTGCGTACATCCCACACCCATGAAAATTGGTGGGCATCGGCTTTTGGCATACTGGTTCGGAACACCTACAAAAACAAAGGAAAATTATCATGAAAATCACCGTTTTGGGATGTGGACTGGTCGGCGGCCCGATGGCCATGGATCTGGCAGAGGAGCCAACATATTCGGTCAAGGTTGCAGACATCAACACCTCGGCACTGGACAAAATTCGCAGCCGGGCAAAAGTGGATACCATCCAGGCAGATTTGAGCGATCCGGCCCAGGTCACAAAAATTATCTCCGATAGTGATATCGTGGTCAGTGCAGTCCCTGGCCGCATCGGCTTTCAAACCCTCAAAACCATCCTGGAGGCTGGCAAGAATGTGGTGGACATTGCCTTCTTCCCGGAGGATGCATTCCTGCTGGACAGCCTGGCGAAACAGAAGGGTGTCAAAGCCCTCGTGGATTGCGGTGTCATGCCGGGCATGGGCAGCGCATTGGTGGGATATGCCGCCGATCAGCTGGATGAAACCGACGAAGCCATCATCTATGTCGGCGGGTTGCCGGTTGTCCGCGAGTGGCCCTATGAATACAAAGCCGTTTTCTCGCCCGCCGATGTGATCGAGGAATACATCCGCCCGGCGCGTTACATCGAAAATGGCTGCCTGGTCACGCGTCCGGCCCTTTCAGATCCTGAATTCATTGATTTCCCCGAAGTTGGCACGCTGGAGGCCTTTAATACCGATGGCCTGCGCACCATGCTCAAGACGATCCCCGCCAGGAACCTGAAGGAAAAGACCATGCGCTATCCGGGCCACATCGAGAAAATGATCGTCCTGCGCGAGACTGGCTTCTTCAGCGAGGAGCCGATCCAGGTCAACGGAGCGCGCATTTCACCTCTTGAGTTGACTTCCAGGGTGCTTTTTCCCAAGTGGCAGCTGAAAGCTGGTGAGGCCGATCTGACGATCATGAAGATCATCGTGCGCGGTACCAAAGCCGGCAAAGCCCACACCTACCAGTACGACTTGTTTGACCGCTACGATCCCGAAAAAGGGATCATCTCCATGGCGCGTACCACCGGCTATACTGCCACGTGCGCTGTGCGGATGCTGGAAGCGGGCTTATACCAGCAGGCAGGCATCACACCGCCGGAAATTCTTGGAAAATACCCCGCGTGTGTCGAATTCCTGCTTGCTCAGCTTGCCTGCCGCGGTATTCGATACAAGCCCACAATCAACTGATGCATAGCCGATGATTCCACGTATCCCCATGGGGAGAAAGTGGAACCCGTCTGGCAAATCCATGAAACAAC
This sequence comes from uncultured Anaerolineaceae bacterium, assembly GCA_964387495.1. Taxonomy (GTDB): domain Bacteria; phylum Chloroflexota; class Anaerolineae; order Anaerolineales; family Villigracilaceae; genus DSXF01. The sequence goes on from CAYLXB010000092.1 coordinate 4,427, forward strand.
GGAACCAGGCCCCCCCTGGTTCCGTTGTCTTTTTCAGGCCTGGGGGGATACCATCCTTTACAAATTCTGTCTTTTTGAGTATACTTACTTATCGGTAAGTAAATCCTTCTTTGGAGATCCAGATGGATGAAAAGAAACGCAAACAAGTAATGACCATCCTCTTCTTCGGCGTGCTGATGGGGGCGCTGGATGTTGCCATTATCGGCCCTGCCATGCCGGCTATCCGCCAGCAGTTCGGCGTGGATGAACGGCAAGGCGCTTGGATATTTAGCATCTATATTCTTTTTAATTTGATCAGTACGCCTTTGATGGCAAAGTTTTCTGACTTGTATGGGCGAAGGCTGATTTACGTGCTCGATGTGACTTTATTTGCAGCAGGTTCACTGCTGGCCGCACTTTCTCCCACCTTTGGCATACTATTGTTTGCACGCGCTCTGCAGGGGTTTGGAGCGGGCGGGATTTTGCCAGTGGCCGGGACGGTAATTGGCGATACTTTCCCGCCCGAAAAACGAGGCCAGGCCCTTGGATTGATTGGAGCTGTATTCGGGATTGCCTTTCTAATAGGACCGTTCATTTCCGGACCAATTGTCAAGTTTTTCGGCTGGCACTGGTTGTTCTTCATCAACTTGCCAATTGCAGCGGTATTGATTTTCTTTGCCTTGCGCCTGCTGCCTGATACACGCGCTGCCCACCAGACTCACTTCGACTGGGCTGGCTCATTGCTGCTGACCGGTGCACTGGCTTGCCTGGCTTATGGTGTCAACCAGGTTGATGAAACCAGCTTGCTGGGATCGCTGACCAACCCGAAGGTATACCCTTTCCTGTTGGCATTTTTGATATTACTTGCTGCTTTATTGTTGGTAGAGCGGCGCGCCGTCAATCCCATGCTGCCCGGCTCCTTGTTCAACCGGCGGCAGCTGGTATTGGCCTACTTGATCTCGGCCGGAGCCGGGGTTGGTGAAGTCAGCATGGTCTTCATCCCGGAAATGGTGCGCGATACATTGAACATCAGTGATCCAGCATTGGGTGGCATCATGATGATGCCGGTCATTATCGCCATGGCCATCGGTTCACCTATGGCCGGCCGCTTGCTGGATAAGTTCGGTTCGAAGACCGTGATCCTGAGCGGAACGATCCTGATGGCGGTCGGCATGGTCTTGATGAGTTTGTTTTCCACCAGCCTGGCCGGGTTCATTTTTTCCAGCCTGTTGATCGGCATCGGCCTTTCAGCACTCCTGGGCGCGCCGATCCGCTATATCATGTTGAACGAGTCCAGTTCATCTGAACGGTCAGTGGCACAGGGTGTGACAGTCATGTTCACCAGCACCGGGCAAATCCTGAGCGGTGTGTTGGTAGGCGCCATTGCCAGCGGCAGCGGATATGCAAGCGCTTTCTTCATCATCGGCATGCTGGGAATTTGCCTGATCTTGCTGGCCTCACTGCTCAAGAACCGCACTGTTGAACAGGCAACTCGCGCCGAGTTTGTGGAGCAATCGGCATGAGAGAAAAAATATTAAGGGAAGCCACAAAACTTTTCACCGAACGCGGTTACCATGGCATGGCGCTGCGTGAGGTGGCCGAAGCCTGCGGCGTGACCAAACCCGCACTGTATTACCACTTCCGTGACAAGCAGACGCTCTTCCTGGCAGTGCTGGAAAACTATTTGGAAGAGACCGAGAACGCCATCAATACCGCCTGCAACCAGGGAAATACGGCCGAAGAGCGCCTGGCAGGCATCGTTTCTGCCCTGTTTGCGCAAAGCATCGAACGTCGAGCCATCATCCGGCTGGCAACCCAGGAGACAAAGAACCTGGATGCCGGGGTGCGCACCAGTTTTGGGGAAAGCTACCACCGGCGCTTCACCGGCCGGATCGAAGCAGTCTTGCGGGAAGGCATGCAGAATGAAGAGTTTCGACCGTTATTGCCCGGCTTGCACACCTGGGTCCTGTTGGGAATGATCTTCCCCTTCCTGACCTCCAACCGCCTGCCCGGTATTGACGCAAAGGCAGAGGATATTGCCCGGGAAATCATGGCAGTATTCCTGAACGGTATAAGAAATCATCAGGAGCCCAAATGACAGAATCGCTGCGAATGTGGACGGAAGTGGCCTTCAACATCACCTACCTGGTTGTGATCTGGGGCATGGTATTGACCATGGCAGTTCAGAGAAACAATCTGGCCGGTGCCAGCCGTACGCTGGGAGAACGTGTTCTCTGGGCATTTGCCCTGCTTGCGCTGGGCGATACCGGCCATGTCGGATTCCGGGTGGTGGCCTATGCATTGGGCGGGCTGGAATCCCATCCACTGCTGGTGGGGCTCGGCGCGCTCTCGACAGCCTATACCGTGACCGTCTTCTATATGCTGATGGTGGGCATCTGGCAGAAACGCTTCGGCCAACCCCTGGGCTGGTCGGGGCGCCTGTTGCTGGCAGCAGGCATCCTGCGGATGGTGGTGATGGCGTTTCCACAGAACCGGTGGGAAGCATTGGTGGCTCCCTACGAATGGGCTCTATTTCGCAATGCCTTTTTGGTGATCCAGGGAGTGGGGGTGATGTACCTGATCCTGCGTGATGCCTTCCGTGCCAGCGACACAGCCTTCAAATGGATTGGCATCATGATCGCGCTCTCGTATGCATTTTATACGCCAGTCATTCTGTGGGCAGCCCAGGTACCGCTGCTGGGGATGTTGATGATCCCCAAAACCTGTGCTTACGTGGCGATTGCCTTCATCGCCTATCGTGAAGTGTATCGGAAAGAGGCACAATTCTCGGCAAAACCTGCTCAGGCATAACCCAACTAAAATACAGCCATCCGCGATTCGAAATCTCGGATGGCTGTATCTCTTCTCCAGAAGGCACTGCTGCGCGTGCGTTCCCGTTTTTGGATCCCGGCTCCCATCGTCACCCTGTCGTTATCGAAACCGGGCAAAATTTCCGGCGTTCATTCCCGTCCTGATTCCATCATCACCCTGGCCGCCCGGCGGCCGATCTCCACGGCAAAGTTCGTACCCCGGTCCCAGGGATAGACCTGGCTCATGGAGGCGAAATACAGTCCATCCACCGGCGTCTGGATGGCTGGAATGTTCTGGGAGTGATTCACCAGCGGCACGGGCTGGGCGTAGGCCGTTTTGAACAGCCAGGTCTTCTTGACCCAACTCCTCTCGAACTTCGGATTGATCTTCGTGAAGGCCGGCAGGAAACGCTCCAGCAGCTCTTCCTGATTCATGCGGAAGTATTCGTGCTCTGGCTCCAGGTAGTCGCCCACGTAAACGATGTGGTCGCCGCCAAAGTTCTGCGCCGGGACGAAGTTGGTATGTTCCACCAGCGCCAGACAGGGGAATCCATCTGTTTTGTGCAGGTTGTACCAGTAATAACCCTGCTCCGAGAGTTGGTGCTTCAGGCTGGCAACCATCACCACCGCGCCCATGGATTTTAGTTCCAGCAGCCCCTTGAGATAGCCTTCCGGCAGTTGCGGGCAAAAACGCGCCATCTGTGCCGGCGAGACGGTGACCAGCACTTGGTCGAACATTGCGCTCCCCTTGTCTGACTCGACGGCCAGGCACCCTGCAGAGGCATCCTGCCTGATTTGCTCGACTGCCGCTCCCAACTGGATCTCGACACCCGATTCCCGTAATCTGCCCGCGAAGCGGTCGGCAAAAGCCTGGAATCCGCCCTTGAATGTACCCAGGCGCGTGGTTCGTGCTTTCAGCCGGGCCCACATCCAGGCCATATTGACCTGTTTATAGTAGCTCTCCCCGAACTTGCCGATCACCAGCGGTTCCCACATCAACTCATAAGCCTGTCTGCCCGCCCATTTACGCATCCACCCATCCACAGTAAATTTCTCCAGCGGCTTCCAGTTGTTCGTCAGCCGCAGGTACAAACCGACCAAACCAAAACGAAGCTTGTTAAGGCCGAAGCCCAGTCCGGGAAAGAGCAGGGCCTTCAGGATGGAGTCGAAGGGATACCACTTTCCTTTATACAGCATGACAGTGAATGGGCGCGGGAAGAGCACATCCCCCTGCCAGCCAAGTTCACGGATCAAGCCAAGCATATGCCTGTCACTGGCAAACCAGTGATGGTAGAACTTTTCCACCGACCAGTCCCAGTCTGGCTCTTTGAAACCGCTCGCCAGCCCGCCTGCATGGTCGGCAGATTCATAGATCGTTACGTCGTGTCCGGCCTTGTTCAGATCATAGGCCGCGGCCAAGCCGCCAAAGCCGGCTCCGATAACGGCTATTTTCATACGCCTCCAAGGTCAATGTTATTTGTAAACCCAAAAAACGAAAATAAAAAAATGTCCGGGATCACTCAACCACGAACCTGTGCTTCGAACCCACACCCGGGGCCGTCCCATTCCTTCCGCAGGATATCCGGCATTGCTGGGAAGACAAGGCCGCCGCAAGCCATCAGGATTTGGAAGCAAACAGATAAATCATTGGCGCCGTTGGGCCTCAGGTTCAACGCATGCATACGGTTACCAGGGCAATGTCATCGGCCTGGGGCGCCCCGCTTTGAAACTCGGTGATCGACGCATGCAAAGACTGGCAAAGATCCTGTGCCGGGCAGATAACTTTCTGCCGTATGGTCTCGCGCAGGCGCTGGCGGCCGAACAGTTCTCCCTGCGGATTGACCGCATCGGTGGCACCGTCTGTAAAGAACACAATCCGGCTGCCCGGGGGAAGCGGGACGCTCACTTCCTCCAGCGTAATATCATCGAAAAGCCCCAGCGCACGCCCGTGGTCTTTCACCGGCACGATCTCGGTGCCATCCGCCTGGAAAAAGAACGGAATCTCGTGCCCGGCGCGGGCATAAGTAAAAACCTTCTGGTCGCAGTCCAGCACACCATAAAGAACAGTGACAAACTGCCCAGCCTCGTTCATATCCATCAAGTGCCGGTTGACCTCATTCAGCACCGCGGCTGGAGCGGCCATGCGGGAGGCCTCGGCGCGCAGCAGGCTGCGGGAAAGTCCCATGAAAATAGCCGCCGGGACGCCCTTGTCCGAGACATCCCCGATCACGATCCCCAAGTGTTTTTCATCAAGCGCGATCAGATCATACAAGTCACCGCCCACCGCGCGAGCAGGCTGCATCAGGGCCCCCACATCCAGGCCCGGCATCACCGGCAGGGTATGCGGCAGGATGCTCTCCTGGATCTCACGCGCCAGGACAAGTTCATGCTCCAGTTTTTCCTTCTCGATGATCTGCTGCTGGGCCGCCTTCAATTCCGCATAGGCAGCAGCCAGCTGGCGATTCTTTTCCTGCAGGTCGCTGATGATGGCATTATCGGTATTGCGTAACCGCAGGCTTAACTGGCGGGTCAGTTCGAAAGCCAGGTCGGGTTGGTGGTGCAGTAAAGCCTGGAAACTTTCATGACTCATGGCCAGCAGGGTCGCTGGTGTCTGGGCCCGAACAGTGGCAGTCCGGCGGCCCTGCGGGTCGAACATGCTCATTTCACCCAAAAAATTCCCCGGCCCCCAGTGTTGGAGGATGCGTTCCTCGGTTGTACCCAGGGCTTTGATGATCTCCATCCGGCCCTCAGCTATGATGAAGAAACTGCCGCCGGGGTCATCCTCACAAAACAAAGTTTCACCCGCTTCCAAGCTCACCGGCTGAAGGCCTGCCGCCAGGGATGCCAGATCGCTTGCTCTGAGTGAGGCAAATAGAGAAACTTGCTTCAAGGTTGAGAGGATATCCATAAAAATCTCCATTGCCGCTCAATCGGCAGCCGCCAGTCCGGGATGACCTTCGCTTCAGGTCCTGATTCTACCACCGGGCAAGGACTCAGGCTGTATAATGTAAACATTGGCACGCTGAAAATAGAACAAGTTCAATTGGAATGACTCACGCAACTTGGTATAAAATTATTCCCCCTTCCCAATCGAAATTGATTAGGTTGGGGTGTGGTATAAATTTTCGGAGAAAATCTCACTACCCAATCCAACCACCAGCATTTCGCCCCAAATTAGGCAGAAAAAGCCTTTTAAATACCATTTAACAGTCTCCAAGTATAAGGTGATAAGCGAACTCAATTTTGTTTTCCGAAAAAATAGTCCCCCCCACCCAGTCATAGTTTGTGCTAGAATAAATTGGAGGTTTTATATGGCAGAAACCAACAAAAACAATTCTCCCCGTAGCCAAGTAGGTACCCAAAACCTGCCTAATACATCGATTCCCTCCGGATTGTCTATATTGCAGTTCGAAAAAATTCGCGTTACAGAAGCTTACTACCGATCTCTACAAGAAGCCAATCAAGATACTTTGAAACATTTCCAAAGCACTCTCCATAACTCTTCCATAGCGTATATCGTTAGCATTACAACCTTTGCACTCACTTATTTAGTCGCTATAGTATCTATAATTATTGGATTCGTTTTTCTTTTTATCAGGCCGAACAACAACCAACTATGGGCTGGGGGTTGCGTAGCTGGCGGAATTATTTTACTGATTATCATGATCAATCGAGATCCTATTCAGAAAGCTTATACCTTTATAAACAACTTAACAAGACTGAATGTTGTTTACACTGGCTTCATCCGTCAAATCCATCAAGTTGACGCAGCATTTGGCGGTATGTTCTTATACGCTGAAGGTTTCGACATGGATAAGGTGGAGGAAATGCTGCTGCGTTCCCAAGGAGCAGTAAACAGCACATTGGAAAGTATCAATCAAATAATGGATGAGGTTGATCTCTAAATAAGTTCTAGCTACCTGACAGTTTCATAGAACAATGACAAAAGGATAGTTGGTCGACAC
>CAYLXB010000093.1:0-11172 GCA_964387495.1 uncultured Anaerolineaceae bacterium
GGGAACGGGAACGGAAATAGATGCTGCGGTTAGCCAGTCTGATGGCTTTGATAACACCTGGGGACTATAGCCATACAGCCACGGCGTGCCATGTTTGCCGAGGGCGTTGATCATCTCGCGCATCGAGCGCCAGGGGGGCAGCCCAAGGCGTGTGGTGCGCCAATGGTTGAGCAGTCCGCTGGTGAAGAACCATCCCAGGCGCATATACAGCCAATGCGTAAGGCAGTTGTAACCGCCGCCCAACGAAAACCGGAATGGCAGCATGAACATTGGAAAAGCGCGGGTGGGTGGGAACAACGGCTGCAAAGACGCCACGGCCAGCGGGATGCCGCGCTGATTGGCAATATCCACACCGATGCTTGCGATGGAACTGAGCACCAGGAAATCTGCATCTTGTGCCGCCTGCCGGCAGTCATCCATCACCCCTGCCAAGTACGTTTCGAAACCGGAACGAAAATCCCGTAATACACGGACCGGATTGCGGGATTGTAGCGCATCCTGTTGCTCTGGCTTTTGCATGAACTCTTGCAAATCAAAGCGCAATGGATGCACGTTTATATCGGCATACGATCGGATCCACCCGGCAGCATGTTGTGAAGCCGATACTGCCAGGGTTACATTGTGCCCTGCTTGCTGCAAACCCACGGCCAGTGCCGCGAATGGCTGGGTATCGCCGCGGGAGCCGAATGTGCACAGGGTGATTTTCACAGATACTACGGGATGTGGCGTTGGGGACTACTCACTTGCTGAACAGGGAGCCCATGCCCATGAATTCGTCACCGCAGTGTACAGGGCCTCCATCTGGTCGCCTGCCGCTTTATTCTCCGAGCGGGCTGGCCAGAACGCGAGCACGTAGAGAGTCTGCTGGTGCACGACGTACACCCTGCGTTGAAGGTTCTGGCCCGGCATACCATCCAGCACCACCGCCTGTTCGCCGCCGAGCGTTACTGTCCAGCGGCCAAGGTTTTCCAGGGGGACGCCCTGGCTGGCAGCCGCGTATGCCATGTCCTCGTCCGCAACCTTCCCGGCGGTTCGATTGTAGGAATCGCTTATCTCGAGCCAGAAGAGCCCTTTCGTATCGGTGCCCGGAAGATCGGGGCCGGCGATTTCCACTGTGCCGCTCTCGGGGATTTGTGTGTACCCCTGGGGATAGGAAAAGCAGAGCCCCAGCCGGTCGCTCGAGAACGACTCCGCCGGGTCGTTCACACCCGGCTGGGCGGGCGTACTTTCGAGCACTTGTGGAGTTGGAGTGAAAACGTCGGCGGCAGCCGTGTAGGATTGCGCTGTCTCCTTTGTACATGCGCTCGATACGATGGCGGCCATTACGATGAGCATTGAACAAACGAATCTCTGCATGGTCTTTTCCTTGATCTGCTATATGGCAGGGGGCAGCGTTTACCGGTTCGAAACTAGATCAGCCCCACCGCCGAAAATTCGGGGAACCCTCCCCAATAGAATCCCCAGCCGGTGAACAGGATGACAGCAGCCAGGCAGGTTACGAAGAAGAAAGCCAATAATGGTTTCCGGGAAAACTGTTTCCGCCCCCAAATAAGTGTGATCAGCGAAAAAACGAGGGTGAAAGGAAGACCGAGCAACACCGTTTGCCCTTCGAGGAATACGCAAAAACAGGTGAAACCATAAAGGATTCCGGCAGGGATGGTTACCCGCCAGCTTGTCGCCAGGTTGGCCGATCCCCGCCATTCACAATAGCTCAGTAAGGCGATCATTCCCAGTACGCCGGCGTGCCATAAATAGTGGCTCAGCTCCTCGTCCAGGAAATATGTCAGCGTATACATGTTTGTCCCTGTGATATCGAGTATCTGGTTTTTGGCGAGATTCTCCGCCAGGTTATTGATGGAATTCGCCGCAAGATGCATGCCATGGCCCAAGACCCAGGTTGCTGCCAGGACCATGAATCCAATTTCCCCAAGGCGGTTTGTTTCTCCCGTCGTACTATATCGAAACATCAGCCAGTAGATGGGGATGAGCACCAGGGGGGTCAAGAGATCGAACATGTCCTGGTAACTCATCAAGGGATAGAGTGGAAACGGGATTCTGAAAAAGATCAGGAGAAGGAAGAACACGGTGGAAAGCAGCGCGAAGACGAGAGTCAGGGTGGACAGCTTTTTCATGGCCTAATCTCCTTATTGGAAACCGGGAAGGGTGGTATCTCGATGATACCCTCGCTGGATGGTATTAGCCAAATTCTCCGAGTGTCTGCCGCATCCGGATCGTGATCACGAACGTTGCCGTTATCGAGACGAGGTAGAAAACCCCAAAAATCGTCTGGTACCCTTGGTGCAGAATGTACGCCAAAGGGGTAAAGACCGCCAGCAGCACGAACATCCCGATTGTCCACAAACGCAACGCCCCCAGGAAATCCGCATCGGTCTTCTGGGCTTGGGCGGTCTTTGCCAGCCAGAGAAAGAACAGGGCGAAGAACAGGAATTCCGCCGGGTCGAGGAGCTTGGTAAACCATTCTGCCGGTTTTATCCCTTCCCAGGGATTGATCCAGCTGCGCAGGGGCCAGAGCAGCTGCACGCCGTTGAACCATAGCAAGAGATCCAATGCAATATGCAAGCCAATTCCGATCCCCAGGCCGGTACCAAGATGGGTCCATCTTGGCTGCTTGTAGATCAGGCCAACCATGGCGAACAAGGCCGTAATCACCAAAGCCGTCAGCAGGCTGTGCGTGAAAGTGCGATGCAGACCGTGAGGGTCCAGCCTGGCAGCCGTCGCGATGGCGACGGCGAAGTTATCCAGGTCAGGAAATACGCTGCCCAGGACGATCCCCAGCATCAGCCATTCATGTTTGGAGGTGAGCTTACGGGTTACTGTACCGACCAATGCATGCAATCCTGCTTGTGCCATATCACACCTCCTTGCATAAATCGGGGAAGACAACGACCGGCCTCCCGCTCGATTTACCAACAATCCCGCATATCAACTATACAGGAAAATAAACACCCTGGCAATAGCATAAAGACCACTCGCATTTGATAAGAATTCCGCCCCAAAACCATCCTCCTCGTCCTCCAGACCTCCAAGACCCCCGGCCGCTTCTCACTTCTTATTCCTTCCCCTCCCCCCTCCACCTCCTCACCCACTCCGCATCCATCCGCTCCAGCCTCGCCTTCTTCAAATTCTCCCTCATGATCCAGCGGATATCCTTATCCGGGCTTGCCAGCCACTTTTCCATCAAGCGCTTGCCCTCCTCCGGCAGGGACGCGGCGCCCACGCTCCAGCAGTAACCCAGCCCCTGCCGCAGGATCAGGAAATCTTCCCCCCGCCGCTCCTGCCTGCCTTCGATGGTCGTGGTGATTTCGTCCAGGATCTGCAGGACGGCCCGGGCGTGTTCCGCCTGCCGCAGCAGCCGGGGTTCGCACAGGGCAGCCGCGGCGGCCCGCTGTTCCAGCGGCGTCCCCTGGCTCCAGGCGCGCATCGCCTCGATCAGCCGTTCCATGTTGGCGTCGCCCAGCCGCTGTAAGGCCATCGCCACCGCCTCCCGGCTGCGCCAGCGCGGATCGCAGGCGTGCCGGCGCAGGGCCGCCAGGTGCTCGTACCCGCCCTCGGCTGCCAGGCGCCCCAGCCCGACGATCCCGCAGAAAGCCAGGAATTCATGCGGGGTATTGGCCGGGGCGCGTTCCGCCGTGTAAGCCGTGTAGCGTTCGAAAAGTTCCAGGCTCCCCTCCTCCGCCACCGCCTGCGCCAGTTCGATATTCCCGCGCGGCCCTGGCAGCCCCGATTCCTCCAGCAGATACTCGTCCCATTCGCCCAACTCCCGCAATTTGCACCGGTACTCCTCGACCTTCGCCATCTCCGCTCCATTTCTCTTTTGCATTGAAACGTGGCCCCGTCTGTCCACGGTATGCTATTCCTTCCGCCTCCTGCTTATCCTTTTCCAATCCCCTCTGGTTCTTAACTCCCCCTGACCCCGTCTCCTCCGGTACTTTTTACTTCTCACTTCTCACTTTTTACTTTCTACACCTCGCTCCTCACCTTCTGATTCCTCACTTCTCACGCCCCTCCCTCTCCGCAACCGCCCCCTCACCGTCTCCTCAAGCTTCCCGGCACCCTGATCTTCTCCCGCCTGTGCGACTGCCGCAGCCCGAAGACCGCCGCCGCCAGCCCGAGCAGGAGCGCGGCCAGGCCCAGCAGTCCCGGGAGACTGCCTTTCAGCCGGCCCGCCGGCCCGCCCCCCGCCGCTTCCGGGGTCGGGGAAGGCTCGGGCGGCGGCGCCTGGGTGTCTGTGGGAGAAAGCGTGACCTCCGCGGTGGCTGTGCCTGCCGGGGGAGTCTCCGTCACCGCCGCGGGCGGAACGGTGCTCGCGCTCCGGATCAGCAGGTTCTGCCCGGTCTGGATCACGTTCGAATCGGCCGGGATGCCGTTCAGCAGGCGGATGTCGTTCACCTTGACCCCGTAGGCGATGGCGATGCTCCACAGCGTTTCGCCGTACTGGACGACATGGCGAACTGAACCGTCTGTACCCGGGGTGCTGGTTCCCGCCTGGATGAGCGCGGGCGTCACCGCCTGTGCAGCTGCCGGGATCTCCTCCCCCGGCCGGATGTCCACGCAGTAATACACCTGCCCGTTCTCCCCCTTGGCCACGCCCGCCCCGATCTCGCCGCCGGCGTAACCGGTCAGGATATGCCGGTGGCCCCAATCGACCCAGATCTCGTACACCACCACGGCCACTGTGACGACGCCCTCATCCCCGCCGGCGACGTTCTCCTCCAGCCCGCGGCTATTCGGCAGCGTCCCGTCCCGGTGCACGTGCGTCCCGTTTTGGATGGAGGCCATGTACTCGGCATGCTCCTGGGCATACGCCATCAAGCCCCCATCGGCCTGGTACGGCGCCAGCCCGTTCAAGGCCCGCAGTTCGTTGACCGTGTTGGCCAGATCCTCGGCCGACTCGGCCCGCGCCAGGGCGGTAAACGGCCAGCCCGCCGCCGCTGCCGCCAGCGCCAGGAATAGTAGCAGCAATTTCATTCCGCTTCGTCCGGACATACTTGCCTCACACCTATCATAGCACAATATTCTTGCCATTGACCCTCACCGGAACCAACGGACTACCCCCCATTCAAAGCCGTGCCTCGACAGGCCCCTTGCCCCTGCGATCGATCTGCTTCTCACTTTTTACTTTCTAACCACATATCTCCGTCCCCTCACATTCCTGCATAACAATATACAATTCCATACCCCTCCTCGCCCCCATACGCCGTCATCCCGAACAGGATTCCATCCACCAGCAGTGGTGTCCGCATTGGTGTCGCCCCTCCCACCCCGCCGCTGAACTCATGCAGCAGCCGAAAACCCGTTCCGTCCACCCTCATCAGGTACAGGCTCCCGAACTCCCCGCCGCCCCAGGCATCATCCCCGTGCGTGCTGCCGTACAACATCTGCCCGTCTTCTGACAGGACCAGGCTCCCGTTCGGCTTCCCGCTGTCCGCCGCCCCGCCTGCAAAACGGTGCAGGACGCGGTAGGTACCGCTGCCCAGGTCGTACTTGAAGACCGTCCCCAGGTCGGAAGGATCCGCCCCGTACTCGCCCAGCGTCGTCCCGTAGAGCGTCTGCCTGCCGTCGAAGACCGGGGAATCATACGGGTACTTTCCCTCCGCGCCGCCGGAGAAATGGTGCAGGTTTTCGAACTCCGAGCCGTCCGGCCGGATGCGGAACAGCGTCCCCAGGTCGTGCTTGCCGCCCTTCCAGGTCAACCCGTACAGGAACCCGTCATTGCCGGCCGTCAGCGTCCCCAGCGGCGCGCTGCCCTGGCTGCTGTCTGCTGCGAAACGGTGCAGCTGCCGGTAGGTGCCGCTCCCCAGGTCATACCGGTAGATCGTCCCCGCGCCCTCCCCGCCCCAGCGCGTCATCCCGTACAGGCTGTCTTCGATCAGGCTGGGCGAGGTGGACGCCCCGTACCCGTCTCCCGCCGCGCCGAAGGTGTGCAGCAGCTGGAAACCGCTCCCGTCCAGGTTCATTTCGTACAGCGTGCCGCCCTCTTCCCCGTACGGGCCGCCGTAGACCGTGCTGCCGTACAGCCTGCCGCCCTCGATTGCCAGCCCGCTCCAGGGTTTCCAGCCGTCGCTCTCACCCCCGTCGAACTCGTGCAGCACGCTGAACCCAGATCCGTCCAGGTTCATCCGGAAGATATTGCCCTTGTTGGCCGGGTTCTCTGGCGGCACATCATATGGCGGCCCGCCGTAGGTGGTCGTGCCGTAGAAGACCCCCTCGTGCAGCACCAGCACCCCGTAGGGCACGCGTCCGTTCCCCGCCTGGCTGCCGAAATGGTGCAGGATGCCAATCCCCAGCGCTTCATCATCCATCGGGCAGAAAGCCTCCGGCGCGGTTTGCACTCCGGGCGTTGCCTCCGGAAGGACCGCCGGTGGGGGGGTGGAGCTTGCCGGTGCGCCGGACAGCGTCTGGACTCCCTTCGGGGGCAGGTTCTCCCAACCCGGCAACCTGCCGCCTCCGCAGGCGCTCGCCATCAGGCTGAGCAGGAGCAGGGCCGGGAAACAGGAATGCTGCCTCGGGTTTCGTGCCATTATTCCATCAACGCCCGGATTGCCCGCGCCGGTTTCAACTCCCCCTGCCGGCCCGTATTCCAGGTCACGATCAATTCCTTCTTCGCCCGCGTGATCGCCACGTACAGCAGCCGCAGCCGCTCGCGCACGTAATCCACCCGCGCCTGCTGGGTGGCGGCGCCTTCCGCGTACCAATCGTACTCGTCCGTGGCCTCCAGCGCCCTCAATTGCGCCAGCGCCTCGGCCTCCAGGTTCAGGTGGCTCCGTGCGAACCACTTCTCCGCGATGTACTGGTCATCGCCGTCGAGCGAGGGGAAGTCGTAGTTGTTGACGCTCATCAGGTACACCCGCTCCCACTCCAGCCCCTTGGCCTTGTGCATGGTTGTCACCACCACCTTGCCCTTGTGCCGTTCCGGGTCGAAACCCGCATCGTCCGCCGAAAAGCCGATGAAGCGCCGTTCGTTCTTGGCGATCACCGCCAGTTCCGCCGTCAGTTCGGGCAGGCGCCATTCGTGATTGTGGTCGGCCGTGCTGCGCAGCACCAGCGCCAGCTTGTGCGCCAGTGCCAGGTCGGCCGCCTCGCTGAACACGTCCGGCGCCAGCGTCAGCACCAGCTGGTCGATCGGCAGGCTGACCGCCGCCAGCCAGCGCCGCGCATCCACCTGGAAATCCGCCAGTTCCTGCACCACCGCTTCCGGCTCCGTTTCGGCCAGGCCCGCCAGCCAGTCCCGGCCGGGGCGCGGCGCCGTGAAATCCTCCACCGTGCCCAGCCTGCGCAGCAGTTCGGCGACATGCGCATAGTCAAACTTATCTTCGCTCGCTTCCGCCTCCCCGGATGGGTTGGCAGGCATCTCCTGGCGGTTGGAGCCGAAGACCTCCCGCCGCCAGACCTGGTATGCCAGCGATAGTTTGCGCGCCGACTGCGGGTCGGCCAGGAAGGCCAGCAGGTGATTGAGCGACCCCGCCGTTGCCCGTGTGCTGGAGGTGGACGAGATCAACTCGACCGTCTCGATGCCGCGCTTCTTGAGCGCGTTGATCACCTCGATCCCGCGCTGGTTGCGCGGCACCAGCACCGCCGCCGTCCAATCCCGGTGCTCCGGCAGCCACTTCTCGATCGACTTGGCCACCGCCTCGATCTCTTCGTCGGGCGTCTGCTTCTTGCGCACGAAGCGCACTCCAGACGGGTCGTACGGCGGGTTGGGCTGCGGGTCGCCCTCGGGCACCGGCTGGATGCGGGGCGGCGCCAGGGCGCTGCGCACCTCCGGGACGGGGTGCTCGTTGGCCGTCCACTCGATCAGCCGGTTGGCCAGTTCGATGATTGCCGCCTGCGAGCGGCCTGATTCGGGCATGTCCTCGTGCGGATTCTCCCGGATGAAAGCCCGCAGCAATTCGGGCGAGGCCGTGGTGAACGTCTCGAAGATCGCCTGGTTCGGATCGCCCACCCGCACCCAGCCTGACCCGGTGTATGCCGCCGGGCTGCCCGGCTCGCCGCCGCTCAACAGCCTCAGGATCTGCTCCTGCGAAACGCTCGAATCCTGGGCCTCGTCCTCCAGGATGTAGGGATACCGGTAGCGCAGGCGTTCCAGGTACTCGCTGTCGCTCTCCAGCAGGTCGAGGGAAAGCCGGATCAGGTCATCGAAATCCACCGCCCCCCGGTAAGCCAGGGCGCGCTGGTAATCGCTGTAGATCGCCAGCCCCGCCTCGGCCAGCGGCAATCGCCCCGGCTGGCGCTCCAGCAGGCTGCGCAGCTGCTCCGGCCCCATCCGGCGGTCCTTGGCCGAGCGGATGAAAGCCGTCGCCAGGCTTTCCAGCATCTTGGGCAGCGGATCGCGCCGCACCCACTCGCGCTTGTTCTCGTCCAGCGCCGGATCCAGGTACTCATCCAGGAAATTCGGGTTGGCCGCCAGGAACGCGTTGACCGACTCGCGCCGGATCTGGTCCGTCTCCCCCTCCGCCACGATCCCGAACTGCTCGCTCAACCCCACCCGCCCCGGCTTCTCGCGCACGATATCGTGTGCCAGGCCGTGCAGCGTACGCACGCGGTACTTGTACAGCGCTAGCAGCGGCTTCTCGAAAAACTGCTGGATGCGCGTCTCGAAATTATCCACCGCCGAATTGACCAGCGTGACGATCAGCACCTCCTGCCCATCCAGCAGCCCCCCGCTCTGGATGATCTGCGCCGCCAGCGCTGACAGGATATGCGTCTTCCCGGCCCCCGGCACAGCCGCAATCCCCAGCCTCCCGCCGGAGTACCGGAGGATCTTTTCTTGAGAAGGTCGAGGGGTAAAATAATTCATAGCCATTGATTTAGCCTGCTCATAAAATTTCCAGCTTTTCCTTGCTGTGTCAGCCGCCTTCGTAACCTTAGCCGTGGGGTTCACCCCACGGCGGTGCCTGGGTCCGAATCCTTCTGGTCTACCGGAGCCAGCCCCACGCCGTCGCCCAGGCATTTCCCGTTTCGACAGGCAGAATCTATCCTGGCGATCCGCACGGCGCTGAACCGCCGTGCTATTCTTTCGAAGCCCGCTGAAGCGGGCTGGGTGTGCCAGGCGGCTTCAGCCGCCTTTGTAGGCATAGCCGTGGGGTTAACCCCACGGCGGTGTATCGGCCATTTCAACTTTCCATTTGCTCCATTGCCGCGCTCAGTGTTCCATCCGCGTGGTGTCGCTTTTGGTCATGGATGTACCGTACAACAGCTGGCAGATCCTTCTTGCTGAACGAAAGAACACCATACGCATCCTGCCAGTGGAACTCGAAACCAGGCATGAGCACATGATTGACGAAATGGGAACTATTCCCCTTGACCTCACCGATGAAATTTGCCGGCGCAGTCTTGGGCGGTAGGGAAACTGCCAGATGGATGTGCTCAGCCGTCCCGCCGATTGCGTGGACAATGCCTTCCTGTTTCTGTATCTTGGCGGCAATGGCGCGATACAGATCGGCCTCGAGCCCGGCTTCGATCAGCGGCAGGCGCCCTTTCGTACTCCAGACGAAGTGGTAAAAAAGATTCCAGTAAGTCATAAGCAATCAGCCTGTTAAAAATTCCATCGATTCTATATCCACCTCACGGCCTCCACGCCCGATCCTCCGGCACCGAATTGCCTCCATCCACCACGATCAACTGCCCCGTGATATACGCCGCCTCCGGCGCCGCCAGGAACCAGACCGCATGCGCCACCTCCTCCGGCGTCCCCGAGCGTTTCATCGGGCACAGCAGTCCCGCCTCCACCTCGCTCGCCAGCTGCGAACCGGTCGCGATCCAGCCCGGCGCGATCGCGTTCACCGTGATCCCGTCTGCGGCCGCCTCCAGGGCGCAGGCGCGTGTGAAGCCCCACATTCCCGCCTTGGCCGCGTGGTACCCGGCATCCCCCACGAAAGCCTGCACCGGCCCGCTGGTGGAGGCCACGTTGATGATCCGCCCGTACTTCTGCGCCCGCATCAGCGGCAGTACCGCCCGCGTCACCAGGAAACAGGTCGTCAGGTTGCGCTCCAAGCTCAGGTGCCAGTCCTCCAGCGAAGTCTCGTCCACCAGCCCCTCGAACTGCTCCGTCTCCGTCACCACCGTCATCCCGGCGTTGTTCACGCAGATGTCCAGCCGTCCGAAGGTCGCCCGGATATCGTCCACGATGCGCTCGACCGCCTCCGCCTCGGTCAGGTCCGCGGCGTAGCCCTTGGCGCGCAGGCCTTCTTTTTCCAGTTCCGCCGCGCGCTGCCGGATGCGCTCTGTCGTGCTGACCAGGGCCAGCGCCGCCCCCTCCGCTCCCAGCCGGCGCGCTGCGGCAAATCCGATCCCGTTCGGGCTGCCCGCCCCCGTCACCAGGGCAACCTGTTGCTGCAAAATGGACATGCCGGATGCCTCCATGCTTCAGGGTTGGGGGGTATACGTTGCGCAGGTCGTGCCGCACCCGCCCGGACAGACTCCGGGGCAGTAGTAGACCTCGCTGGTGCCGATGGCACACAACGGCGGCGTGCAGACCGCGGCCGGCGTCGCGCAGACCAGGCCGCACCCGCCGGGGCAGTCCCCGCTTGGGCAGTTCAGGCTTTCATACGGGCCGCAGGAGGGCGGCGTGCAGATGGCCGTTGGGGTGTAGGTGGCGCAGGTGGTGCCGCCCCCGCCGGGACACTCGCCGGGGCAGTAATAGGTTTCGTTCGTTCCGATGGCGCACAGCGGCGGCGTGCACATAATGATGGAGGTCACGCCGCTTGGTGGTAGTGGGATTGCAGCGTAGAGCCGGGCCTGTGTGAAAAAATACTGCTGGTACTCCTGGCTGGTATAGCCGGGCGCATCCACATGCAGCCTGATCTTGTCCGTGTCATGAAAATACACATCTTCGAAGATGAATTCCCCGTTCTGATCGCTGGTGGTGGTGCGGTTGCAGCGCATGTTATCCGGGGTCGTGAACGAAAAGTGCTCGCAGGTCACGCTCGCTCCGGGGATGGCCCCCCCGCTTTCCGCGTCGGTGACCTTGCCGCTGATCTTTCCCCAGCCCAGGTCGCCGATGAATGGCGTTTGTGTGATGGCCGGCGTCTCCGACAACATCGCCTTGTGCGTCAGTGCCTCGGCCGTGATGGTCTGGGCGACCTCCGTGCACGGCCATTCACAGATCGGCGTGCGTTTTTCCTGGGTTGGTGTTGCCAGAGGGGAGGGCGT
>CAYLXB010000094.1:0-11115 GCA_964387495.1 uncultured Anaerolineaceae bacterium
GTACCGAGGAACTTGATCGGGACGCCGGTCACCGAACGGATGGCGATGGCTGCGCCGCCGCGGGCGTCGCCGTCCATCTTGGTCAGGATCAGGCCGGAGATCTGGACGGCATCCCGGAAGCCTTCGGCCACGCGCAGGGCTTCCTGGCCGATCATGGCATCCACCACCAGCAGGGTATCCACCGGCGGCACCTTTTTGGCGATGGCGCGCAGTTCGTCCATCAACTCCTGGTCGAGTTGGGAGCGGCCGGCGGTATCCACGATCAGGATGGTGTAGCCGCCCTTCTCGGCCTGGGAAAAGGCCCGCGCAGCCAGCTCGGGCGGCTTGAGGCCGGCCTCGGCCGCCACCGGCACGTCCAGCTGGGCGCCCAGGGTCTGCAGCTGCTGGACGGCGGCCGGGCGGTAGGGGTCACCAGCGACGAGCATGACGCGCTCGCCCTTCGAGCGCAGCAGGCGGGCCAGTTTACCGGCGGCGGTGGTCTTGCCGGAACCCTGCAGGCCGGCCAGCAGGATGACACGCGGTTTGGGGCCGGCCAGGTTGAGCGGGGCAGGCTCGCCCAGGATGCCGATCAGTTCCTGGTGGACGATCTTGACCACCTGCTGGCCGGGGTTGAGCGCCTGGGAGACCTCCGCCCCGACGGCACGTTCGCGCAGGCGGGCCACGAAGTCCTTGACCACGCTGAAATGCACATCGGCTTCCAGCAGGGCCAGGCGGACCTCGCGCATGGCCGCATCGACATCGGCGGCGGAGAGCTTGCCCCGCCGCATAAGCCCGTTGAAGACCTGGTTGAGACGTCCGGTGAGTGTTTCGAACAAGTGGAATCCCTTTTACAAAGTCGCTCGATTTTAATGTGGAAACGGGAGATGGTCAAGGGGAATGCTTCATTATAAAATGGGCATTCGGAAAGGAAATCATCAGAGCTGCAGCCTGCAGGGCGATTCGCGAGGTATAACCTCACTCACCCCCACTCAATTCCCTGAAGAGGATGATAAGGCGAGCCTGCTGGTTTTCCAGCCGGTTCGTCTTTTTGTTGGGGAACGAAAACAATTATTTGCAATCCGGTATCCAATCCAAACAACCGGTTCGGTCATATTCCTGCAAAATGGCCAGTGGTTCCCGCCATTCCGGCTCACCCAGGTTATTTTGGCGTAAATATTCCAAAAATTCGTCCCCGGTTTCAAAGCCGATTTCTAAATTCTCGTCTGGCATCAAGACATACCAGTGAAATATAAAATTGTAGTCGCCAAAGCGATGTGTAGTGTTATCCGTTGTGTAAACCATGATCACATTATCGAAAACAGCGATTTTCTGAATATCACTTATCTCCATCACGGAAGACACTTCTTTGAGAGGTGATTCCCTCACTAAGGGTATAACCCATACAATTTCATCATAAGTGACATCGCATAATAAGGTTTGATAAGCGGGAAACGCACAAAATCCCATCCACTACCTTTTCCATAGAACGAGTCACCATACCCGCAAGCAGACAAAGTAAGCCCAATCATGAGTATAAATGCCAGTTTCTTAAAACCACGATTATTGTTTTGAATAATACACATTGTGGTTACTCCTTCGGAACAGAAGCGCCAATTACCTTGTGCCAATATGGGGGAGACCTGTAAAAGTCAAACTTGCTCAACCAGTAATCAGGCGTGGTGGTCTGCGTAATCGCCATTGTTTTTAGCTTGAATTTGTTATAAGGACAAGTTAGTGTAAAACGAGTCTAACAACTTCTCCAGACATAGGCTTTATTACAATATATGCGGCCAAATTTCGTGAGTGACAATTTTCGATGTTTAGATGCCATAACGGAGGTCCATTTTCATAATTCGGATCATGTTTTAGTCCCAGGTGCCCACACACTGGCTCATCTTGTAAAAAACTGGTTATTTCGGGTTGTTCCAGCGCGATCGCTAATATTTCCGTACTATCCAGTGCAATGCTGCTTTCCGATATGGGTTCTTCAGGTTGATAAGTGTTTGGAAAAACCTCGGTTGAAATATCGTTATCTTCTTCCAGGGATACCAGTAATGTTGAATTAGTTGAGGGAGAAGAGTAGGATATCCTGATTTGATACAAAATTGCATCCCTGGATCCTACTTCTAGTCCAATATCGGTAATATAGGCATCCGGCTGCCATTGTTGTGCGACTTCCCCAAGTTTTGGTAATTCTGTTTTTAGTGATGCGACATATTTTGATGATAAGTCCTCAGAAGGAACGCAAGAAGCCACTGTTAACAAAAGTATTGCGGACAAACCTTGCATGAAAATTCTTTGCCAATAGTGGGTAGGCATATAACCTCTGAGGTGGATAAGACTCTTTAGAGTTGAAAACGGGTCAGATAGGGTGGCGCGATCTGTTAAGGTTTACGAAAAGTTTATCACAGGTGAACGGACGGTAGTTGAGCGATGCGTTGAGCCTGTCAAAACCAGGTATTTCACTTGCATCGGCTGTGGAACCGTGTACATGCGCATACCACTGCGCGGCACACGTCGCAATTCTTGTCAAACCGGCAAAGTAATACTTCGTGATCGTCTCGTTCGTGACGCCGGGACTGGCTACTTCATCGACTTTTTTATAGGCAAAAACTGTGTCAGTGGTCGAAAAAATAAGCGCATTTTCGCAACTATATATTCCAGCCTTGTATTCAAAATAAGGTTGTATCGGCAAGCTTAACTTCCCCAACTGCAAATCTCCCATAGTACGGCCATTGCCAGGTGATATTGAATAAATCCTTCCGGACATGCTTCCCTTTGCATAAAGATCATCAATTTTTACAGGCGGTGAATAGAATTGATCTTCGCTTTCCGACTGCCATAATTTACTTCCAGTCGTTTTATCATACGCAAGTAAACCATATTGAGTCGCGGCAACAAGAACATTATCAAGTACCGTCAGCGAATAAATCTCTTGGTTTCGTTCACCTGCAAGTTCGGTTGTCCAAATTTGTTGATGACTATCTACATCGATTGCTGAAATGTAAATTGTATCTCCGGCTTTGTCATCCCCAACGTAATAGATTACATCGTTGTTGTATGTACTTGTACTTACTCTTGAGAGTGTTTCCCATATCAAATAACCATCTGCAATATTGATTGCCTGAATACCCCCTAACGATGTCACATATACAGTGTTAGTTGAGTCGTTGTAATGGATATCAATGCCGCCTCTATTTATATTCATCGTCCATACCAGCCTCTCTATCTCAGCATCATAAACTTCTAAAACCCACGCTGGCGTTCGAGTTACAAAAATATAGTGCGAAAAGGCAGATGCTACACGAGCGCTTCCTTTACTGGGATCAATGTCGATTCCAGCTATCTCCTGTCCAGACTTATCATAAACCCCAATCTTGCCATAACCAGCAGCAATTAGGGAACCATTGGCATAAATCAATGGTGATTCAGGGTCCACATAAATTTTTTTCGACCAGGTTTGGCGTCCGGTATTTGCATCGATAACCAGAAGGGTTGAAGAACCGGCAACAGCGACCTGACAGTCAGCAACCGCCAGTGCATAAATATCTTCACCGACTTCCATTTTCCAACTCTGAACAAATGGAAAGTTATTAGCGGTTTCTTTCTGTTCAAAAATACTACACGAAGAAACAAACAGAAGCAGGACGATAAAGATATACTTTTTCATTTCTTGGATTGGATTATCACCAAGCTTGACGTACATGCGCATTCCACTGCGTGGCACACGTCGCAATCCGCGCAGCTCCGGCAAAATAGTACTTCGGGATCTGGCTGCCGCTCGCTTCATAGTGGCCGCCCGCGAACAAAATGATCTCACTCTGTTTCATCAGCGTTCTTATTTGCTTGATACGTGACAATAAATTCCGACCCGTCTCTCTTTATTTCCGGCCACTTTCCAAAGGCGATCAACAAGATTTTACACATATCGATAAGAATGTAATATAGAAGGAGCATACAAGCTGGATAAGTTATTACTACATAAATAATTGATAAGGTGATTCCACTCACGAGAACTGACAAAATTTGGATAAGAAATGCGCCAACTGCGGCAATTCCAATCGAAATTTGCACCGCCATAGAGACATAGCGATTATCAACTCGATTACCTGCTTTTAACTCGAAAGCCTTGTTGAGTTTCGACGGCATCAAAAACACAACGACAATGCTGAATACTATCAAGCCCCCCAAGGGTAGCGCTGGATAATATGGAATGTTAATTCTTTCGTATCGTATTAATGCAACCCCACCTGCCAGCATACCTCCCCAAATCACAGCTATAAATGCAAAATAGTATATCGAATTTAGCAGCGTGGTATGGTGGTAAGCATACTCAAGGCGGTAATGTGAGGCAATGATATGCTTCATCCGTCTTCTAACCGCAGCGACCATCGTACAATACAAGGCGTAAGCCAATGTACAAGGCAAAACAGCCTCCGGCCTAAACCCACTTATGGCCATCGGGAAGAAAGCAAACAAAGCCGTAATGAACAACATCGTCTTAACGTCACCCAATTTCATGCTGGCATATTGGTTTATTTTTTCTTCCCATACCATCAGGACAATGTTCGAATTAATTCTCATTGGTATCTCTTGGGTGGGCAAGACCTTTTAGAGTTAAAATCTAAAAACAACACCATCAGCTCGCCAGGTTTTCTAGGGTGATAAGGAATACAGCGAGTAGGTGGCGTTGGAGTAGAGCAGGGTCAGGGCCGGGGGGTAATATTCGCCGGGCTGGTAGGGTTCCTGCAGGATGAGGTACTGCGCACCGCACTCCCCGGCGAAGCCGGCCAGGTCCCGCAGGAAGCCCCGCCGGCGGAAGGAGAAGCGGCGCATGCGCTCCAGTTCGGTCATCTGCACATAGCGGTCATACCAGACCACGAGCTGGGCATGGCTGGTATAGGCAAAGGGCGGGCCGTCCTTGTAGGAGTAGACAAGCGGGCGCAGGGCGTAGTAACGCACGGCAACTTCCTGGCCCTCGGAGAAGATGGGCGCGCCGGGCGGCGTGTGCGCCTGCACGGCCTCCAGGACATCGATGAGATCTGTTCTCTTCGGGGGCAGAGGGCAGACCAGCCGCCCCTGCCGCAGGCAGGCAAGGTCCTGGCGCACGGCGGCCACCATCTCGGTGCGGTTGAGGGCGCCGGTCAGGCTCCAGGCCAGCAGGAAGAGCAGGCTGAGGCCGGCAAATATGGCATCGCGCAGCCGGCTGGAGAGTTCGAAGCGCAGACCCACGGGCGGGCGCAGGTGCATGAGGAAATAATAACCGGCAAACAGGGCCAGGGGGACGAGGTAGCGCAGGCCGCGGATGACCTCGATCTCCGGCGGAAAGAGCTGCAGGCGGGCAAAGATGAGGTGTTCGAGGATGGGCAGTCCGGCCCCGCCGATCAAAATCCCGGCCATCCAGGCCGCCAGGGTGCGCAGGGTGAAGCGGGCCTCCGCATCCTGGGAACGCAGCAGGCTGAAGGCGATTCCGGTCAGGGCCAGCAGCCAGACCAGGTACCACAGGATACCGCTGCTGCCGATCCAGCCCTCACGGGCAAAGTTCAGCAGGCTGACCTGCGGCTGCAGGGCGCCCTCCGGGAAGCGCTCCCGGACGATGTCAGCCACCTGGGCGTACCCCGCGCCGGTATCGGCCCCAAAGCGGGTGCCAGACAGGTAGGTGAACAGGAAGGGGCCGATGACCACCAGGAAGGCGAGCACGGCCAGGGCCAGCATGCCGAATTTTTGCCGGAAACGCCGGGCGGGAGCCGCCAGCCACAGTCCCAGGGCAATGGCCGCGCCCCAGGGCGGGGTCCCCAGCGGGTGGACATAGGTCAGCAGGCCGGTGAAAGCCAGGATGAGGGGCCAGAATTTCAGTTCACGCCCGAAGCGCAGGGCAAAGGCCAGGACATAGGGCAGCAGGCACTGGTAGAGAAAGCGCGGCAGGGGGTCGAGGGTCAGGCCCCAGTATTCGCGCAGGGAGGTCAGTTCGAGCGGGGCGGAGAGGAGCAGGGAGGTGCAGAGCGCAGCCCAGGGATTGCGAAAGGCCACCCAGCCGAAGATGTAAAAGCCCAGCAGGTGCAGGAACAGGCAGAGCGGCAGCAGGGCGATCGAAGCCGTGCCGTAGTTCCCGAAGAAGCCCTTGAGCGCCCGCACCAGCGGGTAGTAGAGCATGTCATAGTCGTTGGTATTTTCCTCATGCGCCAGGAGCGGGTCGGCCGTAAAAAGGGCGGGGTTCTCCTGTGCGGCGGCAAAGGAGGCATACACGCCCAGGTCGGGGGTGAGCAGGGCAAAGCGGCGGAAGGAGGTGCCGATCCGGCCAACCGTCAGGAAAAAGGTGATCAGCAGGAAGACGAGGATGGAGAGAAGGTGGACGCGTCGGGTGGTCATGGGCTGGAAGAATAAAAATGAATTCCTTCAGGAATTATAGCGCGATTTAGGAACCACAGATAAACACAGATAAAACCGGAGATGTTCTTCGGGTACGATATGAACGTTTCGGGGGGTGGGGTGCCGGAGGAATCCGATTGTCGAGAAAGGGGAAGGTCAGGCTGGGGGAGGCCAGGTTGCGGCCCAGCGGGCAAAGTCGAAGTCCACCACGGGGATATCGTTCTCGATCAGGTGCCGGTAGCGGGCCAGCAGGGCAGATTGGGCCGGGCTGAGGTGCTGCAGGTCCCACTGGTGCAGATAGAGGGCATAACAAGCCAGCCGTTCGTACGCGAGGAAATCCGGCAGGAGGGCCAGCCAGGCCAGGTCGAGGCGGTTCTCGGACAGGTAGCCGGTCAGGAAGGGTTCAAGGAAGCGGGGTGCGAAGGTGCGGCGGTCGTCCACGCGGGCGGGAGGGCACGGCAGGGCAAAGTACAGGGCGCAGGCGATCTCCTGGATATACCAGTGGTGCATGCAGGAGCCGAAGTCGAAGACGGTCAGGCGGCCGCCGGCGTCGATGGCGAAGTTGCCGTGGTGCAGGTCGCAGTGGATCAGGCCGTAGGAATTGGCATCCCGGGGCAGGGAGCGGAACTTCTCGAACAGGGCGCCCACCTTCCGGCGGATGCAGGCCTGGCCGCGCGGCAGGTAGGCATCCACATCCCAGAGCAGGTCTTCATCGTCCCAGTGCATGCGGGCCAGGGCGGGGCGGGCCGGGCGGTAGTCCTTGCACAGGCGGTCGATCTGCCCGGCCAGGCGGCCCCAGTCGAGCAGCAGGCGGTCGAGGGCGGCAGGCGGCAGGTTGATATCGTCCTCATCGGGCAGGACTTCGCCCGGCGCCATGCGGCTGGCGGCGGCCAGGAAGCGCGAGCCGTCCGCGGCCGGGATGGTTTCGAGCAGGTTCCCCTGCAGGGAAGTCAGGGGGGCAGCCACCGCCACGCCCTGCCGGGCCAGGAATTGGATAATGTCCAGTTCGCCTTCCAGCTGGTCGGGCGGGGTTTCCAGGGCGTGGCTGATCTTAAGTACACAGGGGCCCTGCGCAGATTGGCAGGCGTAGACCCAGGCGGTCACGCCTTCGAGGGGCCGGGGGTCGGACAGCCCGAAGGCCTGCAGGGCCTGGGAGAGGATGGCGGGGGTGTAGAGGGATTGGGAGGTGGTATTCAAGGAATGCCAATCAAGCGATCCAGCAGTTTTTCTTCCTCTTCCCCATTGGTCACCTCCCCATCCAGCCAGGCATCGCGCAGGCGGCGCAGGAGGTCCTGGTAGGCGGGGCCGGGGGGCAGGCCCAGGCGCTGCAGGGTATGGCCGTCGCTGTACGGGTGGATTCGGCGCCATTCGGCGGCATACTTTGCCAGGGAAGTCCTGGCTTCGCCTTCGGCGGCGCAGTGGACGGCGTAGACCGCGGGCAGGGGCAGGCTCTCGAGGCGGGCGACCCAGGCGGAGGGCTGCGAGCCGGCCAGGGAGGCCAGGTCGAGGCGCAGGGCGGCGGCCAGGCGCAGGGCACGCGCCAGCGGCGCTGCCAGGCGCAGGCGGCCGATGACGGCGGCCAGGCCGGCGGCGGGCAGGTCGAGGAACCAGAGCAGGTAGCCCAGGGCGCGGCGCGGGGGCAGCCCGCCCAGGCTCCAGCCGGGGCCGAGCCATTCCGGCGGGATGGGGGCCTGCAGGCCGGCTTCCAGGCGCATACGCAGGGCGGCATCCCAGGGCAGTTCCGGCTTGAGGGAGGCGAGCAGGCCCAGGTCCGCCAGGCGCGCCAGCATGGCAGGGGCACGCGGTTCGTCCAGGATGAGGTCCAGTTCGTGGCGCAGGCGCTCGGCGCTCAGACGGTCGAGCAGGGGCCGGGCCTCGTCCATCAATTGCAGGCTGCGGGCTTCGATGGCGAAGCCGAAGCGCTGTTCGAAGCGCACGGCGCGCACCATGCGGGTGGGGTCGTCCACAAAGGAGAGCGAGTGCAGGACGCGCACCAGGCCGCGCTCCAGGTCGGGCAGGCCGCCCCAGTAGTCGTACAACTCGCCGAAGTGGCGCCCATCCAGGCGCAGGGCCAGGGTGTTGATGGTGAAGTCGCGGCGGTGCAGGTCGAGCTTGATGGAGCCGCGCTCGACGGTGGGCAGGGCGGTGGGATGTTCGTAGTATTCCTGGCGGGCCGAGATCAGGTCCACGAAAGCCGGCAGGCCGGCGGCCGCGCCGGGCGGCAGGCCCAGCGCTTCCGGGCGGGGGTACCACTTGGCCGTGCCGAAGCGGCTGTGCGAAGTCAGCCGCCCGCCGCAGCGGTCGGAGAGGGTGCGCGCCAGGGCAATGGCATCCCCCTCGACCACGATGTCGAAATCCAGGCCGGGGCGGTCGAGCAGCAGGTCGCGCACGAAGCCGCCGACTACGTAGACGGCCATGGATTGGGCTTCAGCCTCGGCAGCCACCAGGCGCACCAGCGCCAGGCGTTCGGGGGACAGGGCCTGCTCCAGTTTGGAGGCCAGTTTCTGGCGCGCCGGGCGGCCCTTGTGCGGCGAGAGGGTCTTGAGCAGATCGGTGCGGGTGACGATGCCGATCACCAGGCCGGACTCGTCCACCACCGGCACCTGGCCCCAGCCGCTTTCGGTCATGCGCGCCTGGAGGGTCTCCAGCGAGTCCTCCGGGCGGACGCTGACTTCGCCGGCTTCCATCAGGCTGGCCGCGCTCAGGTTGAGCTTGTGGGCCAGGGCGCGGTCCACCGCCCGGCGGGTGAGCAGGCCGATCACGCACCCCTCGCGCACCACCGGGAAGCCTTCGTAGCCGTAGCGCTGCATCAGGCCGGCAACCTCCTGGGCGGGGGTCTCGGGAGCAAGCAGGCGCGGCTTGCGCGACATGAGCTGGGCCACGCTGATGGAGGGGCGCACGAAGCGCGGCAGGACCTCCAGCAGGCGGGCGCAGGTGGCCTGCAGCAGGTCGCCGCCGGATTCTTTTTCGGGGCGCAGCAGGGCGGCCGCGGCGCGGTCGTGCCCGCCGCCGCCAAACTGGGCCGCGACCGCGGCCACGTCGATCTGGTCGCTGGCCGAGCGCGCCACCATGCGCACGCCGTCATCCGTGCTGACCAGCACGAAGAGCGCATCCGGGTCGAGCAGGTCGCGCAGTTTGTGCGCCAGGGTGGAGACTTCCTCGCTCATGCCGGCCGCGTCCGCGCAGGCGATCACCACCCGCCGGCCGTTGATTGTATGCGTCCGGGTGGAGGCGGTCAGGGCTTCATAGACACGGCGCTGCTCGGGCGAGAGCGGGGGATTGAGGAACTCGGCCGCGATCTTAAGGCTGGCGCCCTGGTCCATCAGGTAGGCCGCGGCGCGCACATCCCGGGCGGTGGTGCTGGCATAGGTCAGGGCGCCGGTGTCCTCGTAGATGCCCAACAGCATCAGGGTGGCCTGCAAAGCGCTGAGGTGCCCGTTATGGGCCTGCATACTTTCCACCAGGACGGTGGTGGTGGCGCCGGTGGGCGCGTGGGTGAAGCGCCAGTCGGGAGGCAGGCCGGGGCGGCGGGGGTGATGGTCCACCACCTGCACCTCGGTCTGGTCGCCCATGCCCTTGAGGGTCACCAGCGACTGGGTGTCGACCAGGGTGACGCGCTCGATGGCCTCCGAGGGCAGGTCGCGCGGGTCCACAAAGGGGAATTCGGTGCCGTAGAGGGTCAGGAAGGCGCGCAGGTTGCGATTCATGCGGCGCGGCAGGACCGGCAGGGCTTTCTCGTCCAGCAGGTATGCGCCGAAGAGCGAGGCCAGGGCGTCGAAGTCGGCTTGCTCGTGGGTCAGGATGACGTGCATAGGGATATTGTAAATGAATTTTATCATTCGCGCGCCTGTGCGTTCGGCGGAGATGGACAGGAAGAAAAACGCCCCCGATTGGGCACAATGCGCCGGGGATTTGGCGGTTATACTTGCAGCGGGCGGGGCCGAACAGGCAACCCGCAGGCAGATTGTGCGTACATTAACCAGAAAGCGAGGCTGAAATGGCTGAAAACAAATTCCGTACTGAAGAATTCCACATCGACGGCGACCTGCTGGTCGCAAAAATCAAAGAATTGCTCAAGGAAGGCAACATCCGCCGGGTGATCATCAAGGCCGAGGACGGGCATACGCTGGTGGATGTGCCCCTGACCGCCGGCGTGGTGGTGGGCATCCTGGCGCCGCAGCTGGCCGCCCTAGCTGCCATCGGCGTGCTGGTGACGAAGTGCACGCTGGTGATCGAACGGGAAGTACAGGAACAGGCCTAAAGGTCGAGGGCCATGAAGTCCGTGGCCAGGGCCGTCGGGCCGTGGAAGCGCTGGCCGGCTTCCGCCGCCAGGTCGCCGCTCTGGTATTCACCGGTGGGGTAGTGGATCAGGTATAGCGAGCCCACCTCCGCCTGGCGGGCGATGTCGCCTGCCTGGGCAGCCGAGGAGTGGCCGCGGTGCGCGCCCGAGGCTTCGTGGAAGAGGACATCGGCTCCCTCGGCCAGGCGGATGACCTGGGCGCAAGGCTCGGTGTCACAGGAATAGGCCACGATTTTTTGGGCTTTTTTGAACTCGATCCGCAGGCCGATGGTCGGCAGCAGGTGGCGCACCGGGGAGGAGAAGATGCGCATATCAGGGTTGTCCATGACGATGGTCATCTCCCCGGCAGGCAGGCGGCAAAATGAGACCGGGAAGAAGTTCGGCCACTCGGACCAGTTGTAGAAGCCCATCAGGTTTTCCATGCGGTCGAGGGTGTGGTGCAGGCCGTAAATGGTGAGCGGGCGGCG
>CAYLXB010000095.1:0-10763 GCA_964387495.1 uncultured Anaerolineaceae bacterium
CATGTTTTTCGACCGCTCCCAACTCGAAGAAATCGAAGACCGCTCGCTGGCCCCCTACGGGGTGCGCAGCAAGGACAGCAAGGGGCGCGCCTACCTGGATAACGAGCCGGATTACCGCACCGCTTTCCAGCGCGACCGGGACCGCATCCTGCACACCACGGCCTTCCGCCGCCTGGAGTACAAGACGCAGGTCTTCATTAACTATGAGGGCGATTACTACCGCACGCGCCTGACCCATACGCTGGAAGTGGCCCAGATCGGGCGCACGATCGCCCGGGCGCTGGGGGTGAACGAGGACCTGGTGGAGGCCGTCTGCCTGGCGCACGACCTCGGCCACCCGCCCTTCGGGCACTCCGGCGAGACCGTGCTGGCCCGCCTGATGAAGGACGCCGGCGGTTTCGACCACAACAAACAGTCACTGCGCATCGTGACCGAGCTGGAACAGCGCTACCCGGAATTCCCCGGCTTGAACCTGACCTGGGAAGTGCGCGAGGGAATCGTCAAGCACGAATCGGAATACGATATTTCGGACGCCTCGGCCTACAACCCGGAACTGCGCGGCAACGTGGAGACCCAGATCGCCAACGTGGCCGACGAACTGGCCTACACCGCCCACGACCTGGATGACGGCCTGCGCGCCGGGATGCTTTCGCCGGCCATGCTGGGCAGCCTGGCGCTGTGGGAGATCCTGACCGAGACGGTTTCCTGGCGCGGCCCGGAACTGGAAGATATGGCCCGCCACCGCATCATCCGCAAGCTGGTGGGGATGGAAGTGACCGACCTGGTCGAGGCCACCGAAGGGCGCCTGCGGGAGAGTGGCGCCAAATCGGCGGAGGACATCCAGCGGCTGAGTTACAACGTGATCGGCTTCAGCGAGGATATGCGCCGCCGCAACCGGGAACTGAAGGATTTCCTGTACGCCAGGATGTACCGCCATTACCGGGTGGTGCGGATGCAGGTCAAGGCCGAGCGCATCCTCTCGGACCTGTTCGGCGCCTACCAGGCCGAGCCCACCACCCTGCCCGACCATGTGCAGAAGTCCATCGAGAAGCGCGGCCTGGAACGCACGATCTGCGATTATATTGCGGGCATGACCGACCGGTATGCCATCGAGGAACACCAGAAACTTTTCAACCCGCTGGAGAAGCCGTAAGGTGCGGCCGGATGGCTGCAGCCATTTCCATGGCCATCAAGACATCAATCAATTGAGGAACTCATGAGCGAACCCCTTTACATCACCGCCGAAGGCGCCGCCCGCCTGAAGGCTGAACTGGAAGAATTAAAAGGCCCCCAGCGCCTGGTGCTGGCCAAACGGCTGCGCGAGGCGATCCAGATGGGCGACCTTTCGGAGAACGCCGATTATCACAAGGCCAAGGAAGACCAGGGTTTCCTGGAAGGGCGCATCCAGGAACTGGAATATATCATTACCAACGCGACCGTCGTCGAAGAGACCGGCGGCCAGCGCGATACCGTGGGTGTGGGGGTGCGCGTGACGGTGCAGGAGGAGGATTTCGAGCCGGAGACCTTCCACGTGGTGGGTGCCAAGGAAGCCGACCCGCGCAACGGGAAGATCTCGAACGAATCGCCCATCGGCGGCGCGCTGTTTGGGCATAAAGTCGGCGAGGTGGTGGAGGCGGAGACGCCGGGCGGGAAGATCAAATTCAAGATTTTGAAGATCGAATAAGCGGCCGGAAAACAATAAAAGAGCAGGCTGGAATTTCCCGGCCTGCTCTTTTTGATTCAGGGTGAAAAGGCTCAGCCCTGCCTGGGCCAGATGCCCAGTTCGAGGGTGATGCGCTCAAAATAACTGCTGGGCGGGAGCGGCCCCTGCCCGTATTCCAGGTCGGTGACCGTCACCAGCATCTGCAGGGTGGCAGTCTCCAGCAGGACCTGCTGCTGCGGTTCGACCAGCACCAGTTCGCCCTTGGCTTCCAGGCGCTGGCGGACGGCCAGGTCATTGTAGGCATGGGCGCTCATCAAGACCTTGGTGGCGGTCTTGATATCGTTCTTATCGAAGAGCCAGACCTCCAGGGCCGTGACGCGCTTGGGGTCGCCCACGCCGATCGTTTCGGAAACACCGACGCCATACTCCCCCAGGAATTCCCCGGCGGGCGAGTCGATGCTGAAAGACTCATCGTAGAGGTTATCCCCGAGCACGTAGGTCGTCATGGTGCGGGTGATGGGTTCGGCCAGCCCGAGCGAGCCATAATCGGTGCGCGAAGCCTGGCGGGTAAACTCCTGGGCCTGCATGGCGGGCGTGACGGTGTCGCTGGAACGGCCCCGCATGGTGCGCATGAAGAAATAGGCCACCGCGCCCACCACCGCCAGGACGAGCACCACGGCCACGAAGATCAGCAGGTAACGTCCCACCGGAATGCCCTCCTGCGGGGTTTCCTCTTCGCCGGCCGGCGATTCGGGCAGGGCAACCATGCCCAGGACGGCCTGCACATCCCGCCCGTAAGCCAGCACGGCTTCCGGGTTCTGGCCCTGCAGG
This sequence comes from uncultured Anaerolineaceae bacterium, assembly GCA_964387495.1. Lineage (GTDB taxonomy): Bacteria > Chloroflexota > Anaerolineae > Anaerolineales > Villigracilaceae > DSXF01. The sequence goes on from CAYLXB010000095.1 coordinate 2,495, forward strand.
TTCTGCTGGATCTCGAGCAGGATCTGCGGAGCCTGATCGAGGCCCAGGTTGGTCCAGCGCGCCACGGCCAGGTTCACATCACGATTGACCTGATAGGAGTCGATTGCCATGCGCATGTAATCCACCTGGAGATCATGGCGCATGATTTCAGGCGTGGTATCGACGTAGACCACCGGGGACAGGACGTAGGCATAGAGCAGGCCCAGCAGGAAGCCCAGCACCAGGGCCGCCAGGGCGGCAAGTACCAATGTCCTGTTCTTCTGTATGAATTCAACGACCATACGGCGCTCCTCTCATGGGACGTACAAGGCTGGTACAGGCAGAACAAATGAGCAACTATATTATACAGAATACCGGCCAAATACGCAAAAGGCTATTTGGGCTATTCTGCGCGGCGTTCCATCAAGTACAGGGTGCGTTCTGATTCACGCAGCGGGAGGCTGGCTTCGATTTTAAAATACTGCTGGAAAGCCTGCTCGAAATCCTCCCGGACGTAATGCGGGAAGATGTCCACGCGGCTCTGGAGCAGTTTCTGGACCTGCGAATCGGACTTGGGGACGAACTCGATCACCAGCCAGCGGCCCATCTCGGCAAAGAACTGCGCCAGCTGCGGCAGGGGGACATTGTTGGAGATGGCCAGGTGATGGATGAGGGCCAGTGCCAGGACCATATCGGCCGGGCCGCGCTGCCCCAGCGACTCGCGCTCGCGGTTGTGCCAGCCAATGGCCGGGCTGGGGTTGGTCAGGTCGAGCACCAGCGGCAGGATATTCTTCTCTTTCGCTTCCCGGACCTGGCGGTAATTCTGCTCGACGGCAGCCGGGTCGATGTCGAAGGAGACTACACAGGCGGCCGCGGCGCCCGCCTGGCGGCTGAAGACGCCGTTGTTGGCGCCCAGGTCCCAGACGACAGCCGGCCGGAGGCGCGCGCTCCACTCGGCCACCAGTTCCTTTTTATGCTCGAAGGCGGCATCGCTATAGTTGGTGATGGCGTAGTAATTGCCCCACTCGGTACCGGCGGGCGTCCAATCGAGTTTGCGGACGGCAGCCTCCAGGCTGTCGATCAGGCCGGTCAGGGCCTGTTTGCTCATCCCCGCACCGGGCCGGGGGGACGGGATGCCTTTGCCGGAAAAACTGGCCTGCGCTTTGGCATGCAGGTGGATGTGGCTGAGCAGGCCAAAGTTGAAGCGGGTACCAAAAGGCAGCAGGCGGCTGGCCAGGTCGAGAGGGATACCATCGATATAGACCCGCAGCAGCTGGCCCAGGCGGATATCGCGGCGGGCCATGAGCGCCAGGGGGGCCAGGAAATGCTGGCAGAACTGGCAGTAGGCGACCCAGGGCTGGCCTTCCTGGTAGCTCTCGAAGGAGAGCGTATCGATCAGGGCCGGCTTGCCGTTGACGAACTGGATGTTGTAGGCGCTGGCATCTTTGAGCGACATGCCGGCCTTGAGCGCACGCCGCTGGAGCGACAGGGTCGCCAGGGCGGCATCCTTCAACTGGCTGAAAGACCACTCGTACGGGTAGGAAATGAACGGCACGCGTTCGGGCTGGATCACCTTGTAGGCCAGTTCCGGCCCTGCAGGCGGGAGATCCACCTCCCGGTGCGGCACCAGCAGGCCGGCCTTGACCAGTTTTTCGTACAGGCCGGAGGCCATCAGGCGGTCATACTCGGCGGCATACGCACGGTTCACCTGCCGGTACAGGCTGCCGTCCCGGGTGAACAGGAACCCGCTCGGGTCCCGGAAAGAAGCGCCGAGTTGGGAATTACTTTTCATCTTCCTCGTCTTCGGCATCCTGGTCCTTGGGTTTGGACTTGCCAAAGATGCCCTTGATCTTGCTCCAGGAAGCGCGCACGGCCACCGCCACGCCCAGCAGGCCGGCCAGCAAAAGCTGGAGCAGGAAACTGCCGGAACCGGGATCAAGATAAGCGGCCTTGTCGGCCAGGCCGGAGACCCATAAAATCGTTAACGCTACCATTCTTACTCCTTATTCGACAGGTGTTTCGACAATGATCTCTTCGAGCAGGAAGGTCTCCTGGCAGGTCAGACACTGGGCTTCGCGCTTGTTGGCGATGACCAGCATGCCGCCGTCCTTGGGACAGGGGACTGCCAGGGGGCGCTTCCAGGAAGTGAAGTCGCAGGTGGGATAATTGTTGCAGCCGTAGAAGATGCGGCCCTTGCGCGTCTTGCGTTCGACGATGTCGCCGCCATCCTTCGGGCAGGTGACGCCGATCTTCTCCAGCCAGGCCTCGGTGTGACGGCAGTCGGGGAAGCCGGAGCAGGAGATGAACTTGCCGTAGCGGCCGTAGCGGATGACCAGTTCCTTGCCGCAGTCGGGGCAGGCGCGGCCGATGGGCTCGGGGCCGGTCTTGGTGACGGGCATCTCGGCCTGGGCTTTGGCCACTTCCTGGGCAAACGGGCCGTAGAAGGCGTGCATCACGCCGACCCATTCGGTCTCCCCGGCAGCCACCCTGTCCAGGTCTTCTTCCATGCGGGCGGTGAACTGCAGGTCGACGATATCCGGGAAATACTGGAGCATCAGGTCGTTGACCAGGATGCCGGTCTCGGTGGGGATGAGCCGGCGGTCGACGCGCTCGACATAGCCGCGCTGCTGGATGGTGGAAATCGTGGGGGCATAGGTGGAGGGCCGGCCAATGCCGTTCTCCTCCAGGGTGGCGACCAGCGAGGCCTCCGAGTAACGCGGCGGCGGCTGGGTGAAGTGCTGTTCGGGGATCAGGCGCACCAGTTCCTGCTTCTGGCCCTCGGCGATGCCGGCCGGGATGCGCACGTTCTCTTCGCCCTCTTCGGGCTTGGCATCCTCGTTCTTCGCCTCCTCGTAGACCACGAGGAAGCCGGGGAATTTCACCGCCGAACCGGAGGCGCGCAGCAGGTACTCGTGGGCACTGCTCCTGCCGGTCACCTCGACCTGCAGGGTGTCATAGACGGCGGCCTCCATCTGGGAGGCGACGAAGCGCTGCCAGATGAGCTGGTAGAGTTTGAACATGGCCGGCTCGAGGTAGGGCTTGACCTTCTCGGGGTCGCGCATGACCGAGGTGGGCCGCACGGCCTCGTGGGCTTCCTGCGCCCCGGCCACCTTGGTCTTGTATTGGGGAGGTTCAGGCGGCAGGTAATCCTGGCCGTATTTGCCGCCCACGTACTCGCGGGCTTCCTTTTGGGCCAGTTCCGAGACGTTGGTGGAATCGGTACGCATGTAGGTAATGAGGCCGGTGGTGCCGCCCTCGCCCACGTCCTGGCCTTCGTACAATCCCTGCGCCAGGCCCATGGTGCGTTTGGCGGTGAAACCGAGTTTGCGGGAGGCCTCCTGCTGGAGGGTGGAGGTGGTGAAAGGCGGGGAGGGTTTGCGCCGCCGCTCGCCGCGCTTGACCTTCGAAACGGCATAGGCGGCGGATTCCATATCCACCAGGATGGGCCTGACCACGGCCTCACTGCCCAGTTCAGGCTCCTGCTCGTCCATCTTCGCCAGCTTGGTCAGGAAGGTGGACTTGAGGCCTTCGGGCTTGAACTCGGCGCCGATGGACCAGTACTCGACCGGCACGAAGGCGTCGATCTCGCGCTCGCGCTCCACGATCAGGCGCATGGCCACCGACTGGACACGCCCGGCGGAGAGACGGCTGCGCACCTTCTCCCACAGGATGGGGCTGATGCTGTATCCCACCAGGCGGTCGAGCACGCGCCGGGCCTGCTGGGCGTTGACCAGGTCCATGTTGATGCCGCGCGGGTGCGAAAAGGCCTCGTTGATGGCCGGTTCAGTGATCTCGTGAAAGACCACGCGGCGGGCGCGCTGGGCTTCGATCTGGGCCGCCTCCAGCAGGTGCCAGGAGATGGCCTCACCCTCGCGGTCGGGGTCGGTCGCCAGGTAGATCTCCTCGGCCTTCTTGGCCAGCTGCTTGAGTTCCTTGACGACTTCCTTCTTCTCGTTCGGGACGCGGTACTTGGGCTGGAAATCGTTCTCCACGTCCACCGAGAGCTGCGAGCGCAGCAGGTCACGGATGTGGCCGACGGAGGCTCTGACGGTATAGCCCTTGCCGAGGAAACGGCCGACGGTCTTGGCCTTGGCGGGCGACTCGACGATCACCAGTTTGCCTTCGCGCTTGTGGATGGTCTCCGAGGGGCTGAGCCCCTCATGGGCCGGGGTGCGCCCGGTGCGGAAGAGGGCCGTGCCGCAAACCGGGCACTGGCCGCGGGTCACTGCCGCGCCGATCGAGTTAAAGACCGGCTTGGGGTCATTCATTTCACGTTTGGTCTTGCACTTCATGCAGTAGGCTTCCAAAAGCCACCTCCTACGTATATTGCTCGCGGTCAGAATTTTTCAGGTTCGAAACGATCTGCCGCACCTTCTGGGTCTGGTCACGGCGGCAGACCAGCAGGACATCGTTCGTATCCACGATGATCAGGTCGTCGACACCGATGGTAACCACCAGGCGGTCGCGGCCGTCGCCGTAGACCAGGGAGTTGTGGGTATCCTGCGGAATATGGCGGCCCGAGAAGACGATGTTCCCGTCGCCATCCGGCAGCAGGACATCGAAGAGCGAATCCCAGTTGCCGATATCGCTCCAGCCCAGGCCGCTGGCCGGCAGGATCGCCACCCGCCCGGCCTTTTCCATGATGCCATAATCAATGGTTTCATTCTTCAAGCCCGGCCAGATGGAGGCCAGGAGCGAGTCCTGCTGGGGGGTGCCCCAGGCAGCCGCCAGGTGATTCAGGCCGGCCCGCAGCTCCGGCATGTAGATCCCGATCTCCTCCAGGATGCGGCCGGCCTTCCAGATGAACATGCCGGAGTTCCAGGAATGGCTGCCGTGCATGATCATCTCGCGGGCGCTGGCCTCGTCGGGCTTCTCCTTGAAGCTGACGACCTTGTAGACCGGGTAGATGTATTCCTCAGGCAGGGCTTCCCCGGCCTGGATATAACCATAGGATGTGGCAGGATAGGTGGGCGAGATGCCCAGCGTGACCAGGTAACCGCGCCCGGCCACCCCGGCGGCCACCCGCAGCAGCAGGTGGAACAGGTCGCGGTTGCGGATGAAATGATCGGAGGGCAGGACGGCCATCATCGCCTCCGGGTCACGCGCCTGCAGGGCAACCGCCGCCAGCCCGACCACCGAAGCCGTGCCGCGCGGGGCAGGCTCCAGCAGGAAGTTTTCGGGCGGGATGTAGGGTGCCTGGGCCTTCAGGGCCTGCGCCTGGTCTGAGACCGTCACCACCAGGATGCGCTCCGGCGGCAGGAATCCCTCCAGGCGCTGGACGGTGGACTCGAACAGGGTCGAACGATCCACCAGCGGGATCATTTGTTTGGGCCGGCTGCGGCGCGAGACGGGCCACAAGCGCGTCCCGCCGCCCCCGGCCATGATGACAGCGTAGAAATGTTCGAACATCTTATGTTTCCACAGAATATTCCGATTGTACCTCACGCACGGCCACATAATGCAGGCCGCCGACCTGGCGCACCATGCCCTTGAGTTCCATCATGACCAGTGCGGAGGTCACCCTCTCGATCGGCAGGCCGCTGCGCAGGCGGATCTCGTCCACGTGCAGGGGTTCGGCGCCCAGGGCGGCGAGCAGCTGGGCCTCGGTGGCATCCGTTGGCAGGGCCTTGCGGGCCGCCTGGTGCTGGCTGACGCGGGTCAGGTTGAGCACATCCAGGATGTCGCGCGCATCCAGCAGGGGGTGGGCACCGTTGGCGATCAGCCGGTTGGGGCCTTTGCTCTGCGGGGCCAGGATGCTGCCGGGCACGGCAAAGACCTCGCGCCCCTGGTCGGCGGCAAAGCCGGCTGTGATCAGGGCGCCGCTGGTCTCGCCGGCTTCGACCACGATGGTCGCCACTGAAAGCCCGGAGATGATGCGGTTGCGCGGCGGAAAATTCGGGCCGTCCGGGGGCGTGCCGGGCGGGTAATCGCTGAGCAGGGCGCCGCGCCCCATGACCTGCGCGGCCAGGGCCTGGTGTTCGGGCGGGTAGATGATATCCACGCCGCAGCCGAGCACCGCCAGGGTGCGCCCGCCGGCCTTGAGGGCCGCGGAATGCGCCACCCCATCCACGCCGCGCGCCAGGCCGCTGACCACCGTCACGCCGTTGCCGCCCAGCAGGGTGGCGATTTCATCGGCGATCTGGCGGCCATAGGGGGTGATGCGGCGGGTGCCGACCACGGCCACCGCCCAGAAATCCTCCTCGAGCAGTTCGCCGCGCAGGTACAGAACGGGCGGGGGTTGTTCGATTTCCTTCAGGCGTGGCGGGTAGGCGGCATCCTCCCAGGTGATCATCCGGATTCCCCGGGCTGTATACTCTTCCCACAACCGTTCCAGGTCGGCGGTCTGCCGGACGTGGAGCAGGTGTGCAACGATCCGGGCGCTGAGGCCAGCCTGGCGCAGCGCGCCGGCATCTGCCTGCCAGGCCTGTTCCACGCCCCCAAACTGCTGGATCAGCCCCTGCAGGCGGACAGCGCCAATGCCCTTGACCAGATTGAAGCCAAGCCAGCAGCAGCGCGCCTGCATGGGGATCACTCCTCGCCGCGCAAACCGGGAAGCAGGTGCACGCGCATCCGGCGGCGGTCCAAATCCACTTCCAGGATGACCGGGGGGATGGCCGGGAGCAGGAGTTCATGCCCGGCAGGATCGGTGACCAGGTAGACATCGTTGGCGCCGGTCTCCATGACCTCGGCCAGGGTGCCCAGGACCTGGCCGTCCTCGGCAACGACCTCCAGGCCGACCAGTTCGTGGTGGTAGTACTCCCCTTCGGGGAGGGGCGGCAGGCCGGCAGCTTCCACATACAGGTAGCAATTGCGCAGGCGGCCAACCGCTTCAGGCGTGTCGAAGCCGCGCAGGGAGACCAGCAGGCCCTCGGCATGCGGGCGGACGGCAGACAGGCGGACAACCTCATGCTGTTCGCCGGCGTACAGGCGCTTGCCGGGCATGAGGCGCTCGGGGAAATCGGTCAGCACGGTCATCAGCATGGCGCCGTGCACCCCGTGCGGGCGGCGCAGCAAGCCGACAGCCAAATAGACAGGCTCGCCGGAAGAAGGCGAGCCTGATCCAGACTGCGCTGGGGAATTTTCGGACGGCATCAGGGTTCCAAAACGTCGAGCGTGGCCTGCACACCCTCACGCTCTGCAGCTACACGCAACAAAGTGCGGATGGAGTTGGCTACACGACCGTTTTTCCCGATGATGCGCCCCATATCCTCCTTTGCCACGCTCAGCTCCAGGCGGACCCGGCTGCCGGTGCGGAATTCGCGCACCTCGACCTGGTCCGGATTTTCGACCAGCGAGCGGGCAATGAACTCAATCAAAGGTTTCATTGGACACCTTTCGCAGCGGCCTGCGGTGAGGCTAGGCGCGGCGGGTCTTGGCGTTGGTGTTGCGCTTGCCGGCGGCCTCAGCGGCCTCGGCCAGCAGGGTCTCGAGCGCCTCGCCGGATTTGAAGCGGGCAAAGCGGTCGAGCACACCCGCGCTGCGGAAAACCTGGCCCACCGATTCGGTCGGCTGGGCTCCCTTGCTCATCCAATCGTAAACCCGGTCTTCCTTGACCTCGATGGTGGCAGGCTCGGTGCGGGGGTTGTAATAGCCCAGGATTTCCAGGAAACGCCCGTCACGCGGGGATTCCTTGTCGGAAACCACGATGCGGTAAGAAGGCTGGCCTTTCAGGCCGACGCGGCGAAGTCGAATACGAACCATTGAGAACTTTCTCCTTCAGTAGTAGTTTGTGTTGTTGAACAATTATCGGCACGCTTGACCGGCGAGGAGAGGAGTGCGCGAAAGGATGCGCCCTCGGGGGTCACAGTGTGCCTTAGCCGAACAGACGCGAGAGGTTGCGTCCGCCAGTTTTCTTGAAGGTCTTGAACAGGCGCTGGGCCTCACGGAACTGCTTGATGAGGCGGTTCACGTCCTGGACTTCGGTGCCTGAGCCGCGGGCGATGCGCCGGCGGCGACCGGCGTTAAGTATATCCGGATTCCGCCGTTCCTGGAGGGTCATCGAGCAAATGATCGCCTCGACGCGTTTCAGGTTTTGCTCCATCTCGCGCGGGTCGGCGGCACGGGCGGCCTGCCCGAACTGCCCGGGGAGCATCTCCAGCATCTGGCTGAGGGGCCCCATCTTGCGCATCTGGCGCATCTGGTCCAGCCAGTCATCCAGGGAGAACTCGCCCTTGAGCAGGCGGCCGGCCTGTTTTTGGGCGCTCTGGGCGTCGAAGGCGGCCTCGGCCTTCTCGATCAGGCCGATCACATCGCCCATGCCCAGGATGCGGGAGGCCAGGCGGGAGGGATC
>CAYLXB010000096.1:0-10667 GCA_964387495.1 uncultured Anaerolineaceae bacterium
CGAATTCAAAGATCGGCATGACTGGCTCCTGATGTAAAGTAGAGAATATACCAAAGCTTGGATGCAGAAAGACCCAAAAAGTTTCAAGCCGCCGCCGGCCAGAGGGCCTGGACCAGGGCCGGCAGGATCTCACCGGAACGGCCCTGCAGGAAGTAATCCACGCGTTCGGTCAGCGGTGTGGGCTCCAGGTTGACCAGGATCACCAGGGCGCCCTTGTTCCGCGCGGCGAAGGCCAGAGAAGCGGCAGGCTGGACCAGGCCGGAAGTGCCAACGGAGAAGAAGGCGTCGCAGTTTCGGGCGGCCTCCACGGCTGATTCCAGCGCGGCACGCGGCAGGGCTTCGCCGAACCAGACCACGTCCGGCCGGAGAAAACCGCCGCAGGCCGCACAGCGCGGCACAATCGGGCCTACCTCCTGCCAGAAGGCGGCGGGCAGGCCGCAGTCGAAACATTTGACGCGGGTAATGTTGCCGTGCAGTTCGAGCACATCCACACTGCCTGCCTTCTGGTGCAGTCCGTCGACGTTCTGGGTGATCAGGGTGAAGGCCGGGAAGCGCCTTCCCATCTCGGCCAGGGCATGATGGCCTGGGTTGGGCTGGACGGTATCCGCCCGCTGGCGCCGCATGGCGTACCAGTCCCAGACCAGCTTCGGATTACGCTGGAAGGCTTCGGGGGTGGCCAGGTCTTCGGGTCGGTACTGGGCCCACAGGCCGGTCTGGGCCTCGCGAAAGGTATGCAGGCCAGATTCCTGGGAGACGCCGGCGCCGGTCAGAACGGCAACGCGGCCGGCCTTGCGCAGGTAGGTTAGCATTTCGGGAGGGAATTCCATGCTGCACTCCAGGTGGCTCCTTGGGAGGAAAGAGTACTTGCCGTACACAGATTACCGGGCTTTCAGCAGAGAAAGTCGGATTTTCCATGCTCCTCTTGCTTTGGAATGCCTTTTATTGTATCCTATGAACAACCGGTTTGAATACTGCTGTGTGGAGGAGTTGGCAATGCAAATCCCGATCAAGGTTATCAGCACAGACGCTTTTGCAATCCAGACCGACGTACTTGTCCTCAAGTATGCCCAGGGCTTATACGGGCTGGATAAAAAAGCCGTCGGGCACATGTCGCCTCTGTACCCCGGCCTGGAAACCCGCCTTCCCAAAACCGGTGATTTTGCCCTTTTCGAGAAACCGGGACCGTTTGGGGCGCGGCAGATCCTGTTCGTGGGTGTGGAGAGACTGCCCCTTTTCCGATATCAGAACGTGCGCGAGTTCGCCCGGCGGGCGCTGGCATACCTGGCCCAGGCAGTGCCGCAGGCTGAAAACGTCTCCTTCACTGTGCACGGGGTCAACTTCGGCCTGGACGAGGCCGAATCGTTCAAAGCGGAAATTGCCGGCCTGGTGGACGCTCTCACGCACGGGGAATATCCACAGACGCTGAGAGAGATCACGATCGTGGAATTCGACAAGGAACGGGCTGAAAGGTTGAAGCAAATCCTGAGCGAACTGCTCCCCCAAGGCACAGTCGAGACCAGCCGCAGTGCGCTGACCAAGGGAATCGCTCCGACGTCGGATTCCCTGCGGGATGCGGGCTATTCGTCCGAGAAAAAGCCCATCGTCTTTGTGGCCATGCCATTCGACAAAAAGATGTACGACATATTCCACTACGGCATCCGGGGCGCCGTCAACAACGCCGGTTATCTCTGCGAAAGGGCCGACGAAGCATTCTTTACCGGCGATATCATGGAGCGGGTGAAGATGCAAATCAAGGGGGCTGACCTGATCGTGGCCGACCTGACCCAGTCGAACGCGAATGTTTACTTGGAGGTGGGTTACGCCTGGGGATGCAGCAAACCGACCATCCTGCTGGCGCAGGATGCCAGTGAACTCAAGTTCGATGTAAAGGGGCAAAGGTGCCTGATCTATACGGGGATCAAGGAACTGGAAGAACTGCTCACAAAGGAATTACAGAATCTGCCGCTCAAGAAATAAGCCGGCAGGCGTCACTCATTCCTGATCCGGCGGAGCCAGCAGCCGCCCCGCGGCCTCGATATGGGCACGGTCGCCGATCAAACCGATCCGGTCGCTGGCTTCGAAGACCGTGACCGATTTGGGATTGGCCAACAGCACGTTCCCGCGCAGGATGGCGACCACCGAGGCGCCGGTCCGGGCGCGCAGGTTGGCTTCGGCAATTGTCTGCCCGGCAATGGGGTTGCCCGCAGGCAGCGTAAACCAGGTGATCTCGATGCTGTTGGCGGCATCGACAAGGCCGCGCAGCAGGCGGTGTTCTTCTTCCGTGTTGACCTGCAGGTCATACTGGTCCTGCCGCACGGCATCGGTGTAGCGGGTGATATCCTGGATGGGAAACCCCAACTGCAGCAGGGTATGCCGCACGATTTCAAGGCCGCCCTCCAGGTCCGGCTGGATCACATATTTGGCCCCCAGCAGGACCAGCCTTTTGATCCCCTCGCGGCTCCCGGCCCTGGCAATGATGGGCAGGTCGGGAGCCAGTTCGCGCGCCGCGGCCACCGTCATTTCACAGGTTGGTTGGTCAGGGTCGGCCACCACCAGGGCGCGGGCGCGCTCCAGGCCGGCATGGGTCAGCACCTCTGAGTTGGCAGCATCGCCAAAAAGGTTGGGAACACCCCGCCGCCTGAAAGCCGCCACCTGTTCCGGATCCCCGTGAATGACCAGGTAGGGGATGGCCATGCCTTCCAACAAAGCCTCGATGTGCCGCCCAATCCGGCCATAACCGACTACGACCACATGGTTTTCGATCCCGGCTGCCTCCGCACCGGCCAGGTCATCCTGTTGTTTTTGCCGGTCCAACAATTCCCACAGGCGCGGGGAGCGCCGCAGAATTTTTTCAAACGGGGTGATCAGGCGGAACATGACCGGGTTCAACATCATAGAAATAAGTGCGACCGCCAGCATCAGCGAGTACTGGTCTGGGGCAAGCAGGCCGAGTGAGACGCCGGCCTGCCCAAGGATGAACGAGAACTCACCGATCTGGCTGAGGCCGGCAGCCACCACCAGCACCGTGCGCGCCGGCCAGGGAAAGACAAGTCCGGCCAGGAACACGATCAGCGGCTTGCCGATGACCACCAGCGCCGTCAGGGCCACGACCGGACCCAGGTGCGCGACCAGGTACTGCGGGTTGACCAGCATGCCGACCGAAACAAAGAACAGCACGGCGAAGGCTTCGCGAAATGGCAGGATGTCCGCTCCCACCTGGTGGCTGAGGGGCGACTGGCCGACCACCACGCCCGCCACGAAAGCCCCCAGTGCCAGGGACACGCCAAAAATCTCGGCTGCACCCAGGGCTGTCCCCAGCGCCACCGCCAGCACCGCCAGGATCCAGAGTTCCCGCGAGCGTGTATGGGCGATGCGGAGGAGCAGCCAGGGGATCAGGCGCATGCCCGCAAATAGCACGATCAGCACAAATCCGGAAGCCTTTAAAAGGGTCAGGCCCAGCACCCACCAGTCGAAGCCGGCAGAGCCGTCTGCCAGCGTGGGCATCAACACCAGGATCAGGACAGTCCATAGGTCTTCCAGCACCGTCCAGCCGATGGCGGTCTGTCCCTGGCCGGTGTTCAGCAGGCCATGATCCATCAGCCCGCGCAGGAGCACGACCGTGCTGGCGACCGAAATTCCTAGGCCCAAAACGATGCTGGCAGCGGGCGTCCAGCCCCAGGCCTGGCTGAGGGCATATCCCACCAGTGTGGCCAGTGCCGTCTGAAAGAGAGCACCGGGGATAGCGATGCTGCGCACCTTCCAGAGGTCATGGAACGAGAAATGCAGGCCGACACCAAACATCAGGAAGATGACCCCCAGTTCGGCCAGTTGGCTGATGGTTTGCGAATCACCCACAAAACCGGGGGTGAACGGACCGATTGCAATCCCCGCCAGCAGGTAGCCGACGATGGTGGGCAGGCCGAGACGGCGGGCGATCAATCCCCCGATGAAGGCGATCACCAGCGCCATGGCAATGTTGATCAGCAGGGTTACTTGGTGCAATGTCTGGATGTACCTCGTTTCACATTAACATAAGATGTTTTTCATTTTATCACAGGGAATCCGATTGTCCTGACAAGACAGAAAAGAGAAAGCAAGGCGGACAAGTCAAAAAATCGGCTGTGCCTTGCCGTCGGGTAAGTCGCTTTGTTCCAGCACACTCTCATAGTAAAATAGAGTGTATAGACCAAATTATCCAATGCACACCCCATAGGAGGTTCTTATGCTCGTCGGCGAACGTATGTCCCACCCGGTGGTCACAGTTTCTCCGGATATGCCCGTCCAGGAAGCGCTCAAACTGATGCAGGCCGAAAATATCATCCGCACCCCCGTGGTCGAGAACGGGAAGATGGTCGGCATCGTCTCGAAGAGTGACCTGCAGAATGCTTCCCCCTCCAAGGCCACCACCCTGAGCATCTGGGAGATCAACTACCTGCTCAGCAAGGTCATGGTGCGGGAAGTGATGACCAAAAAAGTCTTCACCATCGAGGAAGACTGCCCCATCGAAGAGGCGGCCTGCCGCATGGTCGACAAGAATGTCAGCGGCCTGCCGGTAGTGCGCGACGGCGATGTGGTGGGGATCATCACCGAACATGACCTGTTCAAGATCTTCATCGAGATGATGGGTGCACGCCACTCCGGCCTGCGCCTGAGCGTGTTGATGCCGAACCAGCCCGGTGAAATTGCCAAACTGACCCGCGTCATCTCCGAGAACGGCGGCGATATCGTCGGAATGGGCTCCTTCTCCGGCGAATCCATCTCCAACTTCAAGGTGACCGTCAAGTTGACCGGCATCACGGAGAAGAAACTCCGCACCCTGGTGGAGCCGATCGCCATCCGCATCCTGGAAATCCGCAAGGGATAAGGCGGGCGAGAAAAAACAGTTCGAAACGGGACTGGCCCCGCCAGCCCCGTTTTGTTGCAGGGAAACCCGGCGAGGCGGTGGAGGATTCGGATGAGATTGGGAGCCGGAAGGTGTAAGGAATTTGTACACAGGTTTCACGGATGTTTTTTTGGCGTTTGGCAGAGAGGCAAAGAGCGCGAAGGGGAGGCGGGAGAAGGGTGCGGGCGATGGGAGCGGTTGGAAACGGAGGTGCGGGATGGGAAGGCAGGTGCTTTGTTACGTGCAGCGTAAGCGCATCAGCGACTGGAAACGGCTGGTCTGCGCCTCCAGCGAGCCGGCTTTCGTGTACGGCAGCAATGCCGGGAAAATCTTTTCCGGCTTGCGTCCGGGAGATACGCTCTGGGTGGCCAGCCCGGTGCCGGGGCGCCCGCCGGAGCTGGTGGCCCGGCTGAATATCCGCGCCTGCGCTCCTTTCGGGGAAGGGCTGGAAGGAGTTAGCGCGGCTTTATTGAGCCATTTCCGGGAGTTCGAATGGGTCGCGGTGGGCGGAGAGGAGTCGGTCTTCTTCGGACACAACGACGCCGGCGGTGCGCTGCTGCAAACGGTCTTCACCAGCCAGTCTGGGAAGACATGGCAAATCAGCCCAGGGAGCAGTGAGTGGGAAGGCCGCTTCGGGGGCAAGTTCGAGCAGCCGAGGCTGGTGAGCGACAGCCGGGCACTGGAGCAGGTCAGCCGCCGCCCGCAGGTCTTCATCAGCTGGAAGTGGTCCGATCACTGGGAACACCTGGCACAGGTCTTCGCCCTGGCCTATGCCCTGGCCAGGGCGGGGTTCATGCCCTGGTTGGACAAACTGGCCCTGCCCGCCAGCCGGGCTACGCGGGAAAAGATCGACCCCAACCCGCTGGTCTTGCAAAACCTGCTGGCCTATGGCTACCGGCACTGCCAGGTGCTACTGGCGCTCGAAAGCGGGCAGTACGGAGTCAAATCCCCTGAAAGCGACGAGAACTGGACGCTGCGGGAATGGGATGGCTCGCTGGCCGGAAAGGATATGCCTGCGCGGGTTGTCTACCGGGCAGCATATGCTGGCGAAAGCCGGGTCACAGCGGGGGCAGACTACAGGTTGGAGTCCAGAGAGCCGGTGCAGGCGGCCCTGGAACTGCAGAAGTGGTTCGAGGAAAAACAGCCCGGCTCTTTCGAATGATCAGACGGCATTCCTATACCGGGATGGACGCCAGCTGCCGATTATGGTGCAGGAACGGTTCCTCGGCGCACAGGGAGCCGCAGCAGACCTGGGCGGCGGCTTTACAGCCCCCCTGGCATTCCAGGCGGCGGGAGCAGGCGAGGCAGAATTCCGGCAGGGCGTCCACAAAATCCGCCAGCCGGCCGGGGGCGATCAGGGAGGCGAAAGATTCGCGAAACAGGTTCCCCAAAACGGTGGTGCTGTGGTTGCAGGGGCGCAGGTCGCCCGAGGCGTCCAGGGTGTAATAGGCGCGCCCGCCGCCGGCAGCGCAAAAGCCGAAGCCAAGATGCGGGTAAGCCTCCAAATCGATCAGGCAGGGCTGGATGGGGATGGAGCACGAAATGGGCAGGCCAAGCTCCGTCACGGCGGCATCGGCCACGGACAGGGCGCGGCGCAGCTGGGCCACGGAGGGGAGCAGCTCCGGCAAATGCTCCCGGCCGCGGCCGCCGGGGTTGAAACGGTTGAGCATCAGGCCGCGGGCGCCGAAGGCAAAGGCCAGGCGGATGGTCGCGTGGAGGTCATCGATGTTCAGGCGGGTAGCGACAAAGGCGGCGATGAACTGGCCGTGCAGGAGGCGCACATTGGCCATGGCAGACAGGACAGCCTCCCAGGCGCCGGGCGAGGCGGAGAGATGGTCATGAAGTTCCCGGCGGCTGCTGAGCAGGGGCAGTTCGAAGAGGGCCACACCCCGGTCGAGCAGGGCGGCGGCAGCCGCTTCGGTCAGGAGGCGGCCGTTGCTGATGACCGTCACCCCCACCCCTCTGTCCTGAAGAAAAGCCGCGATCTCGCCCAGGTCGGGGCGGAGCAGCGGCTCGCCGCCGCTCAGGGTGACATGCGGGCAGTCGGTCTCATCCAGGGCCTTGGCCAGCAGCGCCAGCGTGCGGGGAGTGTCCAGTTCAGGGGAGGCGGGCGCATGCGGCCGGCTGCCATGCCAGTCATTGTAACAATGCAGGCAGGCATGGTTGCAGCGGGGGGTGACTTCGAAGATGAGCGATTGGAGGCGGGGGCGGGCGGGGGTCATTTTTCGGAAAGCAGTTCCACCAGGAAAGCCGCAGCCTGCCTGGCCTCGGGGGTGAGCTGGAGTTCTAGTTCCTCGAAGGAGGGGGCCGGCTGGCCGCTCTGCTGGGATTCCTGGATGAGCGTGCTGTAGAGAGCCTCGACGTCCGCATCGGTGAGGGCATAGAAGGCCAGGTCGTGCTCGAGGGCGGTGCGGGCTTTCTCCAGTGTGGCGGGGTCCACGTTCCCCCGGGCGGCGATCTCATCCAGGAGGCGGGACTGCTCGACCAGGACGGAAGCGCTCTGCGGGGTATAGTCCACGTAGGCCGGCTCGTAACAAGTGATGGGTGCATTGGAACGCCAGATATGGTAGGCGGCGGCATTGTATGCTTCCTGCACCAGGTCGGCCACCGGGGCGGTCAATTCGCCGGCGGCCACCAGCTGGTCCAGGGCCGTGCGGTGATCCGCAATCAATTCACCAGCAAGCGGCTGGTTCTGGAAGTCGCCGGTCGAGGCCGGGTCACTCTGGGTCGTTTCGGCAAGTTTGTCGAAGCTGAGCCAGCAGAGGCGCAGGGTCTCCCGGGCGGAGAGGCCGCCGGGGCTTACGTCACCGCCGGCCGTTGGAGGCATGGGAGCGTAACAGGTGGGGGTCGGTTCGGCCGGGCGCAGGCGCTGGCAGCGGACAAGAAGCAGGGAGCCGAGGGAAATTCCAAAGAGCTTGATGAAGTCACGGCGGGAGAGGGGCATGGGGGCCTCCGGTGGGGGAAGGATCGGGTGTCGGTATATAGACTGTGGTGGAGGGGGATTTGTTCCGGGGATCGTAAATCATCGGTACACGGATTTCACGGAAAACACGGATTGGCACGGATTTTTCTTGGGGGATTGGTAAGGGGCGAAGTTTCCGTAAGAGGCGGGGAGTGTAAGGGATGGGTTCATGAATGACACGGGGGAACCAAGACTTTGGTGACGAAGTAGCCACGGACTTCCTGGCCGCGGGGATGGGTGGTGGCGGGACAGAGCCCAAAGCCGAGGCGCTGCCACATGGGGATGGCCTCGGTTTTATCTTCCGAGCTCCAGGCGCGCAGTTGAAAGGCATGATGGGCCTGTGCCCGTTGGATCGAGATGTCGACCAGGGCCCGGGCGATGCCGCGCCGTCGAAATTCGGGGCGGACTTCGATGATGTCGATGTAGCCTTCGTGGACGCCTGAGAGCGGCGGGGGGAGTTCACGCCAGTAGACGGAGATCAGGCCGGCGGGATCCTCCCCGCACAGGGCGAGGAGGCTGAAGCCGTCAGAGAAATGCAAGTGGCGTTCGACTACCCCACCCCACTCACGGGCGAGGCGCTCACGCCAGGATTCGTCGATCTCGAGATAATGGAGGGGGCTGGACATCTGGCCGGGGTATCCTGGTTTATGGCGCTCTCGTCTCCACGATCTCCACCCGGGCGGGAGAACGCAGGATTTTGGCATAGCGGTATTTGAAGGGGCCGGCGAACAATTCAAGGATCTGCCCGGCAACCCATTGGGGGTCGAGATATTCGGAGGTGTCCTTGCCCGGCTCCCAGAACGGGGTTCGCATGCCGCTGGGGGCCGCGACCAGGACTTTGCCGATGTCTGGATCGAGGGAGAGGGAAGCGCCGAGCATACCCAGGCCGGCTTTGACGGTCGTGTACATGGGCTCGACGGCCCGCGGGGTGTATTGCGAACTGGAGGTGATGAAGATAATCTCCAGCGGTTTGCCCGGGTTATGTTTGAGCCGTTGGGCGAGCAGGGCCGGGGCGGTCAGGCCGACGTTGATCATTTTCAGGATTTCCCGGTCGCCCAGGCGGTCGAGGCTGCCCTGTTGGGAGTAGCCCGCCGCGTAGATGAACATGTCCACTTTTTCGATCTGCGCCAGGACCTGGCCGATGCATCCGATCAGCTCTTCGGAACTGTGGCGGATGGGCAAAGCGAAGAAGCGCAGGCCGGGGAGGTTCGGGTCAACCCTTCCGGTGATGAAAACCGTATGGCCTTGGGCGGCGTAAAGTTTTGCCAGTTCCAGTCCCAAACCGGAGCTGCCGCCGGCGATCAAGATGTGTTTGGGCATGAGCGTTTGTCCTTTCAGGGAGGGCCGGTTCAGCGGGCCGGGGTGGTTTGTTTTGAGGTTGATTTTAGCACAGGGGGAGGGAAGGGGTGGCTGCTGTATGTATGAAGGAAAGAAGAAAAACGGGCGCCTTTCCCTGCAAGGCGTGGTGCTGTACCGCACCCGCATCCCAACCTGGCAATATTTCGTGCTGGTCCCCGCCTTGTTCGTGCTGCTGGGACTGATCTTCACCTTGCTCAAACCGGTCGACGTTTTCATTCGGCAACAGTTTTTTGCCGGGCTGCCCGGTATGGAAGGCGGCTTGCAGCCCGGATATTCACGCAACATCCTGGTTGTCACCTGGGTAATGGTTGCGGCTTTCGGCGTGCTGGCCGGACCGGTCGTGGAGGAACTGTATTTCCGCGGTTACCTGCTGCCGCGCATGGGTTTTGCCGGCAAGTGGGCCCCTTTGCTCCACAGTTTCCTGTTCGGGCTGTATCACGTTTGGACGCCGTGGATGTTCCTGACCCGCACCTTGGGCATGCTGCCGCTGGCCTGTTCGGTTCGCTGGCGGAATCTGAACCTGGCCATCATTGTTCACGTCTTGGTCAACGCGCTGGATGTTTTCACCGCAATTGCTTTCATCGCGGCAATGGGCCGTGGATGAGATGCAGCGGGTTACTCTTCCGGCGGGAGGTCGAAGCGCAGGTAGCCGTAGAGGGCGGGGTCTTCGCCTTCGCAGTGCTGTTCGAAGTTGACGTAGAGGCGCGTCAGGGTGTTGTCGGCGCGCCAGCGCATGTCCAGGATCTCGAATTTGCCGGTCAGGGCGTTGCAGCCGCGCCCATCCCCGTTGACGTCCAGGCCGTTCCGGCTTTCCTGGAGGGCCTGCGTGCCGCGCACGGCGTCTTCGTACAGTCCCGGCTTGCCCGGCGTATGGCTGGCCGGCAGAAACTCCAGGGACCATTCGCCCTTGTTGATGAAGAAATTCATCGTCCGCGGGTCGATCAGGCCGAATTCGGAATCCCCGGCCGTAAAGAGCCAGTCGCGGCCATCCCCGACGTAATCGCCCGTTTCACTGGACATGCACAGGTAGCTGCCGTCCCCGGCCCGGCCGGCGGCGATGGCTTCATCGCAGTAGGGCACCGTGATCGTGGGCTCCACCTTTCCCAAATCCGGGTCACCGATCAGGGGCAGCAGGATATCGGCGTTCATGCGCACGACCAGGTTCTCGGCGGAGAGCGGCGCCTCGAAGATCACCTGCTTGCCGTCCACGAATCCCAGCGGTGGGTAGGCGCTCCCGGCGGCGTCCACCAGGCTCAAGGCCTCGATCTCGTTGCAGAACACATCCCTCAACACCATTTCGGAGAAGTCCTTGTCGACGATATAACCGTCCGGGCCAACCCCGAAGAAGAAAGTGGTCGTGCCCTGGCAGCCGGGGACCTCGAATCCGACCAGCAGGAGGGTATGCCCGTCGCGGGCACGCACAGACTGCCCGCTCGAGGAGATCTCATCCATGGGGCGCAGTGT
>CAYLXB010000097.1:0-10633 GCA_964387495.1 uncultured Anaerolineaceae bacterium
TTATCGAGAAGGGTCTTTTTGTCTACTTGTCAATCATTCTTGAGAACGCCATATACAGTATCATTCGACAACGACCTTGCTGCTGTAGAACGTGATGGAGTGTTTGGAGCCGCCGTTGAGTTGGAACTGGCCGACGAATTTCTGGCCTCCAACCCAGGCGACGTAGACATACCAGCCGGCAGGTATGGTCACGCTCATCGTCCCGCCGACGGGGTATTCGTTGATGACCTGGGTGCCGTCGGCGCGGGTGCCCTGGAGGGAAACATAGACCTGGGCTTTGGCCTTGTTGGACAATTCGACCGTCCCCTTAGGGGCTCCGGCAGGGGCGGACCCGTAGGAAAGCGGAACCAGCGGTTCGGATGCAGCGGGAGGGGTGACGATGACGGCCCAGACCGGAGATGGGACGTAGATGACCTGGCCGGGGTACAACTGGTTAATATTGACAATCTGCGGGTTGGCGGCCCAGAGGTCGTTGACGGTGACCCCATAGCGGCCGGCGATGGCGGAGAAGGTGTCGCCGGGCTGGACGGTGTAGGCGTAGATGTAACCACTCCCGGTGCAGTTACAGGGGCTGCCGGTAGGGATGACCAGCACCTGGCCGGCATACAGGTAATTGCTGATGCCGGGGTTGGCAGCGAAGATGGCGGAAACGGTGGTCCCGCAGCGGGCTGCAATGGCTTCAAGGGTGTCACCCCACTGGACGATGTAGGAGCTGCCGCAGACTGCGCCTCCCGCCTGGACGCCGGCGGGGACGGCAAAGGTTGACAACAGGATCAACACGAGGATGAAGATCCGAGTGAAAGACTTGGGTGTCATTGCTTATCTCCTTGGAGTGCGAACCGATATCCTTTGCCATTATCATAAGGCAAAAAGGGGGGAAATGCAACCATCAAAGCCACAATGCAATCCCTTCGCAATATCTTGTCAGGGTTTCACCCTTCCAGGCGGGCCAACAGGCCGGGCAAAAGTCCCATGTGTTCAATCTGGTAGAAGCCGGGCTGTCCTTCGGGCGGGGGGGTGGCGGATTCGTGGGCCCAGGTCAGGGCATGGGGGATGTGCACGGTGCCGGCACCCAGGGCGAGGACGGGCAGGATGTCGGAGCGCAATGAATTGCCAATCATGAGGAAACGGTCCGGCGGGATGTCATGCTTTTGGAGGATGGCGGCGTACACGGCCTGCGTCTTGTCGGTGACGATCTCGACCCAGCGGAAGCATTCCTGCAGACCGGAGCGGGAGATCTTCTTCTCCTGGTCGAGCAGGTCGCCCTTGGTAACCAACATAAGCGGGTAATGCTCTGCAAGAGGCGGCAGCACCTCGGCCACATGGGGGAGCAGTTCGACATCTGCTGTCAGCATGGCATGGGCCCGTTCGACGATGGTGCCGATCTCCGCAGCGGAGATGCGGCCTTCGGTGAGTTCGATGGCGGTCTCGATCATGGAGAGGGCAAAGGCCTTGATGCCATAGCCGAAATGCTCCAGGTTGCGGATCTCAGTCTGATAGAGGCGGGCATCAATCCACTCGGGCGGGTGATAGCGCGAGAGGAGCTGCCGAAACTGCATCTGCGCCTCGGCATACAGGCGCTCGTTGTGCCAGAGGGTATCGTCAGCATCGAAAGCCAACAGGTCAAAACGGGACATGGCCGGGCGGTCTCCTTTGATGTGGCAGGGTGAGGGCGTCAGATCTGTAACACTTTGGCGCCGCGAATCTTCCTTTGTTTCAGTTCCAGCAGGGCCCGGTTGGCATCTTCCAACGGGAAAACCTCTGTTTCCGGGTGGAGGGGAATCCCGGCAGCCAGTTCCAGGAATTCCTGGACGTCACGGCGGGTAACGTTGGCCACGCTCTTGATCTCTTTTTCAAGCCATAGATGCAGGGGGTAATCCAGGCCGAGGAGGGCACCCTGATCCACATTTTCCTTGCGAATGGCGTTGATGACCAGCCGCCCGCCGGGGGCGAGATGGCGGAGCGCTTCAAGAACCGGCTGCCAGACGGGGGTGGTATCAATGATGGCGGCCGGTTTTTCGGGCGGTGCGTCGCAGGTATCGCCGGCCCAGGCTGCACCCAGTTCACGGGCGAAGGCCTGCTCCGCCTGGCTGCGGGCCCAGACGTAGACCGACGTGCCCGGATAGCGCCGGCGCACCATCTTGAGCACCAGGTGGGCCGAGGCGCCAAAACCGGTCAAACCGAGGGGCTGGCCGCCGCCCAGGTTGGCAAGGCGGAGGGAGCGATAGCCGATGGCCCCGGCGCACAGCAAGGGAGCGGCTTCCAGGTCGCTGAAGGAGGCCGGGATGGGGAAGGCGAAGTCCTGCGGCACGGTCATGTATTCGGCATAACCGCCATTCGCATCCCGCCCGGTGGCGCGGAATTCCGGGCAAAGGTTTTCAGCGCCGGCCAGGCAGTGCGGGCATTTTCCACAGGCCGAGAAAATCCAAGCGATGCCAACCCGATCGCCATCCTTGAAACGCCAGGCACCCGTACCGGAGGCGGCTACGATTCCCACCACCTGGTGGCCGGGCACCACCGGCAGGCGCGGCGGAGGGGTGCGGCCTTCGATTTCGTCCAATTCGGTATGGCAGACGCCACAGGCCGAGACCCTGACCAGGATTTCACCTTCAGCAGGGGATGGTCGTGGAATGCCGGCCAACTGGAGGGGGGTATGTGTCATGGACAGGTCCACAAGGCGGTTGAGAAGCATGGCTTTCATCGGTCGCTCCGGATGGATTGCTTGCCCTTGATATTACCCTAAAAATGAAAACCGGGCGACAGTAAACCTGCCACCCGGTAGATTCGCGAGCACCACTGCTATGGTTACAACATCATCTGCGTAACCAGAGCCAGCAGGACGCCACCGGCGATGACGGAGCCCAACTGCCCGGCGGTGTTGGAGCCCATGGCATGCATCAGGATGAAGTTGTCGTAATCTTCCTCCTGGGCCATCTTGGCGGAGAGACGGCCGGCCATGGGGAAGGCGCTGATGCCGCAGGCGCCGATGAGGGGGTTGATCTTGCCGCCGGTGAGCACCATCATGAGTTTGCCAAAAAGCAACCCGGCAATGGTATCCACAATGAAGGCCAGCAGACCCAGGCCCATGATCATGAGGGTGCGAAGCTGGAAGCCAGTGGCGGGATCGTAGAGGAACTTTTCGGCGGTCATGGTGGCGCCGATGGCCAAACCCAGGAAAAGGGTGGCGATATTGATGATCTCGTTCTGGGCGGCCTTGTTGAGGCGGTCGACCACGCCGGATTCTTTGAGCAGGTTCCCGAGCATGAGCGAAGCAATCAAGGGTGCGGCGCTGGGGGCGACCAGGCTGACCGACACGGTGACGATGATGGGGAAGGAAATCACCACCAGGGAAGAGACCGGCCGCGGGGCATACTCCATCCGGATGAGGCGCTCTTTGCGGGTGGTCATCCACTTCATGATGGGGGGCTGGATGATGGGGATGAGGCTCATGTAGGAATAGGCAGCCACGGCAATCGGGCCGAGCAGGTCAGGCGCCAGTTTCGAGGTGACAAAGATGGCGGTTGGGCCGTCGATGGCACCGATGACACCGATGGAAGCAGCTTCCGGCAGGCCGAATCCCAGGGAAGGGAACCAGCGTCCGAGCAGGATGGCCAGGATGAGGGTGCCGAAGATGCCGAACTGCCCGGCTGCGCCGAGCAGGACCATCTTGGGCTGGGCGAGGAGAGGGCGGAAGTCGATCATGGCACCCACGCCGATGAAGATGAGCAGAGGGAAGAGTTCGGTCTTGATGCCGGCGTCGTAGATGACCTTGAGAAAACTTTCCTCGTTGTAGACCGACATCCCCAAGTTGGCCAGGATGCAGCCAAAACCAATCGGCAGAAGCAAGACCGGCTCGTATTCCTTGACCACCGCCAGGTAGATCAGCGTGGCTCCCACCAGCAGCATGACGGCATTGGCCCATGTGAACGTCAGGCCGCCGAAGACGCTGGAGATCAATTCAATCACGTTCATTCTTCGAACTCCAAGAGGGCCTGCTTGTGCTTGACGGCCTGTCCGGCGGCGACGTGAATTTTGGCAATCGTCCCGGCGCGCGGCGAGCGGATGGTATTCTTCATTTTCATGGCCTCGACCACCAGCAGCGGGTCGCCGGTCTGGACCTGGTCACCGGGGCTGACCATGACCTCGGTCACCGTGCCGGGCAGGGGGGAGGGCACGCCCTTTTCGCCGGTGGGCTGGCCGGAGGGCAGGCCGGTATCTGGTTTGGAGGCAGTTTCGGCCGCGGCGGGGCGGACGTGGAGCGGTGTGGCTTCCATCTCGGGCCAGACCTCGAACTTTTCATCCCCCACCTGGGCAATGACAGGCCGGGAGTTCAAGTTTTCGATCTCAACCTGATAAACAGTTTCGCCGATTTTGACGTTGATTTTCATCTTCTTACTTTCCCTTGTTTGACAAGATTCTCACCGCGCCGGCTCAACTGCCAGGCACTGACGAAGGCTGTCGGCGGCGGGGGGAAGATGCTGACATTTGCCTCGGCCTGGCGGGCCAGGGCAAAAGCCGCGGCCACGGCGGTGGCAGCTGCAAGCGCCTTGTTCGCATCTTCGGCAACCGGTTGCCCGCTCTCCTGCTTACGTTCCAAGCGGATGGCGGTAATAAGAAACATGAGTCCCCAAAGAAGGATGATAGCCACAAAGACTATCCCCATGCCAAGCAGGGTGACCCACAGGGATTGGATGATCGGGTCAGACATGGTTACACCGGGATGTTGCCATGTTTGCGCGGGGGCGCGGGGGCGTATTTATCGCGCAGGGCGGAGAGGGCGGCAACGATCTTGGCGCGCGTCTCACGCGGCTCGATGATATCGTCGATGTAGCCGGCGCTGGCAGCATAATAGGGATTGTTGAATTTTTCGCGATATTCGGCGGAGAGTTTCTTGTGTTCGGCGGCCGGGTTTTCAGCGGCTTCGATCTGTTTCTTGAAGAGGATATTCACCGCACCCTCGGCGCCCAGGACGGCGATCTCGGCACTCGGCCAGGCCAGGTTGATATCGGTGCCCAAGTACTTGCTGGACATGACCACGTAGGCACCGCCGTAGGCTTTGCGGGTCAGGACGCTGATCTTGGGCACGGTGGCCTCGGAGTAGGCATAGAGGATCTTGGCGCCGTGGCGGATGATGCCGCCGTGTTCCTGGGAAACGCCAGGCAGGAAGCCGGGCGAGTCGACGAAGGTAACCAGCGGGATGTTGAAGCAGTCGCACATGCGCACAAAACGGGCCATCTTGTCGGCGGCGTCAATATCAATGACGCCGGCCATGATATTGGGCTGCTGGGCAACGATGCCGACACTATGCCCACCGATGCGGGCAAAGCCGATGATGGCGTTCTTGGCCCAGTCGGACTGAAGTTCGAGGAAAGAGCGGCGATCCACAATGGGGCGGATGACATCCAGCATGTTGTAGGGTGTCTTGGTGTCCAGCGGGATGACATGGTTGAGGCTTTCATCCATACGCAGGGGATCGTCGTTGGTCTCGACAAAAGGCGGGTTCTCGACGTTGTTTGAGGGCAGGAAGGAGACGACCTTGCGGCATAATTCAAGGGCTTCATTCTCGGTATCGGCAGCCATATGAGCGGTGCCGCTGAGACCCATGTGCACTTCCGAGCCACCCAGACCTTCGGTATCAATGATCTCACCGGTCACGGCTTTGATCACATCGGGACCGGTCAGGAACATGAAGGACTGCTTCCGGACCATGATGATGACATCAGTCAGGGCAGGAGAATAAGCTGCGCCGCCGGCGCAGGGGCCAAGCATGATGCTGATTTGCGGGATAACGCCGGAGTACTGGGCGTTGCGGCGGAAGATCTCGGCATAGCCGCCAAGGGAGCGCACACCTTCCTGGATGCGGGCGCCGCCGGAGTCAATCAGGCCGATAAGGGGCACACCATTACGGACGGCCAAGTCCATTACACGGCAGATCTTCTGGGCATGCATCTCACCCAATGCGCCGCCGTAGATAGTGAAGTCCTGCGCATAGGCATAGACCGTACGCCCGTCGATCTGGCCGTAACCGGTCACCACGCCATCGCCAAGATACCGTTCGTTAGCCAGGTTCATTTCATCGCCCTGGTGAGTGATGAAGGGTTCAAGTTCGTTGAACGTACCGGGGTCAAGGAGCATCAAGAGGCGCTCGCGGGCTGTATACTTGCCCTTGGCATGCTGGCGATCCACGCGCTCCTGCCCGCCTGCTTCGCGGACTTTAGCGCGCATTTCGCGCAGTTCAAGAATTCTGGGGTCTTCTTCCATAAAAATCCTTCCGTATTACAAGGGTCTAAATTATGCCAATTGTGAAATCAGTCACAATTTGAGTCTACCCGTAGACAATATGTATGACCAGTTATACAAGTCAGTTGATTGGTATGCTTTTTTACATGGATATGGGGGCTGCCCCGGCGGGTTTTTGCCTGTCCGGATCGCGGACAAACGCCAACATAAGGAAGGTAATTCCCAGCCCGAGCAGGGCCGATATAAAAAAGGTGGTGCGGTATCCGGCAGCGTCGGCGATCCAGCCGCCAATCAGGGGAGCAATGATGGCGAAGGGGGCAACCAGTGTGTTCGACAGACCGATATAAACCGGGCGTTCGGTCTCGCTCCCGAAAGCGACCGTAAAAGCCATGCCGATGGTCCAATAGGCGACATTGGCGAACGCATTCAGGATGAAGGCGGGAACCATCCAGACAATGCCACGTGCCAGCCAGGCCAGCAACATGCTGAGCGTGGTCGAAAGCGCGCCAATGACCAGCATGGCGCGGTGACCGAGGCGATCTCCCAGCCAGCCCATGCCAAGGTTAGCAATGGTCTGCGTAATGGTCAGGGTGGCGGTCAGCCAACCGGCGGTAATCTCGTTCATGCCAAAAACCCGAAGGCCGTAGACGATATAAAAGGCGAAGCCCATCATGGCAAACTGGCTGAGCAGGCGCACCAAGAGGAAGGCGAGGAAGTTCCGGTCACGGCGCAGGATGTCCCAGTATCCCCGCCAAGGAGATGCCTGAGGCTGGGGAATGGACTTTTCAGTATCCTCCGGTTCCCGGGTGAGACCCAGGAAGAACATGGAAAACGCCATGCCGATGGTGGCGATCAGGAAACAGAGACTGAAATCGTAGGGAGCCTCCAGCCTGTCAAGCAGATAGCCGGCAGCAATGGCAGAGACGCTGATGACCACATTTGCCACCGCAGCCTGCATGCCGAAGAAAGTACCGCGCCAATCAGCGGGGATGATCTTGGCCATCAGGCTCTGCCAAGGGTTGGCAGTGAACCCACTGCCACACCCCTGCCAGATGAGCAGGATGAAGGTCACCAGCAAGGCGGCACGGTTTCCCAAGAGGGCCAAGGACCAGGCCACCAGGGCGAGGCCAAAGAAGGGAAGGCGCTCGTGGATCGTGATGAACATGACCATCGGGCGGTAGCGGCGCAAGCGCGACACCGAGTCGGCCATGAATAGTTGCGGCAGCTGCCAACCGACCGAATGGATGGCCGGAATTAAGCCGATCAGGATGGCGGAATCGGTCATCTGGCTGACAAAGAGGGGGATGATGGTGCCGAAGGAGCCGAAACCCCAGCCCAAGCCGAAGAAGGCGCCATCCAGGATGTTGACGGTGATGTTATAGCGCAGGTGTTTACGAATGGACTGCTCGAGAGTAGACATCTGGTCAATTCTACCACCGGGTTGGTGAGCAGGTTCATAAATTGGCACTTGACAAAGGGTAAAAACGGCGTAAAATAAAAACGAACGTTCGTTCATTTACAGGAGTCGAAGATGCCTGAAGAAACGCTAAGAAAGGGAGAACGCACCCGCCAGGTGATCCTGGATGCTGCATACCAGTTATTCATGGAGCAGGGCTACCATGCCACCTCCATGCGCCAGATTGCAGAGGGCTCCGGCCTGGCCCTGGGCGGGATTTACAACCATTTCGACGGCAAAGAGGAAATATTCCGCGAAATACTCCTGGAGCACCATCCGTACAAGGCCATCCTGCCGCACCTGCTGGCTGCACCCGGCAGCACGGTGGAGGAGTTCGTCCGAAACGCGGCCCAGGTGATGATCTCGGAATTGGAGAAAGACCCGGATTTTCTCAAGCTGATGTTCATCGAAGTCGTGGAGTTCAACGGGAGGAATATCAACTCGATCGTAGATATCATCCTGCCACAAATCCTGCCTTTGATCAATCGTTTCTTTGTTTTTCGGAAAGATGTGCGCAAGATCCCCCCGCCGGTGATATTCCGGGCTTTCCTGGGGATGTTCTTCTCTTACTACATTACCGGATTCTTTATCAAGAATGTGCAATTCCTGGGAATGCAAGAGCATGCCCTGGACCAGTTTGTAGAGATCTTCCTGCATGGCATTTTAAAGGAGGAAGCATGAACTCCCGCCTGATGTCCATAATCCGCAAGGAATTTATCCAGTTGTTTCGGGATGTGAGGATGCTGGCCATCATCCTGGTGATCCCGATCATCCAATTGTTCCTGCTGGGATATTCCGCCACCAGCGATGTGCGCAACATCCCGCTGGCTGTGATGGACCAAAGCCGAAGCCCGGAGTCGCGAGCCTTGCTGGATGCCTACCGGGCGGCGGATTATTTCCGGATGGCCTATTCAGCCCAGTCGGAGGCGGAGATTGAAACCTTGATCGCCTCCGGGAAAGCGCGCGCGGCCATCATCATCCCGCCAGATTATGCCCGCCGCGTGGCCGAGGGTGAGGCACAGGTGGCGATCATCCTGGATGGGTCTGACCCGACCAGCGCCTCGACGGCTCTCTCGGCTGCCAAGTTAATCAGCCAGTCCCACGCGACAGAGCTGCTGATGGCACGGCTCGAAAATTCGGGATTGAACCTGCGGGTTCAGGCGCCTGTGACGGCCCACACCACCGTCTGGTACAACCCGGACATGGTCAGTGCCCATTTCATGATCCCAGGGGTGATTGGCATGATCCTGTTCGCGATTGCAGGCATCCTGACCGCGACTTCGGTGGTGCGAGAGCGCGAACGCGGCACAATCGAGCAACTGATCGTGACGCCAATCCGGCCGTGGGAGCTGATCGTCGGGAAACTATCCCCCTACCTGATCCTGGGTTTCATCGACACGCTGGAGGTGCTGGCAATTGGGCACTGGTGGTTCGGCATGCCGGTGCGCGGCGACCTCGGCCTGATCCTGCTGTTGTCCGCCGTCTTCCTGACCACGGGATTGGGGATTGGTTTGTTTGCATCCACGGTGGCCAACACCCAGCAGGAAGCGATGCTGACGGTCTTCATGACGCTGCTGCCGAGCATCTTTCTCTCGGGCTTCTTTTTTCCGCTGGAGGCCATGCCGCAGGTACTGCGCTGGTTCTCATACCTGATCCCCCTACGCTATTTCCTGGTGATCATCCGCTCGCTGTTACTCAAAGGCGTCGGACTGGAGATGATCCAGTCCGACGTGATTGCAATGACGCTCTTTGCGGCCGGAATCATGACCGCGGCCGTGCTGCGTTTCCACAAACGACTTGACTAGTTTTTATGGAAAGGAGACTTCCATGCTAACCAAAATCCGTGCAAGACTGAAAGAGCAACGTCCCCCAATTCCTGCCATCCTGCTGGTACTGGCTGCACTGGCGGTGGGGATCTGGTTCATCGTCCGCAGCCAGAGCGACCAGAACGGCTCGCTGGAGGCTTCGGGTACGATCGAGGGCGTAACCGTGAACGTCTCAGCAGAAATGGCGGGCAAAGTGCGGGAGGTGCTGGTCGAACAAGGGCAGCCCGTCCAAGCGGGGGACCTGCTCCTGCGTTTGGATGAGAGCCTGCTGGCTGCACAGCGGGAGGCTGCTGCGGCGGGGGTGGCGACAGCCAGGGCGGCTGCCCAGACGGCCCAGACGGCCCACGCGTCGGCCCAAGCGCAGTACGATATCACACTGACGGCCGCCCGGGCAGCGGAAGGCAGCAGCCGGATTGCGGACTGGATCGGCAAGCGGCCGGATTATTTCGACCAGCCGGCCTGGTACTTCACACGGGAGGAACAAATTGCAGCTGCCGAGATAGAAGTGAGCGCGGCCGAGGCCAACGTAAAAGCCGCCCAGGCAGACCTGGAGAAGGTTGTGCAGGACCTGGATAATGCTGATTACCTGGCTGCCGAGCAACGCCTGGCTAATGCGCGGATTGCCTACCTGGTGGCGAATGATGTCAGCGGACGGGCTCAACTCAGCGAGCAGAAAATACGGCCGGAAGACCTCGATATGAAGTGTGCTCCCTGGTGGAACTGCTACCAGACCAAGATCCGAATCGCGAAAAAGATCTCGGGACAGGATGAGAACCTGTTGAACGCGGCCCAGGATATGTACGATGCTGCCAAGGTCGAACTGGAAGCGGCGCAAAAGGCATACGATGACCTGTTGACGATACAGGCAGCCACGGATGTGCAAGATGCGCGCTCTGCCCTGATCATTGCCCAGGAACGCCTGGAAGTAGGCCGCGACCGTCTGAGCATATTAAGAGCGGGAGATGAATCCCCCCAGGTGACTGCGGCTGCGATGGGCGTGGAGCAGGCGAAGGCTGCAGCCAGCCAGGCGGAAGATGCCGTGCGCCAGGCGGAAGCCAACCTGGCGCTGATCGACATCCAGATGACGAAACTGGAAGTAACGGCGCCCACG
>CAYLXB010000098.1:0-734 GCA_964387495.1 uncultured Anaerolineaceae bacterium
ACGCAGGAACCTGTGCTATAAAATCATTGCATCTCTTCCTCGCCGGATCTTCCCCTCCCATGCCTCTGCGATGACCTTTGCCGTTCAATTCCTGCAAAATCACCCCGAAGTTGCCCCGCAGGCGGCGCGTGACTGCCTGCACGAGGCATTCACCCGCCTTCCTTTCACGCGCCTCCTTCTCGGCTGGAACTTGCCGGAGGCGCTCGAAACCGCCTGTGCCGAAGAGGCTGCCCGGCACGGCGTGCGCCTTTTGCGCTGGCAGCCCCTGCTGTCTGGCGATGGCGTTTTCGTGCCGCGCCGGGACTGGCAGACCGTCGGCCTGCACGGGGAACGCATCCCCGGTTACCTGGATGACGAAGAGTTTACTTTTGTCTGCCCGAACCACCCCGAAGCCCGGCGGGCCATTCTCGACCATGTGAGTACCCTGCTCGCCAATCCGCGCTGCCAGGGCCTCTTCCTTGACCGCATTCGTTTCCCTTCGCCAGCCGCCAGCATCTCCACTGACCTGGGCTGTTTTTGCGATCATTGTGCCCGGGCGGCCGGGCAGGTGGGGCTGGATTTGGAAGAGGTCAGGGGCGATATCCAGGGCTTGCTGGCCTCTCCCCGGGGAACGCGTACCCTGCTCGCCTTTTTTCTCGCGGACCCGGCTCGCGGCACCCCGGACCCGCACTTGGCGCGGCTTTCGGAATGGCTGGATTTTCGCTTCGAGAGCCTCACGCGCCTGGTGGGGGAGG
>CAYLXB010000098.1:744-7624 GCA_964387495.1 uncultured Anaerolineaceae bacterium
GTCGCCGGCCTCGTCCATGCCCGCCGCGGCGAGGTCGGGTTGGACTGCTTCTCGCCCGGCCTGACCCGCCTGGTAGGCCAGAACCTGTCGGCTCTGGAACAGCATGCCGATTGGACCAAGATCATGACCTACGCCCACACCCTTGGCCCGGCCGGACTGCCCTTTGAGTTCCTGGCGCTGGCCGGCTGGCTGGTGCAGACCTGGGACATCTCTGCCGAAGGGGCCCTGCGCTGGTTGGCTGAGGCTTCTGGTCTGCCGCTGCCGTCTTCGCGCCTTGCCCTGCAGGCGGACGGCGTTTCCCCGGGCTTGATCGAAATCGAGACAGGCCGCGGCCGGCGCCTGGCTCGTAAAGGTCTGTTTTCCGGCCTGGCGCTGGTTGAGTTGCCTGGCATCAATCGCGTCGAACCGTCCGAGGTCCTGGCAGAGATCGCAGCCGGCCGCCGCGCCGGCGCAGATGGGCTGGTGATCTCCTGGGACCTGTGGGAGGTGCCGCTGGAACGGCTGGAGCTGGTTTGGGCGGGCTGGGGAGGAACAAATACCGGCCGTTGACGTCTAATAGACAGTTGCTCATAAAGAAAAGGAGTTGCCATGTCCAGTAAAATGATCCGTTTCGCCTTTCTTCTCACCGGGCTTTTCCTGCTGGTGGCCGCCTCCGGTTGTGCCGCCGGACAGGTCAAGGCCAGTGAGGCCGACCAGGACAGCACCGTCGAACTTGCCTCCGGTGAAACCCTGACGCTGACCCTTGAATCCAACCCGACCACCGGTTACTCCTGGACCGTCAAGGACATCGACACGGCCATCCTCAAACAATCCGGCGAGCCGAAATATGAGCAGGCCCCCGGCTCACAGGGCCGTATGGGCGCCGGCGGCGTCGAGACTTTCCAGTTCGAGGCGGTCGCCAGCGGCACCACCACCCTGACGCTGATCTATGCCCGTTCCTGGGAGACGAATATCCCGCCTGTTCGAACGTATACCCTGAAGGTGGTCGTGAAATAGCACAATTCATTTGACAACAAACCCTCCTGCGTGTATAATGCAATCCGCTTCTGCCCCGGCAGGTAAGTTGCTGGGGTGGTTGTATGTATTCCGGCTTCCCCGCATTCCGGCGCTGGCCGTGCATGTCCCGGCTCGCGGGCATTGCGGTGAAGTGAAGACTTGGAGATAAACAATGAAATATGCAATCGTCGAAAGCGGCGGCAAGCAGTATCGTGCCGTCGAGGGCGGGACCATTGAAGTGGACCGCCTGCCGGTCGAACCCGGAAGCCCCGTGGAACTCGACCGCGTCCTCCTGATGGTGGACGAGGATACCGTGGTGGTCGGGACGCCGGTCGTGGCCGGGGTTCAGGTCAAGGCCACCGCCCTGGAGCACATCAAGGGCCCCAAGGTCGTCACCTTCAATTACCGCCCGAAGAAACACTATCGCGTCAAGGGCGGCCACCGCCAGCAGTACACCCTCCTGCGCATCGAGCAGGTCGGCCAGGCCAGCGCCAAACCGGCCCAAAAAGAGGCTGTGGTTGAGGCCGAAACTGCTGCCCCGGCAGAGAAGCCGGCTCGCGTCAAAAAGGCCCCGGCTGCCCCCAAGGCCGCGTCGTCCGCAAAGTCCAAATAGTGAATTGGTGAGGTAAGAATGGCACATAAAAAAGGCGGCGGTTCCAGCCGCAACGGTCGTGATAGCAACGCCCAGCGCCTGGGCGTGAAGAAATATGCCGGCGAGTACGTCCTGTCCGGCAACATCCTGGTTCGCCAGCGCGGCACGCGCATCAAGCCCGGCACCAATGTCGGCGTCGGTACGGACGATACCCTTTTTGCCACCACCGATGGCGTGGTCGTCTTCGACGTGGTCCTCGGCCGCAAGCGCGTCAATGTCATGCCGGTTGAACAGCAGTAGACGCAGGGAAAGGCTCCTCTCATGAAACCCAACATCCATCCGAAATACTACCCCGACGCTCGCGTCACCTGCGCTTGCGGCAACACCTGGACCACAGGTTCGACGCGCAAAGAGATCCGCGTCGAAATCTGCTCCAAATGCCACCCCTACTACTCCGGCGAATCAGCCCGCATCGTAGACATCGAAGGCCAGGTGGATCGCTTCTACAAGAAACTGCAGGCCCGCGATGATTTTGAGGCCGGCAAGACTGCCCGCGAGAAGGCTCGCAAGTCGCCCGAACGCACCATTGCTGAACTCGAACTCGGCAGCCGCCCGACCGAGGCCCTGGCCAAAGGCGGCATTACCACCGTCGGTCAGTTCCTCGCGAAACTGGCGGGGGGCGAGGCTGCCGTCCTGGCAGTCGAAGGCTTTGGCCGCAAGTCGCTTGTGGATATCAAGAAAAAACTGCGCTCCCTGGGCTACGAATTGCCCGAAAGCGCAGCCGCCTAAGGCTTGCCAGCAGGCCAATCTCAGGTAAACTTAACAGGCAGATGCAGAATTGCATCTGCCTGTTTCTGACTCTCCAGGAGGCCCATGAAGCATACCACTGGTTCCATCGAAGTCGTCACCGGGTCCATGTTCAGCGGCAAGACCGACGAGTTGATCCGCCGTCTGCGCCGCGCCACCATCGCGCGCCAGAAGGTGCAGGTCTTCAAACCCGCCATCGACATCCGCTACGCGGTCGAGAAGGTCACCTCGCACGCCGGGGCGGATTTCGCCGCCCTGCCGGTCGAGAAGTCCACCGATATCCTCGCCCGCCTGGATGCCGGTACCACCGTCGTCGGCATCGACGAGGCCCAGTTCTTCGACCCCGGCATCGTCGCCCTGGCGCAGGACCTGGCCGCGCGCAAACTGCGCGTCATCGTTGCCGGGCTGGATATGGATTTCCGCGGCGAGCCGTTCGGCCCCATGCCGCTCCTGATGGCCATTGCCGAACGTGTGGACAAACTCCAGGCTATCTGCATGATCTGCGGCGGTATGGCCTCGCGCACCCAGCGCCTGGTCAATGGCAGGCCCGCCCGCTATGACGACCCGGTGGTGATCGTGGGCGCCTCCGAGATGTATGAAGCCCGCTGCCGTGAGCACCACGAAGTCCCCCGCTAGCGGACGGAATTCCAAACTGACAGAAAGGTATTAAGTCCCCTGGATGGCCGGACGCCGGCTGTTCACAGTCTTATGGACGGAATGTATGCAATCCTACAAAGATTTCCTGGCTGAGATTCTCATCGACGAACGAACCCTGCAGGCCCGCATCTCCGAGCTGGCTGACGAGATCAGCCGCGATTACAAGGCCTCCGGCAACGACCTGGTGCTGGTCTGCATCCTGCGCGGTGGGATCGTTTTCATGGTCGACCTCATGCGCCGCCTCACGGTCCGCCACCAGATCGACTTCATGGCCATTTCCTCTTACGGGGCCGGGGCCCGCCAGAGCAGCGGCAATGTCCGCCTCTCCCTCGATCTGAAGGCCGACATCTGCGGCAAGGATGTGCTCCTGGTCGAGGATATCGTGGACAGCGGCCATACCATCTCCTATGTCCTGGATTTCCTGCGCACCCGCCAGCCGCGCAGCCTGAAGGTCTGCACCCTGCTGGACAAGGAAGAACGCCGCGAGACGCCCGTGCCCATTGACTACTGCGGCTTCAAGATCGCCAACAAGTTTGTCTTCGGCTACGGCCTCGACCTGGACGAGTATTACCGCAACCTGCCCTTCGTCGCGGTGGTGGATGTCAAAAAATACCAGCCGCCGGATTAACCCAAGGAGCCTGAGATGCAAGATTATCATGAATTCATGGATGAAGTCCTCGTGGATCAGGAGACCATCGCCAGGCGTGTCGCCGAACTGGGCGCCCGGATCAGCCAGGATTATGCCGGCAAAGACCTGCTCATTGTCTGCCTCCTGCGCGGCGGCCTGACCTTCACGGCTGACCTGATGCGCGACCTGACCATCAACCCCGAACTGGACTGCATGTCGCTTTCCTCCTACGGGGTGGGCCATTATGCCTCCAGCGGCAATGTGCGCGTCAACCTCGACCTGCGCACCAACATCGAAGGCCGGCACGTCCTGCTGGTCGAAGACATCGTGGACAGCGGCCGCACCCTGGCCCACGTGCTCAACATGCTGCGCACGCGCGAGCCGGCCAGCCTGCGTGTCTGCGTCCTGCTGGACAAGAAAATGCGTCGTGAAGTCCCCGTCCAGGTGGATTATGTCGGTTTCGACGTGCCCGACAAATATGTCTTCGGATACGGCATCGACATCGACGAGCACTGCCGTCACCTGCCGTTCATTGCCTCTGTGGACTTGAGCAAGTACCAGAAGCCGGGATGACCCGGCAGGGCAGGGATGTCGGACGAAAGTGCTTATGCTGGTCGCTGGGTGGCCCGCCTGCGCGGTAAAATTATCGCCCAGGGCGGTACCCCTGAGGAAGCCCTGCGCGCCTCCCGGCGCACCCGTCACAAGGAAAGCCCCGAGATCATTTTTATGCCCGCCTCGCACGCCTCTCTCGATTCACTCCTGGATGCCATCCTGGCCGTCCTGCCTCCGGGCCAGCCGCTCTACCTGGTTGGCGGGGCGGTGCGCGACCACCTGCTGCAGCGCCCCACCCACGACCTGGATTTTGCTCTGCCCGGTGACGCACTGCGGCTGGGCCGCAAGGTGGCCAATGCCCTCGGCGCGGCCTATTACCCCATGGACGAGGAGCGCGGCACGGCCCGGGTGATTCTCACCGGTGAGGGGGGCACACGCATCTTCCTTGATTTTGCCGCCTACCGCGGCGCTGACCTGGCGGCGGACCTCCACGGGCGGGATTTCAGCCTCAACGCCATTGCCCTGGATGTGCGCTCGCGCGCCTTCGTCGATCCCCTGGGCGGCGCGGCCGATCTGCATGCCCGTCTCCTGCGTGCCTGCTCCGCCGCTTCTTTCAGCGATGATCCGGTGCGCATCCTGCGCGCTGTGCGCCTTTCGGCCGCCCTGGACCTGCATATCCAGCCTGAAACGCTCCAGGCCATCCGCCAGGCCGTGCCTCTCCTGCCGGGTGTCTCTCCCGAGCGCCTGCGCGATGAACTCCTGCGTATCCTCGAAGGTCCCCGCCCGGCCGCCTGCCTGCGCACCCTGGAAGTCCTGGGCATCCTGCCGCATCTCCTCCCGGAACTGCCCCCCCTGAAGGACGTGAAACAGCCCCCGCCGCACGTCCACGATGTCTGGGGCCATACCCTGGCCGTGCTCGACCACCTCGAGTCCATCCTGGCCGCCCTGGCCTCCGAATACGATCCCGACAGGGCCGCCGACCTGTTGAACGGTCTGCTCGTCCTGCGCCTGGGCCGCTACCGCCAGCAGGTGTCTGCCCACCTGTCTGCCGGGCTGGTTCCCGAGCGTTCCCTGCGCGGCCTGCTCTTCCTGGCCGCGCTCTACCATGATGTGGGCAAGCCGGCCTCGGCCAGTGTAGATGAGGCCGGCAGCCTGCATTTCTACGGCCACGACCGGACGGGGGCGGAGATTGCCGCCGGGCGCGCCGGGGCTTTCCATCTCAGCGGCGGTGAGATTGAGCGTTTGCGCGTAGTCATAAAAAACCACATGCGCTTCCACTTCCTCACCAGGCACCTGGTCGAGGAGAATAAGCCGCCCACCCGCCGCGGCATCTACCGCTTCTTCAAGGCCGCCGGCCCGGCCGGGGTCGACCTGGTCATGCTCGGCCTGGCGGACCTGCGCGCCACGCGCGCCCACGAACTGGCGCAGGAGACCTGGGCGGCTGCCCTGGAGGTGGCCCGCACTCTCCTGGAGAACTGGTGGGAAAAACCCGAAGAGAGCGTCACCCCGCCGCGCCTGCTGAACGGGGACGAACTGATGCAGGCCCTCGGTCTGAAGCCAGGCCCGCAAATCGGCCTCCTGCTGGAGGCCATCCGCGAAGCTCAGGCCATGGGCCGGCTGTCCGACCGTGACGGGGCGCTGGAATTTGCCCGCCGCTGGCTGGCAGACTCGCAGACACAAGGAGAAAGACAATGACCGCAATCACAAGTGGTAAGAACCTGGCCTGTGAACGCCACGGCCGCGGCGTTCCCCTGATGCTGGTGCATGGCTTCCCCCTCGACCGCACCATCTGGCACCCGCTCCTGCCGCACCTGGCCGGCGCATTCGATGTGGTCCTGCCCGACTTGCCCGGCTTTGGCGCCTCCCCTGACCCCGCTCCCTCTCCCACGGTCGAGGCCTATGCTGCTGCCCTGGCGGGCTTGCTGGATGAACTCGGCCTGGGGCAGGTCTGCCTTGCCGGCCATTCAATGGGCGGCTATGTCTGCCTGGCCTTTGCCCGCCTCTTCCCGCAGCGCCTGCTGGGCTTGGGCCTGGTTGCTTCGCAGGCCTTGGACGATTCCCCCGAGCGCAAGGCCGGCCGCTACCAGACCGCCGCCCAGGTGCAGGAACAGGGTGTGCGCGTCGTCGCCGATGCCATGGCACCCAAACTCTCCGCCGACCCGGCGCATGTTCCGATGTTGCACGGCCTCATCCTTGGCCAGCGAGTTCCCGGCGTGGTCGCCGGCCTGCACCTGATGGCCGGGCGCCCCGATTCCAGTGCCAGCCTGCCGGCCTTTGAGTTCCCGGTCGTGCTGGTCCACGGCCAGGCGGATGCCCTCATCCCCCCCGAGCGTTCCCGGGAGGTCGCCTCGGCTGTGGCGCGGGGCCATCTGTTCGAACTCCCCGGCGTTGGCCATATGCCCATGCTCGAAGCCCCTCAGCAGACCGCCAAAGCATTGCTTCATCTGATTTTCGATCCGGATTACTTACCCCGTAGTTATTTCACATCTATCATCTATAAATACAATAATGAAGAGCGGGCCCCTTTCGGAGACCCGCTCTCATCTTTATGAGACGATCGTGCATGTTGCTGCTGCGTTGTCGAACGGCTCATAAGTGTACGAGACGACCTTGCACCTTGCTGCTGCGTTGCTGGCTGGTGATGCTGC
>CAYLXB010000098.1:7724-10608 GCA_964387495.1 uncultured Anaerolineaceae bacterium
ATGCTGGCTGGCGATGCTGCTGCGGTGAGAGTTGTCAGTGCTGCTGCGATGCTGGCTGGCGATGCCGCTTCAACGTCGACCGGCTCATACCTTATGAGACGACCTTGCTGATCAATGCTGCTTCGTTGATGACCGGCTCATAAAAACAACGGCACCCATGCTCATGAGAACAACCCGCATGCGGGAGGCGCGGCACCTCACCCTTGGGATAGGTGCTCACGAACTCATGACAGTGGGGACAGGCGTCTTGCGCCGCGCTGATCCGGATTGCCGTCACACGCGGACTCGCCTTCATATTCTTAAGCGCCACGGACGTCAGCGAATGCTCGCTCAGATCGGCATTGCAGTGGCTGCAATGGGTTGCCTGGTCTGGCGAAGCAGCATTGCACAGGGAACATGTTTGCATGCAGAACCTCCTGTTGTTTTGCCTGATTGTACCTTCGATCAGGCTAGGGTGCCACTGGTTTGTGGGTCACCCAGGAGGTCGTCTGTGCAGGCGGCTGCTTGAGCGAGCCGGTGGTCCGGCGCAGTAACTTGTTAATTCGTGCGATCAGCATCCCGTTTGGAACCGGTTTGACCAGATAATCATCCGCACCGGCATCCAGCGCACTGGCGATGTAGACGGCTCCGTTCAGGGCTGACATGACCACGATCGGCACATTGCTGAAAGCCCGGATTGCCTTGCAGATATTCCATCCATCCTGCACCGGCAGCATCAGGTCCAGGATGACCAGGTCGGGATTGGCCTCCCGGATCTTTTGCAGGCCTTCTTCGCCGCTGTGCGCGGTGATCACATCGTACCCCTGTGAACTCAACACGTGGTATACAAGAGTTGTTAAAGCAGGATCGTCGTCGATGACTAGGATGCGCATTTTGAATTTGAAGTCCAATCTCATGTGTAAATATAATTATGCTTGATTTGTTTGCTTTTGGACTTTGCAACAACCTTACAGGTTGGGCTTTGTCTTCTTCAGCAGTGTATGGATCTGGCCCACCAGCAGCTCGCCGGGAGCCGGTTTGACCAGGTGGGCATCCGCGCCCGCCTGGCGCGCCTGGCTGATTAGCGCCTGGTCGGCCACAGCCGAGAGGATCAGGATCGGTACGCTGCTGAAAGCGCGCACCCGCCGGCAGACTTCCCAGCCGTCCATTCCCGGCATGGTCAGGTCCAGCACGACCAGGTCGGGGCGATGCTCGCGCACCATGCGCGTGCCGGTCTCTCCATCGTTGGCCGTGATCGCCTCGAAGCCGTGTGACTTGAGCAGTAAACTTACAACCTCTGTAATTGTCGTATCGTCGTCAATGACCAGTACGCGGTCGGGCATACAGTTCCTCCGGACTGTTATTATCCTCTAAAACTCCCCTTTCTGACTTTTCATTTGGCTTACAAAATTTCCGCCGAAAAACTTCACAACCCGCCCGATTGTGGTAAACTTCTTATTTAGTGCATTTTATTCGGACATTATCACTCGCAATCAATTCTAACGAGGAGGCCACTCATGGCAAAAAAATGGATCTACCTGTTCGAGGAAGTCGAAAAAGCTGAAAAATACGCCGGTTCATGGGAAGGCGTGCGCTCCCTGCTCGGCGGCAAAGGCGCCGGCCTGGCCGACATGACCCGCGCCGGCGTGCCCGTCCCGCCCGGCTTTACCGTCACCACCGAAGCCTGCAACGAATTCCGCAAGGCTGGCAAGTTCCCCGAAGGTCAGTGGGACCAGCAGCTGGCCGCGATGAAGAAGGTCGAAAAACAAACCGGCAAGCAGTTCGGCAGCCCCGCCAACCCCCTGCTGGTTTCCTGCCGCTCGGGCGCCAAGTTCTCCATGCCCGGCATGATGAACACCATCCTCAACATCGGCCTGAACGACGAGGTCGTGGAAGGCATGGCCAAACTCACCGGCAACCCGCGCTTTGCCTGGGACTCGTACCGCCGCCTGATTGAAATGTTCGGCACCACCGTCTTCGGCCTGGACGACGAAGTCTTCGAGCACCCCATGGCCGAATACAAGGCCCAGAAGGGCTACAAACTGGATATCGAAATGACCGCCGAGGACTGGAAGGCTCTCGTCACCAAGTTCAAGGCCGTCTACAAGAAGCATATCCGCTCGGACTTCCCCCAGGATGTCTACCAGCAGCTCGAACTGGCCACCAAGGCCGTCTTCGAGTCCTGGATGGGCAAGAAAGCCATTGACTACCGCAAGGCTACCCACATCTCCGATGACCTTGGCACCGCCGTCAACATCGTGACCATGGTCTTCGGCAACATGGGCGAGGACTCCGGCACCGGCGTGGCCTTCACCCGCAACCCCTCCACCGGTGACAAGAAGATGATGGGCGAATACCTGCTCAACGCCCAGGGCGAGGACGTGGTGGCCGGCATCCGCAACGCCGATCCCATCGAGCACCTCGGCACCAAGATGCCCGAAGCCTATAAGCAGTTCATGGAAATCACCGCCCGCCTCGAAAAGCACTACCACGACATGCAGGATGTCGAGTTCACCATCGAACGCGGCAAACTCTGGATGCTCCAGACCCGCAGCGGCAAGCGCACCGCCAAGTCCGCCATCAAGATCGCCGTGGACATGGTCAATGAAGGCCTCATCACCAAGGAAGAGGCCGTCCAGCGTGTCACCACCGAGAACGTGGACACCCTGCTCCACCCCCAGTTCGACGAAAAGGCCAAGAAAGAGGCCGAACAGTCCGGCAAATTCCTCGCCAAGGGGGTCAACGCCTCCCCGGGCGCGGCCGTCGGCCAGGCTTATTTCGATGCCGATACCGCCGAAAAGATGGCCAAGGAACACAAGCAGGACACCATCATGGTGCGCCCCTTCACCAAGCCGGATGACGTGCACGGCATGATCGCCTCCAAGGGTGTGCTCACCAGCGAAGG
>CAYLXB010000099.1:0-10416 GCA_964387495.1 uncultured Anaerolineaceae bacterium
GGGGGTGCTGGAGAGGATCCGGCGGGAGAGGGCGTTGGCGGCGGAGATGCCGGTGGCGTACTGGTAAACGTAGTAGTCGGAGTACAGGTGCCCAAAGGTGGCCCATTCGATGCCGACGCGCGGCCGGTCTAGGTGCATGGCGTCGCCGAAGCCTTCGGCGAAGAGGTCGGCCATGCAGTCGATCATCCCGTCGGCGGTCAGGCCTTCGCCGCGCTCGACGCGTTCGTGCATCTCAAGTTCGAAGCGGGCCAGGGTGGGCATGACGAAGAAGTAGCGGTGGAAGTTGGACATGGCTTCTTCGATGACCTTGATCTGGAAGGCCGGGGCCGGGTTCTCCTCGAGGAGGGAGGCGCGCACCATGGCCTGGTGGAAGTTGGAGGCGACTTCGGCGACGAAGAGCGAGTAGTCGCTGTAGACGGCGGGCTGGTTCTCCCAGGTAAGGTAAGAGTGCATCGAGTGACCGAGTTCGTGCGCCAGGGTGCTCAGGCTGAAGATGGTGCGGCTGAAGCTCATCACGATGAAGGGGTGGGTGCCGCGCGAGCCGTAGGAGAAGGCGCCGGCAGTCTTGCCCTGGTTGGGGAAGACATCCACCCAGCGCTGTTCAAGACAGCCGCGGCGCACAGTCTCCACGTAATCGGCGCCCATGGGGGCGAGGCCTTTGCAGATCATGCCTACAGCCTGCTCAAAGGAGATTTCGGGCTGCTCGCCGGTGAGGGGGGCCCAGATGTCGTAGGGCTGAAGCCTGTCCAGGCCGAGGCCTTTGCGGCGGATCTGCCAGTAGCGCTGCCAAGTGGGCAGGTTCTTCTTGAAGACCGTAATGAGGTTGTGGAAGACTTCGACCGGGACGTTGTTGTCGAAGAGGGAGGCTTCGAGGGTGGAGGCGTGGCGGCGGGCGCCCATCTTGAAGACGTTCTGCTTGATGGAGGCCGCCAGGGTGTTGGCGAGGGTATTCTTGTGCGCCAGGTGGGTGTCCATGCAGCCTTCCCAAGCGGTGCGGCGCAGTTCGCGGTCCGGGTTGTAGAGCAGGCCGTTGAAGCTGCCCTGCGTAACGGCGAATTTTTCGCCGTCCGAGGCAACCGCGTCGGGGAAGTGGAAGTCGGCGTTGGTGAGGGCGTTGTAGGTGGCGTCGGGGCCGCTGAAGGGGTCGGCCAGCGTGCCGAGGAGTTCTTCGACTTCGGCCGAGCGGACGTGGGCCTGCTGGCGGAAGAGGTCATGGAAGTAGTGGGCGTAGGGGGCCAGGCGGGGTTCCTGCGCCTGCCAGGCTGTGATCTTTTCGGCGCCGATGGCGAGCAGTTCGGGGTTCAGGAAGGAGATGGCGCCGAGCAGGCGGGCAAAGAGGCCGCGGGCCTGGCTCTCGAGGGCGGCGGCGGACTGGTTGTTGGTGTCGACGCTGTAGGACATGCCGGCGTACATGCGCAGGCGCTGGGCGCGTTCGACGAGGGCTTCGATGGCCTGGAAGCCTTCGAGCAGGGATTGGGGATTGTCAGCAAGGTGACCCTGGTAACGCGCCAGGTCCGGCAGGACGGCGGTGATGCGGTCGTACTCGGCCTGCCAGTCGGCGAGGGTGGGGTAGACGCTTTCGGCGTTCCAGGTGTAGTGGAGGGGGATTTCATGGCGAGGGGGGACAGTTTTGGTGGTCAAGGGAGGCTCCTGTAGGGTGTTCGTGGGGGTATTATACCGGTAATTTCGGTGCAACTTTTTTGGCCGCCGGGCATCAAAGTGGATGTGAATACTCCAAATACAGGAGCGCAGATGGAAGGTAAAAAAGGCCGATTGGGCAGGTTCGTGTTGGTATGTGTACTGTGCATCAGCCTGGTGACCGGGCTGGCGCTGATCATCCAAATGCTTTATTCGTAGAAGGAGAATTGAAATGAAACTGAACAAAAATATGAGCCAGACCGACCGGATCGTGCGGCTCGTGCTGGCAGCCCTTTTCGTGGTGCTGTATTTCACCGGCCTGGCAGGCGGGATGCTGGGGACGATCCTGCTGATCCTGGCCGTGGTGTTTGCCCTGACCAGCATCGTGTCGTTTTGCCCGCTGTACGCGCTGTTCAAGATCTCGACCCGCAAGTAGGCGGCGCCGGCAGGAACCGGAGAGGCCTGCTCTCAAGCAACCTCTCCGGAGTTTGTGCTTCAGGGGGCCCACTGGAGTTCCTAATCCGTCCAAAGAACACTCGCGCACAGCCGCCGCCCGGTTGCGTAAATGCGCTAAAAAGATGTGATTTGTTCAAAACTGGATTATACTTAGGGCCGGTTTTATCCTGATTTTCTTACGAGGAGCATGAAAATGGACACAACAATTGAAGATATTACCGCCCTGGAGATCCTTGATTCGCGCGGCAACCCGACCGTGGAAGTGGAAGTGATCCTGGCGGATGGAACCTGGGGCCGGGCAGCCGTGCCTTCCGGGGCTTCGACCGGCGTGCACGAGGCACTGGAACTGCGGGATGGCGACAAGGGCCGCTTCAACGGCAAGGGCGTTCAGAAGGCAGTTGCCAATGTCAACGATATCATTGCCGAGGAGCTCTTCGGCTGGGATGCCGCCGACCAGCGCGGCATCGACGCCGCCCTGCTGCAGCTGGACGGCACACCGAACAAGTCCAAGCTGGGCGCCAACGCTACCCTGGGCGTGAGCCTGGCGGTGGCCAAGGCGGCCGCCAGCAGTCTGAACCTGCCGCTGTACCGCTATATCGGCGGTGTCTATGCGCATGTCCTTCCGGTCCCAATGATGAATATCCTCAACGGCGGGGCGCACACGGCTTGGCAGTCAACGGACGCCCAGGAGTTCATGGTCATGCCGTTCGGCGCGCCCAACTTTGCCGAGGGCCTGCGCTGGGGCGCTGAGATCTACCACGCCCTCAAGTCGGTGCTCAAGGAAAAAGGCTACGCCACCCTGGTCGGCGACGAGGGCGGCTATGCCCCGGCGCTGAGGGCGAACAACGAGGCCGTGGAAGTCATCCTGGAAGCCATCGCCAAAGCCGGGTTCAAGGCCGGCCGCGGGGAACAGGTGGCCATCGCCCTCGACCCAGCGGCCTCCGAACTGTACGATGAGAAGACCAAGACCTACAACCTGCGCAAGGAAGGTAAGAAACTGACCGGCGGGCAGATGGTCGAATTCTGGGCTAAATGGGTCAAGGACTACCCCATCGTCTCCATCGAGGACGGGCTGGCGCAGGACGACTGGGAATCGTGGAAACTGATGGTCGAAAAGCTGGGCGATAAGATCCAGATTGTGGGCGACGACCTGCTGGTGACCAACCCGGAGCGCGTGCGCAAGGCCATCCAGGAGAAAGCCGCCAACGCCCTGCTGGTGAAGTTGAACCAGATCGGCACCCTGACCGAGACCATCGAAGCCGTCGAAACCTGCCACCGGGCCGGCTGGCGGGCCGTGACCTCCCATCGCTCCGGCGAGACCGAGGACAGCACCATCGCCGACCTGGTCGTAGCGCTCAACATGGGCCAGATCAAGACCGGTGCCCCGGCGCGTTCGGACCGCGTGGCCAAGTACAACCAGTTGCTGCGCATCGAGGACGAACTGGGCGAATCGGCCGGCTATGCAGGCTGGGGCGCACTCAAGGGCTAACTTCCTGCCCCAAAGATGAACATCTTTACCCCGCCTTGTAACGAGGCGGGGTATTTATTTAAGTCACTTTGCGTTGCTATTCTAATTGTTAAATCACTTGACACATTCATATTTTGTGCTATCATATTTGCAAGTATTCGCCCCTTTTCGTGCTCCGATACTGTCATGAGCCTCTATTACAGCTCAATCCCCGCACACAATGTCAAATACATTAACAAACATGCCGCCCTGGACCTGATTCGATTCACGCCCGGCGGCATCTCGCGCACGGAACTGGCTGGGCGCATGAACCTCACCCGGGCGGCGGTGACGGCCATCGTCAACGACCTGATCGAAAGCGGCATCATCCGCGAGGCCGAAAGCCGGGTCGGGAGCAGTGGCCGGCCGCCGATCATCCTGGAGATCAATCCGGAGCGGGGCGTGGTCGCGGGTATCGACATGGGGGCCACGCATGTCACGGTTGTTCTGGCGAATTTTTCCGCCCGGGTGCTCCAGGAACAGGAAATCCCGCTCGATATCACCTTGGGGCCTGAGCCCTGCCTGAAGCGCGCCAACGAACTCTTGCAGAGTCTGCTCGAAAAAGCCGGAGTCCCCTCAGATGAGGTACTGGCCATCGGAGTGGGGGTGCCGGGACCGATCAACGCCGGCGAAGGCACGGTGATCGCCCCGCCGATCATGCCCGGCTGGGACCACTTCCCCATTCGAGACACGCTGGAAGAATCCTGGAATTGCCCGGTCTCACTCAACAACGACGCTGAACTGGGTGCTCTGGGCGAGTGGGCCTATGGCTCGGGGCGCGGGGAGCAGAACCTGGTCTTCGTGAAGGTCGGCTCCGGCGTGGGCGCCGGGTTGTTGCTGGATGGAAAAATCTATCACGGCGCAACGGGTGCGGCCGGGGAAATCGGGCATATCGCCACCAATGACAACGGCCCGCTCTGTACCTGTGGAAACCGGGGCTGCCTGGAGGCATACACCGGTGGAAAGGCTATTGCCAAAGAGGCCCAGGAAGCGGTCCGCGCCGGAAGGCGCACCCAGTTATCCGGCCTCACCCCGGTTGAGGCCATCACCGCCA
The DNA here is from genome assembly GCA_964387495.1 of uncultured Anaerolineaceae bacterium. Classification (GTDB taxonomy): domain Bacteria; phylum Chloroflexota; class Anaerolineae; order Anaerolineales; family Villigracilaceae; genus DSXF01. The sequence goes on from CAYLXB010000099.1 coordinate 4,656, forward strand.
GGGATGTATCCCATGCAGCCCGCTGCGGTGACCTGTTATCGCAGCAGATCCTGGCCCGGGCGGGCAGCCACCTGGGGGTAGCCATTGCCAGCCTGGTTAATCTTTTCAATCCAAATATGATTGTCGTGGGCGGCGGAGTAGCCCAAATCGGCGACCTGTTCCTCGAACCGGTGCGCGAGGCCGTCCAGCGCCGCAGCCTTCCGGCAGCCGCCCACACGGTGCGGATTACGACCGCCCTGCTGGGCCGGCGTTCCGCCAGCATGGGCGCGGTCGTGCAGGCCCTGGGCATTGCATTGCACATGATTGCAGAGGGAAGACCCATCCCGGCAGAAATCGAACCACTGCAGAAAAACGCAATCCAAAAGGAGGTGATCTGAATCCCAAATTGCTCAAGAGTATCAACCAACTGATGATCGATTTTCCGTTCAACGACTATTAAGGAGACAAGAGAAATGAAAAAGTTCGCTCTATACATGGTCAGCGCCCTGCTGATCGCCTCGTTCGTCCTGACCGCCTGCGCGCCCAAGGCGCCCGCCGGCGGCGAAGACAAGATCGAAGTGACCTTCTGGCACGCCTACGGCACCGGCTCGGCTGAAGAGGCCGCCCTCGCCAAGATCTTGGAACAGGCTGCCGTGGACCTGCCGCAGTACAAGATCAACGTCCTGCAGGTGCCCTTCAATGATATCTTCAACAAGTACCGCACCGACGTTGCCGCTGGCGGCGGCCCCGATATGTTCATTGCCCCGAACGACTCGCTGGGTGACGATGCCCGCGCCGGCCTGATTGCCGACATCACCGACCTGGCCAAGGGCAAACTGGACGGCTACCAGCAGTTGGCCATCGATGGCATGAGCCTGGAAGGCAAACTGTATGGCATTCCAGAATCCCTGAAGGCAGTAGTCTTCTGGTACAACAAGGACATGCTGCCCGAGGCTCCCAAGACCACCGATGAACTCAAGGCCCTGATGGAAGAGGGCACGCCGGTCTCGATCAGCTACGGCTGCTACCACCACTACGGCTTCTTCGGCTCCTACGGTGGCAAAGTCTTCGACGAGAACTGGAAAGTCATCGCCGACCAGGGCGGCGTGGCGGATGCCATGTACTTCCTGAACGATCTGTACCAGATCTCGAAGGCCAACAGCTGGCCGAAGAACGACAGCGACGGTCTGGCCCCCTTCACTGAGGGCAAGATGGCTGGCATCACCAATGGCAACTGGGCCATGGGTGACTACAAGAAGGCCCTGGGTGACAAACTGGGTGTTGCCCCGCTTCCGGCCGGACCCGGCGGCCCCGCCACCCCCCTGCTGGGTGTGGACGGCTTCTACTTCAACCCGAACAGCGCCAACAAAGAGGCCGCCCTGGAAGTGGCCCTGTACCTGACGGGTGTCAAGGCGCAGGAAATGATGATGAACGATGCCGGCCATGTTCCCGGCCGCACCGATATCACCGTCACCGATCCCCTGATCAAGGGCCTGCTGGAAGCCTTTAAGAACGGCTATGTCCGCCCGCAGGTGACCCAGCTGGGCCTCTACTGGTCCAACTTCTGCGGCCCCGACCAGGTCTTCGAAGCTGGTGTGGATGCCGGGCAGTGGGTCGAAGATGCCACTGCGGCTGCCAACAAGTAAGCGATACGAACCAAACAAAGCGGGCAGGGAATTTTCCCTGCTCGCTTCGCTATAATCTGGTATACAATTATCAGCAGAATTATTATTCGTGTCCAATTGGTGAGTGTTTGCTAGAGTTTTGGAAAGGAGGTATTTGTGGCAACTGTATCTGTACCCATGGAACCCAACAAGCGGAAACTGCGCCTGCAGCGGGCGATGCTGCCTTATATGTACCTGGTGCCTGCCTTCCTGGTGATGTCCATCATCACTTTCTATCCGCTCATCTACCAGGTGATCATCTCCTTCACCGACTTCCAGACCAAGGACCTGCTGCTGGGCCTGAAGTCGCCGGCACTGCAAAACATCGGCATCCAGAACTACATCGACATCTTCACCAGCGGCCTGCCGGTCCAGAATTTCAACTTCCTGCGGGTCTTGACCTTCAACTTCTGGTGGGCGATCAGCAATGTGCTGGTCCACGTACCCGCTGGTGTGCTGATCGCCGTGCTCCTGAATATCCATGGCGTCTGGTTCAAGCGTATCTATCGCGCCATCTACATCCTGCCGGTGGTGGTGCCCCCCATCGTGGTGGCAACCGTCTGGAGAAACATCTTTGACGAGCAGTACGGTGCCATGAACCAGATGCTGACCGGGATGGCCGGGCTGTTCGGGGCGGTTGACCCGGTGCGCATCCGCTGGCTGTTTGAGTACCAGCCGCCGATCTCCTGGCTACTGCCCAACGCCCCCCTGCCGCTCGCCTACTATGCGATGATGATCGCGAACTTCTGGCTGGGCTGGCCATTCATGACCCTGGTGGCCACCGGCGCGCTCCAGAGCATTTCCAAGGACTTGTACGAAGCCGCCTCCATTGATGGAGCCTCCGGCAGCCAGCAATTCTGGCGCATCACCGTGCCGCTCCTGCGCCCGGCGATGATCCCGGCTGCCGTGTATGGGTTCACGCTCTCGTTCAACCTGTTTAATTTCGTCTACTTCATGACCGGTGGAGGTCCGGCGCGTTCCACCGAAATCCTGGTGACTTTCTCGTATGACCTGGTGCGCAATCTGCGCTTGTACGGGGCCGCGGCGGCGTTCTCGGTGATTATCTTCTTCGTGGCCCTGGCCGTCTTCCTGCTGACCAACTGGCTCACCAAGGCGACGGCAACCTATTCGGAGGCGTAAGATGGCAACCCGATCCCAATCCGAATCGAAGAAAAACTTCCTGGTGCGCTTTCTCACCATGAACACTTCCGGTGAGACCAGCGGGCGGGCACTGCCCCTCTGGCGTCAGCTGGTCATCCAACTGCTCTGCCTGCTGATCGTGGCCGAGGTGATGTTCCCGATCATGTACATTGTCACCCTGTCGCTCAGTTCCAAGTCGGCCCGCCCCTCCAGCCTGGAACTCTTCCCCAAGGAGTTTTCGCTGGTGGCCTTCCAGCAAGTGCTTGACCGGCCGACTGCCAACCCGGTCACCTTCCTAGAATTGCTCAGGAACAGCTTCCTGTTGTCTTTCGGCGTGGGCTTGGCGGCATTGCTGGCGGCGGTCACGGCGGCCTATGCCTTCTCACGTTTCAATTTCAAGATGCGCCAGGTGCTCATGGTGCTGGTGTTCATCCCGCTCCTGATGCCGGCCGTGGGCCTGGCAACCCCCCTCTACCTGCTGATGAACAGCATCCGCGTCGCCGACTGCGGCCAGGGAGCGATCGCCATTGCGCCCTTTGCAACTTGCGCGGGGACGGCGGGCAAGATACTTTTCAACCTGCGCGACTCGCTGCTGGGAGTGGGCATCGCCATGATCGCCAGTGCCCTGCCGTTCGGAGTCTGGAACCTGAAGGGCTACCTGGACACCATCCCCAAGGAACTGGAAGAGGCGGCAGCCATCGACGGGGCCAGCCCGAACCAGATCTTCTTCAAGATCATCCTGCCGCTGGCCACGCCGCAGCTGGCAGTAACCTTCTTCCTGGGCTTCATGGGCCACTGGCAGGAATTCGCCATGCCCTGGCTGTTCCTGACGAAGCCGCAGGACTATACGCTGGCAATGACGCTCTACAACATGACCGGGCAGTATGCCAACGCGATCCCGTGGAACCGCTTCGCGGCCATGGCCATCATCGTGGCCTTCCCGGTGGCCGTGATCTACATCGCACTGCAAAAGCAGATCGTGAGCGGCCTGACAGCCGGCAGTGTCAAGGGATAAGATGACAAAACCCACCTGCGTGGGGCGGGTCTCCGCCCCACGTTTTTATTCCCAGACCGGGATGAGCGCCGGGGGCATCCCCGCTTACGATGTTGTAATCCTTCAACTGCAGAACTAATGTAAAATTGCGTCCATCTGTTTTTCAAGGAGCCTGCATGACTGTCCCATACTGGGTGCAAGACGCCATCTTTTACCAGATCTTTCCCGACCGCTTCGCCAATGGCGACCCAAGCAACGACCCGCCGAACGTGGAGGCGTGGGGCAGTCCGCCGACCATCTGGAATTTCCAGGGCGGTGACCTCCGCGGCATCCTGCAGCGCCTGGATTACCTGCTCGACCTCGGCGTCACCGCGCTCTACCTCAACCCCATTTTCCAGTCACCTTCCTCGCACCGCTATAACACCAACGATTACTTCCAGATCGACCCCAAGCTCGGCAGCCTGACGGATTTCCGGGCTTTGCTCGATGCCGCCCATCGAAACGGAATGCGCATCATTATCGACGGGGTCTTCAACCACTGCGGGCGCGGCTTCTTTGCTTTTTCGGATCTGCTTGAGAATGGGGAGCACTCCCCCTATAAGGACTGGTTCCATGTCAAAAAATACCCACTGGACGCATACGGCTCCGGCGATGCCGAGCACTACCTGGCTTGGTGGAAATTCAAGAGCCTGCCCAAGTTCAACACATCCAACCCCGAGGTGCGCCGCTACATCATGAAGGTGGCACGCTATTGGATCGAACAGGGTGCCGATGGCTGGCGCTTGGACGTGCCGAACGAGATCGACGACGACAGTTTCTGGGCCGAATTTCGCCAGGTGGTCAAGGCTGCCAATCCAGATGCCTACCTGTTGGGCGAGATCTGGACCCCCGACCCGCGTTGGGCGAACGAGACCCACTTCGACGGCCTGATGAACTATCCGCTGCGGGACGCCCTCCTGCCCTTCCTCAATGAGAAGACGGCTGCCTCCCACTTCGCCGAAAAAATGGATGGGCTGTTTAAACTCTACCCGCCCGAAAACATCCAGGCCATGTACCTGCCGCTTGGCTCGCATGATACCGAACGCATGATGACCATGCTGGGCTGCAGCCTAGAAAAGGTCAAGCTGGCTTTCAGCTTCCTGTTTGCCTACCCCGGCGCCCCGGCCATCTATTACGGCGATGAAGTCGGGCTGGAGGGCGGCAAGGACCCGGACTGCCGGCGGGCTTTCCCCTGGGAGCAGTCCGGTTGGAAGGGTGACCTGCGCCCCTGGGTGCGCCACCTGATCGGCCTGCGCCGGAAGATGCCCGCCCTGCGGCGCGGCAGGGTTGTGCCCCTGCTGGCGGACGATGCACACAAGACCTATGCCTTTGGCCGTGTTTTGGGCGAGGAGAAGGTGGTCGTGATCATCAACGCCGGCGCCGCAAGGCAGCCCATCAGACTGCCGGTGAAGGACCTGGGACTGGCGGAAGGGACTGCCCTGAAGAACCTGCTGGACGGCGTCACAGCGGTGGTCAGGGAGAATCAAATCATGCTGGAGATGCAGCCCTGGACGGCGTTGTGGCTGGTGTAAAAGCCCCCCTGGCTTTCAACCGCCTGCCCCAAATCCCGGCAGGATACCGGGGATCGGGGCAGGCAGGGAACCTCAATACTGACAGATATTAAACGCTGGAATGGGACATTCCCTCCCCCTGGAGACAACGCGGGCTGGCGCACGGCCAGTTAGTGAATGCTTCAGCCGCCCCCCGGGCTGCAGGAGTGGGCGGTGCTGGAAGCGGAGGCGGTGGAAAAGTCCCCGCCGGAAACTTTCGATGCAAAAGTCGAAAGTTTCTTTTTTACCTGAGGGCTGCCGCATTGCGGGCAGGTCAACCCCGCGATGGCGTCGGATGTGCGCAGCAATTCCTCGAAGGGATGCCCGCACTCGCTGCAGACGAATTCAAAGATCGGCATGACTGGCTCCTGATGTAAAGTAGAGAATATACCAAA
>CAYLXB010000100.1:0-4430 GCA_964387495.1 uncultured Anaerolineaceae bacterium
CACGGTCTATCAAGCCGGCCTCGACACCGGCCAGCAGTCCAACCTGGACAGTCTACAGACGGCTCCGGTTTACCATCTGGATTTCAATATCAACGCCGATCTGGATGGACTGGATGCGAGAGAAGTTGTCCTGTACACGAACCGGGAGCAGGTCGGGCTGGATGAGGTCCAGTTCCGGCTCTTTCCAAACCTTCTGGGCGGCTCGCTGACCGTCGGGCAGGTGCGCCGCGACGGCGTGGAGGTCGAACCCGCCTTCGGCCTGGCAGACAGTCTGCTGAAGGTTCCGCTTGAGCCCCCGCTTCAGCCGGGAGAGTCCACCCGGATCGAGATCGGGTTCACGGTAGGCATTCCGCTTGAACTGGAATCCAATTATGGGGTGCTGGCTTCGACAGAAGGGGTCTTGACCCTTGCCCACGCCTACCCGCACATCCCCGTCTATGACGATGAAGGCTGGAACGCAGAAATCCCCTCGGATCAGGGCGATCTCACTTATGCTGACGCTGCATTCTATCTGGTTCGGGTGCAGGCCCCCAAAGGCATGGCACTGGTCGCTTCCGGGGTCCAGGTTTCCCGGGAAGAGTCGGACAACACCCAGACGGTCATCTTTGCAGCCGGGCCGGCGCGGGATTTCTTTCTGTCGGCCAGCCCGGATTACCAGGTTGCGAGTGCAAAAGTCGAAAACGTCACCATCAACAGTTACGCACCGGAACACCTGCAGGAAGGCAGCTGGCGCGTGCTGCAAGTTGCCGGGCAGGCGCTTCGTATTTTCGAAACGAGGTACGGTAAATATCCCTATACTGAACTGGATATTGTTGCCACCCCCACCTATGCCCTGGGAATTGAATACCCCGGCGTGGCAGCCATCTCTCTGGATCTGTACGACCTGCAGGACAGCAAATACGGCGCTTCTGCCGGAACATATCTGGAATCAACCGTGGCGCATGAGGTCGGCCACCAGTGGTTCTACAATCTGGTTGGCAATGACCAGTCGGATGAGCCCTGGCTGGACGAATCGCTGACCCAGTACGTCACTTGGCAATATTACCTCGACCAATACGGCCAGGCCGGCGCAGCGGAATTCGTGCGATCTCTGAATAGCCGCTGGTCGCGCGTGGAGAATAAACCCATTCCCATCGGGCTGCCGGTCTCCTCCTATGAGGGGCGTGAATACGGCGCCATTGTTTACGGCCGGGGAGCCTTTTTCTTCGAGGCTTTGGAAAAGCAAATGGGCGGGGAACTCTTTGATGAGTTCATGCTGGATTATGTCAAAAAACATCAATGGGACGTTGCCACTGCCGGGAGCCTGAAGACCCTGGCCGAGGAACACTGCTCCTGCGACCTGGGTGCTCTCTTTGATGAATGGGTATATTCCCTGCCGTGAGAACTCCCCGGTCTGCATCGGGATATACGTTTCCAAAATCCCTACACAGCTTATCTCATCAGCGGTATAATCGCACCCGCACCGCCAGCCTTTGGCTGGCATTTTTTTGGAACGGAGCAGCAGTATGAATCGACGTTATTACACGCTGATCTTGATTGTTCTTCTCGTCGGCCTGGGGCTATGGATTGACCTGAGTGACACGTTCAAGATCGTCAACCCCTTTACCCAAAGCACGATTTACACCCGCGATGTATCCACGCGGCTGGGTCTGGACCTGCGCGGGGGTCTGCAGGTGCTTCTGGAAGCAGACCTTCCCGAGGACCAGGTTGTGGATGCAGAGCAAATGTCCGTCGCCCGTGACATCTTGGAGAACCGCACCAATGCCCTGGGCGTCAGCGAAAGCTCCTTGCAGGTGGCCGGAGATCGCCGCATCGTGGGTGAATTTCCCGGCATTTCAAACCCGGATGAGGTCATGGGTACGCTTGGCCAGACCGGCCTGCTTGAGTTTGTGGATTTCAGCACGCTCACTACAGAGGAAATTGCTCAGCTTGCCCAGCCGGATGTCCAGATCAAGACCGACTTCGGTCTGGCGACCCCGGTTGAAGCGCCTGACGCCACTTTGCCGGTCACGGAGCGGGTCTATCACACCATCATGACCGGTACAGCCTTGAGAACCGCCGCCATCGGCCGCAGCGAAGTGGGTGAATTCTTCGTTGACTTCGAACTGAACAGCGACGGCGCAAAAATTTTCAAGGAGTTTACCGGCACCCATATTAACAAGGTGCTGGCCATCGTCCTCGATAAAAAGATCGTCTCTGCTCCGGAAATTCAAAGCCAGATCGAAGACCGCGGGCAGATTAGCGGTACCTTCACTTATGAAGAAGCCAACTCTCTGGTCATCCAGCTGCGCTACGGCTCCCTGCCCATCCCCTTCAAGGTGGCTGAAAGCCGCGTGGTTGGCCCGACCCTCGGCCAGGACTCGCTGACCAAGAGCCTGTTCGCCGGCCTGGTCGGCATGCTGGTCGTCTTCCTCTTTATGGGCATTTACTACCGCTTGCCGGGTGTGCTGGCAGATATTTCCATTATCGTATATGGAATATTGGCCTTTGCCCTGTTCAAGTGGATCCCTGTCACGCTGACCCTGTCGGGCGTAGCCGGTTTCCTGCTCTCCACCGGTTCCGCACTGGATGCCAACATTCTTATCTTTGAGCGCTTCAAAGAAGAACTGCGCGCCGGCCGCCGCCTGGAAGCAGCCGCCACCATTGGCTGGTCCCGCGCCTGGCCGTCCATCCGGGACTCGAATATTGCCACGTTGATCACCTCGTTGATCCTATTCGTCTTCGGGAATGCTTTTGGTGCAACCGTTATCAAAGGGTTTGCGTTCACGCTCTTTATCGGTGTGGCCATCAGCTTGTTTACATCTCTGGTTGTGACACGCACCTTGCTCAACCTTGTGATCGGCATGATCAAACCGGGTACCGAAAAGGCATCCTGGTTCGGAATTTAGCCGAGGAAGGCTTATTATGAATATCCTTGGAAAACGCTACCTGTTTTTTGCTTTTTCGCTCCTGCTGATCGTTCCGGGGTTGGTTTTGCTCTTCTCAGGCGGCCTGCCCCTCTCGATTGACTTTACCGGTGGTTCGCAGATCGAAGTACGTTTTGATGCGGCCAGCCCTGAGCCGGCAGAAATCCTGGCGATCTACGAAGACCTTGGGATTAAGGATGCCCAGGCACAAACCACAAGTCAGGGCACCTATTTGATTCGCTCTGTCTTCCTGGATGAAACAGTCCGCACGCAGGCTACAGACAAATTGACCGAAACCTTCGGCGCAAACACCATCATGCAATTCGACAGTGTGGGTCCGACCATCGGTGAGCAGGTCACCCAGCGCGGAATGCTGGCAGTTGGGATTGCCGCCCTGGCGGTGGTGATTTACATCACGATCGTATTCAACAAGATCCCGCATGCTTTTCGCTACGGCATCTGTGCCATCATCGCCATGATCCACGATGTCGCCATCGTCCTGAGCGTGGCTGGTTATGGCCGAACCTTCCTCGGCTGGCAGATCGACGTCTATTTCCTGACTGCTCTGCTGACCGTGATTGGTTTCTCTGTCCAGGACAAGATCGTGGTCTTCGACCGCATCCGTGAAAATTCCAGTGTCTTGCGCCGCCTGCCTTTCGAAACGCTGGCCAATCATTCGATCGTCCAAACCCTGCAACGCTCCATCAATACCCAATTGATGACGGTTGAGTTTATGCTGCTGGCACTGGCGCTATTCGGTGGCATCACCCTGCGGGAGTTTGCCATCACTCTGCTGGTAGGTCTCCTGAGCGGTACCTACTCTTCGATCTTCATCGCTGCTCCCATCCTGGTCGTGTGGGAAAATCAGGAGTGGAAGCGCTGGTTTGGCGGACACCAGCTCCCCGCTTAATCAATTAGTGATCAGGCAGATTAGATTTGTCGGCACTTGCTGGCGCCCCACTCAATCGTCTGCTGCAACCTAAAAAAAGAGCGCACCACGGGGTGCGCTCTTTTTGCTTACTTTTTGGGAGGTGGTCTTTTGGCTGAGATAGGGAGGTTATTTGTTGGGAGGTAATGGCTACACGCAATTTACCGCGTTTCTAAAAACCTGCCTAACAGTGACACTATTGCGATACCACTGCAAGGAATTACTCGACTCCTACAGTTTGCGTTCAGCATCCTGGAGCGCAGTCAGTAGTTCTTCCTTTAACTGTGCCGTCAAGGCGCTCCCGGAGATTGCCAGATCATTGAGTTCGTCCGGGTCCTTTTCGAGATCGTACAATTCGCACCTGTTGTCGTAGCCGGCATATCCCAGGTAGCAAATGAGCTTGTAATTCCCCTTGCGAATTGCCAGTGTACAGGTTTTCAGCGGAAGGAAGGTCGAGTTGCTGCGCCCGTCCATGCAATATATCGAACGCTGCCAGTCCTCCCCCCCCCCCCCCCCCCGCCCCGGCCCGCCGTCCCAACCGGCCGGGCATTCCCTTCCGGCCCCCGAGCGGCGGGGGTGGCCCCAGTGCCGGATTC
>CAYLXB010000100.1:4440-10142 GCA_964387495.1 uncultured Anaerolineaceae bacterium
GCTCGTGGGTGCATACACATCCCTGCGGCTCACCTGGGCGGGTTCGTGGATCAACAAAGGCACCCGAATGACCCCTTCATACAACAAAGGGGACTGGTGGCCGTGGTCACCGCGCTCGAATAGCTGGCCGTGATCGGACGTAACAATGACGTAGCTGTTTTCCAGAGTGCCATTGGCCCGCAGAACATCCAGCAGCCTGCCGAATTCATCATCCACGTTGACGATAAACCGATCGTACTGTGTCCGCTTGCCCAACAAGTCTTCGTACTCGAAATTTTCAGCCAAGCCGTGCCTGGGTTTATTGGCCGGTCGGTACTTGTCCATAAACAATTTGCGATAGCGGGCATGCGGTTTGTATGGCTCGTGAGGAGAAAAGAAATGGATATACGCAAAAAACGGTTTACCTTGTTTCTGCAGCTCATCCAGATGGACAGTTGCCCCTGAAAAAACCACTTCGTTCGTAAAACCTACGCTCGAATTGGCCAGTACGGGAACTCCGTTGGGATAGCCCTGCACGCTTTTATAATACTGTTCGCGCCTGAATGCCTGGATCGACTTGGCATATCCGAACAAGGAAGATGCTGGCAGGTAGGGGCTCAAGGCGTTCAGGTAGTCTTCGAAGACGATCCAGATCAAAGAACGATCATTTTTCAGCAGCCTGTCGACGACCATGTCGCTGCCCGCCATGCTGTACGTCAGCGGGGACAGATGCTGATCTACATGTTTGGTGAACTGGCCGACAAGAGAATCTGCAAGCCGGTTCTGCACAAATGCAAAGCGGAAATACTCGGGCCCTAGCAAACGATAAGGGTTGAAATCAACCAGGCTGCGTTTTATCAACGAGCCGCCGGTAAGTGCACGATGCTTCCACGGATACAGTCCTGTCAGAAGCGAAGCGGTCCCCGGGGACGTAAACTTCCCGCCTGAATAGTGGTTATGATAGACCGTGGCCTGGCTGGCAAAGCGCTCCAGGTTGGGTGTCGTCGCCCGTTTATATCCATAGAGCGACAGGTGCAAAGCCGACATGGTATCGAAAAGCAGGATGATCACATTCGGGTGCTGGCGTTGTCCCGCCGCAAAAAGGGAATGCACCCCGGGAATTTGCGTTGTCAGCACGCTGCCGGAAATTGCAGCACCCAGTTTCAGAAAATCTCTGCGACTCAGTTTTGCCATTTTGCTACCATTCAGGAAACGTTCCGCAAGAGTAGGTTAACAATTGCAGCCACCGACAACGGGACAAACAGGTAAAGGAAAATGATCAACCGGTCGGCGAAACTTTCGATTGCCACAGCCGCACGCCGAAACCTGGACACAATGGCAAGAAGGATTGCAGCAATGAGAAGCGTACCAATCCACCACAGCGGCAGTGACTTGATGAATGCGCCTCGCAAATCCCCGTTGGCATAGATTCCCAAGTGTAGCATGACCGAGATGACGATGCAGGCTGCAAGGACCGAACCCCTGGCTGCAAAGTGATCTCGCAGCAGTTTCGCGGGCAGTACAAAACTCAGCCCCAGCAGGCCTCCCGTGACAAGCAGGCTCTCAATTAGGTCGAGCGTAAAGGCGTAAGAATTGACCGCCAGAATCTCGGTGACTGTCAATGAATAGAGCCAGGACGGCATCTTCCAAAGCGACACCCCTAGCGTCCAGCCATAAATCAGGAACGCAGTTACTGCGTAGACAGGCAAAACATACGCTTTTGGAGGAAAACGCTTGAGGAATGCACCTGCTGGGGGCATAAAATCTGTTTCCGTTACTTGGCCTTGCCCTGGTTGGCCACAGCCGCAGCCGCCCGGGCAATTTCTTCCGGGTCGCCCAAGTAATAGTGTTTAATTGGATGGAGGGCCTCGTCCAGTTCGTACACCAGGGGCACACCGGTTGGGATATTCAACTCAAGAATATCTTTCTCGGAAACATTGTCGAGGTATTTCACCATTGCCCGCAGGCTGTTTCCGTGGGCTGCCACCAGCACGCGCTGGCCCGATTTGATTGCTGGCGCCAGGATGCTGTGCCAGTAAGGCAGGACGCGGTCGAGTGTGATCTTGAGCGACTCGGTGGCCGGCAATTGCTCCGGCTTCAGCCCCGCATAACGCCGGTCAAAGCGCGGGTGACGCTCATCATTCAGATCCAGGGCAGGAGGCGGAACATCATAAGAACGACGCCAGATTTTAACCTGCTCATCGCCAAATTTGACCGCAGTTTCACCCTTGTTCAACCCTTGCAGGGCGCCGTAATGTCGTTCGTTCAGCTCCCAGGCGCGGTAGACAGGGATCCATTCCAACCCCATTTCATCCAGGATCACCCACAAAGTTTTGATGGCCCGTTTCAATACCGAAGTATACGCGACATCAAAGGTATATCCATCCTTAAGCATCATCTGGCCCGCATTATAGGCCTCCTGACGGCCCAGTTCTGTCAAATCCACATCCGTCCAGCCGGTGAAGCGATTTTCCAGATTCCAGACACTTTGACCGTGACGTACAAGTACAAGTTTATACATGATACACCTTCTTTCTACGTAGAATGAGCCCGTCATAGGGCATGATTTGATTTTTCCACTGCGTCCAACAATTCGTCTTTATACCGCTTGAATGTGACCTGATCCAGCGCCGTCAGGTCTCTCAGTTCTTCGATATCTTCCCGTAAATTATACAACTCAAAAAAGTCTTCGCTGCCAGGATAACCCGTATAGTAGATGAGTTTGTAATCACCCTTATACATGGTAAAAGTCGCCTGTTTCTTCAAGGGGCCAAAGGCGGAATCGAGTTTTGCTTCAACCGAAAAAACACTCCGCTCATCATTTTCTTCACCATCCAGGCCGGGCAGCAGTTGGCCCTCACAGTCGGCCGGAATCTCCCTGCCGGCAAAGTGGAGTAAAGTTGGCAGCAGGTCGGCACTGCTGGTCAGGCTGTATACATCCTCGCGCTTTGACTGACCGGGGCGGGAGATCAGCAGCGGGATGCGCACGCCCGGATCATACAGATATGGAGAGATGTGCCCGTGCACACCGCGCTCGAACAACTGCCCGTGGTCAGAGGTCAAGACCACATAACTGTTCTCCAGTACGCCCTTTTCATCAAGAGCCCTGAGCAGGCGGCCAATTTCTCCATCGACATTTGCAATGTAACGGTCGTAGTTGTTTCTCAACTGCCGGAGTTCTTTTGCCGGCACGCCTCCCCCCAGCGGCGCCTTGGGCTTGTCCACCGGGTTATATCCATCTCCCTGGAACAGTTTCAGGTAATCCTTGCGCGGGCGGTACGGCTCATGCGGAGACCACAGGTGGAGATACGCAAAGAATGGACGCTGGTTCTGCCACATGTTTTCGATTTCAGCGCGCAGCCCGTCATAGACGGTCTCATTCAGAAACGAAAGGCTGATATCTTTTCGGATGGGCAACCCCAACGGATAATCAGGATAATCATAGCGATAAACATCTTCCCGGTCGAGAAAATAAGACTTGTAGCCCAGGCCCATTAATAGAGATCCAGGCAGACCGGGGTCAATCTTGAGGTCCAGCAAAAAATCCTCGTAGGCACTCAAAGCCAACGTACTGTCATTTTTGAATTTATCGCCGACCAGGGTGTCCCCCCGCATACTGTAAGCCGTCAGAGGGATATGCCACTCCATATCTTGGTCGAACTGCCCCAACAGGAGATCTGCCGCCAGGTTTTGGGCAAAACCCAGGCGGTAATAGCCATTCCCGACAGCCCTGAAAATGTTGCTTCCAAGCAATTCGCGCTTGATCAGGCCGGCCTGGTTGATGGCTCGGTGTTTCCACGGATACATCCCCATCAAGATCGAGGCAGTTCCCGGAGTGGTAAAACTTGCCCCTGAGATGTGGGAATGATATACCGTGGCGCGATCAGCAAATTTTCTCAAGTTTGGCGTGGTCTCGCGCGGGTACCCGTACAGCGACAGGTTCCTGGCCGACATGGTATCAAAAACCAGGATGATGATATTCGGCCGGTTATTCTGCAAGCGGGCCAGAGACTGCAGCGCACGCGGCACATTGGAAAGGAGCACTCCCCCACCGAGGGCGCTTGCCAGTTTCAAGAAATCACGCCGGCTGATCCCAGACATTCTTTACACCATATTTCTGACAATAATTGTCAGAAATGACACCACCGAGAGCGGCATCAGGATATACAGGAATACAACCAGGCGGTCTGCCAGCTCAGTGATAAACGAACGCAGCACCCCCACCCTGGCGAAGAGAACCGCCAGCACGATCGCAATCAAAAGGGTCACTGCCCCCCAGGTTCGCAAAGCATCGTTGAACTCACTTCGTAAATGTCCATACTGGAAATGGTAAAACATCAGGGAAAGGACCGCTGAAATCATGATGACGGTTCCACTCTCGACGAATACATCCCTGAGCCATTTACCTGGCAGGCAGACAGCCAGCCCGACCAGAGCCGCGATCAATACCAGGCTTTCCAGCAGGTTCGTCAGCATGGCGTAAGATAACACGCCAAAAATTTCAGCCGCGTGCATATACATCAGCCAGGACGGCAGTTTCCACAAAAATAAAGCCAGGGTCCAGCCATACACCAGGAATGCGGCGACCGCATACACCTGGATGATGCTCTTTGCCTTCGGCAGGTGGGATAAAATCAGGGTTTTCACAGGGGACTATTGTACCAAATTTCCACAGGAATCCACCTTCAGCCTGATGATCGGGAAAATGAGGAAAATAAAAGTAATCTGGCCCAACCCCTTGTCCAAATTGCCCCTTGACCGTAGAATGAGGCCATGTCTGAAGATGTCACTCCAATCCGCCAGCAGTATCTGGAAATCAAACGCAAATACCCCGATTGCATTTTGTTTTTCCGCCTCGGCGACTTCTACGAAACCTTTGACCAGGACGCAGAAATCACCGCCCGTGAACTGGACATCATCCTCACGTCCCGCCCAATCGGAAGAGGGCTTCGGGCGCCCCTGGCAGGCATCCCCTACCATGCAGTGGACAACTACCTGGCTCGTTTGATCGAGAAAGGTTACCACGTAGCCATCTGCGAACAGGTTGGCGACCAGCCAGAAAAGGGGATTTTCCCGCGCGAGGTGGTTCGCGTGGTGACGCCCGGCACGATCGTCGAGCCAGGCCTCCTTCCCGGGGACGCCAACAACTACCTGGCTGCCGTCGTCCTTGATGGTGCTCCGCAAAGCAGTGACTCAGTCGCGGTGCAGGTCAAGGCAGGCGTAGCCTACGCCGACATCACGACGGGCGAGTTCGCAGCCGCCGAGATTCCCCTCGAGGGCCTGCGCGCCGAACTGACCCGGTTGCACCCGGCAGAAATCCTGCGCCCGGATAATTTTCCCCTGAATGACGGCTTGCCCGGTCACCAGACCACCTGGCCTGCCTGGCGCTTCGAACCGGGTCGCTGCCAGGAAGCCATCCTGTCCCACTTCCAGGCCGGTTCACTCGACGGGTTTGGCCTGCGCGGCCAGCCATTGGCCATGCGCGCCGCTGGAGCCATCATCCAGTACCTGCAGGAAACCCGCCGCGATGCGCTCAGCCTGCTCACCAGCCTGCGCGCCTACAGCCTCTCCGAGTTTATGACCCTGGATTCAGCCACCCGGCGCAACCTGGAACTGACCGAAACACTGCGCGGCGAGACCAAAGGCTCCCTGCTCGGCGTATTGGACTGTACCGTCACGCCCATGGGCAAGCGCCTGATCCGCCAGTGGGTCAGCCAGCCGCT
>CAYLXB010000101.1:0-9119 GCA_964387495.1 uncultured Anaerolineaceae bacterium
CACCTCGAATTAGGGTTCCCAACGCATGAATACTCACGCAGGGATTGAATCTCTCTACATTCAGGTCCAACAGGTCAAACACACTTTTGAGAACAGCACAACGACAGTTAAGGAAATACTTAACCGAAAAAAGTATAGCACAATCCATCTGGCAGCGTCATGTGACAAATCTCTTAAGTATGCTAGTAGGTTGGCATGATGGAAATTGGCACTAAATTATGGACAATCCCAACTAATGAAAAGTTGGATTCATATAATTCGTAAGAAATCCTTCTGTACCTT
This sequence comes from uncultured Anaerolineaceae bacterium, assembly GCA_964387495.1. Classification (GTDB taxonomy): domain Bacteria; phylum Chloroflexota; class Anaerolineae; order Anaerolineales; family Villigracilaceae; genus DSXF01. The sequence continues at coordinate 283 of CAYLXB010000101.1, forward strand.
ACTAAAAATGCCATCTACCTGGCATTGCCCATCGGATAAATCCAATTGTCAGGATTTACCTTTAAATCAAGACGAGCAACTGAATGCTTGCTCGTCAATGACTTTACTAATTGGTTATAACTGCCCCCACTTATCAACTCATGTTGTCTTATCACCCCATCATCCCCCTCGGCCGGTATTGCAGCGCCTCAGCCAGGTGCGCGGCCTGGATTGCCTCACTTCCCCCCAGATCCGCGATCGTGCGCGCCAGCTTGAGCACGCGGTGGTAGCCGCGCGCCGTCAGGTTCAACTGGCTCATGGCAGCCCGAACCAGGCTCTCCCCCGCTTCGTCCAATGTACAAAACTGGCGGATCTCGGCGATACGCATGTCAGCATTGCACACCACAGCATGCCGGGTGTCCAGCCCGGCCAGGCGTGCCCGCTGGCGCTGGCGGGCTGTCTCCACCCGCTGGCGGATCGTTTCGGATGTCTCCCCCAGCCGGTCGCCGGCAAGCTTCTCATAATCCACGCGCGGCACTTCGATGTGGATGTCGATCCGGTCAAGCATCGGGCCGGAGATGCGCTTCTGGTACTTGGTGACCAGGGAGGGGGCACAAGTGCAGGGTTTGAGGGGATCGCCGTAGTATCCGCAAGGACAGGGATTCATGGCTGCGATCAGTTGAAAATTTGCACTGAAGGTGAGCGAACCCTGGGCACGGCTGATGGTGACGATCTTGTCCTCCATCGGCTGGCGCATGACTTCGAGCACGCGCGTACCAAATTCAGGGAATTCATCCAGGAACAGTACGCCGCGATGGGCCAGGGAGATTTCGCCGGGATGCGGGATATTGCCGCCGCCGACCAGCCCGGCATGGCTGATGGTATGGTGCGGGGAGCGGAAGGGACGGTTGCGGATGAGCGGTGTGCCAGGCGGGAGTTGGTCGGCCACCGAGTAGATCTTGGTCACTTCAAGGGATTCCTCAAGGCTCATCTCCGGCAGGATACCCGGCAGGGCACGCGCCAGCAGGGTCTTGCCTGCACCAGGTGAGCCAACCATCAAGACATTGTGCCCGCCGGCTGCAGCCACTTCCAGGGCGCGTTTGACATGTTCCTGGCCTTTGATCTCGGAAAAATCCGTGGGGACGAAAAGAGGGGCGGGCTGATCCTCTGAGGGTTGAAAAGGTTGAATGAGATGGCGGCCGGCCAGGTGATTGTAGAGGTCCGCCAGCGTCTTGACCGGGATGACTTCCAGGCCCGGGATCAGGGCAGCCTCGGCTGCGTCCACCTCAGAGACGATCACCCGCTTGAAACCCTGGGCACGGGCAGCAGCAGCCATCGGCAGGACGCCGCGCGCGTGGCGCACGGTGCCGTCCAGGGACAGTTCCCCCACAATCAAAGTTTCATCCACGCAGTCCGGAGGGAGCAGGTGGCTATAGATCAGAACCCCCACGGCAATCGGCAGGTCATAGGCCGGTCCCTCTTTGCGCACGGCAGCAGGGGCCAGATTGACAACAATGCGGATACGCGGGTAAGGCAGGCCGGCATTCTTGACGGCCGCCTGGACGCGTTCGCGGCTTTCCTGTACGGCCGCATCCGGCAGGCCCACAATGGTCATGCCAGGCAGCCCCTGGCCGGTATCCACTTCGACTTCGACGATGACGCCATCCAACCCAATGACGGCGCAGGAAAAGACGCGTGCAAGCATGATGTTATTCTATGGATTCACTTCAATAGATTCGGCGTTGCTCCAATGTAAACACACAAAGACGTGGATCTTGGATCCACGTCTTTGTGTTCACTTTTCTGGTTCAGTCCAGAAGTTCCCTCGGAATGTTGCCGCCGTTCTCGGCAATCTTCTTCAAAACTGTCTTGTGCAGCCAGACATTCATCTTGGCCGAATCCTTCATCAGATCGTCAGGGCAGCCAAGTTCTTTTGCCAGTTCATTGCGCGCCTCGCGGCTGCTGTCAATTTCCAGGAGTTTGAGCAGATCCACAATCGAGACCTTCCAATCAAGGCCCGAACCAGAGGAAAGCTTCTCCAGTTTTTTGACAACGTCCACTTCCGAGACCGGGGTTGGCTTGGGCACTACAGGAGTTGAAACAGCAGTGACCGTCGGCGGTTTCGGCACATATGTGGGTGCCGGTTTGGGTGCGGGTGCGCTCGTCACCGGTTTTACAGTTGTGGTGGTGGTTGGCTTGGGGACGACAGGCGCCACGGGCGGTTGTTGCTCTTCCTTTTTCTTAAGGCCGAGTTTTTCGAGAATCGTCGAGAACAAACCCATTTTATGCTCCTTTTCTAGTTGGAAAATCGACGAACCAAGGCATAGAGTAAAGTACAGCACAGCCTTGATGTATAGTTAATTTATTATACTCCATAATGCCCCCTGAGGTTCAGCTGGCACGGCATATCTCTTTGTTGTAAGATTGGCTTGACCTGCATCAGCGACTATTTTGGTATCCCCACTTCGATCTTTCCATCCACCACACGCACCGGGTAAGCCGGAATATCCACCCCGGCAGGCATACGGGTGACTTGACCAGTACGGATATCGAAACGGGCGCCATGGCGCGGGCAGACGATCTCGTACCCTTCCAGGTCGCCGTCACCCAGGGGACCATTGTCGTGGGTGCAGACGTCGCCAATGGCAAATAGTCTTCCGGCAAGATTGAATATGACGATCGCCTGGTCGCCAATTTCAACAAACAGGCGTTCACCGCCGGGCAGATCGCTGGCGGGTGCAATCTCGTAGAATTCGCAGCTTTCGGGGGAAAGTTGAGTATAGTTGAACATGGCAATCCATCACGAGAATTGAGAACAGGGCCAGCTGGTGAACTCACTCCACAAGGTCATCACTGGCCTCCCCCAGTCCATATACCCCGGCTTTGAGCACCTTGAGTGAGAGCAGGGCACATTTCAGGCGTACCGGGCCAAGTTCGATACCAAGCAGGTCGAGTACATCCTGTTTGGTTAACTGCCTGACCTCATCCAGGGTTTTGCCAATCACGCTCTCCATGAGCAAATCGGCAGAGGCCTGCGAGATGGCACAACCTTTACCGGTAAAGGCGGCCTCGGCGACTCGCCCGTCTTTGTCTACGCGCAGTGTCACTTCGATGTGGTCGCCACACAGGGGGTTATCGTCCTCAAAGCAAATGTCGTGCGGGTCGAGATGGCCGCGAAACTGCGGGGTCTTATAGCGTTCAATGATGACTTCACGGTAAAGATCGTCCATATTTCTCCAGTACCCGAAAGCACGCGCTAGCCGAAAATTTGCTTTACCTTGTAAAGGGCTTCCACCAGCATATCCACTTCCCCGGTGGTGCTGTAAATATAAAAACTGGCGCGGGTGGTGGCCGGGATGCCAAATTTTTCGTGCAGGGGCTGGGCACAATGATGGCCGGCGCGCACCGCCACCCCATCGCGGTCCAGGATCTGGGCTACATCATGCGGGTGGACACCTTCCAGGGTAAAGGCAGCCACCCCGCCCTTCTCGCCCGCAGGCGGACCAAAGACACGCACGCCGGGGACTTCTTCAAGGCGCTCCAGGGCATAAGCCGTGATCGCATGTTCGTGCGCCTGGACTGCAGGCATACCTACTGCCGTCAGGTAATCTACGGCAGCCCCAAAGCCGACCGCCTCGGCAATGGCCGGTGTACCCGCCTCGAACTTGTGCGGCAGATCGTTGGGGCGGAAGGAGCGCAGTTTGACTTCCTTGATCATATCACCACCGCCCAGGAAAGGCGGCATAGCCTCCAGCAGTTTTTCCTTGCCGTACAACACGCCGATTCCAGTGGGACCGAGCATCTTGTGGGCCGAGAATGCCAGGAAATCCACGTCCAGGGACTGGACATCCACCGGCAGATGCGGGACTGATTGGGCACCGTCCACCAAGGTCAATGCGCCGGCCTGATGCGCCAGGCGGATGATCTCCCCGGCCGGGTTGACTGTGCCCAGCACGTTGGACATGTGGGTAAAGCCAACCAGTTTCGGGCCTCGGGAAAGAAGCGCCCGGTAGGCATCCAGGTCGAGCCGGCCCTCATCCGTCACAGGGATGAATTCGAGAGTCACCCCGCGTTCCGCCGCCAGGATATGCCAGGGAACAAGATTGGAATGGTGCTCCATCTCGGTCAGGATGACAATATCGCCCGGCTTCAAGTTGGTGCGTGCCCAGGTGTAGGCCACCAGGTTAATGGACTCGGTTGTGTTGCGGGTATAGATGACCTGGCTGGCCGGCGAGGCGTTGATAAAGGCGGCAATCTTCTCGCGGGCACCCTCATACAGGGCAGTAGCCTCTTCCGCCAGGGTATGCACGCCGCGGTGGATGTTGGCATTGGAGCGGCAGTAATAATCGTCCATGGCCTGGAGTACCGCCAGCGGCTTCTGGGCTGTGGCAGTCGAATCCAGATAGACCAGCGGCACGCCAGAATGGACTTCGCGCTGGAGGACAGGGAAATCACTGCGAATACGGGTGACGTCGAGGCTCATAAGCGGGATCAATAATCCGGAATTTCCTGAGCGCTGGCCTTTTTGCCTGCGCCCCCCGGGCGCAGGTGTTCGGAGTTGGACGGATACCACAAGATGCGGTCAGGCACCATCCAGCCATCGGTCAGGAAGACGTTGGAGCGGAATTGGACGGCGACCATCTTGGAATCCACCTGCACAACAATGCCTTTGACCCAGCCGCGCACACGGTCACTGCCTCTTTCGTGGTCGCAGAAAACTTCCACCTTGTCGCCAACTTCGAACTCGTATTCCGGCGCAGGGTTGCGCATGTAGCTAAATTTTTGTTCAACTGCCATTCACCAAACCTCCAGGGGATCCCTCCCGAAAATTACAATTGCGGATGCAATTAATTCCAGTTCAATTTTTCAGACCCCAACCATCTTTTCATGGATGGCCTGCTGAAAACGTGTACGCACACCCTCAAAGGGAATGCGCTGCATGATGGGGTCGAAAAAGCCCTCCACCACCAGGCGCTCGGCCTCCTTCGGAGGAATGCCGCGCGAACACAGATAGAAGAGCGGTTCGGCTTCAATTTTACCGACAGTTGCGCCGTGTGTACAGCGCACATCGTCGGCGCAGATCTCCAAGCCGGGGATGGAATCGGCTCGCGCCTTGTCGCTCAGGACCAGGTTGCGGTTGGCCTGGTAGCCATCCGTTTTCTGTGCGCCGGGCGCCACATAGATCATGCCCTGCCACACCGAACGGCTCTTATCCCGCAGGGCGCCTTTGAAGAGCAGGTCGCTGGTGGTATGTGGTGCCAGGTGGTTCTGCTGGGTATCGTGGTCGAGGTGCTGAACGCCCTCGGTGAAATAGAAGCCCGACATGCGTCCGGATGCGCCTTCACCAACCAGGTCGAGTTCGGAGAAATTCTTGGTCAGGTGCGAACCGACCGCGCCGAAGATCCAGTCCAGGCTGCCGCCCCGTTCCACGCGGGCGCGCTCATGGCTGAAATTCCAGACGTGCCGGCCCCAGGACTGCAGTTCGACGAAGCGCAGGCTGGCATCTTCGCCAACGTGAATCTCCACCAGCCCGGCATGCAAGGCATGGCCGGCCTCATCCGGCGAGGCGGCCTCGTGGACATAAGTTACCGAAGCGCCCGGCTCCAGCCAGACGATCAGGTGCGAGGTATGCCCCAGGCCGGCCCCGGGTCCCCACAGGACGCTGTGCAGGGGCTGTTCCGCGGTCACACCCGCGGGCACATACAGAAAAACACCGTTCTGGGCAAAAGCCGCGGCCAGGGCGGCAAACTTGCCTTCCTCCGGGCGGACGATCTCTCCTGCCAGGCGAGCCACCAGGTCGGGGTGTTCACGTTCGGCCGTTCGCAGGTCGGTGAAGACCACTCCCTGCTGAACCAAAACAGGATCGAGCTTGGTGCGGGAACCGCCGGGCAGCAGGACGACCTGGCCGCCGTGTGCCTCTGCCGCCAGCGGACGGAGCAGTTCCTTCGGTGCGTCAGGCAAGCCCTGGTAAGCGCCTTCAACAGGCAGGCGGAAGGAATCGGCTGGCAGGGAACGCAGGTCGGTGCGCCGCCAGGCTTCTTCAGCTGGTGTGGGAATGGGCAGGCGGGCATAGGTATCCCAGGCACGGCGGCGGTAAGCCTCCAGAGCACCAGTGGGGATCATGTCCGCGCTGAAAGCAAATTCCCTGGTGGCGGGTTCGGGCCGCCGGGGGCGGGTGAGGACGACTTTGGTTTTTTCTTCCATGATTCACTCTTGAGTATTATCCCGCCGAAGCAACATCCCACGCTATGAGGAGATTGCTTCGACCCCTGCGGGGTCTCGCAATGACATTATCCTATCGAACCTTCCATCTGCAGCTGGATCAGGCGGTTCATTTCAACAGCATATTCCATCGGCAGTTCCTTGACCAGCGGTTCGATGAAACCGGAAACGACCATGGTAGTGGCTTCTTCTTCCGAGAGGCCGCGCGACATCAGGTAGAACAACTGCTCCTCCCCCACCTTGGAGACGGAGGCCTCGTGCCCGATGCTGACCTCGTCCTCGTCGATCTCGATGTAAGGGTATGTATCGGAACGGCTCTTGGGATCGAGCAGGAGCGCGTCGCAGACCACATTGGATCTGACGCCTTTGGCGCCCTTGTAAACCTTGAGCAGGCCGCGGTAGGAAGCGCGCCCGCCGTTCTTGCTGATGGACTTGGAGATGATCTTGCTGGTGGTATTGGGCGCAAAATGTACCATTTTCGAACCGGCATCCTGCACCTGCCCGGCCCCGGCGAAGGCCATGGAGAGCATCTCGCCATGTGCGCCGGGTTCCATCAGGTAACAGGAGGGATACTTCATGGTCACCTTGGAACCCATATTGGCATCCACCCACTCATGCGTACCATCCGCAAAGACCTTGGCGCGCTGGGTGACCAGGTTGTAGACGTTGTGGCTCCAGTTCTGGATGGTGGAGTAGCGCGAGCGGGCGCCCTTCTTGACGATGATCTCGATCACACCGGAGTGGAAGGAGTCGGTGGTGTATTGAGGTGCCGTGCACCCCTCGACATAATGCACTTGCGCACCCTCGTCCACAATGATAAGCGAGCGCTCGAACTGGCCGACATTGGCCGTGTTCAGGCGGAAGTAGGCCTGCAGGGGCAGGTCCACTTTGACGCCCGGCGGGACGTAAACGAATGACCCGCCCGACCAGACGGCGCTGTTCAGGGCGGCAAACTTGTTGTCCTCAATGGGGATGACCGTGCCGAAGTATTCACGGAACAGGTCGGGGTGTTTGCGCAGGCCGTCTTCGATCGAAAGGAAAATGACACCCTGCTTCTCAAGGTGCTCCAGGATGGAGTGATAGACCATCTCGGACTCGTACTGCGCACCCAGCCCGGCCAGGAACTTGCGCTCGGCCTCAGGCACGCCCAGGCGGTCGAAGGTATTCTTGATATCGTCCGGCACGTCGTCCCAGGATTTTTCCTGCTTCTCGGTCGGCTTGACGTAATAGTAAATATCGTCCAGGTGCAGGCCGGAAATATCCGGCCCCCAGTTGGGCATGGGGCGCTTCATGAAGTGGTCGAGGGCCTTGAGGCGGAAATCGAGCATCCACTGCGGCTCGCCCTTCATGTGTGAAATCTGCTCCACGATCTCGCGGTCCAGCCCCTTGCGGGACTTGAAGACATAGTTGTCATCGCGGTCGTGGAAGCCGTATTTATACTCACCGATCTCTTCCAGGATTTTGGCGTCATCAGTCATGGTCATTCACCATAGTGATTTATGGGGATGGTTTCCAATGGAGAGGCGAATCCGTCCTCGTTCAGGCGCAGCCGGATTATGCCGCCGCCCAACGGGCAGGACTCAGGCCTCGGCTTCGATCCGCTCGCGGATCCAGTCGTAGCCGCGTTCCTCGAGGCTGAGGGCCAGCTCGGGGCCGCCGGATTCGACGATCCGTCCACCCATCATGACATGCACGAACTGCGGCTTGATGTAGTTCAGCAGGCGCTGGTAGTGGGTGATGACCAGCACGCCCAGTTCCGGACCGCTCAGGGCGTTGACCCCCTCCGAGACGATGCGCAGGGCGTCGATATCCAGGCCCGAATCGGTCTCGTCGAGGATGGCGATCTCCGGCCTGAGGGCGGCCATCTGCAGGATCTCGGCGCGCTTCTTCTCGCCGCCGGAGAAACCGTCGTTCAGGTAGCGTCCGGCGAAGGTGTGGTCCATCTTGAGCATATTCATATGCTCTTTGAGCAGTTTGCGGAACTCGGGGATGGGGATGCCCTTGTCGGCAGGGTTGGCAGCGCGGCGGCGGGCGTTCAAGGCCGAGCGCAGGAAGTTGGCCACGGTCACGCCGGGGATGGCCACCGGGTACTGAAAGGCCAGGAAGATGCCCAGCCGCGAGCGTTCGTCCGGTTCCAGGTCGAGGATGTTTTGACCTTTAAAGAGCACCTCGCCCTCGGTCACTTCGTAATTTGGGTGGCCCATCAGGGTATAGGCCAGGGTGGACTTGCCGGTTCCGTTCGGCCCCATGATGGCATGCACCTCCCCCTTGTTTACCGTGAGAGACAGGCCTTTGAGAATTTCCTTATCTGCAATGCTGACATGCAGGTTCTTGATTTCCAGTTGGGACATGGATGGTTGCTCCTTCGGAGGACGATGGACGACAGACCAGTGGTCATATTCCATATCTGGCCGTCTGTGGTCCGTCGTCGAAAGTTCGGCGGCATTATAGCAAAGAGACGGAGATTTGTCAATATTTATGATAATTTTCTAGTATATTCAGTCTGGGGCCAACGAACCTTCACACAGGTCCGAACAATGGCTTTCCTGATCAACTACTACTTTGGGGTATAAATGAATCTCAGCATGATATAAAAATACTTTTCGGATATGTTCATAGTACATTTCGGCTACTTC
>CAYLXB010000102.1:0-8315 GCA_964387495.1 uncultured Anaerolineaceae bacterium
GGGAGCCAGGCGCCGGACACGCTTGATGATACTGCGTCCTTTGACAGGGATCATCTCGGTGAAGAGCGCCGTGGTGCGGTCAGAGGTGCGGCGGCGCAGGTGGGACTTTCCGCCTTTGGTGCGCACCAGTTTGCCAGACCCGGTCAGGCGGAACCGCTTGGAGGTTGCCTTGTGGGTCTTCAACTTGAATTTGCCGGCTTTCTGCTTGCGAGGCACGGTGTACTACTCCTTTCGCACAAAAATACCGCGGGCCGGGTCAAGCTCCCGCGGAGTTTGACATTCTTGCAGGCCAGATCAGGCCTGTGCTTCCACTGCTTCTTCGGAAGCGGCTTCGGGCCTGTCAGCTTTTTCTTTCTTCTTTGGTATACCGCTTTTGGAGGGCGCCAGGACGACCAGCATGGTGCGTCCTTCGATTGCCGGGGGCTGTTCGATGGTGCTGATATCCGCCAGGCTTTCGGCAATCTCGCGCAGATCTTCGAGCGCAATTTCGGGGTAGTCCATCTCACGCCCGCGGAAGCGGATCGTTACCCGGACTTTCATCCCGTGCTCCAGCCAGCGGCGCGCATCGCCTACTTTGAAGCCGCGGTGGTGTTCATTGGTCTTCGGCCGCAGGCGAATCTCTTTGATCTCGATCTTGGTCTGCGCCTTGCGGGCTTCCCGTTCCTTCTTCTCGCGCTCGTAAAGGAACTTGCCGAAGTCCATCACCCGGCAGACGGGCGGCTGGGAGTTTGGAGCAACTTCCACCAGGTCCAGTTCGGCTTCGCGGGCAATACGCAGGGCTTGCCGGATATCAACCACCCCGACATTCTCGCCCGTCGGTCCGATCAAACGGACTTCTGGAACCCGGATGAATTCATTGACTCGAAAATCGTTGGCGCTTATAGATCTCTCCTCATTTCAAAAACGGAAATCCAGCACACGGGCTGGTTTAAGCGGGTGGATGATACCATAAACTTGGCAAAATCGTCAACCAATGGAGCGCTTAACGGCAAAATTGGGCCAGGCCGGGCCGGTTATGGACGGTAATGCGGCCGTTGGGTTCGATTGAAATCAGCCCCTGCTCACGGAAGAGCACCATGGACTGGTTGACGCGCTTGCGTGAGGCGCCCACCAGGTCGGCGATGTCACCCTGCGAGAGCCGGATCGGGATGAGCACGTCGCCGCCGGCCGCGGCCTGGCCGTATTTCTCGGCAAAGGCCAGCAACTGGCGCGCCACCCGGCCGGACACATCCAGCGTGGCCAGGGCCTGGATCAACTGGTCGGATAGGCGCACCCGGGCTGAAAGGATGCGCACCAGGTTGCGCGCCACCGGCGGAAAGTGGTCCAGCATATATTGGAAGGTTTCACTGTCCATCCACAGCATGAGCGAATCTTCCAGGGTGACCACACTGGCCGAACGGCCGGCGCTGTCGATCAGGCTCATCTCTCCCAGGGTATCACCCCGCCCCAGGATGGAGAGGATCACATCCCGCCCGTTGAGCTGCTCGATATGAACCTTGACCGTGCCGGCCAGGATCACATATACCACTTCGCCGGGTTGTTCGGCAAGAATCACGTTCGTCCCGGCCGGGTAGGTCCGGCGGTGGACACGCGCTCCCACCCAGGCCAGTTGGGACGGATCAAGGCCCTGGAAGAGCGGGATCAAGGGCAGCAGGCTCTGCGTGTCATCGAGGCGGATATCAGCCATCTTGAGCATATTTTACCCTCCTTGCGCCACTTGTGCGTCCAGGCGCAGTTCCAGCCGGCGCGGCACGACCGGGCGCGGCCCCTGCCCGAGCGTGATCTCCAGCCCTTCGTAGGCGGCAACGGTGGCCGGGAAGAGTGCCCGCGCCGCGGCCTCGTTGGCCGCCACCGCGGCATCGTCATAACCGGGATCGTGGTGAAAAAGCACCAGCCCCCCCGCCTCCGCCGCAGCGGCCAGTTCGCAGGCCATGGCGGCGGTCGAATGGCCATAGCCCTGTGTGGCGGGCAGGCCGGGCACCTGGCCGCGGTAGTGCTCCTCGCTGTACTGGGCGTCGTGGATCAGCAGGCTGGTGCGGCGTGCAAAATGGGCCAGCCGCCGGTCGTTCCCGACGTAGCCTTCGGTGTCGGTCGCATACACCAGCGACAATCCGCGCCACTCCACCCGGTAGGCGTAGACCCCGCCGGGATGGGCATAAGAGCGGTGGATGCGCACCTGCACAGCCTCCTCCGGCAGGCTGGCAGAGGCGGGCTCCAGGCGGATGCCCTGCGAGTCGAGCACAATGCTCTCGGCCTCCGTCAGCGAACGGATGTCCTTGCAGGCCGCCATGTCCCGCAGGCTGACCGGGAAAGCGGGCGGATTCTGGTTGTTCTCGAGCAATTTTTCCAGCGCCTCTGGTGAAGCTCCCGGCCCAAAGACGTGCAGCCGGGCGGTGGGAAGGTAGGCCGGTGCGAAGAAGGGAAAACCCTGGGTGTGGTCGTGATGCAGGTGGCTGAGCAGCAGGGTGACCTCCAGCGGGCGGGCGGCGCGGCGGGCACGCCCGGCCAGGTCATGGCCCAGCGGGATCAGCCCGGTGCCCGCATCCAGGATGAGCGTCTGCCCGCCGGCCTGGACCTCCACGCAGGCGGTGTTTCCGCCGTAGCGGACGGTGGCAGGGCCGGGCGCGGGGTGACTGCCGCGCACCCCCCAGAACCTGACCGAGAAAGTTTCGTCGTGTTCCATGTGAGCCTCCTTCGTCATATCCACACCCATTATCCTGCGCCGGCAGGTTTTTCTCAAGGAAGGCTGTCCCAGTCCGGCTGGGAAACATTTCCCACCAACGCGCTGCCCCGGCAGGGGTTCTGCCGGGGCAAGGGAAGGGGGACGCACAGGGAGGCTAATCCTATTGGATTGCAACGTAGATATATAACTTTGAGTCATCCGAGCCGAACAGGAAGTCTTCATCATAGACTTCCATATCGAACTTGTCGGGGTGGACGGCCAGCCCGGCCTGCGCCAGGCCCGTGTTGTAGATATACTGGTAGGTCTCGCCGAGCGTGTTCAGTTTGCCGTGATGGGTGAAGACGACATACTTGTAAGCCGGCACCTGGCGGTAGACCATGCCGGCAGGGGTCTCCTTGTCGTCGGCCACTTCGAAACCGGCCACATATTCGAACTCGCCGGGCCGGGCAGGGCCCTCGACCGTACTGAAGCACAGGCCGAAGGCTTCCTTGTTGTTGATGCTTTTGATGCCCTGGCAGGTCTGGTTGAAACGGTTCCACATCTGGCTGATCTCACCATTTTCATTCTTGCCGACATACGAAAGGCCGATCACCTTGAAGGCGGGACGATTGACAATCTTGGGTTGCATGGCTTCTTCCTTTTTATTTGGGTAGAGCGAAAGCGGGATGCTGGCTTTCTCGACGGGACACTGCACCTCGACGATGCCAGCCTGCGGCAGCGAGAGAGGGTCTGCGCCGACCCCGTTCTCAGGCAGGTAGATCTCACGATACGATCCGGCGCTCTGGTAACCACTGTTCTGCATCCAGGCGACCAGCGAAGCATAGGACTGCGGCAGGGTGGCGTAGTCGGCGGCATGGATCACGCTGGCCATGGCGGGCACGGCAGCCAGTTCCTGCAGGCTGACCGGGGAGCCTTGCCAGTCGCCGGCGCGCTGTCCGGGACGCAGGTCGACACCCACGGCCAGGGACAGTTCCAGGTCCGTTTCTTTATAAGGCAGGTCGTCCAGCAGGGCAAACCAGGGGGTGACCGGTTTGAGCCGGGCAGCCTGCATCTGGTTCTGGAGCAGGGCCTGCAGGCTCTGGCGGGCAGGCCAGACGACCTCCTCGCTCGCCGCCACCACGTTGGCCACCAGCACGGTCTGCGCCGGGACATCCTTGACCGCCACCTCGCAGTGCGGCGGGCAGCCGTCCACTTCGATCTGGCGCAGGCGCTGTTCGACCCGCCGCAGGCGGGACTGTTCTTCATCCAACCGCGCGGCCAGTTCCATCTGCTTCAGGCGCAGCATGCCGCGCATCTCGGCGGTGGAAAGGTCCACCCGCAGCAGTTCGGTCACCTGCTCGAGCGACAGCCCCAGGTCTTTGAAGGCCAGGATGCGGTTGAGACGGGACAACTGCCCGATCTCGTAGTAGCGGTAGCCGCTGAAGCGGTCCACGTGGACCGGCTTGAGCAATCCCAGTTCATCGTAGTGATGCAGGGTCTTGATGGAGACGTGTGCCAGTTTCGAGAAATCGCCGATCTTGATCATAAGTCTGCCTTTACATTGGTCTGACGGCCGTCAGTGTGCATAGTATAGACCCTCCGGTAGGGTACGAGTCAAGAGGAAACCGGCCGCAATTACCCGCCAGGAATCCCCAAAAATCGGTTAGAATAAATGTGCTACCAGAGAGCATACCATGAAACCCATCCGCGCTTCCGAGATCGGTTCCTATTTATATTGCCGCCGGGCCTGGTGGTACCGCCGGCAGGGGGTGGAGCCGGCCAACCTGGCCGAACTGGCCGCGGGGAATGAACTCCACCGCCGGCACGGGCGCCAGGTGCTCCTGGCCGGGCTGCTGCGTACCCTGGCCCTGCTCTGCCTGCTGGCTGCGCTGGTCACTGGCGTGGCTTACTGCACCCTGCGCCTCTTCGGGTAGGTTGAACCAATGAACACCCTTTACATCGCCCTCGGCCTGCTGCTGATCGCCCTGCTGCTCTTCTGGCAGTCGGCGCGCCAGCGCAAACAGGCCGGCCTGCCGGGCGGGCGCATCATCTACACCGACACCCGCGCCTGGGGGCCGCGGGTCGAAAAACCACTCTACGACCCCGAACTGGGCCTGACGGGCAGGCCCGATTACCTGGTGGCGCAGAACGGGCGCATCATCCCGGTGGAAGTGAAGAGCGGGCGCGCCCCCGCGGCGCCCTACGACTCGCACATCTTCCAGGCCGCGGCTTACTGCCTGCTGGTCGAACGGACCCTGAACACCCGCCCGCCGTATGCCATCATCCACTACAGCGACCGTGACTTTGCCGTGGATTACAGCCGCGAACTGGAAAACTCCCTGCTGGATGTGCTCGCCGATCTGCGCCGCGACGAAACCCGCCCGCAGGTACCGCGCTCCCATGAGGAGTCCCGGCGCTGCGCCCGCTGCGGGTACCGCGGCACATGCGATGAGAGGCTGGCGTAAACGTTCCGCGCGCAAGGATGTGACAGCGGTTTTATAAAACACGACCTGCGCGCGGCTGGCATTCCCCTTTATAATAGACGCTGATGACGGACACATTCATCCCCCAACACCCCGTAATAACCACCCACCCCAGGATGCCCGAGGCCCGGGCCGAGGCGGAAGCCATCGCCGCTTTCCTGAAAGAGAGAGGCCTGGAAGCACCCCTCGGCACGCTCAACGATGAAGCCCTGCGGCGGCGCGTCCGGGAGGGCGAGTTCGACCTGATGATCACGGCCGGCGGGGATGGCACCATGCTGAGAGCCGGGCACCTGTGCGCGCCGCACGGCGTCCCCATCCTGGGCGTGAACCTGGGACGCTTCGGCTTCCTCATCCAGGTCCAGCGAGACGAGTGGCATGCCGCGCTGGAACAGCTGCTGCAGGGCCAGTCCTGGATGGAAAAACGCATGATGCTGCGCGTGGAACACATCCGCTCGGGCGAAAGCCACGGCGTCTGGCACGCCCTCAACGACGCGGTGGTGGCACGCGGCCAGCACCTGCGCCCGGTGCGCGTGGCGGCCGTGCTCGACGGACACCTGGTGACCACCTATGTGGCCGACGGCCTGATCGCAGCCACCCCCACCGGCTCCACGGCCTATGCCCTGGCCGCCGGCGGGCCGATCCTGCCGCCGGAAGCCCGCAACATCCTCCTGGTGCCGATCGCGCCGCACCTTTCCGTCGACCGGGCGGTCGTCCTTTCGGAAGGGTCGTGCGCCAGGATGGTGCTCAAGGAGGGCGAAGCCGTCCTGAGCGTGGACGGGCAGTTCCCCATCGGCCTGGCCGAAGACGACCGGGTGGATGTGCGCGCCGGGGAGTACCCGGCCAAATTCGTCCGCTTCGGCGACGCCGGTTATTTCTACCGCAACCTGACCGCCCGCATGAACCAAAATCCATCCACAGGGGCATTCCGATGAGCCAAGCCACCTACTGCGCCAACCACCCCGGCCGCGAGACCAGCCTGCGCTGCAACCGCTGCGAGAAATACATCTGCCCGGCCTGCGCCGTGCGCACCCCCACCGGCTACCGCTGCAAGGAGTGCGTGCGCGACCAGCAGAAGATCTTCATCACTGCCGAATGGTACGACTACCTGCTGGGCTTCGCTGCAGCAGCCGTGCTCTCGTTCCTGTCCAGCCTGCTGGTGACGCTGATCAGCGGCATTGCCGGGATCTTCGCCTGGTTCGTCATCGCGGCCGGCGCGCCAACTGCCGCCGTGATCATGGCGGAGGCCATCCGGCGGATCACCCGCAAGCACCGCTCACGGCCTCTTTTCATCACCATCGCAGCGGGGGTCGTGCTGGGTGCCCTGCCCACCCTCATCTACACCCTGATCACTTTCAACGTCTTTGGCTTGATCTTCCAGGGCATCTACCTGCTCATGGCAACGCCCATCGTTTATGCCCGGCTTTCGGGCATCCAACTCACCCGGTAATAAATTATGCTGACCAACCTGCGAATCGAAAACTTTGCCATCATCGACCGCCTCGAGCTGGACCTGGGGGCGGGCCTGGTCATCCTGACCGGTGAAACCGGCGCCGGCAAATCCATCATCCTGGACGCGGTCGAAATGCTCGTGGGCGGGCGGGCGGATGCCGCCGTCCTGCGGGCCGAGGCCGAACGGGCGGTGGTCGAAGGCGTCTTCAAACTCCAGGGCAG
This sequence comes from uncultured Anaerolineaceae bacterium, assembly GCA_964387495.1. Classification (GTDB taxonomy): domain Bacteria; phylum Chloroflexota; class Anaerolineae; order Anaerolineales; family Villigracilaceae; genus DSXF01. The sequence goes on from CAYLXB010000102.1 coordinate 6,817, forward strand.
CGCCCGTCAGCCGGTGCATGCGGTCCTGGAGCGGGAAGACCTGCTGGACGATCCCGATTACCTGACGCTGGGCCGCGAGGTGCGCCGCGAGGGGCGCAGCATCGCCCGCGTCAATGGGCGCACGGTCAACGTCAGCCTGTTGAAGGAACTGGGCGGGCTGCTGGTGGACATCCACGGCCAGTCCGAGCACCTCTCCCTGCTGGACACGCGCGCCCACCTGGGCCTGCTCGACCGCTTCGCGGGCGTGGACGCGGAACTGGCCGCCTACCGCACCACCTACCAGGAGCTGCTGGCCGTGCGGCGTGAACTGCACGACCTGCGCCAGGCGCAGGCGGATGCCGAACGGCGCACCGAGATGCTGACCTTCCAGGCGGAGGAGATCGAAGCCGCCCGCCTGAAGCCGGGCGAGGACGAGGAACTGAAGCGCGAGCGCGACCGGCTGGCCAACGCCGAGGCGCTGGCCGGACTGGCCCAGCAGGCCATCACCGCCCTGGACGAGGGCACCCCCGAGTCGGCCTCGGGGGGCGACCTGCTCGGGCAGGCCGTGCAGGCCCTGGGCAGCCTGGGCCGCATCGACCAGGGGCAGGCCTCCCTGGCGGAGCAGGCGGCCGCTTTGAGCGAAAACCTGGCCGACCTGGTGCGCGCCCTGCGCGATTACCTGGAGGAGATCGAGTTCAACCCCAAACGGCTGGAGGAAGCCGAGGAGCGCCTGGACCTGATCCGGGGCCTGACGCGCAAATACGGCGGCAGCATCGAGGCGGTCAACACCTTCGGGGCCGAGGCCCGCAAACAGCTGGAGAACATCACCCATGCCGGCGAACGCCTGGCCGTGCTGGAAGCTGAAGAGAGCGCCCTGCTGGCAAAGGTCGCCGCGCAGGGCGGAACGCTGACCGAAAAACGCAAGGCGGCCGCGGCCGAAATGGGCAAGGGCATCGAGACCGAACTGGACGACCTGAAGATGGCCGAGGCGCGCTTCAAGGTGGACTTCCAGCCCCGCCCGGACGAGAACGGTGTGCCCATGCCGGACGGCCAAAAACTGGGCTTCGACGCCAGCGGCCTGGACCGGGTGGAATTCCTGGTGGCGCCCAACCCCGGCGAGGGCCTCAAGCCGCTGGCCCGCATCGCCTCGGGCGGCGAGACCTCGCGCCTGATGCTGGCCTTGAAAGATGTGCTGGCCCGCGCCGACCAAACGCCGACCCTGATCTTCGACGAGATCGACCAGGGCATCGGCGGCCGGGTGGGGCTGACCGTGGGGCACAACCTCTGTCATCTGGCCCGCAGCCACCAGGTGTTCTGCGTGACCCACCTGCCGCAGCTGGCAGCCTTCGGCGACCAGCACTGGCAGGTGCAGAAGCGCATCGAAGACGGGCGCACCCTGACGCGCGTCATCCTGCTCAAGGGCGATGCCCAGCTGCTCGAACTTTCCCAGATGCTGGGCGAGGTCGGCGAGGGCACCCTCCAGTCGGCTCACGAGATCCTGCAGGTGGCGCGCGGGATGA
>CAYLXB010000103.1:0-8162 GCA_964387495.1 uncultured Anaerolineaceae bacterium
TTTTACTTATTACTCTCAGCCCCCCTCCCCCCGCCAGCACCCGCGCCTCCTCCACGTACGCCAGCGACTGGTGCCTGAAATACGTGTTATACAGCCCCGCGTAATGCCCCCCCTGCGCCAGCAGCCCCTCATGCGTCCCCTGCTCGAGGATCCTGCCCTGCTCCAGCACGATGATCCGGTCCGCAGCCTTCACCGTCGAAAGCCGGTGCGCGATCAGGATGCTCGTCGAACCCGCCAGGATCAGGCCGAGCGCCTGCTGGATCTGCCACTCCGTGAAAGGATCGATGCTCGCCGTCGCCTCGTCCAGTACGAAGATCGCCGGGCGCTGGACGAGCACCCGCAGCAGGGCCACCAGCTGGCGCTGCCCCATCGAGAGCATCGCCCCGCGCTCCCCCACCCGCGTCTCCAGCCCCTCCGGCAGCGTCTCCAGCCACTCCCCCTCCCCGATCCGCCGCGCCATCGCCAGGATCTCCGCCTCCGTCACCTCCGGGCACGCATACCGGATGTTCTCGGCCACCGTCCCGGAGAACAGGAAAGGCACCTGCGAAACCAGCCCCAGCTGGCGGCGGTACTGCTGCAGGTCCAGGCTGCGGATGTCCAGCCCGTCCACCAGCAGGCGCCCCGCCTGGAACTCGTAGTAGCGCGCGATCAGCCTGGCCAGCGAGGACTTCCCCGCCCCCGTGTGCCCCACCACCGCCAGGTTCTCCCCCGCCCGGATCTGCAGGCTGAAATCGCTCAGCACCGGCTCGTCGTTCGCATACCGGAAGGACAGCCCCTCGAAGCGGATCTCGCCCCGCAGCCGCGGCACGTTCCGCCTCTCCGTCTGGATCACGTTCGGCTCCGCGTCCATCAGGGCAAACACCCGCTCCGAAGCCGAAAGCCCCGCCTGGATGTTCGCCCAGAACGCCGAAAGGTTCATGACCGGGTCGAAAAAGCGCCCCAGGCTCAGGATGAACAGGTACCACGCCCCCGCCGTCACCCCGCCCTGCGCCGCGCTCATCCCGCCCGCGTAGACCAGCAACGCGGTGAAGATCCCGCTCAGCGCGTTGAGCGTCGGCCAGACCAGCGTCAGCACCAGCCCGCGCCGCACGTTGACCCGGTAGGAAGTCTGGTTGGCCGCGTCGAAGGTCCCGAAGATGCTCTCCTCCTGGCGGAAATTCTTGGCGATCGCGATCCCCGAGACGGTCTCCTTGATCGCCGCGTTGACATCCGCCATCGCCATCATGCCGTGCTTGGTCACCCGCCGCGCCATCCGCCGGAAACCGAGCGCCGCGGCAAACACCACCGGCAGGCAGGCGAACAGGATCAACGCCAGGTGCCACTCGGTGCGCAGGATTACCACCCCCAGCAGGATCGCCTGGAAGAGCTGCGAGCCTACGTCGCTGACGATCACCACCAGCTGCGCCAGGTCGTTGGTATCCGAGTTGATCCGCGAGACGATCCGCCCCGAGGAGAGCTGGTCGTGGAACGACAGGTCGTGCCCCGCCGCCGCGCGGAAGGCCCCCCTCCGCAGGTCGAGCACCACGTCCCCCACCGCCCGCACGGTCAGGCTGCGCCGCACCCAGTTCAGCCCCCACGCGGCCGCCCCCGCCAGGAAAACCGCCCCCGTCAGCAGGCCGATCGCCCGGCCGCCGGGCTGTCCTGCCAGCAGGTCCACCCCCCGGCTCACCAGGATGGGCTGCGCCGCGCCGATCGCCGCCATCAGGATGGTCACCAGCACCACCAGCGACATGCGCCCCTTCTGCGGCGCAAAGTGCGCCAGGATGCGCCGCACCAGTTGGCGGTCGCTGTACTGCCGGTCGTATTTTTCGGCGTTGAGGCTGGAATAGAAACCCATGCCGCTCCCTTACTCCCTGAAGATCCGGCTGTACGCTTCCGAGGTCTGCATCAATTCCTCGTGCGTGCCCATGGCCGCGATCCGGCCTTTGCGCAGGACGATGATCAGGTCTGCCCAGCGGATCTGCGACAGGCGGTGGGTGATGATCAGCGTGGTGCGCCCTCTGGCCGCCGCTGCAATCGCCCGCTGGATGCGGTCCTCGGTCGCGCTGTCGATGGCGCTGGTCGAATCGTCCAGCACCAGGATCCGCGGGTCGGTCAGGAAGGCCCGTGCAATGGCCAGCCGCTGGCGCTGCCCGCCCGAGAGCGTCACACCCCGCTCCCCGATGACGGTCTGGTACCCCTCCTCGAAGGACCGGATGAACTCGTCCGCCTGGGCCGCCTCCGCCGCTGCCTCGATCTCCTCCCGGCCCGCTCCCGGCTTCCCGAAGGCGATGTTCTCGTTCACCGCCCGCGAGAACAGGAACACATCCTGCTCGATGATGGAAATCTGCCGCCGCAGCGCCGCCAGGTTCCAGGCGCGCACATCCACCCCGTCCACCAGCACCTGCCCCGCGCTGGCGTCATACGTCCGGTTGACCAGCTTCACCAGCGAGGTCTTGCCCGAGCCGGTCTGCCCAACGATGGCCACGGTCTGGCCGGGCTTGACCTTGAAGGAGATGGCGCTCAGGGCCGCTTCCGGCTGGCGGGCGGAACCCCGCTCGTCCGCTGCGCCTCCCGGCCCGGCCGGGTAGGTAAAACCCGCCTGCCGGAACTCGATCTCGCCGCGCATCCTCTCCGCATACCCGGCCTCGTTCTGGTCCAGCCGCGTCTCGCGGTTCATCAGGTCGAGGATCCGGCGCGCCCCTGCCAGCCCCAGCGACATCTGCGAATAGGCAAAGATCGAAGTCCACGTCGGGAACTCCAGCATCAACAGCAGCCCGAAGTAAGCCACCACATCCCCCACGCTCAGCAGGCCCTGCCGCTGGAGCAGCATGGCATGCAGCAGGCCGGCCGCCACCGCCGCGGCAAACAGCAGCAGCGGCAGGAAGCGCGCCTCCAGGTCCCCCTGCCGGACGGTGGCCTCCCGCACCTGGCGGGCGTTCTCCGTGAAGCGCCCCACCTCGGCCTCCTCCTGGGCGGCGCCCTTCATCGTCTCGATCCCGTCCAGCGCCTCGGAAAGGTGCGTGTTCATCTTCCCAAAGGCGGCCCGCACCTGGTCGGTGATCGGCTGCAGTTGGCGCAGGTAATGCCGCGTGGCAAAGAAATACAGCACCGTATAGATCACCGGCGTCCAGCGCAGCGCCGGGTGGTAGCGCCCCGCAAACCAGATCGGCACGGCCAGGAAGACGAGCGAACCAACCACCAGGTTCAGTCCCGGGCTGAACATGTAGTTGACCTCGCGCACATCGTTGGTGGCGCGGGCCATGGTATCGCCCACCGGCTGCAGGCTGTGGAAAGTCATGCTCTTGCCGAGCAGGGACACGTACAGCTCGTCGCGCACCGTGCGCTCGATCCGCTGGGCCATCAGTTCCGCCCCGAAGTTGCGCCCCAGCTGCAGGATGGCGCGCAGGATCTGCGAGCCCCCCATCAACAGCGCCAGCGGCAGGAGCACGCTCGTATCCGGCGGCATTTCCAGCATCGCGTTGAAGGCATCCCCGGTCAGGACAGGCACATACGCGGCAAAAGCCGCGTTGCCGATTGCCCCCGCAACCAGGAGCAGCATCAGCCACCCCTGCCGGGCGGCATGCGAGAGGATCCAGCGCACGGGACCGCTCCGGTCGGACTGGTAGCGGCGTGGCAGCGAAAATTCGGTCGGTCTGGAAAGGGCAGTCATAGGCTGCGATTGTACCACCAAGAAAAATCCCCCCGGCCGGCGTATCCAGGGGGATGGGAAAGGAGCAGATCCGGCAGGTCAGTCTGCGGCCAGCCATTCCAGGGCCTGCTCCACCGTTTCGAACGCAGAGAACTGGACCTTGCCCACCAGTTTCTCGAACTTCTCCAGCAGGTAGCGGCGGTAGCCCGTGACCCCCACCACCGCCCGTTTTATAACATACTTGTTCGTATCCGGCAGCAGCGCAGCCAGGGTCTGCATATTCTCCGTGCTGCCGAAAGTGCCTTCGACACATGTCAGCGTACGCACTGAATTCGGCAGCTCCTCGCGCAGCATCTCACGCACCGAATTGCATTCCATGCGCAGTGCGATCGTGTCGGTGCTGTAATTGGAAAAATCCGCGATCAGGATGCGCTTGCCGTTATGCTGGACCCAGCGTGATTTCATATCCTGGTCTCCATGAGAATGACTGCTCCTATTGTACTGACTCCCGGCCCAAAAATCAACCGTTTGGGTTTTCAGATCGTCAGCGTATCCCCCTCGATCCGGCCGCGCCCGCCCCATTTGGCCTGGTAGGTACGCTGGTCGGCGGTGTTCAACAATTCCACCGGCGTCGAACCGTCCGCCGGAAAATAAGCGATCCCTGCGCTGAAGGAGAGCGTCAGGGGCGGCTCGCCGGGGAAAGGCGTCGTCGTGGAGGCCGTCAGCAGCCGCTGAACCAGGTCGCCGGCATTTGCCTTTTCCGCACCGGGCAGGATCAGGGCAAATTCATCCCCCCCATACCGGAACAGCAGGTCACTGGAACGCAGCCCCCCCAGGACACGCTGGACGAACGTGACCAGCACCTCGTCACCGCGGATATGTCCATGGCGGTCGTTGACCTCCTTGAAGTGATCCAGGTCGATGAAGACCAGCGCAAACGGGCACTGGTACCGCCGGGCATGTTCGATCTCCTGCGGCAGGCGCGCATCGAACGACTGGCGCGAGAGTGCCCCCGTCAGGTGGTCATACACCCCGCTGCCGGAATTCAGCGGCGGTACCTCCCGCAGGCGCGAACTGAGCAGGCGCATGATATCCACCCCGACCCCCGGCATGCGCGCCAGCAGTTCATCGAAGCTTTTCCTGCTCAGCCATTTGAGCCGGGTCGGCATCACCGCCGCCACGCTGGCAGTCCGATCCAGGTTATCCAGCAGGGAAATCTCCCCCACGATATGCCCCGCCCTCCGGAAGGCCAGCAGCTTGGGCTCCTCCAGCGCACCCTGCAGGATTGCCAGGACCCCGCTCTCGATCCAGTACATTCCATCCGATGGATCGTTCTGCCGGAAGAGGATTTCGCCGGGGGCCAGTTCGCGCTCCCCGTCAGGCTGCTCCAGCAATTCCTTCAGCGAGGAGGCAAACGGTGAGCCGGGTTCGACAAAACCCGCCTGTTCGCCGTTCAGGGCATAGAGATTCTGCAGTCTGGCCAGCACGGCCTGGGAGAGAAATTCGGTGTCTGTCATGAAGGTCTCGATCTGTCCTGCCACACAGGAGAAGCGCACCCGCCAAGCCGGCGGCGCACTACGCTCCCGCTTTCAGCCATCCGAGCGAGATCCGGCCGCGTTCGGGCTCGATTTTCAGGATCTCCACGTCAATGATATCACCAACCCGCAGGACGGTTCCGTGCGGGATGTGCGACTTGTGCAGCAGGCCGTCCTGCTTGACCCCGATGTCCACGAAAGCGCCGAAGTCCACCACGTTGCGCACCGTGCCCTTCAAACTCATCCCCGTCACCAGGTCCTCGACCTTGAGCACATCCGAACGCAGGATGGGGGCAGGCGTCTCCGCACGCGGGTCGCGCCCCGGCCGGGCAAGCTGTTCGAAGATATCCTTCAGGGTCGGCAGGCCGCAGTTCAGCTCGGCAGCCAGCGCCTCGACCGGCTTCTTCGCCAGCAGGGCCTCCAGCGCCGGCTTGCGTTCGGCGGGGGCCACATCGGGCGTCAGGCCTGCCAGCCGCAGGACCGCCTGGGCGATGGGGTAACTCTCCGGGTGGATCGCGCTGGCATCCAGCGGCTCCTCCCCCGCGCGCACTCGCAGGAAACCGGCCGCCTGTTCGAACGCCTTCGGCCCCATGCCGGAGACCTGCCGGATCGCCGCCCGGCAGGGGAATGGCCCAAAGGCATCCCGGTGGGCCACGATCTTCTCGGCCAGTTTCGGCCCCACCCCCGCCACGTACGTCAAAAGGGCCGGGCTGGCGGTGTTGGCATCCACCCCCACCGCGTTGACCACGCTCTCCACCACGCCGTTCAGCGCCCCGGCCAGCGCGGTCTGGTCTACGTCATGCTGGTACAACCCCACCCCGATGGATTTGGGATCGATCTTGACCAGTTCAGCCAGCGGGTCCTGGGCGCGCCGCGCGATCGAAACCGCGCCGCGCAGGGAGACATCCATGCCGGGCAGTTCCGCCCGCGCCAGCGGGGAAGCCGAATAGACAGATGCCCCGGCTTCGTTGACGATCAGGTACTTCGTCGCCGGCGCAGAGCGGGTCAGTTCGGCCACCAGTTTCTCAGTCTCACGCGAGGCAGTCCCATTCCCGATCGTCACCAGCGTGACCTGATGGCGCTCCACCATTTCCTGGAGCGTCTTCAAGGCCTCAGCCCATTTCTTCTGCGGCTCGTGCGGGTAGATCGTGCCCGTATCCAGCAGTTTTCCGGTCGGGTCCACCACCGCCACCTTGCACCCGGTGCGAAAGCCCGGGTCCAGCCCCAGCACAGTCTGCCCCGCCAGCGGCGGCTGGCCCAGCAGGGCGCGCAGGTTATCCGCAAAGACCCGGATCGCATGCCCGTCCGACTTCTCCGAGAGTTCCCGGCGCACGTCGCGCTCGATGGCCGGCAGCAGCAAGCGCTCGGCAGCGTCCCGGATGGCCATTTCCAGCTGGTCGGCCATCGGGCTGAGCAGGTTGGCCGGGAACTCGTCGTCGATGACGGTGCGCCAATCCCGCTCCGGGATCTCGACCTTTACCCGCAGGATGCCCTCCTTCTCGCCGCGGTTGACGGCCAGCACCTGGTGCGGCAGGAGCCGGTCGACCCGCCCCTGGAAAGCGTAATAGGATTCATAGACCCGCTTTTCATCCACCGCCTCTTCGACCTTGACGGCGGTCAGCATCGCCCACTTGAGAGCCTTTTCGCGCACCAGCTGGCGCACGGCAGCGCTGTCACTGATGGTCTCGGCCACGATATCCCGTGCCCCCTGCAGGGCTTCCTCGACCGTGGGGACCTGCTCGTTCAGGTAACCTGCTGCAATCTCTTCGGCAGAACGGTCGCCGCGCGGCTGTTTCAGGATCACCTGGGCCAGCGGCTCCAGCCCCTTCTCGCGGGCGATCATGGCGCGTGTGCGGCGCTTGGGCTTGTACGGCGCATACAGGTCTTCCAGGGCGGTCATCGTCCCGGCTGCTTCGATGGCCTGCCGCAGTTCATCGGTCAGCTTGCCCTGCTCCTCGACGGAGGCCAGGATGGTGGCGCGGCGCTCGTCGATGGCGCGCAGGCGCACCAGTTCATCCGAGGTGATGCGCACCTGCTCATCATCCAGCGAACCGGTCATTTCCTTGCGATACCGGGCAATGAAAGGGACGGTGTTGCCTTCATCCAGGAGGCGAATGACGGCCTCCACCTGGGAGGCCTTGACAGAAAGCTTGGTGGCGATAATTTCGGCGTGAGTCATGGCCGCGATTGTACCATGAAGGCCTGCTGCCTCGGCCGCCTCCGGCCACAATCGCTCCCACCGCCCCCAGTAACCTGGGGGTTGCCGCAGGGTTGTAAACCAAGGAAGCAAATTATCCATCCCCCTCAAAGGAGAATTTCACATGACAAAGAATGCGGCTCTGTTGCTGGCCATTACCCTGATCCTGTTCGGTCTGAGCACGCTGGGTGTCAATATCCCCTTCATGAATTACATCCTCGGCGCGCTGGCCATTGCAGCCGGCATCTTAATCCTGATCAAGAAGTAATAGTAAGCAGCAAAAAGACGGCTTCCCGGGGTGAGAAGCCGTCTTTGATTCCCAGCCGTGGATATCAGGTCTGTCTGCACGCCTGCGCCGGGCTAACCATCCACTCCCTCCGGGCCGTAAATGAACAGGTCACCGATGGTCTCACGGCAGTAATTACGCCGGATGGCCTCGCCAAAGACAGGGGCCACCGAGATCAGCGTCAATTTCGGATGGCGCTTTTCTGGCGGGATGTAGACCGTATCCGTAGTGATGATTTCCGCGATCTGTGGAACGGCTGCCAGCCGCTCGAGGCCATCGCGCACAAAGACGCCGTGCGTACAGGCCACCCAGATCGTTTGGATGCCCTGCTCCACCAGCAGGCGGCTGACTTCGAGTACCGAGCCGCCGGTGGCAATTTCATCATCATAGACAATGGCGCGTTTGGCATTCTTGACCTGCTGTCCAACCAGCCCGCTGATGCGCACTTCCGTATCCGAGATGCGCTCCTTGTTACCCGCCGCAATCGGCAGACCAAGGCTGTCGGCAAACAGG
>CAYLXB010000104.1:0-7899 GCA_964387495.1 uncultured Anaerolineaceae bacterium
GCGCTGGTGCTGGAATTGGCAGACAGGCATGGTTGAGGGCCATGTGCCGCGAGGCGTGAGGGTTCAAGTCCCTCCCAGCGCACCAATTCAAAAGACGCTCGTTCTGGAGCGTCTTTTTGTTTTAGAGCAGGTGGTAAAATTACTTCTGCTCTTGCCTGAGCGGGCGGTCAAACCGTCTCTTTACCGATTGAGGAGTGTGACCTGATGAAACTGGTTACTGTTGCCGAAATGCGTGCTATCGAAAAAGAAGCAGACGCCTCCGGGCTTTCCTATGCCCAAATGCTCGAGAATGCGGGGCGCGGCCTGGCCGATATTGTGCTCGACCTGCCCTTCGTCGATGAGGAAGAAGACCTGGAGGTGCTTGGCCTAGTGGGGCCGGGCAATAACGGCGGCGATACCCTGGTGGCCCTGACCCAGATGTGCGTCAACGACTGGCGTGCCCGTGCCTACCTGGTTGGCCGCAAGCCGCAGGGCGACCCACTGGTGGAGCGCTTCAAGCAGGCGGGCGGCGAGATCGTGCTTGCGGAGCAGGACACGGAATTCGAAACCCTGACCGCCTTCGTGGAAACTGCCGATGTACTGCTGGACGGTGTGCTGGGCACGGGAGCCCGCCTGCCGCTCAAGGGTGAGGCGGCGCAAGTCCTGGATGCGGCCCAGGTTGCCGTTGCTGCCGCCGAAGAGCCGCCTTTCGTGGTGGCGGTGGACTGCCCCTCGGGGGTGGACTGCGACAGCGGGCAGGCGGCCGCCGAATGTGTTCCCGCCGACCTGACCCTCAGTATGGCGGCCGTCAAACAGGGCCTGCTGCGCCTGCCGGCCTACGAATACGCCGGCGAAATCCAGGTTGTGGACATCGGCCTGCCCGAGTCCCTGCCCTCCTGGCTCCAGGTGCGGGCGGATGTAGCCGATGACAATGGGGTTTATCTTTCCCTGCCCGACCGGCCTGCGGATGCCCACAAGGGCACGTTTGGCACCGCCCTGGTGGCGGCCGGGTCACTCAATTACACCGGCGCGGTGCTGCTGGCGGGGAAGGCTGCCTACCGCGTTGGCGCGGGCTTGGTGACACTGGCCGTGCCTGAGCCGCTGCATGCCGTCCTGGCCGGACATTTCCCCGAGGCCACCTGGCTGCTGCTGCCGCATGAGCAGGGTGTGATTGCGGAACCGGCTGCTGCTGTGCTGTTCAAGAACCTGGAGCGCGCCACCGCCCTGCTGGTGGGGCCGGGATTCGGCCTGGAGGAAACCACCCAGAAATTCATCGAGCACCTGCTGGACGGCAAGCCCGCCTCCCGCAAGGGTGCAGCGCAGATGGGCTTTGTGCATGCAGAGGCACGCAAAGCAGAGCAGAAGAACGCTGCCCTCCCACCGCTGGTCTTCGATGCGGATGGGCTGAAACTGCTGGCGCGCATCCCCGATTGGCAGGCGCGCCTGCCGGCCCAGACCGTGCTGACCCCTCATCCCGGCGAGATGTCCATCCTCTCCGGCCTGAAAACCGAACAGATCCAGAAAGACCGGCGCGAGGTTGCTGCCAGGTTTGCCGCGCAGTGGGGCCAGGTGCTGGTCTTGAAGGGCGCCTTCACGGTGGTTGCCGGGCCGGATGGCCGCACCACCACCATCCCAGTTGCCACGCCTGCGCTGGCCCGCGCAGGGAGCGGGGATGTGCTGGCCGGACTCATCTTGGGCCTGCGCGCCCAGGGAGTGGATGCCTATGAGGCAGCTGTAGCCGGAGCCTGGATCCATGCGCAGGCCGGCCTGCTGGCTGCGGATATCCAAGGCGGCAGTGCTGCTGTGCTGGCAGGGGACATCCTCGAAATGGTGCCCGACATCCTAGCCGAACTGGAATAGCCGGATCAAGAACGGAGAAGGCGGGCGGCCAATCTGGAAGACTCATAAGCCACGGAAGGCTATCACCACTTGGATGATTTGGAACGAGTCATACAAGGCGTGGCCAATGATCATGGGCCAGACACGACCAAAGCGCTGGTAATACCATCCGTAAAGGAAGCCTTGTATCGCGATGGCGACCACGCTTACGGGACCTTGATAGGTATGGATCAGCCCGAAAAGGCAGGCCGATAGAATTAGAATTAGCCAGCGGATGAATGGTTTGGGCCAGACTGCCCAGAGATGGTTCAGCATGAACACCCGCGACAATTCTTCGAACGCAGCCACGCCCAGCCAGGCGACAGGGCCGAGCCATATTGCGAGCAACAATGGGTTGTTCGCAATGCCACCGAAGAGGGTGATGAGTTCTTGCGGAGGCGGGCCCTGGGTGCGGGGGACCCACCTTGACTGGATGACTTGCTGAAGAACGAGCAGGCCGAGGAAGAGAACTGCCAGAAGGATACCAGCCAGTATGTCAGGCAGCCATTTGCCCGGTTTGAGATTCAGGCTGGCGACAGGTTCCCCGAGTACGAAGCGGTGGATGAGCAATATGAAAATAACAGCGCCGCCTCCGAGAAGCAAGGGATAGAGAAATAATTCCTTGAGCGTGATCGTCTCCCGGCTCAACTGGGACCAGAGAGCAAAAACATAAAGGGGCACGTAGACGATTACAACAGCCAGGATCCTGGTTATGGTGCGGCTTTGCCAGGGCTGTTTATCAATCGCAGTGGACTTTTTCATCGCTTTCTCCTTGCTTTTTACTGATTTTTCTTCAACAACCTTTTCACCCATCCCCCAATCATCCAGCCTCCCATCTCGATCAAAGCCGCCCCCAGCCGGATGCCCCCGAAAGCCGCCAGCGCCAGCCCCACCATGGCCCACAGCGGTTGGTAAGTCGCCAGAAGCTCCGGAAGCGTGATGGCAACAATTGGCCGGAAGTCAAATTGGATATAGATCAGAGCCCCGATTACCAGGAATACGATATCCATTGCTGCTTCGCCGCCGAACGAGCTCAGGCTGTCCCTCCGGCTGTTTGAAAGCCTGTTCATTCCGTCCCGCCCCGCCTCCTGCAATTGCTGCAGATGTCTCCAGGCATGCCTGCTCATCGTTTGTGCCTCCTCTTGGCAGCAAAAGGAGTCCGTTTTACAGGACTCCTTTTCCGTTTTCACTTCTTGTTTCCAGAATGCATTATCCCTTGAGAAACTCCTCGAGCGAGGCCTTGCTGATGCGGTAGGCGTTGCCGAGTTTCTTGGCCTTCAGCGAACCGTCGCTGATGGCTGCCGCCACATCCTCTTCCGAGACTTTCAGGATGGCTGCCGCTTCCGCCGGCGTCATTACATCCGGGATGCCGGCCGGCTTTGCGCCCGCCGCCGGGGTCTGCCCCTGCTGGGCGGTGCCTGAGGTGGCCTGCTGCATCAGGTTGCCAATGCCCATGCCTGCGCCGATGCCGGCCGTCAGCCCTGCACCGCCGCTCGGGTTCTGGGCCGCATCCCGCATGGCATCCGCGGCCTGAAGCTGCGTGTAGGTAGCCATATCCAGCATGCCCATGTCGCGCAGTTCCTGGGCGGACTTGTCGGAGGGCTTCATATTGCCGATGTAGAAGGACTTGAGGGTCAGGCCAATGGCCGTGAAGTCATCCTGTGACTTGGCCCGCACCGCCGCGCCCAGTTCCTCGGTCAGCCCAATCATCTCCGGCACGCTGTGCTTGGCGCCGGTTTCACCGAGCACGTCCTGCAGCTTCGAGAGCAGCATGGTGCGCAGGCGCTCCTCAATCTCGTTGGTACGGTAAGCACCCTGGGTGCCCACAATCTGCGTCACGAACTGCTGGGGGTCCGAGACCTGGAAGGAGTAGGTGCCAAAGCCCTGGAGCAATGCAACACCCAGACCCATGCCGGGATTGCGCACGATGATGGGCTGGGGCGTGCCCCACTTGCGGTTGGCAAATTCCCGCATCGAGACGTAGTACACCTCGGCGGTGAAGACGGTCTTCCCGCTGGTGAAGATGTTCTGGAGCGCCTGGGTTACCAGAGGGATGTTGGCGGTGGCGATGGTGTGCCGTCCGGGACCGAATTTGTCCAAGGCGTGGCCGTCGCGGAAGAAGACCGCGTTCTGGGCCTCGCGCACGATCACCTGCGAGCCGATCTGGAAATCGCCGCTGCCGGTCTCCGGGAAGCGATGTACGATCTCCTCGGTCATTTCATTCGGATATTCGATTACATCAAAAATACGGGCCATGATTATCTCTCCTTGGTTGATACATGAACAAACTCATTATAGCCCATGCGTGGTCAGGCTACAAGTAGTTTATCTGTGGAAGATATACGTCCTTTCTGTCTGGCCGTTGCAGGCTCTTTCTTTGTTGGAGAATCAATAGATAAATGGGATCAACCGCTTGCTATGTCGCATATATTCCCGGTACGTCTCCCCAAACCTCTCGCTCAATATCCGCTCTTCGAGCCTCATCCGGTAAATAAAACAAGGTATCAGCAGCAGCATCACCAGCAAACCCGCCAGACTGGAAAACAGCAGGGGCAGCCCAAAGTGGAACAGCAGATCGCCTGCATAGGCCGGATGGCGAATGTGCTGGTAAATGCCATCTTTTACCAACTCGTGCTTTTCCAGTACCCTGAGGGCATAGGAGAATTGCCCATGCAGGGCTTTCCGGGCCGCCAGGCGGATGCTTACTCCCGTTACCATGCAGATCAGACCCGTGAAATTGGTCAGGGTAAAATGATAACCCGTCTTCAGTTGCTGTGAAAAATCCAGGCCGATCACGATCAATCCAACCATCCAGATCAGCGTTGCCGGGATGATGAAATACCAGTCGGCCTCGTGTGTCTTCGTCATGCTTGGCATTGCTCAACACGCACTTCTGCTCAAAAGCTGACTCCTATTCCTCTTTCACCAGCCTCTCCACTGACATGATCTCATGGGTCTCCTCAATATAGTAGATTGCATACCGTTCCTCCTGGGGCATGCAATCCGCCGCTTGTGAGTCGACCTCGAACTCTTCCCCGCCTGCATGTAGTTCGTACTCCTGGCTCTGCATGTGAGTATTTTGGTCATATCTTTCGACTTTCACAATGTTGATTAGCCCTTCCACCTTTTGCAATACAGGGACGTTGCCTGCTTTCCATGATGTGCGCACCAGCCGCATCCCAAAATACCCCCAGGCGGGCGTCCAGACCAGGGTCATGACCAGCAGGAAGTTCCGGAAAGAAGGAATATTGGGTCCGGGACAACCGGCCGGGAGACAGCGGAGAACTTGGATCCCGGCGAGCAGGGGCGGCAGGATGGCAATGCCCAGCAGGAAAACCCCCAGCGCCAACAGGAATTTCCTGCCGGTTCGGTCTGCCTGTGCCAAGCGCGCCTGCTGTTTGGCAGTCAGCCTCCCGCTGCGGTTGGCGAACAGGTCTGCATCGTCGAACCCAAACACCGTTTCTGGCAGAATCTCGCTCAGCGTGACCTCCGGATAGCGCCTCAGGTGGATTCTGGAAGCGTGCAGCGCATAATCACCTGTGTTTCCGATGCACGCCCCACCTCCACAAAGCCGGCCGCCTTGAATACAGATGCAATCCCCATGTACCCACCGTAGCCGGTCAACTTCTGCCCTGCCAGTTTTGGCGATTGCAGATCTATCGGGTACCCTTCGATGATCCTGGCCCCGTTTTTTTCTGCATAAGCCACCGCCCTGCGTACCAGCGCCTGCATCACCCCCTTGCCACGATAGGGCCGGGCTACATAAAAGCAGACCAGCGACCAGACCGGCCGGTCATCAATGCGCTTCAGGAGGCGTGAATTCTCCAAGGCACGGTATTGTTCCCGGGGGCCAAGCGAACACCAGCCGACTACCTGCTGGCCGTCATAAGCCAGCAAGCCGGGAACTTCATTTTTGCCGACTATTTCTTTTAACGCAGCCTTTTTTTCTTCCGACTGCATCTGGTTGAACTCGCTTCGCTTCAACCGCCAGAACATGCACCAGCAGGTATTCGTGGCGCGGTGCCTGCCGAAGAGCATTTCCAGATCTGCCCAGCGTTCTGGCGTTGCCGGCTGGATTACATAGTTTATCTGTGCGTTTTCGCCTGTGGACACTTGTTCCTCTTTCCTCACCCTCCTCCGGGCGTGAATTTGAAACTGTTGATGATCACCTCCACCCCCTTCCCATTCATGGGCGCCCGGCCCAGCATCAGCCACAGGTTGAGGTGCAGCGGCAGGCTGTGCTGGGGGATGCGTTTCAGATAGAGCTGCGGGCTGAAGACCCAACCAGCAAACTGGTTGCGGTTGTCGTTCCTGCGGCCATACAGGCTCTGGAATTTGATCTGTTTGCTGCTCCACTGGAAGCGGTGGGTGCTGTACAACTTCCCCGCGAGCGAGAAATCGAACGGATAGGTCTTGTGCTGGTAGCCTGCTTGCGCGGGCCAGACCGTATAACTACCGTTCGAATAGTCCGGATCGCCCCACCTGGAAAACTCGATGTCGATCTCGTTCGTGCCATCCGGACCGACACCCGGTACAGTGTAATTGAACAGGCCAAGCACCACGTTCGGATCAAGCGTGTCAATCCTCCCCTGGACCTGGAACTGGTAGGTTCCGAAGCCCAGCCGTTCGAGGGTTTGCAGTTCTGCGCAATACCAGACGCCTGCCACTTTCGATATCTTCAGGTGCAGATAACCGTTCTCGTCCACCCACACATTGGATTGGCTCCACTGGTTGGGACCCGGTCCCCCGGAGCCGAAACGCACGGACCACTCATACCCCGAGAACCACAGCGTGCTTTTCGTCGCGGCGGGCACGCCCGTCTCGTCTCCGGCTTGTGCCTGGGCCGCCATCCCCAGGCTTTGACTCCCCGCCAGCGCAGCCATCACCGCCAGCACCACCCACAGGATTCGCACCTTTTGCGTCATTCTTCCTCCATGACCCATCCAGGAAACGTTTACTTCACACGAATTGTACCGCTGTTTCCTCCCGGCCCTCACCCATTCAGCACCCTTCGCAAAGTCCGCGCCGCGGCCTCTGGATTTTCCAGCATGGGAAAATGGCACGCTTCCGGGATCACGCTTACCTCCACGCCGGCCGCCATCTCTTCCGGCCACCGCAGTTCTTCCTGCACACGCTCCGGCCTCCTGCAGCCCCGGTCCCCGTACAGGGCATACAGCCGTCCCCCGGCCTTCAGCACCTGCTCGCTCATGTCCACTTCACGGATCGCCTCCCGCAGGTGTGCCGAATAATGCTCTCCTTCCCGCTCCAGCATTTCGGGAATTATCCGGGTGGCATTCGTCTCGTGCAGCACCAGGTTGCGGAAGAACGGCCCTGGCGGCAGGAGAAACGTCTCGACCAGGATGACCCTCGGTACGGTCACCCTGCTCGAAGCCAGCAGTTGCAGCGCTACCAGTCCCCCCAGGCTGTGCCCCGCGATGAAATCATATTCCTCTGGCCAATAAGTCTCATACAGCCAGTCCGCAAAATCATCCAGGCCGTCGAATCCCGGCGTCACCTCCGCTGGCCAGTCGACCAGCCCGGCTTCACAGATTTCCTTGATCTTCTCATACACCGGCTGCCAGATTTGCGTCGTGCACGCGTATCCCGGCAGGAATAAACCTTTTAGCATCCTGAACTCCGTATCTTCCTTCTCGACTTCTCACTTTTTCTCCCCATACATCGTACCCCATCGTGCCTCCCTTGGGATGCAATCGCCCTATCGTTTGCTGCTTGGCTCACGGGATCCGTTTCCCTTGTTTTTCCTTGACGATCAGCCTGCCTCCCAGCGTTTGCCCGCGCAGATTATCGCTCACGATCAGCTCCAAGGCCTCCCGCGTCCAGGCCGGATGGGTTACAAAGGCGTCGAAATGGCTGCCGTCCGGGTTTGTCCCGCCGCCCCTGAAGGCCGATGCCGGCTCGGTGAATACTTTGCGGAGATATGCTTCGCGACTCTTGTCGAAGACCTGAAAACTGCCCTGGCCGCCCTTTACTTTGACCACCGCCACCCGCTGCTTTGGATCGATGACCCACTCCGCCCCTTCC
>CAYLXB010000105.1:0-7846 GCA_964387495.1 uncultured Anaerolineaceae bacterium
CGTTCTGGGGGGCATTGAGGCCAGCCTGCGCCGCGTGGCCCATTACGACTTCTGGGACGATGCCGTCCGCCGTTCCGTGCTCTTCGACGCCAAGGCCGATTACCTGCTCTACGGCATGGCCGAAAAGGCCGTGCTGGAGTTCGCCGACTGCCTGCGGGAGGGGCGCGGCCCGCGCCAGGTGCGCGGCCTGTGCTACATCGCCAAAGAACCGCCGCCGGACTACCTGGAACTGCCGCCCTTCGAACTTGCCTCCCGGGACAGGGGCGCCTTCACGCTCATGTTCCACACCTTCTACCGCAATAACGACCCGCTCACCGCCCGGGGCCTCTACCAGCAGCACGGCGAACGGTACCTGGTGCAGAACCCGCCCGCCCTGGCCGAGACCCAGGCCGAGCTGGATGCCATCTACGCCCTGGATTTCGAGCGCCGCCAGCATCCATACTATGAAGCCCAGGGCAAGGTCAGGGCGCTGGAGACCATCGGCTTCTCCATCACCACCCACCGCGGCTGTTACGGCGAGTGCAACTTCTGCGCCATCTCCGTCCACGAGGGCACCACCGTACGCTGGCGCAGCCCCGAATCCATCCTGGCGGAGGCCGAGGCCCTGGCCCGCCACCCGGACTTCAAGGGTTACATCCAGGACCTGGGCGGCCCAACCGCCAACATGTACGGCTATGAGTGCAGCAAGAAACTGGCCCACGGCATCTGCACGAAAAAGCGCTGTCTCCATCCGGATGTCTGCCCGGTGCTGCGTGTGGATCACCGCCCGCAAACCGAACTTCTGCGCAGGGTGCGGCGCATCCCCGGCGTAAAGAAGGTCTTCGTCGCCTCCGGCCTGCGCTACGACCTGCTCCTGGCCGACCGGGAGCACGGCGAGGAATATCTGCATGAGATCGTGGCGCATCACGTCTCCGGCCAGATGAAGGTCGCGCCCGAACACGTGGATGACCGCGTCCTGGGGTTGATGGGCAAACCCGGCAGTGACTCCCTGCTCGAATTCAAGCGCCGTTTCGACCGCCTGAACCGCGAAACGGGCAAAAAGCAGTTCCTGACCTATTACTTGATCGCCGCCCATCCCGGCTGCAGCGAGGCCGAGATGCAGCGCGTGCGCGCCTTTGCCAGCCGGGAGTTGAAGATCCACCCTGAGCAGGTGCAGATCTTCACCCCCACCCCCTCCACCTACTCCAGCCTGATGTATTACACCGAGACCGACCCCTTCAGCGGTCATTCACTCTTCGTCGAGAAAGATCCGCGCCGCAAACAGCTCCAGAAGGAGATCGTGACGGAGCATAAGGATATCAGGCGGAAACGATGAGATTGCCACGCCTTGTTTCCCGCAAAGACGCCAGGAACGCAAAGGTTTTTATATTCTTCTTGGCGCCCTTTGCGCCTTGGCGTGAGAGAATCCCTCCTCAGGGCGCAGACCAATCAAAAGGTTGAGATTTGGACACTTACTTCGTGGCGAGCGCACCCGGGCTGGAGCCATTCACCGCCCGGGAACTCTCCCGCCTCTTTTCTGAAGCGGCCGCGTTCCAGCCCGAACCGGGCGGGGTGACCCTGCGCGGCGGGCGGGAGGCGCTTTACCGCGCCAACCTGCACCTGCGCACCGCCGGCCGCATCCTGGCCCGCCTGGGCATGCCCTTCCTGGCGCGTGACTTCGGCGAACTGGAGCAGAAAGCCGCCCGCCTGCCCTGGGAACGCTGCCTGGCGCCCGGGCAGCCGCTCGCCCTGCGCGTCACCTGCCGCAAATCCAAACTCTACCACTCCGAGGCCGTTGCCGAACGCATCCTGGCCGCCATCGCGGCGCGCCTGGGCCGGGCCTCGCTGCGCCTCAAACCGGCGGAAGAGGAGTCCGGCAATCCGCCGCAGTTGATCCTCGTCCGGCTGGCAGAAGACCGCTGCACGGTCAGCGCCGACTCGTCCGGCGAACTGCTCCACCGCCGCGGCTACCGCCTGGCAGGGGCCAAAGCGCCCCTGCGCGAGACCCTGGCCGCCGGCATGCTGCTGGCCTCCGGCTGGGATTGCGCCGCCCCCCTGCTCGACCCCTTCTGCGGCTCGGGCACCATTCCCATCGAAGCCGCCCTGCTGGCGCGCGGCCTCCCGCCGGGGCTGGGACGCCGCTTCGCCTTCATGGACTGGCCGGATTTCGACGCGGACCTGTGGGAAAGGGTCAAAAACGACCGGCAGACAACAGAACGCCCCCTGCCCCCCATCCTGGCCTCCGACCGGGACGCGGGCGCCATCCGCATGGCACAGGAGAACGCCGCCCGGGCCGGTGTGGCGGACTGCGTCCAATTCACCTGCCGGGCCGTCTCGGCCCTCGAGCCGCCCGCGGGGCCGGGCTGGGTCGTGACCAATCCCCCCTATGGCCGGCGCGTCAGCGCTGGTAAAGACCTGCGCGGCCTGTACGCCCGTTTCGGCGACGTCCTGCGCGCCAGGTGCCCCGCCTGGCAAGTCTGCATCCTGTCCGGCGATCCCATCCTGCTGGGCCAGACTCGTCTCCCCCTGGACACCTCCCTGGGCCTGCTCAACGGCGGCCTGCAGGTGCGCCTGGGGATCGGGAAAGTATAGCCGGCCCTGCCCTCACACCGCCGCAAAGAACAGGCGCACATACTGCTCCGCCGCGCGCTGGCAGTGTTCGGCATCCAGCGGCTGGAACTTTTCGGGGACCGGGAAAAAGCCCGGCGTGAGCATGTTGAGCAGCAGCGCCGCAAAGATCTGCACCAGCACAAAACGCAGTTCATCCGGGTCCTTGCGGGGGAATTCCTCTGCGGCCCGCGCCGCCAGGCCCTCGAAGACGCGCCGCATCGCCTGCCCCCCGAGCGAATCGTAGCGCTTCTCCACGATGACATCATAGAAGTGGGCCGTGGAAATCCCCGGGAAACGCGCCGCTCCATCCACCAGGTAAAAGATGACCTCCTTGAGCGTCGCCTCGAAGGACTGCCCGCGGTTGTCAATGGCCGCGAAGACATCCTCCATCATGTGATTGATGGTCATACGCATCGCCTCCGCCAGCAGGTCGTCCTTCGAGCGGAAATAGTAATTAATGGAGGCGATGTTCGTCCCGGCCTCCTCGGCGATCTTGCGCGTGGTCAGTTTTTCGATGCCGTACTTCTCGATGCAGGTGACCACCGCCTCCAGGATGAGCTGGCGTGCAGGGGTTTTTCCGCTCATGGCAGTACCTCCTCCGGTTCGAGGCCGCACATCTGCGCCGAAAGTTCCCACAGCCGGCGGGCGGCCTGTGCGTCCAGGGCGCGCGGGCTGGGCTTTTTGGGCTGGCCGTGCTTCCAGTAGAGGTCACGCGCCGTCTGGATGGACGGCTCCGTCAGCAGGTAGGCCACGCCGCGCGCCGCCTCGCTGGCCGGAGCACCGCCGCGCCGGCGCAGATCCCAGGCCCAGCGCGCCAGGAAGGAATTGCTCTTCAGCCCGATCCCGGTGTTGACCAGCCCCGGGTCGGCGGCAAAGGCGCGCACGTTCGAACCGGACAGGCGCCGGTCGAGTTCGGCCGTGAAGAGCACGTTGCACAGCTTGGTGCGGTTGTAGGCCCGCAGGGCCGAATAATGGCGCAGCAGCTGGATATCCTCCCAGTCCAGACGCCCGCCGTAGTGGGAGCCGGAACTGACGGTCACCACGCGCCCCATGCGCGCCGCCCGCAGCCGCGGCAGCAGCTCCACGCTCAGCAGGAACGGCGCCAGGTGGTTGACCGCCCACTGGGTGTCGAAGCCCTCCGCGGTCAGCGTCTGCCAGAAGGGCACGGTGCCGGCGTTGTTGAGCAGGCCGTCCAGCGCCGGCGCCCCCCACTCCGCCAGCCGGGCGCGCACCTGCTCCGCCAGCCCGCGCACCTGTGACTGCAGCGACAGGTCGGCCGTAAGGTAAGCGGTCCGTCCCGCCGGGTTCAGGCCCCGCAGGCGTTCCTCCGCCGCCCGGCAGCGCTCCGCCGAACGCCCCGCCCCGATCACCCCCGCCCCCCGCCCGGCCAGCGCCTCGGCCACCGCCAGCCCGATGCCCGAAGTGGCCCCGGTGATGAGATAAGTTTTTCCTTCAAGAGAATCTTCCATTCAAGCTCCAATCAAGTCGATCGCGTGTCAAGGTTTGTATGCTTTTCCCTGGCGTGAAAATGGCTCTCGCAAAGCCGCCAGGTACGCAAAGTTTTTTTGGGTTTCCCTGGCGCCCTTTGCGCCTTGGCGGGAAAGAATCCTTCTCAAACATCCTGCCTCGAATCATACATGCAATCCCCGGTTCTGTCAACTGTTTTATACATACGTTTCAAACAAATGATTGACAAATTGCGGATTCGGAGGTATATTCCCCGGCGCGTGACGATGATTTCCCGGGTGCAAACCACTATCGAAGGAGACAGACCATGAAAAGCATGTACTTCATCAGCGGAGCCGCCGGCGGCCTGGGCAAGGCCTTTGCGGTCGAATGCGCCAGCCGCGGCTGGGACCTCTTCCTGACCGACCTCGACCCCGCCCGCCTGGAAACCCTGGCCCGCGGCCTGCAGAACACCTACAGCATCGAAGTCCAAACCCGCCCCTGCGACCTGACCGAGGCCGCCGAACGCACCGCCCTGCTGGAGGAACTGCACACCCGCGGCCTGCGCTTCCGCGGCCTGATCAACGTCGCCGGGCTGGATTTCGAAGGCCTCTTCCTCGACCAGCGCCGCGAGCAGATCCGCACCATCGTGCGCCTGAACATCGAAGCCACCCTCGACCTGACCCACGCCCTCCTGGAACGGACCGACCCGCGCCTGCCCTTCCGCATCATCACCGTCTCCAGCCTGGCCGCCTTCTATCCCATGCCGGTCAAGGCCGCCTACGCCGCCTCCAAGCGCTTCCTGCTCGACTTCTCCCTGGCCCTGCGGGACGAAATCCGGGGCCGCGGCGCGACCGTGACCGTGCTCTGCCCGGCCGGCCTGCCCACCACCGAAACCTGCATCCGGGCCATCGAAGCCCAGGGATTGATGGGCCAGCTGACCACCCAGGACATCGGCAAGGTGGCCGCCCAGACCGTGAACGCCGCCCTGCGCGGGCGGGCCGTGGTCATCCCCGGCCTGCTCAACCAGCTCCTGCAGGGGCTGGGCGGCCTGCTCCCGCCGGCCAGCCTGGCCGGCCTGATCGGCAAGCGCTGGCGCAGCGCCCGC
Source organism: uncultured Anaerolineaceae bacterium (assembly GCA_964387495.1). Lineage (GTDB taxonomy): Bacteria > Chloroflexota > Anaerolineae > Anaerolineales > Villigracilaceae > DSXF01. Next base: position 5,144 of record CAYLXB010000105.1, read on the forward strand.
CAGCGCAGGCTGCAAGGCACCGCAGAGGCATGATGCAGAACTCCGGGATATGGAAATCCCGGAGTTTTTTCTGCACAAGAACTTGGACTATAATAATTGCAGCACTGAGGAACCGAGAAAATGAACGTTTCCTTCGACAACAATATTTCATTTAAAGTCTTCGACTTGGAACTCGCTCCACAGCTATTGGTTCAAGCGACGCGGACTGGCCAGGCCGTCTATACCCTGAAAACCGAAGGTCGTTCGAACTGGCTGGAACGCGGCATCCATATTGTGGATGAATTGGGACTGGTATTGCTGCCTGCAAATTCTCCTGACATGATCGATCTTCCAGACGACTACCAGGATGACTCGTCACAATCACTTTTCAAGAGGCTGGCATGAAACAACATGAAGCGGTGATTCAAGCACTGGAACAGTTGGGCGGCCAGGCAACCCTGGCAGACCTTTATGTTGAAACCATGAAGATCAAGGGCTGCGAGTGGAAAACCAAGACGCCATTCGCCTCCATTCGCCGGATCGTTCAGTTGCGGCCGGAGATCTTTCGCATTCGTCCGGGCCTGTGGGCCTTGCGATCCTACCAGAAAAAACTGGGTTTGGTGGAAGCAGAAAAGGCAGACGAATCGCAGGAAACGATCCAAAACAGCCACACCTACTACCAGGGGCTGCTGGTGACCATCGGGAACCTGCGCGGCTACGGGACCTTCGTGCCCAACCAGGACAAGAACCGCCTGTTTATCAACAAGCCGCTGGTCGAGATACGTTCCCTGTCCGAAATCCCCATGTTCAGCCACGATGTTTTGGTCAAGAGAAGCGAAAGCGTGGATGTGATCTGGTTCAACGAACGCAGAATGCCACACAGTTTCTTCGAGGTCGAACACTCCACCGAGATTCATAACTCGTTGGTCAAATTTGCAGACCTGCAGGATTTTCATTCCCGGATGGTCATCGTGGCGGATGAGCACCGGCTGAACGAGTATAAACAAAAATTGAGCCGGACAGCCTTTGACGCTATAAAAAACAGGGTCAATTTTCTGGACTACCAGGCCCTGGTCAAGGATTATGAGCACGAAGTTTTGAAGGCCTCACAACCATTTTCATTGTAGGAAGCCAAAGCCTGCCCCCTCCAACCCGGCAGGCTTTTTTCTTCCCCGGCCTCATTCACTGTTATAATCCCCCTGTCACCCTCACCTACAGGAGTTACCCATGGCTTTCAAAATCACCTTTGGCACGGATGGCTGGCGCGGCGTGATCGCCGAGGAGTACACCTTCGACAACGTGCGCCGGGCGGCGCAGGGTTATGCCGCCTACATGCTCGAAAAAGGCAACGCCGGCAAGTGGATCGTGGTCGGGCACGACAAGCGCTTCAGTTCTGAACACTTCGCCGCAGCCGTGGCCGAGGTGCTGGCGGGCAACGGCTTCAAGGTGCACCTGACCCAGGAAGCCACGCCCACCCCGGTCATCGCTTTCGCCGTGGTGAACAAGGGCGCCTGCGGGGCGGTCAACATCACCGCCAGCCACAACCCCCCCACCGATAACGGCTTCAAGGTGCGCAACGAGACCGGCGGCGCCATCGACCCCGACGGCCTGAAGCGCATCGAAGCCCTCATCCCCGATTCGATGGCGGATGTCAAACGCAAGCGCCTCGAAGAGGCCATCCCCCAGGGGCTGGTGCTCAAGTTCGACGCCGCCGCGCCCTACATCGCCCACATCGAAAAACTCATCGACCTGCAGCCCATCAAGGATGCCGGGCTGACCGTGCTGGTGGACTGTATGTGGGGCAACGGCGCCGGTTACTTCCCCCGCCTGCTGGCCGGCGGCAGGACCAGGGTCATCGAGATCCACAACGAGCGCAACCCCTGGTTCCCCGAGATGAAGCGCCCCGAGCCCATCCCGCCGAACATCGACGTGGGCCTGAAAGCCACCCGTGAACACAAGGCCAACATACTGCTCATCACCGACGGCGACGCCGACCGCTGCGGCATCGGCGACGAGCAGGGCGCCTTCATCAACCAGCTGCGGGTCTACGCCCTGCTGGCTTACTACCTGCTCGAAGTGCGCGGCGAGCGCGGCGACATCGTCAAGACCCTCTCCACCACCAACATGCTCAACAAACTCGGCCGGATGTACGGCGTCCCGGTGCATGAGACCGGCGTCGGTTTCAAGTACGTGGCCCCCAAGATGACCGAGACGAACGCCCTCATCGGCGGCGAAGAAAGCGGCGGCTACGCCTTCCGCGGCAACGTCCCCGAGCGCGATGGCATCCTGGCCGGGCTGTACATGCTCGATTTCATGGTGCGCACCGGCAAGAAGCCCACCGAACTGCTCCAGATGCTCTTCGCCAAACTCGGCGGCGAATACTACTACGACCGCATCGACCGGCCCTTCAGCGGCAGCCGGGCCGAACGCGAGCAGCGCATCCTGAGCGCCAATCCCCAGACCATCGGCGGCCTGAAGGTCACCGGCCTGGTCACCGTGGACGGCTTCCAGTTCAAACTCGAAGACGGCGGCTGGATGCTGATCCGCTTCTCCGGCACCGAGCCCATCATGCGCGTCTACTGCGAGACCATGCACCCCGACAAAGTGCAGGCCATCCTGGCAGACGGCCTGAAGGTCGCCGGTCTGCAATAACCCTGCCCCAGGTGCGTGACATGGGAGCACGTGACACCGGAGTGCTCGACACGTGACCCTGACCGATACCCA
>CAYLXB010000106.1:0-7403 GCA_964387495.1 uncultured Anaerolineaceae bacterium
CGGCTCCCCCGCCTGCGGAGGCGGATAGGCGCGCATAAAGGTCTCGTAGCCCCCGAACAGGCGCAGGATCTGGCCGCTGATGCCGCGGCGCATCTGTCCCCCGCCCTGGCTGGAATGGCAGTCGCTGGCGGCATTCTTCTTCCCCAGCACCGGACGGATGTCGATGCGGGCGTGGGTGGGGAACTCCACCTCGGCCAGCGAGGCCAGGTCGATGTCGCCGTTCGTGCCAAACCGGCTGGGGTCCTTGCCGAACAGGCGCAGCAGGCGCACCGCCACTTTGAGAAAAGCGCGCGGCATGGTATGGAAGTAGAGCGCCCGCGGGGAATACGGCTCGCCCGCCTCGGGGTGGAAGGAGACGTCGCCCGCCTTTTCGAAGGCCAGCACGGTGGCCTGCTGGATGTGGATATGGTCGGGATGGCGGTAGCCCCCGATCGGGTCGAAGGTCAGGACCATGTCCGGCTTGAGCGTGCGGATGTAGTGCACCACCTTGCCGGCCACCTCCTCGACCGGGTGGCGGATCTGCGCTTCGGGATGGTCGTTATCAGCTGTGCCGGGCATGCCCGAATCGCGGTAGCCCAGGAAGTGCACGCCCTTCAGGCCGAGGATCCCGGCCGCGCAGCGCAGTTCGGCAGCCCGCATCTCCCCCACCGAGGCAAAGCCCTGCAGGTGCTCTGCATCCGCGGCGCCGGCTTCGCCGCGCGTCGCGCACACCAGGTGCACATCCACCCCGCGGCCGGCATACAGGGCCAGGGTCCCGCCCATGCCAAATGATTCGTCATCCGGGTGGGCCAGTACGGCCAGGAGCGTCCGCCGGGTCATTGGGTGCGGCTTTGTTTGAGGCTGCGCAGGATCCAGACCCCGCTGCCGACCAGGATCAGCCCCCAGAAGACCGGGTTGAGCGGGTTCATCAGCGGCAGACGGATGTTGTCCGGGCGCGGCATCTGCTTGTGGATCTGTTCCAGTTCATCCGGCGAGACCACGTAGAATCGCAGCGGGCGGGTCAGCGCCACCGCCTCGCGCGTCCAGTCCCTGGATTTCTTCACCGGCTGGGCATAGGTTACTTCCAGGGAGGCTTCCGCCTCCAGGTAGGTGTGCAGGGCCGATTCGTCGAATCGGACCTGGTACGTCACCCAGGGGTACACGTCGATGGTGCGCCCCGTCATCGAATCCTTCCATTCGTCGGTGCGGGTCTCAGCGCCGGGCTGGACTTCCGCACCCGGCACGGAGAACGCCAGGGTCTGGCTGCCGCCGCGCCAGGCGCCGCGCACGGCCGGGAATTTGTCCATCACCACCTTGAGGGACTGCGGCTGGACGCCGTAGGCGACCAGCATGACGGGAGCATCCAGTTCATACTGCGTATCGCCGTACGCCTTGTAAGCGCCGGCCACATCCTCCGGCAGGCCGCCTGCGATCAACTCCCGGCCCGCGGCCGGCATGTCGATGCCGTACAGCGAGCGGACGAAGGGGGGCAGGTTGAAGCGCTGCTGGTTGTTATACAGGAAACCGCCCAGCGCCATGGCCAGGAAGTAGGCGCCCACAAGGATGGGGAAGAGTGCGAAGGCAACAACCGAGAAAATGTTTGCCAGTTTGACCAGGGTCGGGTTGGCCGGCTTCCTGGCCGGAGCCGCCTTGGCGCGCGAGGTTTTCTTTGACATGCGATCTCTCCTGAATGGAATGCCCCATTATACTTTGGATTGTATTCCGGCCGGCAGTGCTGTCTTAACCCAAGCGGGGCTGTCCTCTTCGGACAGCCCCGCCGTGTGGGAGAAAGTGGTTTTATTTGGCCTTGACGGAGATCGCCCGGGGTTTGACCGCCTCCGCCTTGGGCAGCGTGATGGTCAGGATCCCATTCTCGAAATCGGCTTTGGCCTTTTCGGTCTGGACGTCGGTGGGGAGCATCACCGAGCGCTCAAAGACACCGTAGCGCCGTTCGCGGATATGATAGGTGGCCTCTTTCGACTCGTTCTCCTGCTGGAATTCGCCCCGCAGGGTGAGCACATCCGCAGTCACGGTAATCTGCACATCCTCGGCTTTCAGGCCGGGCAGGGCAGCCTTCACGACCACCTCGTCACTGGTCTGGTACAGGTCGAGGGCAGGAGCAGCGGAGACTCCACTCATGCTGATTGGGCGGGTGAACGCGTCGTCAAACAGCCGGTCCATCGCCTCCCGCAGAGTCATCATTTCGCGCACAGGCTCCCAACGAGTTAGATTGGACATCGTGAACCTCCTTCACAAAAAAGTTTTGTTTGATCGTACGCCCATAATTTAATCCACGAATGTCTGAAATTCATAAAAGCCGGTTATAAAAAACGTAAGAACCCGGTTGGAATTTATTGACATTTCTCTAACGAATCTCTTGCCATTGTTTGATGCATGCGATATAAAATGGCAATTGGATAAAACCGGGGCCATCCAGGCCCGCATCTTTCCATGCAGGAGACAGGCATGACCGAGGAAACCCCACAGACCGCCCAACCTGAGGCCCAGTCCTACTCTTTCAAGGCTGAGACCAGGCAGCTGCTCGATATCCTGATCCACTCCCTGTACAAGGACCGCGAAGTGTTCCTGCGTGAACTGCTCTCGAACGCCTCCGACGCGCTCAACCGCCTGCGCTTCGAGATGCTCACCAACCAGGAAGTGCTCGACCCCGGCGCGGAGCTGTGCATCCGCCTGAAGGTGGACAAGGAGGCGCGCCTGATCACCGTCCAGGACAGCGGCAGCGGCATGACCCGGGATGAGATCATCGAAAACCTGGGCACCATCGCCCAGTCGGGAGCGCGCAAGTTCCTGGAGGCAGCCAAAGACAGGCCCGGCGACCTGGCCGGGGTCATCGGCCAGTTCGGGGTCGGCTTCTATTCGGTCTTCATGGTGGCCGAATGGGTGCGCGTCACCTCCCGCTCCTGCAAGCCGCGCGCCAAAGCCGTCAGCTGGTATGCCACCGGCGAGGATCGGTACCAGGTCTCCCCGGCCGAAATGGCCGAACGCGGCACGAAGGTCGAGATCAAGTTGAAGGAAGATGCGCTCGAGTTCGCCGACGAGTACCGCCTGAAGAACATCATCCACAAGCACTCCGATTACATCGGTTTCCCCATTTACATGGGTGATGAGAAGGCCCAGGTCAACAAGCAGACCTCCCTCTGGCGCACCCCCAAACAGGAAGTGAGCGAAGAGCAGTACCGGGACTTCTACCGCCAGTTGACCCTCGAGGTGGAAGAGCCGCTGCTGCGCCTCCACACCCTCACCGATGCCCCGGTGCAGTTCCATGCCCTCTTGTATGTGCCCGGCAAGGGCGAGCGCGGCCTCTTCTCCCTGCGCCGGGAGGACGGCCTGAAACTGTACTCGCGCAACATCCTGATCGACGAGTACAACAAGGATCTGCTGCCCGACCACCTGCGCTTTGTACAGGGCGTGGTGGATTCGGAAGACCTGCCGCTCAACGTCTCGCGCGAGACGGTCCAGTCCAGCGGCCTGATGCCGCGCCTGAAAAAGGCCCTCAGCGGGCAGGTGCTCAAGGAGTTGGAAACCCTGGCAAAGAACGAGCCCGAAAAATACCAGGTCTTCTGGAAGGAGTTCGGCGTCTACCTCAAGCAGGGCGTGGCCACCAATCCGCTCGAAGCCGAAAGCCTCACCCCCCTCCTGCGCTTCAGGACCAGCCTGCAGCCGGAGGCCTGGTCCTCCCTGGAGGAGTACACCGGGCGCATGCAGCCCGGACAGAAGGCCATCTACTACATCAGCGGCGACGACCCGAAATCCGTGCTCCGCAGCCCCCACCTGGATGGTTTCCAGGCGCAGGGCGTGGAAGTATTGCTGCTGACCGAGCCGATGGACGCCTTCATGCTGATCGGCCTGCGCAAGTACAAGGACTTCGAACTCCAGAGCGCGGCCCAGGCGGAGTCACCGGCCAAAGCCCCGGAGACGCCGCAGCCGGAAAAGATCCCGGAAGCGGACTTCGGCGCCCTGGTCGAACGCTTCAAGCAGGTGCTGGGGGAGCGGGTGGTGGATGTGCGCGCCAGCAGCCGCCTGTCACAGTCCGTCGCCCGCCTGGCGGACGCGGAGGGCGCCCCCAACCCCGAGATGCAGCGCGTCTACCGCTACCTCGGCAAGGAGTACGAGGTGCCGCGCAAGGTGCTGGAACTCAACCCCGCGCACGGCATCCTGAAGAATCTGCTGAAACTGGAGCCTGCTTCGCCCCTCCAGACCCTGGTCATCGAACAGATCTACGACAGCGCCCTGCTGGTGGAGGGCCTGCACCCCGACCCCTCCAGCATCGCCGGGCGCGTCCAGCAGATCATGGAAGCCGCCCTCGAAAACGCACCGTCCAAACAGACAGGGGAAGAGTAGAAGTTTCACCCAAAGTGGATAAAAACAGGGCTGTCCTGACCGGGACAGCCCTGTGCATTCAAAGAGGAACAACGGCGGTCAATACACTGGCAGCCTCGGATCCACCTCCCGCGCCCAGGCATTGATGCCGCCGCGCAGGTTTTTGACCTTGCGGAAACCGGCGCTGTGCAGCACCTCCAGGGCGCGCACCGAACGGATGCCGCTCTTGCAGAAGACCACCATCTCCTTCGCCGAGTCCAGTTCGGACAGGCGGCCCGCCAGCAGTCCGAGTGGGATATTCAGCGCCCCCGGCAGGCCGGAAATCTCCAGTTCATGCGGCTCGCGCACATCCAGCAGGCGCGGCGGCGAATCGCCCTGCAGGCGCCCGGCCAGTTCGGCGGCGGAGATATCCCGGTCCGTACCGCCCGGTTCGGCCTCGTGCCCGATGCCCGGCACCCCGCAGAACTCGAAATAATCGATCAGCCCCGTCACCTCGGGAGCCTCGCCGCAGACCTTGCACCTGGGATTCTTCTTGAGCTTGACATACTCGAAGGACATGTCCAGGGCGTTGTAGAGCAGCAGTTTGCCCACCAGCGGCGAACCAATGCCCAGCAGCAGCTTGATCGTTTCCGTGGCCTGGATCGCGCCGATCACCCCCGGCAGGACGCCGAAGACGCCGCCCTCCGAGCAGGAGGGCACCAGCGCCGGCGGGGGCGGTTCGGGGAAGATGCAGCGGTAACAGGGACCGTTCCTGGCGTCGAAGACACTGGCCTGCCCGTCGAAGCGGTAGATCGAGCCGTAGACGTTGGGCTTGCCGAGCAGGACGCACAGGTCGTTGGAAAGATAGCGCGTGGCGAAGTTATCGGTCCCGTCCACGATCACATCGTAGTCCGCCGCAATCTGCATCGCGTTGGCCGAGGTGAACGGCTCGTTGCAGGCTTCCACCTGGATGGCGGGGTTCAGGTCCAGCAGGCGCGCCCGGGCCGATTCGACCTTCAGCATGCCCACCCGGCTGGTGCCGTGCAGCACCTGGCGCTGCAGGTTGGATGCCTCCACCACGTCATAATCCACCAGTCCCAGGCGCCCGATCCCCGCCGCCGCCAGGTAGAGCGAGACGGGCGAACCCAGCCCCCCGGTGCCGATGACCAGCACCGAGGCGCCCTTCAACTTGCGCTGCCCCTCCAGGCCCACCTCGGGGATGAGCAGGTGGCGCGAGTAGCGCAGGATTTCTTCGTGGGAAAGGGATGGCAGGCTCATTGCACCCAACCTCACCCGCCCGCGATGGACGGGATCAGCAGCAGGCGTTCATCCGGACCGAGCGGCGTCTGCAGCCCCTGCAGGTCACGCACGTTCGTCTGGCCGATGAACAGGTTGACGAACGGCCGCAGCTGGCCGCGCTCGTTGTACAGGTGCGGCTGCATGGCCGGGAATTGCTCCACCAGGCTGTGCATGGCCTCGCCAACGGTCTGGCCCTGCACGGCCACTTCCACCTGGCCGTTCACATACGAACGCATCGGTGTGGGAATGCGCAGGAATGGCATGCCTACCTCTTCGGATTTTCGCAGCCGCCGCGTTCCACCACCGCCTGGCAGTCCGAGGCAGGCAGGATCTCCACCGTGCCCACCCCGTGGAACGGCTGCATGAACTTCTCGACCACCGGCTGGTCCGGCGCCTCCACGATCAGGATCATGGTATGCAGCCCGTCCAGCACGGCCTCGCCGCGGATCTCGACCCCGCTGCGCAGGGCATTCATGCGGCTGACGTGCTGCAGCAGCATCTGGCCCATCTCGACGCTTTTCGCCGGACAGGTCTCAGCGCTGTGCTGGTGGCGTATAAAGAACAGGGACATCAGGACCTCCAAAAACAATTCACACGTTCATGCACGCCTCTATTTTAACCCCTTCTGCAGTGCATGTCACCCTGAAAATCATTCATGCCCTCCAGGTTTCCTCAAATCGAAAAATCCTGCCCCTCCCACACCTCCCCCCGCGGCGCATGCCCGTCCCCCATGGCATGCCCCTCCAGGCGCTCCTCCAGGGACTCCACGCGCTCGAGCAGCTGCTTCAGGGTCACCCCCAGCACATCCGGCAGAGAACCGTGATTCAGGTCCGGCGCATCACCGGCCCGCTGCGGACGGGAGCGCCGCACCACCTGCCCCGGCACCCCCACCACCACCGAGTTGGCCGGCACCGGCTTGACCACCACCGCGTTCGCCCCGATCCGGCTGTCGTCCCCGATGCAGATGGCCCCCAGCACCTTGGCCCCCGCCCCCACCACCACCCGGTCGCCCAGCGTCGGGTGGCGCTTGCCCTTCTCCAGGCTGGTGCCGCCCAGGGTCACCCCGTGGTAAAGGGTCACATCCCGCCCGATCTCGGCCGTCTCCCCGATCACCACCCCCATCCCGTGGTCGATGAAAAAACCCGGCCCGATGACCGCCCCGGGGTGGATCTCGACCCCGGTCAGCCAGCGCCCCGCCTGCGAAAGCCAGCGGGCAAAGAAACGCAGCCCGTTCCGCCACAGCCGGTGGGACAACCGGTGGATCCAGATGGCGTGCAGGCCCGAATACACCAGCAGCACCTCCAGCCGCGAGCGGGCCGCCGGGTCGCGCCGCAGCACCGAGTCGATATCCTCACGCATGGCGGCCAGCAAACGCGCCGCCCCCACGAAAGGCCGCGCCGCGGCATACAGGTTGATGGGTTGGGTGGTCATGCCGCCTCCCTTCACTCTGCCAGGCCGGCGAACAGCGGCGTGCTCAGGTAACGCTCGCCAAAGGAGGGGATGATGACCACGATCAACCGGCCGGCATTCTCCGGGCGCCTGGCCGCCTGCAGCGCCGCCCAGGTCGCCGCGCCGGACGAGATGCCCACCAGCAGGCCCTCCTCCCTCGCCATCCGGCGCGCGGTCTCCAGCGCATCCTCGTCCCGCACGCGGATGATCTCATCGTAGATTCGGGTGTTCAGCACCTCCGGCACGAAACCCGCCCCGATGCCCTGGATCTTGTGCGGGCCTTTCGCGCCGCCCGAAAGCACCGCCGAGGCATCCGGCTCGACCGCCACCACCCGCAGGGAGGGCTTGCGCGCCTT
>CAYLXB010000107.1:0-7233 GCA_964387495.1 uncultured Anaerolineaceae bacterium
GCGCCGGCCCTGATGGCCTGCTGGACAGGTCCGGCAATGTCTGGGAGTGGTGCCTGACCGAATGGATGGAGGGTTATAAGGCATACATGAAAAAGGAAAACAACGATCCCGGTGGTTCGTGCCCGCGCGTCCTGCGTGGCGGTGCCTTCTACAATAGTGTCAGGCTTGTCCGTTGTGCGTCCCGCTACGGGTACCTCCCCGGTAATCTATGGTACAGGGACGGTTTTCGTGTCGGGGTTTTTGTGGTGTCCCCTGTTCCTGGTTCCTGAATTCTGGTATCCTGGTTTCTGAATCGCCCCTCGCGCAGGGGCGAACTTTTTAATCTGGAGGAACGATGCAAGAATCACCGATTTTCAGCAAGACCTTCGACCTGCTGGCCTGGCTGCTGCTCCCGTCTCACACCGCGGTGTCACTTAAATAGCGGGCGAAGGCTTCCGGGCGCAGGAAGAGGAATACGGCCGCGCTGGCGAAGAAGCCGCCCAGGTGGGCCCAGTAGCCGATGCCGTAGTCCGCATCGTTCAGGAAGATGTCCAGCGCCGGCGGGATCTGCAGCACCAGGAAGTAGAGCACGACCCAGACGGCCCGCAGTTTCGGCCAGATGGGCACGATCTCGATCAGGATCAGGGTGCGGATGCGCCCGCCGGGGAACATCAGCAGGTAGGCTCCCATCACACCGAAGACCGCCCCGCTCGCCCCGATGGAAGGGATGCTGGAATCCTTCATGACCAGGGCCGTCGCCAGGTGGGCGCAGGTGCCGGCGAAGAGGTAGAAGAGCAGGAAGCGCCACGGCCCGCAGGCATCCTCCACCCGGCGCCCGAAGACCCAGAGTGCGAACATGTTGCTGGCCAGGTGGAACCAGCCGCCGTGCAGGAACATGGCCGTCAGGTTGGAGACCACCCCGCCGCCGATCCTGTTCCAGATCAGCAGGGGGGTGAAGCCGAAGGTCAGGTAATACAGGCGCTGTTCCTGCGCCGGGAGGGACGGCTCGAGGGCCAGCACCAGCACATTGGCCGCGATCAGCAGCACCGTCATGAACGGGAACAGGCTGTAGCGGTTGGGTTCGGTATCGTTGAGCGGGAACATGGTGTCCTAGGGGGCCAGCGCACCCAGGCTCGCAAGCCTGCGGTAGGAATCGGCCAGCAGGAAAAGGTGCGGCAGCAGCACCACCAGCCAGCCCAGGGCGCCCAGCAGGAAGCGCGCCAGCGGACTGCCGCCGGCATCTTCGTCCTGGAAGACCGTCAGCCAGACCCGGTGGCGGCCGCGCACGCCGGCCAGGGCGGTCAGCCAGCCGCCGAGCATGGCCAGCGGTAGCCCCAGCCAGGGCAGGGCCTCGAAATCTGCAAAGGGATCGATGCCGATTTGAAGCCACATCAGGGCTGCGTACAGCAGCGGCGGCCCGGCCGCCAGGCGCAGTACCGAGAGCGAGGGGTGTACGAACCGGATGCCCTCGCGCTGCTGGGCCTCCAGGCGGGTGACGTTGTGGTAGACGCGGTCCCACTCCTCGCTCGTCCGGGCCGAAGCCCCCATGCGTTTGTAGACCGCCAGCGCCTGGGCGAAATTGCCCTGCTCCTCGAACAGCTTCGCCAGCGCCTGCGGGTGCGAGCGGTAATGCAGCTTCTGGCGCAGTTCGGCGCGCAGGCGCAGGTCCTGCGGGCGGAGCCGGACTGCCTGCTGCAGGGCCTGGATCTGCTCGTCCAGGTTGGTCGAGAGGCGGGCCAGCAGGCGCCAGGCGCGCAGGTTGTTCAGCTCCTGCGCCGTGACCTGCTGAACCAGGGCCAGCGCCTCCTGGCGCCGCCCGGTTTTGGCCAGGCGTCCGGCCTGCTTCAGTTTTTGTTCCCTTTGGATCGTATTTTCCCGGGCGGCCTGCCCCTCTTCCCGGATCAATTTCTCCAGGTAGGCCTGCGCCGCGCGGTTGGCGGGGTCGAGCGCCAGCACCCGCCGGCAGGCCTCCTGGCGCGCGGCCGGCTCCTCCAGCAGGCCGGTCAGCCACATCCAGGCCAGTGCATTCTGCGGCTCCAGTTCCACCACCTCCAGGAACAACTCGCGCGCCGTCTGCTCGCGCCCGGCGCGCGCTTCTAAAATTGCCCGCTGCAAGAGATTCTGAACGGCCATGCAGGTCCTGGGTGGTTTGATCCGCCGGATGGCGGGCTGCGGTTATTTTATCACCCCTTTGTGCCCGGGCGCAGTCGAAGGGCCGGGCGCCTGCGGTTGTGTTATAACAGGCTGTGCAAGGAGTTTCCATGTTCAGAACCATCCTTTCCCTGCTCTGCCTGGCCGCATTCTGCCTGGGTGCCTGCAGCCCGGCCGGGCCCGCGGCCACCGCCTCGCCCGCTGCGGCGCCCAGCCCCCTGCCCAGCCTCACCCCGGAGCCCAGCCCTGCGCCGGCGCCGCCCGTCACGCCCACCCCCCAGAGCGGCTGCACCAGCGCCGCCCTCTACCTGGCGGACGTCACCATCCCCGACCTGACCGCCCTGGATCCGGCCACCCCCTTCACCAAGACCTGGCGCCTGAAGAACACCGGCACCTGCACTTGGAACGAGACCTACAGCCTGGTCTTCGCCTCCGGCGAGCGCATGCAGGCCCCGGCCTCCGTCCCGCTCTCCGAGACCGTCCCCGGCGGCACGCTGGACCTGTCGCTGGAGATGGTCGCCCCGGCCCTGGACGGCATCTACACCGGCATCTATGAACTGCACGCCCCGGACGGCAGCCGCCTGCCGGTCGGGACCCTGGACAGCATCTGGGTCAAGATCGTGGTCGGGGAACTGCCGCCCACGCCCCTGCCCGGCGCACCCACCCCGGTCGCCCCTGCCGGCCCCTGCCATCCCGCCCGGGACGCGGCCTATGTCAATCAGCTCCTGGCTCTCATCAACCAGGCGCGCACCGCCGAAAAACTGCCCGCCCTGAACCTTGATTCGCGCCTCTCCGCTGCGGCCCAGGCCCACAGCGAGGACATGGCCTGCAACAACTTCCGCAGCCACACCGGCTCGGACGGCTCCTCCATCTCGGCCCGGATCGCCGCCCAGGGCTACTCGGCCTCCTACGTCCTGGAGACCATCTTCGCCAGCGGCACCGCCCAGACCGCCTTCGACTGGTGGATGAACGACAAGCTCCACCGCGACGTCCTGCTCGATCCGAATGTCACGGAGGCTGGCATCGGCCACGCCTATACCGCCAGCAGTTTGTACGGGGATTATTACACCGTGGATCTGGCCAGCCCTTAAAAAACTGCGACGCACTCCTGTCCTGAGCGTAGCGAAGGATCCAAAGTGCGCCGCACTTCTCCGATGTTACGGGCAAAACGGGCGGATCTTGTCCGCCTCTTTCACGGCCGCATCCCAGGTGAAGGTGCGCCCGTCGCTGAAATAATAGTAACTGACCCCGTTCGGCATCAGCGCCACCACGTTGCCGCTCACCCCCAGCATCTGCACCACCCAGAAGGTGCAGGTGTAGCCCTCCGGCTGGCCATACTCCTGCGCCCAGAAGGCATTGTTGTAGGCCAGGTCCGGGCCGCGGCTCACACCTCTGTCAGCCGGGTCGCGCTGCAGGGCCGCCGCCAGCAGTCCGGGATGCAGGACCTGCCTGCCCCCGGCCGCGCCGCCGGCGTTGTTGAGGAAGGTGGACAGTTTGGCAATGTCGTCCGGGACCCACCACAGCCCGTAACCGCCCTCCGCCTGGCCCTGCCAGTTGTCATCCGCGGTGCGCATGCTGGTGCGCGCCCCCGGGCTGAGGCCGAGCGGGTCATAGACCTCGTCCACCACCATTTCGAAGATATCCGCCTCCGCCCCGGCCTGCGCCTGCAGGTAAGCCTGCATCGCCCGCGTCACGATGAACGTGTCCGAGGTGTGATAGACCCAGACCGTCCCGGCGGGGGCTGCGGAAGGCCAGACGAAGGCTGCCGCGATGCGCTTTTCGTACGGCTGCGCCCCATAGAATTCGGCTATCTTCGGCCCGTCCTCATCCACCATGTTCCCGCCGGAGTCGAAGTTGCCGGTGGCCATGTCGAGCGCCTGGTCGAAGGTGACCATCTCCCAGTCCCCCTGCCCATCGGCAGTTTCAGGGACATACTCCTTGACGTACAGGCCGCGCACCTGCGGGCCGTAGACCTGCGCCAGGCGCATCAACGCCAGGCTGGGGAAGAGCGACTTGGCCGTGGAGAAGGAGGCCGCCCGCTGCGACTCGCAGTAGGGATAGCGGCCGTAGCGGGTCTGGCAGCCGCCCAGGTAGTTGACGCCGTCCACCACCACGCCGTACCAGGTCAGCTGGGATTTCGGCACGCCCGCCCCGAAGGCGCCGGGGTTCAAGCCCGGAACTACCTTGGCGAGCTCCTCGATGGGCCGGGTCGGGAAGCGCCCGGCCAGTTCCCGGCGGAAATCCGCCCGGGCCTGCCCGGCTTCCGGGACCTGCCCGGGGTGATACCTGGCTTCCAGCAGTCCCCAGAAATCGGCCTTCGTGTAGGCAGCGGTCTCCTGGGTGATCTGGTACCAGACCCTGGAGACCGAGTCTTCATCGAACAGGAAGGTCAGCGTGCCGTTGTAGGAGGAGTTGCCGCCCTTGGGTGCCAGCGTGAAGGGCAGGGAGGCGCGGCTGTACCCGCCGTCGCCCGCCTCGCTCCAGGCCCGCCCCGGCTCGAGAATGATATTCCAGGCCGGGTGGGTGGTGATGATCAGCCCGCGCTGCACGGGCACAAGGTAATCGTCCATTTGTATGAAGGCAAAGTCGAACTCCGGCAGGTGCCCGTCTTCCGGCGCGAGCGCATCTGCCCCGGCCAGGGCCTTGAAACCGCCGCCTTCGGCCTCCCCCAGCAGTTCCAGGCGGCCTTCGAAGGTGTGCAGCGGCGCGGCAGCCCCCTCCGGCCTGGCCAGGGCGGCTTCGTCCAGCGGCCCCGCGGCTTCGAACCCCTCCAGCAGGCTGTCCCGGCTCAGCAGGCTGCGGGCGGGGAGCGGCGGCGGTTCGGCTGTGGGAGGAGGCGCGGTTTGCGGCCCGGCACAGGCCGCAAGAAATGGGATCAACAGGAACAGGCGGGGAATGGATTGTATTTTCATATTTCCCATTGTATTAAATTTTCCCCCGGATTCCATGCGACAGATGACCGATTAAGGGAACAGGTTCCGGCCGGTCAGCCCCGGCGCCGTTCCATGCGCAGGTTGAAATCCAGCCGGCGGTCGTGGATGGCCTGGCGCAGCGCCTTCTGCCGCTCGGGGTCGCTGCAGGCCTCCAGTTCCGTCTGGAGGGCCTCGATTTGCTTGAGCAGTTCCACTTCCTCGGGCAGCACCCCGGCGTTCTTGAGCACCGAATAGGCCAGCCGCAGTTCCTCGGGCGTGTCGAAATAAGCGCTCAGGTCGAGCGGCCGGCCCTGGTTGGCCAGGTTGTCGAACTCCCCGCGCTGCATCGCCTCCTGGATGATGGCTTCGACTGTCTTATCGAAATGCATGGCAACTCCAAACTGCGACGCACTTCAGATCCTTTGCTCCACTCAGGACAAGAGTGCGTCGCAGTTTTTTTACTACACTACAATACTCACCAACCGCTTCTGCGCCACGATGACCTTCTTTGGCGCTTTGCCCTCCAGCAGTTTCTGCACCGTCGCGCTGGCCAGGGCTGCCTGCCGGATCTGCTCTTCGCTGGCATCGGCCGGAACGGTGAGGCGCTCGCGCACCTTGCCGTTGATCTGCACCGGGATGACGATCTCGTCTTCCTTTGCCGCGGCCTCGTCCACGGCCGGCCAGGACTGGGTGTGCACCGAGTACGGTTTCCGCATGCACTCCGTCCACAGTTCCTCGGCGATGTGCGGGGCCACCGGCGCCAGCATGCGCAGGTAGGTTTCCCGGGCTTCGTTCCATTCGGACGTGCCTGCCGCGCCGGCCTCGCGCGCCCGGTACATCTCGTTCATCAACTCCATCAGGGAGGAGATGATCGTGTTGAATTCGAATTGCTCGAAGTCACGCGTGATGCGCTTCAAGGCCTGGTGGGTTCTGCGGCGCAGTACTTTGGCGGCCTCGGCGTTCCTGCCCTGCGGGGCTTCTTCGGTGAACATGCCCCAGGTGCGGTTCAGCCAGCGCACCACGCCCTGGATGTTCTCCGTGTTCCACGGCCCGCCTTCGGACCAGCGGTAACCGAACATCAGGTAACAGCGCACCACGTCCGCGCCGTAGAGGCGCACCTGCTCATCCGGGTCGATCACGTTGCCGCGGCTCTTCGACATGCGCTGCCCGTCCGGCCCCAGGATCTGCCCCTGGTTGCGCAGCTGCAGCATGGGTTCGTGGCCTTCGGTTACGCCCAGGTCGCGCATCGCCTTGTGGAAGAAGCGCGTGTAGATCAGGTGCATGGTGGCGTGCTCGGCCCCGCCGGTGTAGGTGTCCACCGGCATCCAGTAATCGTACTCCGCCGGATCGAACGGGCCTTTCTCGTACTTGGGCGACAGGTAGCCGATATGGTACCACGACGAGCACATGAACGTGTCCATCGTGTCGGTGTCGCGCTCGGCGTCCTTGCCGCAGATCGGACATTGGGTCTTCGACCAGGTCGGGTGCAGTTTCAACGGCGACTGGCCCGTCGGCAGCCACTCCACATCCTCGGGCAGCAGCACCGGCAGCTGGTCATCCGGAACCGGCACCTGGCCGTGCTCCGGGCAGTAGATGATCGGGATCGGCGCGCCCCAGTAACGCTGGCGGCTGATCGTCCAGTCGCGCAGGCGGTAGGTGACGGCGCCCTTGCCCTTGCCGTGTTTCTCCAGCCAGGCGATGGCCACTTTCACACTCTGGCCCTCCTCCTTGCCGGCCGGGACGCCGTTCCACGGCCCGGAGTTGACCACCGTCCCCTCGGCCGGCCAGGCTTCCTTCAACGGCTCCCCGTCCCAGTCCGGCGGGGCGATCACCACCGGGATGGGCAGGTTGTATTTGGCGGCGAAGGCGAAGTCGCGCTCGTCGTGCGCCGGGACGGCCATGATGGCGCCCGTGCCGTAGGTCATCAGCACGTAGTCCGCGATCCAGATCGGGATCCTGGCCTCGTTGACCGGGTTGATGGCGTAGGCGCCGATGAAGACGCCGGTCTTTTCCTTGTCGGTGGCTTCACGGTCGATGTCCGTCTGGCGCGCCGCCTGGGCCACGTAGGCTTCCACTTCGGCCCTCTGCCCGGGGGTGGTCAGTTTTTCCACCAGCGGGTGCTCGGGGGCCAGCACCATGAAGGTCGCCCCGAACAGGGCGCAAGCCACCGCTGCGGCGGCTATGGTATAGA
>CAYLXB010000108.1:0-6691 GCA_964387495.1 uncultured Anaerolineaceae bacterium
TTATCGAGAAGGGTCTTTTTGTCTACTTGTCAATCATTCTTGAGAACGCCATAGGCCAGCCAGTGATCATCCGGGAAGATCCGCAAAAAGAGCCACGTGGCCGCCCACCCCAACAGGGTAAACGCCAGGATTTGTATAACCAGGGCCGAGGCAAGCATCTCCAGGCCTGTCACCCAATGGATCAGGGCTAAAAGGACAGGGTATAGCGGCGGCCAAAGCAGGAACGGCAAAAGCTCATAATTCACCAGGCCCAGGCCGCGAGTGAGGTTCAGACCGGCAAAGAGATACTCAACCGCATCTGAGGAGACACCCAGGCCGTATTTGGAAATACAGACCAGCAGAACTATCCCCCACAGCATATGACAAGAAAACAGAACAAAACGGGTTCGAATATTTTTACTTTTCATCATCGGAATCAATTCTACCAAATCTGTAAATTCAAATCCATCGGAATCGGTCTAAAATTACTCCAAGCCGGGGTCGTCCGCGCGGGCAGTCGGTCGGTGTGTATCTCAGCGCACGAGTTCAATATTGGTAAATCAGGAACACAGCCAATGTCTTGTGAAATAAAACTGCACTTCGAATACTACACTCCCTGCCACAATGATCTGACAGATGATCAACAAACCTGCCTGCAAAGACGTCAGGAGAAGCTAGAGAGTTTGATGTCGGAAGCAGGGCAAACAGGTGATGATGCAATGTGGCAGGCAAGGACCTATCCGGTTTTAGCCGTCCTGGCCCCGGTCATGTCCACGTCTGAGGGGAAAATCGAATTCCCTGGTGATCCAATGAGCCTGTATGCAGCCTTGAGTTATGCTGTGGAGCAGGTAGTGTTGGCGCGTAAAACCGGTCTGAGGACGGGTTCTCCGTATAATGATCTCTGCCCGGCCTGGGGGCATTTGCCTTCTGCCGAATACCGCCGAAATGTGGATGATAATGGTATCCGGCAATACGACGCGCCGATCTTAAATACCGATCAGACTGTTTTTGACCCTCGCGTCTGGAACACCGAAGTAGAAGAATATTTTGTTCACCACGTGTTGGACAAAATGCGCCCCAAAGTGGTGCTGATCAGTGCTGTCTCACCAGCGCACCGCTATGCCATCGAAATCGCCCGCACCGTGCGCCGTCGCCTGCCGGATTGCATCCTTGTATTGGGTGGCCGGCATGCAGACGAAACCATGCATTATGATTTGGCTGCAGGCAGATTGAACCTTGAGCCAAGCAGCACTATCCGGGCAATACAAAATAGCCGGTTGGAACGCGTCTTTGATTTCATCCTGGCAGGACCGGGCTATTACACTCTGGATCTGCTGATGAAAGCCATCTCTCTGGCAATGGATTTTCCTTCCAAAACTGCCCGGTTGGAAGATGTGATCGAAATACTTACCCGGTTTGCGCCCAGTTTCGGTCCAATTGCCGGACAGGGAGTATTGGCAGCCATCGGTCGGCAGGAAATTCACGCCTGGCCAGTACGGGGCCCCAGACTCAACCTGGCAGAACTTCCATCCCCATATCGCGCTTTCGCCATCCGGGCCCGTTTTCCTATCTTTGAGAAACATAATGTTATTGCCCGCACGGCGCACTTTATGGTCACAAATGCCTGCCCATACCACTGCTATTTTTGTTCGGAGGGTGCATCGGTAGTCGGTGGCTTCAATTCCTTTAAAGCTGAAGCCGTCCGGAAAGCTGTAGAACGAGTGCTCGAATATATTTCTTACGGTGCTGAGGCGATATTTTTCGACGATTCCATTTTTTGGGGTGGAAATGTCGGCCATATTGTCAATTTTTGCGAAGCATGGATAATAATGCGCAAACAGGCGTTGGCATCTGAAGACCAGTTCATCACGGTTTTCGGCTACCTGGTGGAACGACAAAAGGTGGTTGAACTGGAATGGGGTGCACAACTGACGGTTGACTTCCTAGCCTCTCGCCGTGTTCCAGGGGAGGCAAAATTTGTGCTCGACTTGATGCGTAGCGCCGGCTGTAACTATATCTATATCGGCATCGAAAGCATGGCGAATGCGGTCATCGAAAAAGTGCACAAGAACATCAATCGCAAGCAAACCTGGGACGATCGGGTGCGCGTTGCCCTGGGAATGGCACATGAAGCCGGTATTCGTATCGGCTCTTCAGTCCTGTTTGGACTGGATGGAGATACAAAAGCAAGCATGGACGAAACCATCGAAAAGGTTGAAGAACTGCTGGACGAGGGCCTGCTTGCCATTGCCAGCCCCAATATTCTTACCTACCACCCTGACACAGAAATCACCCACCTGCACCGCATGGAAGACCGGCTAGACTATATCTCACCCAACCTGGACAACCGACCGCCCTATGTGTATTTCGAAGAAGCCTTCCCGGCGGTTGTCTCCAAGAATTTATCCGAAGCTGATATCTGGTACATCCACGAACAAACCCGACTCCGTTGGGGGCGCAAACGTAATCTGAACCCCATGCCAGCTGTCCAACTGCGAAACGAAACGTAATTACGCGTATAATCGAAAACATGTCCATTGTTTCCCTATTAGCCCGCTGGCAAACCGATCCTAAAATTGTCGATAATTTACCTGTCTGGCGTAGTACTCCACCACGCACCGCGCAGACTGCCGCCTTCCCACGGGACCTTCCTGCTGCCCTGGCAAGCTTGTTGGATAAAAACGGAATCCATTGCCTTTACAACCACCAAGTCGAGGCGTGGACACAGACACGTGCCGGACAGAACGTAATCCTGGCAACAGGCACCGCCAGTGGAAAAACACTGGCTTACAACCTGCCAGTGCTGGCATCTTTGCTGGAAAACCCCCAAGTGCGTGCCCTCTATCTTTTCCCCACAAAAGCCCTGGCCCAGGATCAATTATCAGGGCTGAATAACCAGTTGACAGCTTTAAGAGAAACGTTACTGGATGCTAAATGGGCACTGACTGCCGGCATCTATGATGGGGACACACCCCCAAAAGACCGGCAGTCTATCCGCAAGAACGCCCGCATTGTACTGAGCAACCCCGATATGCTGCACACCGGTATCCTGCCACATCACACAAACTGGGCTGATTTCTTTCGCGAACTAAAGTTCGTCATTATTGATGAAGCACACACCTATCGCGGCGTTTTCGGCTCCCACATCGCCAATGTCCTGCGGCGGCTGAAGCGTATCACCGCCTTCTATGGAGCCAGCCCGCAATTCATCCTTGCATCTGCCACCATCGGCAACCCACAGGAACTGGCAGAACGGTTGGTTGAAACGCCCGTACAACTGATAGAGATGGATGGCTCGCCGCGCGGCCTGCGCCATTTTCTTATCTACAATCCGCCTGTCTCCGATGCTGCGCTTGGATTGCGAAAAAACGCCCTGCTCGAGTCCGTACACCTTGCCGGTGATTTACTGGCCGCTGACGTGCAGACGCTGGTTTTCGCCCGTTCACGACGCAGTGTGGAAATGATTCTAAAATATTTACAAGAGTTGTACCCTCATTCACATCCCAAGACAGAGATAAGCAAAGGTGAGAAAATCCGCGGTTACCGCTCCGGTTACCTGCCCTCCAGGCGCCGGGAAATCGAGCAAGGTCTTCGGTCAGGGACGGTTAGTATGGTAATAGCCACCAACGCGCTGGAGCTGGGCATTGATATTGGCGGGTTGGATGCCGCCATCCTCGTCGGTTACCCGGGAAGCATCTCTTCCACACACCAACAAGCCGGCCGGGCTGGGCGCGGCCTGGAGCCATCCATGGCGGTTCTGGTAGCCTCTGCCAATCCGCTCGACCAGTTCCTGGCGCACCATCCGGATTACTTTTTCAGGCACCCTCCTGAACAGGCACTGGTCAACCCCGATCACTTGATCATCCTGCTCAACCATCTGCGCTGTGCCATGTTTGAATTGCCTTTCCAAAAAGATGATGGCTTTGGCGCATTACCAGCCGAGGCGATACGACAATACCTTGAATTTCTAGTTTCCAGCCAGGAAGCGCATCTCTCGCAGGAAAAATACTTCTGGATGTCCGATTCTTACCCCGCGGCGAACATTTCCCTGAGATCTGCTTCTGCGGAAAGTGTCGTCCTCCAGATTTCAGAAGAGGGAAGAACAAGAACCATCGGTACGGTAGATGGGGAAAGCGCAGCCTGGATGGCACATCCTGGTGCTGTCTATCTGCACGAGGCGCAGATTTATTTTGTAGACAACCTGGATCTGGAACAGAGGATTGCCCACCTTTTGCGAACCGAATGCGATTACTATACCGAGCCGCTCCGGCAGACCAGCGTAGAATTACTCTCGGTTGCGGAACAGGAACCATGCATTACTCACCAGAAGTACTGGGGAGAATTGAGAGTGACCACACTGGTGGCAGGATTCATCAAACGGCGCTGGTATACCCACGAAAACCTTGGCGAGGAAGCGCTTGACCTGCCGCCATCCGCCCTGCAAACCACCGGGTACTGGCTCTCGCTGGCTGAAACGACCATCGAACGCCTGCGCGCTGCCGGCGTTTGGACAAACGCTCCCAACGATTACGGTCCCGGATGGAATAAACTACGCGATTCGGTGCGGGCGCGGGATGGGTACCGTTGCCAGGTATGTGGAATTCCTGAAACCGGCCGCCAGCACGATGTGCACCACAAGGTACCGTTTCGCGCCTTCCTGCATTCCGGCATCGAAGACGCGGCCAATACAGCTAACCGCATGGAAAACCTAGTAACCTTATGTGCATCCTGCCATCGCAAAGTGGAAGAAAATGTGCGTATGCGCAGCGGGTTGGCTGGGTTGGCTTATGTGCTTGGCCAGCTGGCTCCCCTTTTCCTGATGTGCGATCCTGGTGACCTGGGTACACATGTCGAACCGGCGCCAAGTGAACTTGGCGCCGCAGCCGTTGTCCTGTACGATCTCGTCCCGGCGGGGATTGGCTTCAGTCAGAAGCTGTTCGAGCAGCACCTGGAACTACTCCGGCGCTCCCTGGAACTGGTGCAGATGTGCCCTTGCCAGGATGGCTGTCCGGCATGTGTCGGTCCGGCGGGTGAAAATGGGATGGGAGGCAAACAAGAGACACTGGCAATACTACAGGCAATGGCATCCGTCTGACGCCAAATGCCTGTTACAGCAAATTTTATTGTACAATAAACATAAAAGTATTCCCCGAACAGGAGGAGTCTATGTTCAAATTAACATGGTACGGACACGCCACGCTTGGCCTTGAGATTGGGGCCAAACACATCCTGGTCGATCCTTTTTTTAGCGGCAACCCATCTGCAACCGTGTCTGCAGAGAAGGTTGGCGCAGATTACATCTTGGTTACGCATGGCCACGGCGACCATATAGGCGACACAGTTGCAATTGCCAAACGCACCGGGGCCACCGTTATCAGTAATTTTGAAATTTGCAACTGGTTGGGAAAACAGGGAGTGAAAAACACACATGGCCAGCACCTGGGTGGCGGTTTCAGGCACCCCTTTGGCTATCTCAAACTAACCCTGGCCTTGCACGGTTCTGCTTTGCCCGATGGTACTTACGGCGGAAATCCAGCCGGTTTCCTGCTGACCACCAATGACAGCAAAAAAATCTACCTGGCAGGCGATACGGGGCTGTTTGGCGACATGCAGCTCATTGGCGACGAAGGCCTCGACCTGGCCGTCATCCCGATCGGTGATAATTACACAATGGGACCCGATGATGCGATACGCGCGGTCAGGCTCTTGCGGCCCAAGGCGATCATACCCATTCACTTCGGAACCTGGGGGCTGATTGACCAGGACCCGCGCGCCTGGGCTGATCGTGTCAAGGCAGAGACGGGAGCAAATGTGGTCATATTAAAGCCCGGTGAGAGTTATTCCCTGTAGCACTGGTGTACTCATCTCCATTGATATAATTATATGGACAGGAGTACTCCAAAATGATCTTTGAAGGTCCAGATCGTCGCAAAGAAGAAGAGCGAATCCGCTCAGAAAACCGTCTGCCACCAGGACAGGCATTGACGCTGAAATTCCCTGTCCTGCACTATGGGTCTGTTCCCCCTTTCAATCCAGCCATCTGGGACTTCCGCATCTGGGGCGAGGTAGTCCAGGAAAAGGTTTGGGATTGGGCAGCCTTCAACCAGTTACCGCGCACACAGGTTAAAATGGATTTGCACTGTGTCACCCGTTGGAGTAAAGCAGATACTCTTTGGGAGGGCGTATCAGTACGGACACTAGTGGAACAGAATCTGATCCGGCTTAAACCAGGCGCCAGTTATGTGATGCAACGTGCTGAGTATGGGTTCAGCACCAATCTGCCGTTGGATGTGATCCTGCAGGATAATTTCCTGCTGGCAACCCACTTTGACGGCCAACCGCTCACGCCCGAGCATGGCTATCCACTGCG
The DNA here is from genome assembly GCA_964387495.1 of uncultured Anaerolineaceae bacterium. Lineage (GTDB taxonomy): Bacteria > Chloroflexota > Anaerolineae > Anaerolineales > Villigracilaceae > DSXF01. The sequence continues at coordinate 6,350 of CAYLXB010000108.1, forward strand.
CGGCGTCATCGGCCATATTCCCGGTCGTCCAGACCTGATGACACCTTACTTATGGAAGGGGGCCAAGTGGCTACGCTCGCTCGAGGTTTTGAATATCGACCGTCCCGGTTTTTGGGAGCGGGCCGGATACCACAATGAAGCAGATATCTGGAAGGAAGAACGCTTCGGGTAATAACGTACCGGGCGGGTTCTATGCCCGCCCGGTATTGTTTTATGTGAACCGCTTCGATGTCCAGGGCTCAAAGCTGAACAGAACGAACGTCAGCCAAGCACCTAGTAACGCAACATCCCCCCAATACCAAATTTTTCCAATTGCAAGTTGCCGTGTACCTCTTCCACTTC
>CAYLXB010000109.1:0-6591 GCA_964387495.1 uncultured Anaerolineaceae bacterium
CCCATGGGACAGGTTTCGGCGCAGCGCATGCACGAGACTTTCTTGCACCGGGAGGCGCCGATCACGATCTTGACCAGCCCGATTTTAGCGCAAAGGGCGAGGAGAGCGCCGACCGGGCAAAGATAGCGGCACCAGGTCCGCTTTTCGCTGACTTCGAGGGCCGCCACGGCTGGCAGGATGGCCAGTTCGGCTCCTCCCACTACTCCCTGCAACCCATAGGAGCGGCATACGGTGCCAATCGGACACAGCGTGCAAAATGCCTGGTAGCTCACAACCCCACTCACCCCCAGCGCCGCCCCGGCCACACCGTACTTGGCCAGACGGGTACGCACAAACTCGGGCAGGCGGAACTTCCCTGGCACGATTTTGCCAATGAGGTCGAGCAGAAAACCGAAGGGGCACAGCCAGCCGCAGACGAACCTCCCGGCGACCAGCGTCAAAACCACCAGGAAGAGAGCCGAGACGACGGTGGCAACGAGGATGATCTTGCTGGCCGCCATGTTTTGCAGGAGCCCGACGGGACAGGCCAGGGTCAGGTTGCCGACGCTGAGCGAGCAGACCGTACCCACCAGGACCACGACCAGGAGGAGGAAGGCCAGGGCCTGGACGGGCCAGCGCAGCAGCTTGATCCACCCCATGGCCTTGCCCGGCGAGTATTCGAGCGCCTTTTCCTTGCAGGCCTGGACGCACACCGGATGCCCGTCGCAGAGATCACATTTGACGACCCGGCCGTCAGCCCCCTGGAGCGGGGCGGCTTCCGGACAGGCCTGGAGGCACAGGCCGCAGTGGGTGCACAGGTGCTCGTCGATGCGCACGATACCACTGTCGTTCCTGCTGATGGCCCGTTGGGGGCAGGCGATCAGGCAGAGGGGGTCGAGACAGTGCTGGCAAAAGATGGCGAAGTTCGCCCCGACCGACTCCTTCTTCAAGACCTGAATCCGGGTCGAGTCAGGATGTGAGGGGTTGCGGCCCGAACAGGCGGTCTCGCAATCGCCGCAGCCATTGCAGAGAGCGGGGTCGAAGACCATCCTGGGCGTGCGTTTGGGCCAGAGCCTTTCCTTCCAGAACACCCACGACCACCGGGACGGCTTCCGCACCTCGGCTCGAGCCGGTAGCCGCGCGTGCCGGCGGTGGCCCGGTCCCGGCGACAGTTCATCTGGCTTTGCTGCTGGAGTGGGACGGGTAGAGAGTTCCAAGCTTCGATCCCTCACAATCAGCTGTTGTTACGAGCGTAAGCCTGCCTTCGGCAGGTCGGACAAAGTTTCAAATAGCGTAGTTCCGCCTCGGGCAGGACCGACCGCAGGTAATCGAGCACCGGCTGAGGCGGTAGTTCGCCGCCGCACCCGGCGCAAACGCCCCCTTGGGGTATGCCCGTAGCGAGCCTGGCCAGGGGCCGCAGGCGGGCCACCAAACCGCAGCAGTCGACCCCGGCTGGACAGGTCCGGGTACAGGCATGGCACTGAGTGCAACACCAGAGCGCCTGGCTGCTTAAGAGATCCCTGCCGCGCAGGGCCTGCTGGACGATACCACGGGGCGACAGGTCCCATGAGAAGTTCGGATACATCTCGGCCATGGGACAGGCGGCCGTACACTTGCCGCACTCGACACAGAAAAGCGCGGCGCCGTCAGAGAGGGCCTGCTGGAAGTCATCCGGCATGGCCGCCTCCTCCAGATGATCGGTTCTCCAGGGTGTCCTCCCAGAGAGGTCCGGGCACGCCCGCAATCCCTTCCTCGCGCCCCGCAGTGAGCAACGGGGAGCGCGCGGAGGTGCCGCTCACGTAACCCGTGCGCTCGCGCAAGGCCTTGCGGACGGCGAGGTGCAGGGCGAGCAGGGGCAGCTCCGAAGGGCAACTGTCCTGGCAGGCCCCGCAGCCCACACAGCGATCTGCCAGGTGCATCGCCCGAATGAGGTGGAAAGCAAGGGGCTCGGGGGGCACCATGCCTAAAGCTGCGTATTCGTCGTCTCCCAGCTTGCAGGTCGGGCAGACGCAGATGGGACAGGCATTCCTGCAACCGTAGCACTTGATGCAGCGCTGGAAATGCTGCCGCCAGAGGTCAAGTCTGCCGGGTTCAAAGCAGAGGCGCTGCAAGGCCGGAAGGGACATAGGCTCAACCCCGGCCGAGGGTTCCTCGTCAGGCGGAAACGGAGTCTCGCACAGACAGGCCGCAGCCTGCTCGGCCGAACAGGCGACGCCGATCGTTCGTACCGCATCGGGCCTGAGCTGACCGGCCTTGACGAGTTCCTCAATAGCCCGGATATCGCAGCCGCGGCAGACGAGGCCGAGGCTGGTCCCCTTGGGAAGGGATCGCGCTATGTGCCAGGAGGTTTTGGCAAGGGGCCATTTGGGTTCCAGAGCCAACCGGTCCGTTTCTTCGACGGCGGTGAAGACATATGGTCCCACCCCGCTATCTTCCCCGCGAAGGCCAAGGACGCCGACCACATGCGTCTCGGCAAGCAGCTGTGCGATCCTGTTCTGTAAGGTACTGGGCATATTTTCTCCGAAGCTCGGTTACCACGGCCTGAGCAGATTCGGGTCCACAGGCGGTATGTTGGTCAGATCCGCCATGAACTCCGTCACCAACCGGGCAAACTGATAGCCCTCGTGAGCGGTCCCCCAGGAGAGCAGGAGCCGCCGGCGATCCAGCCCCACGACGTCGAGCAGATCCTGGAGCAGGAGCAGCCGCAGCCGGGCTGGGCGGTTGGCGCCATTGTGCCGGCAGCCGCCGAGATGGCAGCCGAGGACGGCCACTCCATCAAGACCGTCGGCCAGGGCTCTGAGCACCAGATCCGGTTCAACACTTGCAGCGCATTCCACGGGAATGATCCGGAAAGAGGCGGGCAGTTCGAGCCGTTCCCGGCCGGCCCGGTCCGCCCCGATCAGAGCGCACCAGCGGCAGGCAAAGATCACAGCCCGGACTTCGCGTCTTTCTTGTGGGAACCTTATGTCAGCAGCAGGTTGGGTCATGGCGTGATCCTCGGGGCGAGCTCGCGCAGCATTGCCCGCAGCGGCACGTTGTGTTCGGGAATGCGGGCCGCGCCACTCGGGCAGACCGCCGTGCACAGGCCGCATCCCTGGCAGCGGGTAATCGAGACGGAAATCGTCCCATCCTCACCCCGCCGAGGGGCTCCGTAGGGACATACCGCTACGCACTGGCCGCACCGGCTGCAGGCATCCGACCTCACCGCGGCGGCACCGGGCCAGGGGCCAGGCAGGCCCAGCATGGCTGGATCGCTTTCGCCCTTTGAGCCATTTTGCAGAAACGCAGCAGCCTTCACCGCGGCAGCCCGGCCCTGGTCCACCGCCTGCTCGGCATAAACAGGCCAGCGTACGGCACCGCACAGATAGACGCCAGGCACCGCAGTAATGAGAGGCTTCATGGGTTCGCAACCGCAGGCGAACCCCATGTCGTCGAGGCGGACACCAAGGCCCCTGGCCAGGGCCGGGGTTTCGGGCCGGGGCTTGAGAGGGGTGCTCAGAACCACGAGATCAGTCGATAAAACCACAGATCGGCCGGAAAGCGCGTCGCCGAAAGCCACTGCACTCACCTGGCCGTTCCCCTGTACTTCGGGCGGATCGGCCGGTGAGAAGACCATAAAACGCACACCGGCGGCCATCACTTGCCGGTAGAGCTCCTCCAGAGCCCGGCCAGGGACCATGATCCCCCGGTGCAGGATCGTCACGTCGATAGCGGGATTCAGTTTCTTGAGGCGCAAACCATTCTTGAGGGCCGTAGGGCAGCAGACGGTACTGCAGTAAGGGTTGGCATCGTCCCGGGCGGCCATGCACTGAAGGAAGACCGCACTGGCAACTTCGGGCGGACCCTCCCCACCCGCTTCCAGTTTCTTGAGCCGGGTCTCCAATTCCAACTGGCCAATGACCCCGGAAAGCTCGCCGGAGCGGAAGCGATTTTCGGGCAGGACCGGTACGGCACCGCAGGCCAGGATGACGGCCCCCGCAGTCACGACCGTATCCTGGCCGTCCCTGTTCAGGCATGTTTCAAAGCGGCCGGGGTTGCCATCGATCCGAGTCACCGTCGTTTTAGGCCGAAAATCCACGCCAGGACGAGCGGCTTCCTGTACCAGAGGCTCGAGAAACTGAGGGCCGGGAACATTGCGGGGGAACAGCTTGCCGATCTGGTTGAGCAGGCCACCGGGACGTCCCAGGCGGTCCACCAGCGTAACCGCCACGCCCAGCCGCGCGAGGGTTCCGGCCGCAGCCAATCCGGCCGGGCCGGCCCCGACCACCAGAACGCGCTGCTCGAACGAGATGTGGGGGTTCGGGCTGTATTGCCTGCGTGCCAGTCCGGCCAGGCCCATGCAAACGAGGTCCACGGCTTTTGCTACAGCCCCGGTCTCACCGCCGTGGATGAAGGCGCAGCCTTCCCGCACGTCCACCAAGGCTGCCGGCATCGTACAACCGCGCTCGGTCAAACCATCCAATACGGCCCCACCTTTGGCATAAGGCGAACAGGCGGCGAAAAGCACACCCCCGCCAAGGCGGTACTGCTCCTCTTTGAGCCGTTCAGCCAGCCGATCGAGATCACTGGCCCGGCAAATAGATGGGACAAACTCCAGGCAAGCCTCGGGCCAACGAGCAGTGACTCCATCCTGCAGCTCGCGCCGGGGAAGCAGCCGACTCAAGGTGTCGTGGCAGGTGCAAACGAAGACCAGGGGTGCTCCGCTCATTGCCTGCCTCCCATTGCGCCCGCCAATCGCATGGCGACCAGGGCTGCGGCCCGTGATCCCTGGACTACGGCCTGGGATACGTCTCCAGGTTCCTGACAAAAGCCGCAGCTGCGCCCAGGAGGAGGCGCAACCGCCCCCAGATTGGATTCGCCGGGCAGCGGGCAGGCATCGAGGCCGCCATTGAGCACCACCATGTCAAACTCGGCCGTGACTACCTGGTCAGCCGCGGTCTCCTCGTAGCGCACGGCCAGGGTGGAACCACCCCCTTCCTCGGGCAGGGCAAAGATCAGGCCCGGTCTGCTCCGGACCAGATAAATCCCCTCTCTGGCGGCAGCACGGGCGTAGGTTTCGTATCCCGTGCCCACAGCCCGCAGGTCGGTGTAGAAGATGGCGACCGAAGCATCCGGGAGACGGCGCTTGATCCAGCGCGCCTGTTTCAGGGCGTGCATGCAGCAAACCGAAGAGCAGTAAGGAAGGAAGCGCTGGTCGCGGGCGCCGACGCATTGAATGAAAGCGAGACTGCGGGGGGGCGCACCGTTCGAGCGGCGCTTGACCACACCGGCGTTGACGCCGGCCTCTGCGGTCCACGCTTCGAAATCCATGGCCGTGAAAAGATCCGGGTGGCTGTCCGGGCAGTATTCCGGCAGGAGCGCCGGACTGCGTTCCGTAAAACCGGTGGCGAAGATGACATCAACCACGGCCAGGCGCAGAGTTTCAGCGGGCCGGTCGAGCCTGCCGGGATCGATGGCGTTGGTCGGACAGACGGATGCGCACTCACCGCAGCGCGAACAGAGGGATGAATCCAGCAATGGTACCGGTGGAGCGGCGGGATCCCAGGAAAGTCCGGCCGGTCGAAGTTGAATGGCCCCGGAAACGCCTCGGGCCTCACAGGCTTCGCGGCAGAGGCCGCAGAAAACGCAGGCTTGCGGATCGATGGCGGGCGGTTTGACCGCAAGCGCGGCCGTGATCCGGCCATCCTCCGCTTCCAAAGCCTCCAGAAACGTATGACGGTGCACGGTGACCAGGGGGTGGGTCAAACAGGCGGCACCGTCCGTCCAAACGGGACAGAAGGCACAGTGGTCTGAGGGGTAGAGCTTGTCCAGGTGCATCACCTGCCCGCCGAGGTGACCTTCCCGTTCCACCAGGTGAACCGGGACCCCCAGCCGGGCCAGGTCCAGGGCGGCGGTCAGGCCCGCCACCCCGGCACCGGCCACGAGCACGGGGAGAGAGTTGGAACTGTTGGGCGCGCTCATGGGTCTCGCCTCACTTCTTCAGCATGCCGTAGTGCTCGGCCAGTTTCTCGAGTCGGTTCTTGAACCACTCCGGAAACCCCGGAGGAGGCGTCTCGTAAGGGCCGACCCGATCCTCGAGGGTGACGAGGAGCCGCCCTCCCTGCCGCTGGGTACGCCGTGCGCCCTCCGGCGAGATGGTGATGGATTTGGGTTCGGTGGGGCAGCGACGCATGCAGATACCGCAACCGTTGCATTTCTCGGCCAGTACCACCGGGTAACGGTTCTCCTCCATAACAATCGCCGCAGGTTTGCACGCCTTCTCACATTCCTTGCAGCGGCGGGTCTTCAGCCACGCAAGGCAGACATCCTTGAGAATGACCGCGGTGCCGAGGAAGATTTCGTCCTTGGGGATTTTGCTCAAAGATCCGGTGGGACAGGTGCGGATGCATTCCATGCACAGGATGCACTTGTTCGTTTCCAGAACCGGGGTACCGAGATTGGCCGGTCCGCTGAAGATGGACGCCGGTTGGATAGCCATGGGAGCGCAGACGTCCAGGCAGCGAAGGCAGCGGGAACACGAAGCGAGGAATTCGGGCTCATCCAGGGCCCCAGGCGGGCGCACGAGGTTATGAGCCCGACCCGTGGCGGTCAGGCCCAGGATCGCTCCGGATA
>CAYLXB010000110.1:0-6303 GCA_964387495.1 uncultured Anaerolineaceae bacterium
CCGGAGTGAGGGACATATCGGGCGGGGAGACGAAGGTGATCGGGCAATCGAACTGGCTCATGGCATAGGCCAGCGAGTGCATGGTGCGCATGCGCATATCGCCCACGGCCAGCCATTTCAGCCCGTCGATGGTGCCTTTTTCCTTGAGCACGGTGTACAGGTCGGTCAGGATCTGGGTGGGGTGCTCGCCCCAGCCGTCGCCGCCATTGATGATCGGAATGGAAGCCCACTTGGCCGCTTCATGCGGCGCGCCCTGCTGGAAGTGGCGCATCACGATCACGTCACCGTAGTATTCCAGCATCTTGACGGTGTCCTTGATCGACTCCTGGTAGAAGTCACCGGCGCGCGTCATCTTGGCATCTGCAAAGCCAGTCACATGGCCGCCCAGGCGGTGCATGGCTGCTTCGTGGGCCAGACGGGTGCGGGTGGAGGGCTGATAGAAAGCCGTCACCAGGGTCTTTTCCTTGAGCAGGTCGCTGTTGCGGCGCTCGACCGCAATCGGCTCGAGTTCGGCCGCGACATCGAAAACGTGAAAGAATTCGTTCCTTTCGAAATCCTTGAGGGACAGAATGTCCCGTCCTGCAAAGCTACGCATTGTAGTGCCTCCTAAAAAATAAGTTATTCACTGGATTCAGGATTGTACGCTTCGGGATTGTACAATCCTTCCTGTTCCTTCATCATTTTGGGGAACAGGGCATAGAACTCGGCTGCCTTGACCACCTCATCGAGGGGAACCTGTTCGAGGTTGGTGTGCGCGAATTCTTCATTACCAGGGCCAAAGCCAATTGAAGGGATTTTGGCTTTTCCAGCCCAGTAGATGCCGTTGGTTGAGAAATTCCACTTTCCGCTGGGAGCATCCTGCAGGCCAATGGCCTGCCTCGTATTTTGACCGGCTTTGACGATTGGGTGACTCTCTTCCATGGCCCAGGCCGGGAAATACTTGTCGACAGGGAAAACGAAGCCGGTGTAGCTGGGTTCGTTATAGAACAGCTCTTTGACTTTGATGTGGTGCCGCAGGTAACCGGGGATGAGATCCTTGATTTGTTGGATGACTTCCTCTTTCGTCTCGCCAAAGGTCATGCGGCGGTCAATGAAAACGGTAAATCCATCGGGTACAGCATTGATCGAGGCGGTGCTGATGCTCACATCGGTCACGGCGATGGTCGCCTTGCCCAGGAATGGATGGCTGGGCAGATGGGCGTCCAGATCGCGGATGCTGGTGATGATCGCCGACATCTTGTAGATGGCATTATCACCCAGTTGATGCAGCGCCGCGTGAGCGGATTTTCCCCTGGCAGTGATGCGCAGTTCCACCCGCCCCTTGTGGCCCCGGTAAACGTTCATCTTTGTGGGTTCGCCGATGACAACATAATCGGGCGTTACCCTGGGGTCCACTTCCACGAAGGAATTGGGGGCAATACCGTCGCACTGTTCTTCCATGTTACCGAAGTAATAAGCGGTCCATCCGTTCAACAGTCCCAGATCGCGCGCCAGGGCAAGCCCGTAGACCATGCCAGGGGTGGAGCCTTTTTCATCACAGGCACCGCGCGCATAGAGGATGCCGTTCTCAACTTTTCCTTTGAACGGATCCCAGCCCCAGGTGGATGTGTCGCCCACGCCCACCGTGTCGATATGTGAATCAAAGACAACGACCTTGCTGCCGTTCCCGATGCGGCCGATGACATTGCCCATTTTGTCGAAACGGGCTTCATCAAACCCCAGCCTGTTCATTTCAGCGATGATGCGTTTACCTACATGTTCAAGGTGTCCTTCCATGCTGGGAATGGCGCAGATGTCGCACATGAATTGGATAATGTCGTCTTTTGCTGCCTGCACCTGCGCGTGAATTTGTGTTATTTCGTCTTCCATAATCTTCCTGATGATCTTAACTTGATACGTTCCTGCTGCAAGGCCTGTGCGTCTTCCGTGCCGGAAGAGCGTATTAAACTCCGCCAACTTTGCGCACGACATGAAACTTGAAGTAGCCGGGCAGGAAATAACTGATGGAATAATCCACCACACGCCCGGTAGCATCGTATAGTTGTGAGACAAATTTCAAGAGCACGTCATCGCGTTGGATTTCCATTGCCTTGGCGACACTGGCAGATGCGTTCGTGGCAGTGATCGCAGCGCGCGAGACAGTCAGGGAATCGCCGCGCTCCTGTAGAAAATCTAACACAGAACCGCCGAACCCCTGTGGGAGGGTATCGGGTCTCAAGATTTCCTCCGGCAAGATATCGATCAGGTAAGCCACCGGCCGGTTCTCTGTCAACATGACGCGTTGGACGCGTGTCAGCGGCGTGGATGGCAGTACCGCCAGCGCGTCGGCCTGTTCCTGGTCGGCTTTCAACTGGTCGATGCGCAGGTAGCTGATCGAAAGATCCAGGTTCTTCCGCCTGGCAAGTGTATCCAGGCTTTCCAGCACCTCCAGTCCGCTGTCCATGACCGGGATCTGCCCGACGACAAAGGTTCCAGCACCTTGGCGGCGGCGGATGAGCCCCTGGGTTTCGAAGGTGCGCATGGCCTCCCGCAGGGTGGCGCGGCTGACGCCCAGCTGTTTGGACAACAGCGGCTCGGAAGGGAGGCGTTGCCCGGCAGGCGTCTGGCTGATGATGACGGCAAGTTCGGACTGCAAACGTTGGAAAGGAAAGTGTGGCATAGAACCTCTTTTCTCGCTTGTGATCTTATTTTTGATGTTCGAGTCGAATGGCCCGGATATCTGCTGCGTGGCCTTCGACATGGCGGATGTGCATCTCGACAATCTGGCGTACTGTGAATCGGGTTTCTTTCTCTGTGCCTGGCCAGGTCACGCGGCCGAAATGTTCCCACTTGTCTGGCAGAAGGCGGAGCAGTGCGACCAGGCTGCGTGTATTGGCCCGCAAAAGGGCCAGGCTTGGCTCCAACGGACGTTTGTCATATGCCCAGATATCGGCCCACTCATCCTGCGTGTGAGTGAAGTACCATGTAAACGGAAAATGGGCGCCATTATTACCCAGAATGACCTTGAGATTCATTTGCCAGAGGGCCTCACCATCCACCACATGCTGAACATACTGGCGGATGGACCAACCGGTGCTGAGTTTGAGATCCAGACCGGCCTCCTCCAGGCCACTCAGTGCGGCTTCGAGGCGGTCCGGGATCTGCAAATAGGCTGCCAGTAATTCTTCGGTGTTCATCGTGGCCTGTTTTCCGGTTATGCTTTCTCGATGACCGGGATGAATTCAAAGCGGTTGACATCCACCAGGCCCATGTCCGAGATGCGCAGTTCGGGGATGACCACCAGGCCCAGCAGGCTGACCTGCATGTTGGGGTTGTTGATCTTGCAGCCGCACGCCCGGTAGCCATCCAGCACACTGGCGGCTTTCTGGGCTACCACTTCGGCCGGCTGGCTGGACATCAGGCCGCCGATCTTCAGTTCCACCAGCCCGATCACCTTTCCATCCTTGACCACCACCTGACCGCCGCCCACTTCAGCCAGCTTGTTGGCAGCAGCGGCCATGCTGGCATCATCGTTGCCGACCACGATCAGGTGATGGCTGTCATGTGCCACGGTCGAGGCCACCGCGCAGCGCTGGTTGAAGCCAAAGCCCTGCACCAGGCCGAGAGAGATTCTCCCGCTGGCAGCGTGGCGTTCCACCACGGCCACTTTGGCCAGGTCCTTCTCCAGGTCGGACTGGATCTGCCCATCTTTGACCAAAACATCAAGTTTGAGATGCCGGGTTGGCGCCTGGTTCTCGATGATGCCGATGACATGCGCCTTGACCGGCTTTCCTTCCGCTGCCGGGGAAGGCGCTTCCAGGCGGAAGTCTTCGGGGCGCAGCGCCTGCTTCAGGCAGACCGATTCGGTTGCCCACTTGGGGTATGAGAAAGCCGGCAATTCCACTGTCAGATGGCCAAGTTCGGCAATGATCTGGCCCTTGACCATCACGATTTCTGCGAAGAACTCTTTCAGTTCGTTGACGACCAGGATATCGGCCCAGCGTCCCGGGGCAAGCATGCCGATCTCGCGGCTCAACCCGAAATGTTCGGCCGTGTTGAGGGTGGCCATCTGGATGGCGGTCATGGGCGGCAGCCCCTCTTTCATGGCATGCCGCAGGACACGGTCCATGTGGCCCTGCTGGGCAAGCGTGGCGGCGTGCGAGTCATCGGTGCACAGGATGAAGTGGCGCGAATCAAGTTTGTATTTGGTGATTGCTTTTGCCTGGGCGGCGACATCGTGCCAGGCCGAGCCGTAACGTAGCATGGGCTTCATCCCCTGGCGGGCGCGCTGCATGGCGTCTTCCACGTTGGTGCCCTCGTGGTCGTCTTCTGCCCCGCTCACGGCATATGCATGGAAGGCCGGTCCGAGATCCGGGGAGGCATAGTGCCCGCCGATCGTCTTCCCGGTTTTGCGTGTGGCTTCCAACTCGGCCAGCATTTTTTCGTCGCCGCCGGCAATGCCGGGATAATTCATCATCTCGCCCAGGCCGATGATCCCTTCCCAGGTCATGGCCTCTGCAATTTCATCCACCCCGATCGAACCGCCCGGGGTTTCGAAGCCGGGCGCCGAGGGGACGCACGAAGGCATTTGGACCCAGATATGCACCGGTTGTTTGGCGGCTTCATCCACCATCAACTTTACGCCCTTCAGTCCGAATACATTGGCAATCTCATGCGGATCGATGAACATGCCGGTGGTGCCGCGCGGCGCAACCGCACGTACGAACTCGGTCACGGTCACCATGCCGGACTCGACATGCATGTGCCCATCCAGCAGACCGGGCACCAGGTATTTGCCGCCTGCATCCATAACCAGGGTTTTGCCTTTGATCGTATGAGATGCGTTTGGCCCGATGTAGGCAATGCGCCCATCCTTGATGGCGATATCGGTATCCGGAATGAATTCGCCCGATTGCACGCAGACCCAGATGCCATTGCGGATCACCATGTCGGTCGGCTTGCGGCCCATGGCTACGTCAATTAAGTTACGGGTTTGTTTGGCGGTGATGGACATGTTGTCTCCAGCGAAAGGGTCACGACCATGGGTGGATTGCGCACACCCCGGGATGCGTTACCCTTCCAGTAAACGTTTCGAAGCCTTGTTATGTTTTTCGACCAGCCTGAACCTGTCGACTGTGACCAGTTGGCCCTCTTTGACGACGAACTTTCCGCCGACGACCGTGGTGTCTACATTCACCGGCTGGCAGAAGACCAGTGCCGCCACCGGGTCGTGCTGGGCACCGGTATATGCCAGATCACTGAGGTCGACCGAGAAAAAGTCGGCGCATTTTCCCGGCTCCAGGCTGCCGATATCTGTGCGGCCCAGAACTGCTGCACCGCCGAGCGTGCCCAGCCAGAGAGCCTCGCGGGCGCTCATCAGTTTGCGGCCGGGATCGTTGGACAGGGAGAAGCCGGTCATGCCCTCCTTAACGCGTGACAGCAGCATAGCCTGGCGCACCTCAGCCAGCAGGTGCGAGCCATCATTGCTGGCCGAGCCATCCACCCCCAGCCCTACTTTGACACCCGCGGCGCGGTAGGCCTGGATGGGTGCAATGCCGGAGGCTAGGCGCATGTTGGAGGTGGGGCAGTGCGCCACGCCGCAGCCATGTTTGGCGAAGACACCAATTTCAGCCTGGTCGACCCAGACGGCGTGCGCAAACCAGACATCCTCCCCGACCCAATCCACCGCCTGCATGTATCCCACCGGCCGGTGACCGAACATCTGCTGGCAGAATTGTTCCTCGTCCTCGGTCTCAGCCAGGTGGGTATGCAGGTGTACGCCGTAGTGGCGCGCAAGTTTGGCAGATTCGCGCATCAGTTCGCCGGTGACCGAGAAGGGCGAGCAGGGAGCCAGAACGATCTGGATGCGGGCTCCGGGCTGGCGGTCATGATAGGTCTCGATCAGACGCTGACTGTCTTTCAGGATTTTCTCTTCGCTGTCCACCACGCTGTCGGGGGGCAGGCCGCCTTTCGATTCGCCCAAGCTCATCGAGCCGCGGGAGGCCTGCAGCCGCAACCCGATTTCAACCGCAGCTGCGATCTCGTCATCCAGTTTCGAGCCGTTGGGATAAAGATACAGGTGGTCTGAGGCGGTGGTACAGCCTGAAAGGGCCAGTTCGGCCAGGGCGGTCTGGGTCGAAATGTAGATGTCTTCCGGCTGCAGGCGGGCCCAGATGGGGTAGAGCGTCTTCAGCCAGTTGAACAGGTTGGCATCCTGGGCTGCGGGGACGGCGCGGGTCAGTGTCTGGTAGAAATGGTGGTGGGTGTTGACCAGCCCCGGCAGGACGATGTGGCCGCGCAGGTCGAGCACTTCATCGGCGGTTT
>CAYLXB010000111.1:0-4399 GCA_964387495.1 uncultured Anaerolineaceae bacterium
GCGGATATGAAGCTGATGGCCGCAGTCATTCTGGCATTTAGCAGCCCGATTGTCCTGCTTCCCATCACTCTGGTCGGTGGATTTCAAGGCCTGGTTGCCTACTTTCGCAAGCAATCATCCGTCCCCTACGTTTTCTCAATATTCCTGGGAACACTGCTTTACACCGTAGTTCCCCTCATCCTGAAATGAAAGGAGGTGATCTCAATTGCGTTTCTTGAAAGACCATCGGGGCATCGAGTCGACCGAAGTTGCCCTGATCATCGCAGTGGTCGTTTTAGTAGCCTATGGCGCGTATCGCCTGCTCGGCGCCAACATCGCCGCAATCGTCACCGACATTGCCGGCAAGATCTAATCCCAGCGGTTCTGCCGGTGAAAGAAAAAACGCCGGCAGAACCCAAACGGAGGTTTATGCGTTTCCTAAAAGATCATCGCGGGATTGAGATGCTGGAGGCGGCCATCACGACCCCAATTGCCATTCTCGTCATGCTGGCGATCGTCAACCTGGGAATGGTGATTTATGCCCAGCAGGCGGTGCAGGCTGCTGCGCGGCATGGCGCGCGCATGGGCAGCGTGGCCCAAACCTGCCCGGCCTGTTACGCCACCAGCGCGGCCCGGTCATCCATCTCAGCGGCGGGGATAGTCCAGAATCCCTCTGTTTCGGTACTCGCGCCCGGTGGCAGCGCCGGCAGTATTCTCCAGATCCAGGTCAGCGGTTCGGTGACCAATTTCCTTTCGCCACTAACGAGCCTATTCCCCGGACTTCCCGGCCAGACCTTTATTGTCAGGGCTGAGTCAACTTTCCGCCAGGAAGGCTGGTAGTGAACCGGCTGCAGCGTGACCGGCGCGGGTACACCATGACCTTTTGGGCGGTGTTCATTGGCTTTGTGCTTGTGCCAACCTTTGCGCTTGCCATTGAACTGGGCCGGTATTTCTATGCCATCTCCGAAGTGGCAAAAGCCGCGGATGCGGCTGCCGTGGCAGCATCGGCTGAAATCAATGCGCGCACGTTTCAAGACAGTGGCAGCCTTGTACCCACTGGAAAGACCTGGTCGAACGCCCAATCCTATGCCTCGCTCAATTCAGCCGGCCTCTCCAACAAGGGCGTCCATGCATATGTCACCGGCATTCAGGTGAGTGGCGGGGAAAACATGGTGCAGGTCACGGTTTCCGCCGACCTTTCCATACTCTTCCCCTCCGTAGTCCCAGACGTGATCGTCTCCCAAACTGGGATCGCCAAACTGAGAGCACTGACACACTGACCTTTTTTCTGGCGCTCTCTAGGATGAGGCCAGTTAGATCGATATAATGATCCTGTAAACTGAATACCCTTTCTATTGCACGCTATTTTCCCCGTTGGCCGGACATTGCTTATCCCCTGAGCAACCGTCCGGCCAACCTGTTTAACCGATTTTCATGGCCCAATAAGCCGCTAACTGGAGGAGCGATTGATCAACGAAGTCATTTTAGAAGGTATTGTCGTCCGGGAACCGTGGAAGTACACGGATGATCTCTTCTTCCGTCTGGGTGTGTATCGCGACAGCGATATGCCCGCAAAGAAACTGGATGCCGAACGCGACAGCGGCGACTACGTCAACGTGCGTGTGAGCGGCGGCGCAAACGGGCTGATCCAGATCCACCGTGGGATGCGCCTGCGGGTGCACGGATTCATCCAATCCCGCGATTTCAAGGAGAGCCTGGAAGAGTTTCTCGAAAAGGCTCACAAGCAAAGCAATAACGAGTTTCAGGTGGAAGCCACCGGGCTCAAGCCGAACCAGGTGCAAATTGACCGCAACGCCATCGAAATCGTTGCCCGCCGTTTGATCGTCATGGACAACGGCAATAACACAGAGAAAAAACCGAAACCATCCCTAACCGCTGAATAATCTCGCCGCCGGCCACAATCCCTGGGCAACCAGGTCTCGGCCGCATATGCGATAAAACCTAACCTCGCGCGGATCCGGTTCGGTTTTTCTACCTGAAGCACAGCGCTTCGGGGTCAAAGGAGGAACACAGGCATACCCGTTTATCGGGTGGTTTGTGGTTCCTCCTTTTTTATTTTGCACTTTAACAAACAGCCTTGTTCGCCAGAAATGTTCCTGGAAGGCTCATATCACATACGAAAACAAAGATATTGGTGAGTTGCCCCAAATCTACGGGGCAACTCACCTCACAACGATTTTCCAGAGCAACAAATGCGAGCTGCTTAGTTTTCTAGCCGGCTGGCGTTTGCTGCTCTGAATTTCCAATTCAGAGTGGTTGAAGTTACCTGGGTTGTTGTTCAAACATCAGTCTTATTCAACGTTGGATTTTACACACCAAAGGAGGAACATGACGGATCAGGATGGCAAGGACACCACGAAACATTTGCAGGAACAGGCTCAAACTGAACGGACTGAACGCGCTTACGCTGCAATACACGCTGGCAGCTTTCAAGTTACCCGCACCAGTCCATTCCAATGGACGGTCAGGAACGGAGACAAGCTGCCCTACGTGGTTTCCATGCAGGGTGAGGTGTGGAGCTGCACCTGTAAAGACTTTCAGCAGCGCGGGCCGGAGCTGCGCTGCAAACACATCGAAGGGGTGCGCCTCTCAGAGGCCGCACAACAACAAATATCGCAACAGGAGACGCAAATGGACCAGACGAACGTAAACACAGAAGAAAGCTTGCAGGACCGGTTGGATCGTGTCTTGTGGGAACTGCGCCAGCCGCTGGATATGACCCGAGTCAAGCGCCGCCAGGCGCCAGGCCAGGGAACTGTTCCATATTTGGAAGGTTATGACGTGATTGATCGCGCCAACGCCATTTTCGACTTCGCCTGGTCGTTCGATCTGCTGGGCGAGCCGGTGGTCGTGCGCTGGCAGAAGAAAATCATGGTCTGGAACCAGCAAGAACGGCGCAAGGTTCCGCAAATGGACGCGAATGGCAATTTTCAAGTCGAGGATGTGGGCATTGTGTACGCGACCGGGAAAGTCAGCATCACCTTGAACGGCTCGGTTTATTCCCATGCCGATCTTGGGCGATGTGTCTTTTCCGGCGATACACCCGAGGCGCTGGATATGGCTCTGGCCGGTTCAGTGACCGACTGCCTGAAGCGCTGTTTCCGCCAGCTGGGTGACCAGTTTGGCAATACGCTGTACGACAAGGAAATTGCCCAGATTGCCGGGACGGAACAGAGCCACACAGGCAACACTGGAACCTCCGATCATCGTCCTGCGAATGGATCGGCACCGGCTGCGCCTGCTCGCCTGTACATGGATGGCACGAATGTGAACGGCAATGCGCCCGAGCAGGAAGCTTACGACGCTTACATCAAGAAGATGGGCAAACAGCCGGCCTCCAAGGCCGACCTGCGGAACTGGATTTCCGCCAACCGCATCCCAACTGCTGCATAAACTCGAAGTCAAGGAAAGGAAAACCTAATGTTTCAAACGCTGATTCTGATCGGAAACCTGGGGAAAGAGCCAGAAATGCGCTTCACCCCCTCTGGGCAGCCCGTGACTACGCTGTCCGTCGCTACCAACCGTCGCTATTCTGGCGCTAACGGCCAGCCGGTGAAGGAAACCGCATGGTTCCGCGTGACCGTCTGGGGGAAGCAAGCGGAAACCTGCAATCAGTTCCTCCACAAGGGGAGCAAGGTGCTGGTCGAAGGCCGGCTGACGCCGGACCCGGAAACGGGCGGGCCGCACGTATGGGAAAACAACGGCAAGCATGGCGCTTCCTATGAAGTGACCGCTTCGACCGTTCGCTTCCTGTCCAGCCGTGAGGACGGAGAGGAAGGTGAAGCCATCGGCGCTGGTCTGGCCGACAGCGACATTCCCTTCTAACCCAACCGTCAACCGATAACACCAGAGGATCAAAGGGCATTGCCGGATAGGCGTGCCCTTTGATCGTTTCTACACCAAAGGAGGATCACATGATCACGGGCGAAATCACCGTGAGCACCTGTTATGGGGATGCAAATATCCCAGTCGAGATCTATGCCAAAGGGCCGCGTCCCGGAACGGTCTGGGTGCGGGCCTTGAATAATCTCACCCCCTTTACAAAGATGAGCCACGGCGGGCCTTATCAGGATGACACAGCGGTCTGGTCGATCCCGCACGTACGCAACGTGCAAGTCGTGGCCGAGGAAGAGCAGCCGCTGGCAATCGATCTTACGCCGGTTGAGCAAGTTGAGCCTGCACCCGATCGACACATCCCTGTGGATTGGTTCCTGGAAATGGCCTATGAAGACCGCACCTGCATCGATTGATTCGCGCTCAGAAGAAAGGAGGCAAAACCTGCGCGCTGCATTTCGAAAGGGTCTGTCCACGGCTCCAATCCGCGGTCCAGATCCACCGGATCCCACCGTTTCCATTCAGGGATACCAATACCTGGTGGACTTGGGCCGGCAAGACAATC
>CAYLXB010000111.1:4499-6302 GCA_964387495.1 uncultured Anaerolineaceae bacterium
ATATCCCGGCGTGCGGCGAGATGAAATCATGACCTGGGAAGAGTGCGCGGCGATCAGCCGCCGGGTATTCGAAGAGACCGGCTATGACCCGACTGCCTGACCCTATTACCCGACCCCAGACGTGGGGGACGTTGTCCCCACGCGGGGGCGACTGTCTCCCACGTCTCATTCAGTGGAGACAGACAAATGACCCAAACCCAAATGCCCTTATTGCAAGACCCCAAAGGCCAGGCGTACGCGCTTCCAAAGTTGAAACTTCTGCCGGTGCGCGAGCAGCCGGGCTACCGGGTAGCAAGAGATCCGGATGCCTGCAATCTACCTGAACTGCTGGCAGTGATCATCGGAGGCTCCAACCAGATCGAGCACGCCGAACGCCTGATCAGCCAGTTTGGCACCATGCAGAAGATCGCCCAGGCGCACGTCAGTGAGATCGCCCGGGTAGACGGCATTGGCAACCAGACCGCGCTGCGGATCAAGGCTGCGCTGGCGCTGGGGCGAAAGCTGCTCCAGCCGGAAGATGATCGTCCAGTGATCCACTCCCCATCCGACGCGGCGCAGATCCTGATGCCGCTGCTAGCCCATCGCGAGCAAGAATACCTGGTGGTGATAGCGCTTGACACGCGCAACCGCGTGCTGGACGTGGTGGAGGTCTATCACGGCAGCCTGAATTCCTCGATGGTCCGTGTCGGAGAATTGTTCAAGCCGGCCCTGCAGCGCAATGCCGCTGGAGTGGTCATCGCACACAACCATCCCTCGACTGACCCGACCCCCAGCCCAGAGGACGTCAGCGTGACCCGCGCCATCGTTCAGGCAGGCAAACTGCTGGACATTTCGGTGCTGGATCACCTGGTGATCGGCCTTTCCCGCTGGGTATCGCTAAAAGAAAAAGGGATGGGATTTTCGTAATCATCGCACACCAGAGCGAATAGCTTTTGCTCTGGTGTGCACCCAACCAAGCAAAGGAGAAACAGATGCAACCGGTTTTATTCTTTGATATTGAAACGGCCACCAACCCGGATGCAATTGGGTTCCTCCCGGAACCCGCTGCTCCGGCCAACTACAAAGATGCCGACAAAATCGCGCAATATGTCACCGAAAAGAAAGTCGAACAACTTCAGCAGGCGCCCTTGGACGCCGACCTGGGGATAGTAATCGCCATCGCGATGCAGCGCGGTTTGGAAAATGCCGCGGAAGTCTGCCTGGTGGGCGACCCTGACACATCGGATGAAGAGGCGTTACTGCGCTTCTTCTGGAGTAATTTCGCCCAGCTGAATGGGCGTGTGTGCGGCTACAACATCCTGGGCTTCGATCTGCCGTACCTGCTGCGCCGCTCGTTTGCCTTGAACATCGATGTTCCGTTGGTGCCGCGCCTGGCGAAGTATCAGACTGAGCCGGTCGTGGATCTGATGGGAATTCTCTACAACTGGGGCAACCCGCGCGGCCTGAAATGGGTCTGCAAGCGCTATGGAATTCCGAACCCGATGCCTGATCTGGATGGATCGCAGGTGGCCAACATGGATCGCGACACGCTGCGCAAATACGCCGGAAATGACCTGGCGTTGGTAATCGAACTGTACAAACGCATGTGCGGCGTATACCTGCCGGCGCTGGAATCCTTCCAGCCGGCCTTTCTGCCGCGCTAATCACAAGGAGAAACACAGATGAATGAGAACCTGGAGCTGGGATTTGAAGTATCGAAGCTGCTGGCCTACAATGGTTACCCGGCAGATGCTCCCGCATTTGCAGTCACCTGGGGACAGATCGCCGAAGCCATCGCACAGACGGTTTTGTCTCACAACCTGC
>CAYLXB010000112.1:0-6188 GCA_964387495.1 uncultured Anaerolineaceae bacterium
GACTTCAACCTCGCTCCCGAACATTTCACCGCCTGCTGGTTGTATAAGAAATGATCAAGAACCCTGTTATCTGGATTGTGGTCGGTTTTCTTTTGGTCCTGGCGGGCTTTGTCCTGCCGTGGCTCATGGTGCTTCACCTGGTGGAGTCGACCATGTTTCTGAACTTCTTTTCCTTCACTGCCACGGTTGGCGGGTTATTCCTGGGCATGACCGGTGCAGCTTGGTATGTCAAATTCCAAAAACCGAGGTAAGATATCGTTACTGCTGAGACGGAGCATACAAGAGCAGCAGGACGATGCTGCTCTTGGCTTATGACGAGGGATTATGATCGATCTATCGAAAACGCTGGGAACGCTTTCTGCCGGGAAGGTCCTGGATGTGGCTACAGGCGGGGGCGGGTTTATCCATTTCCTTCTGGATGAACTCAAGGAGTATGAGGAGATCACTGGCATAGATGTCAGTGAACGCAGTGCTGCGGCCTTTGCCGGGGCATTCAAGGATCAGCCGGGTATCCATTTCATCCGCATGGATGCTATTCATATGGACTTTCCGGATGCCTCTTTCGACACGGTGTGCATGGCCAACTCACTGCATCATTTTTCAGACCCCCGGCCTGTCCTGGCCGAAATGCAGCGTGTCCTGCGCCCTGCTGGAAATTTCATCCTGCTTGAGATGTACCGGGACAACCAGGCCGAGACTCAGCAGTCGCATGTTCTCCTGCACCATTGGTGGGGTGCGGTGGACCGGATCGAAGGGATTGTCCATCATGAGACATATACACGCGCTGAACTGGTTTCCTTGATGACCGCTTTGGAATTATCTGAACCGCAAATTTTTGATTTGAGCGACCTGGACGAAGACCCTCACAGCCCCGAAATCCTGGCGGAACTGGAGCCTGTCATCGAGCGTTATATCCAGCGTGCCAACGGCCATCCTGATTTGCAGGCCCAAGGGGAGTCCCTGCGCGTCCGTCTGCGGGAGGTTGGTTTTCACAGTGCGGCCTCCCTGTTGGTCCTGGCAAAGAAATGAGCGGGCAATGCATGACCTGATCTTTGCTTTCATGCAGGCTTATGGCGGCGACGAGCGCGAATCGCTTCTGCTGGCTCGCAGTTTGCGCACCTTTGCCGGGCGGCTGGCTGAAGCCCCCCTCTGGCTCCTGATCCCGCAGAAATCGAGCCATATTTCGGATGAAACCCGTGCTGCACTGGAACAGCTGGAGGTGCGCCTGATTCCGTTTGCAGTCTCAGGCGATGCGCTTAAATTCCCCTTTGGCGGCAAGGTCTTTGCGGCTGCTGCCGCAGAGACGCATGCACAGGGAAAGACCAGGCTCCTGGCCTGGCTGGACTCGGATACGCTCTTTGTCCAGGAACCGGGTGAATTTTTCCTGCCGCCGGGAATTCAACTGGGCTACCGGCCTGTCATGCTCAAAAACATCAGTTCACTCTATGATGAGCCGGTGGATCGTTTTTGGAAACTGGTTTACAAGGGTTGTGATACCCCTGCCGGCCGGATCTTTCCAATGCAAACCAGCGTGGATGGCCTGCTCATCCGCCCGCAGTTCAATGCCGGCGTGTTGGTTGTCCGCCCGGAGCGCGGCTTGCTGCGTGCCTGGCGGACTGATTTTGACCGCCTGTATCTTCAACAGGCCTGGGGTGAGTTCTATAAAAAGCACATCTTGTATTATTTCTTTCTTCATCAGGCTGTTCTCTCGGCCAGCCTGCTTACCCGTCTGGACCCTGCAGAGATGCTTTGCCTCAGTGAAACAGTCAACTATCCGGTTTTTTTGCACTCGCGGATTGCCCCGCTTCGCCAGGCCGCCTCGCTGAACGAGGTGGTCACCTGCCGTTATGATGCCTTCAGCTTTTTCGAAGACCCGCGCTGGAAGGACATCCTGCCTGTGCGGGAACCTTTACCGGCCTGGCTGGACGAACAGGTCCATGAGCGGTAGAAGGATATTCCCTGATATCGGGAGAATGGTATGCAAATCATCGAATTCGAAGGAAAGGCCCCACTCGATCTGCTCAGGGAACTGGGGTACCGGTATCGAACGGTTCGTGTGGAACATTTGCCGGCGCTTGGCCGGCAGATGGATGAACTCGATCGGGCCGGAAGGCTGAGCACCCAGCCCAATTTTCGTGAGTATATCGCGGAACATAAATACTCTCTGCCCGAAAGCCTGCCCGGAGCAAAGTTCGTTATTGTTCTGGCCATCTTCACCCCGCTTTTGTATGTGGATTTCCATTGGAAGGGCAAAAAATCTGCCGTGATGCTGCCGCCTCAGTATTACCTCCCCGGTTACGCTGAGGCCGATCGTCAGGCTTTGATTTTTGCGGATATTCTTCCCGCGCCGGGGTATAAGATCGAGCGGGCGACGGCTCTGCCGTTGAAGGCGCTGGCCGTACACAGCGGACTGGGAAGTTATGGCCGCAATAACATCTGTTATGTCGGCGATATGGGTACCTGTATCACCTTGGTCGCCTATTTCACAGATTACGAGTTCCCTGAAGATCATTGGGGTGAAATGAAGATGCTTGACCGGTGTGAGAAGTGCCGGCTTTGCATGGAACAATGTCCCACGCAGGCCATCCGGGAAGACGATTTTGTGATCGATGTTGCCAGGTGTATTACCCTGTATAATGAAATCGAGGGCAACTTTCCGGACTGGATTGAACCTGGCGCCCACAATGCACTAGCCGGCTGCATGCGTTGCCAGTTAAAGTGCCCGGCCAATCGTGCGGCCTTGCAGCGGGTGGGCCGGCTGGCAGAGATCACGGAGGCGGAGACGGCGCAGATCCTGTCCTGCCACCCTGAACAGAGCGTCAGGGAAGCGGTTTGTGCCAAACTCCGCCAGTTTGGCCCGGCGAGGTCTCAGGAAGGGATGCCTTTGTTCGTCAGGAACTTGAGCGCATTGCTGGAAAGATAAACGCACCTTCTTCTGGAGAATGAAACATGAGCAAAAAGATATTAATATTAAAGGGCAGCCCGCGCGAACGCGGCAACAGTGCTGCCCTGGCTGCCCGGGTCGCCGATGGGGCCAGTGCCGCCGGGGCTGAGGTCGAGAGCATCTATCTCCACGGCCTGGATATCCGTCCCTGCGATGGCTGTGATTTGTGCGCTGAACAGGGTGGCTGTGTGATCGAAGATGACATGCAGGCTCTCTATCCCAAACTCGAGGCAGCGGATGCCATCGTCCTGGCCAGCCCGGTCTACTGGTTTACCATCAGTGCCCAGCTTAAACTATGCATTGACCGTTGGTATGGTTTCCAGGCCTCGCGCTGGCAAGGCGTGCGCGGCAAGCAGTTCGCCCTGCTCCTGACCTATGGAGATACCGATCTGTATACCTCCGGCGGCATCAATGCCATTCAAACCTTTGAGACAATGTGCCGTTTCTTGAAATCCGAAGTGGTTGGCATGGTCTACGGAACGGCAAATGATTCCGGCGATATTGAAAAACAGCCGGGTTTGATGGAACAGGCCTACCGGCTGGGCCAAAAACTGGCCACGGGTCTGTAGCCATTTCCTTTCCTCCAGCACGACAGGGGAAAAGGCAGGTTCTGAAAATGAAAGTGGTAGTTCTTCACGGCAGCCCGCGCAAGAATAAGAACTCCGACACATTGGCGGAATTCTTTCTCAAGGGCTTGAGTGCCGGTCCGAACCGTACGATCTGGCATTTTTATACCAATGAGATGAATATTCGCCCCTGCCAGGGCTGCGAGTCCTGTTCCGACTCCCTGGAACATTACTGTGCAACAGAAGACGATATGCAGTTGATTTACTCTGCATTCATCGATGCAGAGATCGTTGTCTTTGCGACGCCAATGTACTGGGGGTACATGACGGCTCAGATGAAGGCGGCCGTGGATCGCATGGAGGCAATTACGCAGTACTTCAAGGGTAAAATATTCGTTGTACTTATCACGTATCGCCATCACTGTGCCTCCACGGTTGCTTTCTTCGAGCGGATCTGCCCATATTTTGGCGTTGACCTGCGCGTCATAACCTGCCGGACAACCGACGATGAAGAGAATGATCTCCCCATCGCCTGTTTTCCGGAAACATTGGAAGAAGCCTATCAATTGGGCCTTACATTTTCGAGGTGATTATGAACCCGGTGAAAATTTCCACCACTGAACGTGAAGAAGTACAAAAGGTGATCCAGGATGCCATTGGCTGGGCGTTGACGAAAGATGTCGACCGTCTGTTTTCCATCATGGCGCAGGACGAAAATTTCTTCATATTCCACCCTGATTCCAGAAGCACGATCCTCGGCTTTGATGCATTCAAGAAGCTGGGAGAGCGCGTCTGGTTGAAAGATTCTTTCCGGGCAACGGACTTTGCCGTCAGGGACCTGCGCCTAAATTTCTCAGCCTCGGGCCTGACTGCCTGGTATTCTGCCTTCCTGGATGACCATGCCGAATGGAACGGCCAACCCACCGGCTGGGATAACGCCCGCTGGACAGGGGTGCTGGAGAAGCGGGATGGCAAATGGGTGATCGTTCAGATGCATTTTTCCTTTGCACAGGATTGAACTTCACGCATAAAATGTACGGAAAAGAGTCATAGGCCCACAATGCAGCCTGAGAAGAATGTTCCCCCCAATCGCCCGACTGGAATGTTGGGTTTTACCCTTGTCTGGGCAGGGCAGCTGGTTTCTGTCCTGGCCTCTTCCATGACCCAGTTTGCCCTGACCATCTGGGCTTACCAGGAAACCGGCAGTGCCACTGCCCTGGGGATTGTCAACACGGCCTTTATCGTTCCGTTCCTCCTGCTCTCGCCCATTGCCGGGGCCATGGTCGATCGCTATAACCGCAAACTGATGATGATGCTTAGTGATTTCACGGCGATTGTGGCCACGCTCGGCATCTTTGTCATTCATCTCACCGGCAGCCTGCAGATGTGGCATTTGTATGTAGCCGCGGTCATCAACGGACTGGGCAATACCTTTCAGTGGCCGGCCTACTCGGCTGCCATCAGCACCATGGTTCCCAAGGAAAACTACGGGCGCGCCAACGGCATGATGTCCCTGGTCGAATCCGGGCCGGGCGTCCTGGCGCCCATCCTAGCCGGCTTACTGCTGCCTGTGATCCAGCTGACAGGCGTCCTGTTGATCGACCTGGGCACCTTTCTCGTGGCGATCACTGCCCTGGTCCTGGTCTATGTCCCGCAGCCTGAAAAAACGGTCGAAGGACAGGCCGCCGAAGGAAACATCTTCCGTGAAGCGCTCTACGGCTTCCGGTATATTTTCGACCGGCGCGGTTTGCTTGGACTGCTGCTTTTCTTTATCTGCCTGAACTTTGTAATTGGCCTTTCGGCTTCCCTGTTCGCACCTTTCATCCTTTCGCGCACCGGCAACGACAGCGCTGCCTTGGGCGCGGCCGAATCTGCGGCTGCCATCGGTGCCGTGCTGGGCGGGCTGCTGGTGGGACTGTGGGGCGGCTTCAAGCGGCGCATGAAAAGCATTTTCATTGGCGAAACCCTGACCGGTTTGTTCGTTTTGACCCTGTTCGGCCTGGGGCGCAGTCTTCCTTTCTGGATGGCAGCGGTCCTGGTAGGGGAGATCTTTCCGGTATTTACCAATGGCGCCAGCCAGGCTATCTGGCAGGCCAAGGTCGCACCGGATGTGCAGGGACGTGTCTTTGCTGCCCGGCGCATGATTGCCTGGAGTGTCGGCCCCGTTACGCCCATCCTGGCCGGCCTGCTGGCGGATTACGTCACCGAGCCGGCCATGCGTTCCCAGACTTGGCTGTCCGGCGCTTTCGGCTGGCTGGTGGGAACCGGCCCCGGCTCCGGCATGGCGGTGCAGTACCTCCTGACCGGGGTTGCCTATATGGCTATCGTGCTGGTTGTTTTCCTGTTTGTGCCTGTTGTCCGCAACCTGGAAGATTCGCTGCCGGATCATGACCAGATGGAAAAATTGCCCGTAGAGCCGGCGGCAGTATAGTTTTTGATATGGATGCCTCCTTCTGGTTGAAGCTTGTTTTGAGTTTCCTGGTCGGCAGCCTCTGGGTGACCCTGACCACGTTCGCCGCCGAGCGGTATGGCAGCAAGATCGGTGGATTGATCGGCGGCCTGCCCTCCACGGTGGTCGTGACCCTGTTCTTTATTGGTCTGACGCAAACCCCGCAATCTGCTTCCAGTGCCACGACCATCATCCCTTTATCCATGAGCGTTACCGGCCTGTTTATGCT
>CAYLXB010000113.1:0-6088 GCA_964387495.1 uncultured Anaerolineaceae bacterium
GGCAAGACCGGCCTGTGCGTCGGCTTGCTCGAAGAAGCCGCCCTGCAGGGCATCCCGGCCATCGTCGTCGACCCCAAGGGCGACCTGACCAACCTGCTGCTGCACTTCCCCGACCTCGCCCCCCAGGACTTCAGCCCCTGGCTGGATGCAGACGCCATCCGCCGCCAGGGACAGACCCTCGAACAGGCCGCCCAGCAGACCGCCGCCGCCTGGCAGAAAGGCCTGGCTGACTGGGACATCGACAAGGCCCGCATCCGCGCCCTCGCCAACGCCGCCCAGTTCGCCGTCTACACCCCCGGCTCCGATGCCGGACTGCCGGTCAGCGTGCTCTCCTCCCTCGAAGCCCCCTCCATCCCCTGGGAAGGCAACCGCGAGATCCTGCGCGAGAAGATCTCCAGCACCGTCACCGCCGTCCTCGGCCTGGTGGGCATGGAGAACATCGACCCCCTGCGCTCGCGCGAACACATCCTGCTCTCCAACATTTTCGAAAGCGCCTGGAGCCAGGGCCGCTCCCTCGACCTGACCGAACTCATCCTGCAGACCCAAAGCCCCCCCTTCGAAAAACTCGGCGCCTTCCCGGTGGATAGTTTCTTCCCCTCCAGGGACCGCGGCGAACTGGCCATGCTGCTCAACAACATCCTGGCCGCACCCGGCTTCGAGAGCTGGCGCGAAGGCCAGCCGCTGGATATCCCCTCCATCCTGTTCGCCCCCGACGGCCGCCCGCGCCACTCGGTCTTCTACCTGGCGCACCTTTCCGAAGCCGAGCGCATGTTCTTCGTCACCCTGCTCTTCTCGGCGGTCGAGACCTGGATGCGCACCCAGGCCGGCTCCACCACCCTGCGCGCCCTGCTCTACATGGACGAACTCTTCGGCTACCTGCCGCCGCTCTCCAATCCCCCCTCCAAGATCATCCTCCTGCGCATGCTCAAACAGGCGCGCGCCTTCGGCGTGGGCCTGCTGCTGGCCACCCAAAACCCGGTCGACGTGGACTACAAAGCCCTCTCCAACGCCGGCACCTGGATGATCGGCAAACTGCAGACCGACCAGGACAAACAGCGCCTGCTCGACGGCCTGGAGGGCGCCGCCTCCGGCAGCCTGAACCGCGCCGCCCTCGACCGGATGATCTCCGGCCTGGGCAAGCGCGTCTTCGTCATGCACAACGTGCACGAGAAACAGCCCATCCAGTTCCAGACCCGCTGGGCCATGAACTACCTGGCCGGGCCGCTGACCCGCGCCCAAATCCCCGCCCTCAACCGCCTGGCGGGCGCCGTCCTGCCCGTCTCCCGGCCCGAATCCGCCCCGCCGGCCGCCGCCCGGCCCCCGGCCGAAGCACCCGCCGGCTTCACCCCCATCCCCGCCGCCCCTCCCGCGGGAACCCGCCCCGCACCCTCCGCCGGCAGCCAGACCCGCCCCCCGGTGCCGAACAGCGTGGCCGAATACTTCCTGCCCGTCAACCTGAGCCTGGCCGAGGCCTTTGCCGCCTCCGGCAAGGGCGCCTCCCCCGAGGCGCGCCAGAAGGAACTCATCTACCGCCCGGCCCTCCTGGCCGCCGCCCAGGTGCGCTACCTGGAACGCAAATACGGCGTGGACAGTGAGATCGTCACCGCCGCCCTGGTGCAGGAACCCGACCGGCGCGGCATGCTGCGCTGGGAAAACTTCCCCTACAAAGGCCCCGCCCTGGAGAAAATCGGCAATGCCCCCGCCCCCATGCCGGCCCGCTTCGCCCCCCTGGATGCGCCCCTCAACGACTCCAAACTGCTCACCGCCATGCAGCGCGACTTTGCCGACTGGGTCTACCGCAATTCCAGCCTCAAAGCCCGCGCCAATGAAATCCTCAAAGTCTACGCCGGGCCCGATGTCTCCCAGGCCGAGTTCATGAAAAACTGCGCCGAGGTCGCCCGCGAGGGCCGCGACGCCGAGGTGGCCAAGGCCGCCGCCCAGTACGACCGCCAGTTGAAGAGCCTGCAGGACAAACTGGAACGCGAAGAGCGCGAACTCAAGATGGACGAGGAGGAACTCTCCCAGCGCAAGATGGAAGAGATGGGCACGCACGCCGAAAACGTGCTTGGCTTCCTCACCGGCAGCCGCAGCACCCGCCGCGTCTCCTCCTCCCTCACCAAGCGCCGCATGACCTCCCAGGCCAAGGCCGACGTGGAAGAATCGGTGGACGCCATCGCCCAGATCAAGCGCGAGATCGCCGAACTGGAAAAAAAGCGCCAGGGCGTGGCCGAAGAAGTCAGCGCCCGCTGGGGCGACGTGGTCAACCAGATCAGCGAGATCACCCTCACCCCCAAGAAGACCGATATCTACATCCACCTCTTCGGCGTCGCCTGGGCGCCCTACTACCAGGTCGAAGCCGCCGGGCAGGCCTTCGAACTGCCCGCCTTTGGCCCACAATAACAGATCGTCCCGAAGGGTTCATCTCGGCTTTTTACGTCCCGCGCCCAACCCTTCGGGACGTTCCAGTTCCATGTTCTAAAAACCGTCCCGAAGGGTACACTTCCGCATTTTACATCCGGCACCCACCCCCTCGAGACGTTGATTTACAGGTATACCCATGAATATTCTCCTTTTAGCGTTATCCCTCCTCGCCTGGGGCGTGATCCACTCCCTGCTCGCCTCCCTCGAAATCAAAGACCTGCTCACCCGCCGGCTGGGGGCGGCCCCCATGCGCTGGTACCGCCTGGCCTACAACCTCTTCGCCGGGCTGAGCTTCCTCCCCATCCTCTGGCTCGCCGCCCGCCTGCCCGACCGGCAGTTATACGCCATCCCCCTCCCCTGGCTCGCCCTGGCCCTCGCCGGGCAGATCCTTGCCCTCGTCCTGCTCGCCGTGGGCCTCAAACAGACCGGCCTGCTCGACTTCACCGGTCTGAACGCCCTCCTCGGCCGGCAAAGCCGCCCCGCCTCCCTCGTCACCCGCGGCCTCTACCGCCTCGTCCGCCACCCCCTCTACACCGCCGGCCTGCTCTTCATCTGGCTGGCCCCCGTCATGACCCTCAACCTCCTGGTAATCAACCTCTCCGCCAGCCTCTACCTCATCCTCGGCGCCCTGTTCGAAGAACGCAAGCTCCGCCGCGAATTCGGCGAAACCTACCGCGCCTACCAGGCCGCCACCCCCATGCTCCTCCCCCGCCTCAAACGCCGGGGCGGGTAACTCACTCACCCTCCACGAATTCTCACGAATACACGAACGAGCGCCTCAGTGCCGCGATCGCGGGATATCGTCCCGCAACCTTCGACCCCCGACTTTTGACCTTCAACCTTCGGTACCCGACCTTCGGCTTTTGACTTTCGACCTGTAATTCCACACCGCCATCGCCAGCCCCGCCCCGGCCGCATCCACCAGCACATCCTCCAATGCCGCATTCCGCCCCGGCACGAACGACTGGTGAAACTCATCACTGGCCGCATACACCGCCGCCAGCCCCCAGGCCAGCCAGCCGGCGCGGCCCCCGCCCTTCTCCCCCAGGCCATGCCGGTATGCCAGCGCCAGCAGGGCATAACCCAGCGCATGCCCCCCCTTCTTCACCAGCAGGTCCATCCAGCCAAAGCGCGGCATCGCGTTGGACGGGATCGAAGAAAAAGCAAAGATGGCCGCCATCATCAACAGCGCCGGCAGCCAGCGCAATCCGGGACGGGTAAAGAATCGCATGCGGCCAGTATACCCGAAATGCCCGGCGGCCTTCGTCCCCCTCCCCCGCGGAAAAAATCTATAAATATCAGGCCAATTCCACGCCAATTAACAAATGTTCAGGTACAATAGGCACAATGTGAAAATTCTCACCAGGAGACAACATAAAATTATGGATAACATCTTGCTCAGAAAGTTGCTGCAACCGAAATCCGTGGCAGTCGTCGGAGCCTCTGCCACGCCCGGAAAGATCGGCTACACAGTCATCAACAACCTCATCAAGGGCGGCTATAGCGGGAAGATCTACCCCATCAACCCCACCGCCCCCGAAATCCTCGGCCTGAAAGTTTACCCAAGCGTCAGCGCCATCCCCGAAAGCGCCGACCTGGCCGTCATCACGGTGCCGGTCAAACTCACCGCCCAGGTCGTCGAAGAATGCGGCCAAAAGGGCATCCAGGCCCTCAGCGTCATCACCTCCGGCTTCAGCGAAGTCGGCCGGAAAGACCTGGAACAGGAGATCATCGACATCGCCCAGCGCTACGGCATGTGCATCCTGGGCCCGAACATCGTCGGCACCCTCTCCAACTCCGACAAACTGAACGCCTCCTTTGCCCCCTTCCTGCCGTTCCCCGGCAAGGCCACCCTGATCACCCAGAGCGGCGCCCTGCTCATCGCCATGGACGCCATCACCTACACCCGCAAAGTGGGTTTCGACAAGATGATTTCCATCGGCAACATGGCCGATGTTGATTTTGCCGACCTGATCACCTGGCTCGACACCGACGACAACACCTCCTGCATCTGCCTCTACATCGAAGGCTTCAAGGATGGGCGCAAGTTCATCGAAGCCAGCCGCAAGACCAAGAAACCGATCATCGCCCTCAAGGCCGGCGTATCGGCCCACGGCGCCGCCGCGGCCGCCTCCCACACCGGCTCCCTGGCCGGCGCAGTCAAGGTCTACGGCGCCGCCTTCCAGCAGGCCGGCGTGGTCCAGGCCACCGACCTCAACAACCTCTTCGACCGCACCCTGGCCCTCTCCCTCCAGCCCCCCCTGCGCAAGGAAAACGTGCTCATCATCACCAATGGCGGCGGTGTGGGCGTGCTGGCCACCGACGCGGCCGAACGCTACGGCATCCCCCTCAAGTTCGCCCCCCAGGACGTCCAGGACGAACTCAAGAAACACATGCCCGACTACGGCTCCGCCAAGAACCCGGTTGACCTGACCGGCATGGCCGGCAACGACTGGTACTACGAAGCCGTCAAATTCGCCTTCGCCCACCCCTGGACCGACGGCCTGGTGGTGCTCTACTGCGAGACCGCCATCACCAACCCCGTGGAAATCGGCCAGGCCATCAAGAAAGCCATCGACGAGACCGGCATCCAGGACCGCCCGGTGGTCGTCTCCATGGTCGGCGGCAAGCGCTGCGACGAGGCCATGGGCTGGCTGGTCGAGAACGGCATCCCGGCCTACCCCGCCCCCGACCAGGCCATGAACGGCCTGGCCGCCCTGCGCGAATACAACAACATCCGCGCCATGAACGGCGACTCTGAGACAGCCTGCGCCCCCGCCAGTTCCACCGCCGCCCGCGAGATCATCGCCAAAGCGCGTGCCGAAGGCCGCGTGGCCCTGACCGAGATCGAGGCCAAGAAAGTCTTCGCCGCCTATGACCTCCCGGTCACCCAGATCAACCTCGCCAGGAGCGAAAAAGAAGCCGTCGAACTGGCCAACAAGACCGGCTACCCCATCGTGATGAAGGTCGTCTCGCCCGATATCATCCACAAATCCGATGCCGGCGGCGTCAAGGTCAACCTCAAGGACGAGGCCAGCGTCAAGGCCGCCTACAACACCATCCTCGAAAACTGCAAAGCCTACAAGGCCGATGCCGACATCCACGGCATTGCCGTGCAGGAAATGGCGCCCCTCGGCACCGAGGTCATCATCGGCTCCATCAACGACCCCACCTTCGGCCCGACGGTCATGTTCGGCCTGGGCGGCATCTTCGTCGAAGTGCTCAAGGATGTCACCTTCCGCGTCGCCCCCGTCAACCGCGAACAGGTCGTGCAGATGATCAACGAGATCCGCAGCGTGGCCATCCTGGCCGGCGCCCGCGGCGAAGCCCCGCGCGACCGCGAAGCCCTGGCAGACCTGATCTGCAAATACGCCACCATGATCTACGACCTGCGTGACGAGATCGCTGAGACCGACGCCAACCCCGTCCTGGTTTACGAAGAAGGCAAGGGCCTCAAGGCCGTCGACGCCCGCATCATTCTCAAGAAGAAATAACCCCGCCAACCTCCCCGCAGGCCTGGCCCCTGCGCCAAAGCCTTCGGGAAGGCCGCGATAACAAAATGAAACCTCCCGGGTATTCCCCGGGAGGTTCTTGCTTCTGCCCGTGCCGCACCCCCGCGTCCCCGTATCCACCCACGACGCCCCCAGCCGCACACTCCCAATCCGCC
>CAYLXB010000114.1:0-6028 GCA_964387495.1 uncultured Anaerolineaceae bacterium
CTGGGATCCATCCTGCCCCCGACCGTGCTGATCCTGGGGGTGGTGGCGGCCTTGCAGCGCCTGCGGCGCGAAGCATGGGTGAGCAGTTTCGTGGAGGGGCTGGCGCCGGCGATCTCGGTGCTCATGCTCTATACAGCTTGGAAGATCTTCCAACGCGGCGGTGAGACCGGCTGGCTGGGGCTCGCCCTGGGAGTTGTCAGCCTGGGGGCCATGGTACTAAAAGCCCCGGCTCGTTTCGTCGTCGTCCTGGCCGGGCTGGTGGGGATCCTTTTGGTGCAATGAAACGGTCCAAGACTTACATCTGGTCGCGCCTGTTGTGGATGTTCCTGAAGGTAAACCTGCTCTCCCCTTCGGGACCGGCCTCGATCGGCCTGCTGTACGATGAGGCTGTTGGCAAGATCATGACCGAGACTCAGTTCGTGGAAGCGGTGGGCTTTTCCAATGTCCTGCCGGGCAGTGAAGCGCTGAAACTGGCGATGTTCGTGGGCTATTCGGCGGGCGGCATCCCGGGTATCCTGGCGGCTCTGCTGGGCGCGGCATTGCCCCCGACCGTGATGATGCTGATCCTGGCGGCGGTGCTGCAGCAGTTCCAACAGGAGGATTGGCTTAGGAAGTTCGTCGCGGGCATGAGCCCGGCGGTCTCGGCCCTGATGATCGTGGTGTCCTGGCAGTTGTTCCGGGCCAGCAATCCCAAGAAGATCAGCCGCAGGGCGATCCTGATCGGCGCGTTGAGCGCCGTGGCCCTGTTCTTCGAGATTCCCTCCCCCTTCGTCCTGCTGGGGGCGGGCACCCTGGGAGTGATATTGTTCCGATGAACGAGCACATCCTGATCGTTACCAATGGATTCGAAGGCACGCGGGCTTCCATTCACTACGGCGCCTGGGCCGCGCAAAACCTGGGGCGGCCGGTGACCCTGCTGGGCGTCCGGGAAGAGACGGATGAAGAGCACCCGCTGGAAGACATGTACGGCGACGCCATCCAGATCCTGAAAGAGGCAGGTGTGGAGTACAGCCTGGAACTGGCCGAGGGGCAGACAGAGACGCTGCTCAAGCCGCGGGTTGGGAAAGGGGATGTGATGATGCTGGCCTTTGGGCCGCTGGGCAGGCCGCAGATCCGGCGCTGGATGTTTGGCCGTTCCTTCCGGCACATCATGGCGGAACTGAACGTGCCTCTGCTGTACGTGCCGCAGGAACGCCTGCCGGTGCGGCGCATGCTGGTCTGCCTGGGGGGGCTGGGGTATGCGGTGACCGCCGAGCACCTGGGGCTGTACCTGGCGCAGCGGGCCCGGGCGGAGGTCACCTTCCTGCATGTGGTCCAGCCGATGGACCTGGATTACCCGGAAACGCGCAAGATCCTTGAGAACGTGGAGCACCTGGACGAAACGGATACGCTTCCGGGGCGCGGCCTGCGTGAAGGGTTGGCGGAAGCTAGGGCGGATGGCCTGCAGGCGGCGGCGCGGGTGCGCCAAGGGAACCCGGTGCACGAGATCCTGGAAGAAATCAAGACGGGGAATTATGACTTGGTGTGCATGGGATCAGCGTACAGCGCGCACGGGTTGCGCCCGCTGTATACCCCCAATGTGACGGCAGAGGTGGCCGAGGCGGCTGCCTGCCCGATCCTGTGCGCCCGCTACGGCTCGGGCGAGACGCTGGCTTAACCCATCTTGCGTTCCCATTCGGCGATGGCGGCTTTGACGGCGGCCTGCACCTGGGGATCGGGGATCTCCTCCACCCCGGCATAGGCCCTGCCATCCACCACGAATTCCACGCCGCCGGAGAGCAGGTCGCGGATGCGGATGCCGCGTGCGGCCAGGGGGGTGTTTGCCAGGCGGGCCTGCAGGACAGAGTCGATCTGGCGGGCCAGGCTCAACTGGGCCGGGGCGGCTTCCTCCTCGGCCGGGGGCGGCGCAGCGGCCGGGGAGGCCGGGCGGACTGCTCCCGGGGCCTGAACGGGCGCGGGGGCAGGGGTGAACGAGGCTGTGGCGGAACTGCCCTCCAGCCAGGGACGCATCTGGGTGATGATGGCGATCAGGCGGCGGCGCTGCTCCGCGGACAGGCTGCGGGGGTCCACTGCCGTGCCGTCCAGTTCGAGCTGGGGGGCACGCGCGGGATCCAGCCACAGGCGCAGCAGGTTGAGTTCGGCGCTTTTGGCCTGCAGGAAATCCTGGACCTCTTTCAACTTTGCCTCGGCTGCGGCCTGGGCTTTTTGGGCGGACTTCACCTGCCCTTCGGCCGCGGCAACTTTTTTCCTGGCGCGCGAGTTGACCTCGACCAGGGCAAAGACGTAGCTGAAGATCATGATGCCAAGATAAATGCCGATTTGGGTGAGGATGCGGCGGGTCTCTTCTGGCATGGCTAATCCTTTTGAACCTGACAGTGCGGACAAAAATGGGTGCTTCTTTGGCCTACAATTATACGCCGGATATTCGTCCCGCAGACCGGGCAGGGCCGGCCGCTGCGGTCATAAACCCGGAAGTAGTTCTGAAACTGCCCGCCGCGGTAGACCCAGTCGATGCTGGCGCCGTTGTGGGCAATGCCGTCCTGCAGGACGGTGCGGATGGCCTGAAAGAGGGCCGCGGCTTCGTCCGGTGTGACCTGTTGGGAAAGGCTGAGGGGGTGCAGGCGCGCCAGGTGCAGGGCTTCGTCGGTGTAGATATTGCCCAGCCCGGCCAGGAAGGTCTGGTCGAGCAGGAGCGGTTTCAACCGGCGGCGGCGTTCCCCCAGGCGGGCGGCAAAGGCTTCGGACGTGAAGGCCGGGTCAAGCGGCTCCGGGCCGAGTTTCCCCAACACCTCCTCCGGCCGGGCGGTCAGCCAGACCCGCCCGAATTTGCGCGTATCGTTGAAGACCAGGCTGGTGCCGTCATCCAGCGCCAGCAGCAGGCGGTCGTGTTTCCCGGCGCTATAGCCGGGTTCTTTCAACCACAGGTCGCCGCTCATGCGCAGGTGGATCAGCAGGTGGTCCAGGCTGAGGTGCAGGACCAGGAATTTGGCCCGGCGGGAGACAGCGAGGATCGACTGCCCGGCAATGCGGCGCCTGAATTCCGCCGGTGCGGGCAGGGCCAGACTGCGCTCCCAGCGCAGCTCGGCAGACAGGATGCTCCTGCCGGCCAGGAGTGGGCGCAGACCATTGGCAATCGTCTCGACTTCAGGCAGTTCCGGCATCTTTATTCGTTGAACATCTCTCCCACGCTGCGGCCCTCGTGCGCCCGGCAGATGACCTCGCCCAGCAGCGGCGCAACGGAGAGGATGTGCAGTTTATCCGCCAGCAGGGCATGCTCTTTCGGCGGGATGGGCACCG
Source organism: uncultured Anaerolineaceae bacterium (assembly GCA_964387495.1). Lineage (GTDB taxonomy): Bacteria > Chloroflexota > Anaerolineae > Anaerolineales > Villigracilaceae > DSXF01. The sequence continues at coordinate 3,298 of CAYLXB010000114.1, forward strand.
TGTCGGTGGTGATGATCTGCTTGAGCGGCAAAGCTGCCAGGCGCTCGGCGGCATTGGCGGAGAGGATCGGGTGGATGAAAGCCACGTAGATATCCTGGGCGCCCTCGCGCTTGAGCAAATTGACAGCCTGGGACATGGAACCGCCCGTATCCACCTCGTCATCCACCAGGATCACATCCCGGCCGTTCACGTTGCCGATCAGGGTCAGGGCTTCGGCTTTGGCGTCGTTGGCGGCCCGGCGCTTCTCGATGAAGGCGATCGGGGCATCCAGGGCGGCGGCCAGGTTGCGGGCGCGCTTGGCAAAGCCCAGGTCCACAGAAGCGACCACCGGATTGTTCAACGTTGAGCAGAGTCCCACAAAATGCTCCGTGATCAGGTAGGAAGCGGTCAGCACATCGCCGGGGACATTAAAGAAGCCCTGCACCTGCCCGGCATGCGGGTCGATCACCATATAGCGGTCGGCGCCGGCGATCTCGATCATATCCGTCACCAGGCGGGCGGTGATGGGCACGCGCGGCTGGTCCTTCTTGTCCGAGCGGCCGTAGGCCAGGTAGGGGATCACGGCCGTGACACGCGCCGCGGAATCCAGGCGCAGGGTCTGGAGCATGATCAGCAGTTCCATCAGGTTGCGGTGCACCGGCCGGGAGGTGGTCTGGATGACGTACACATCCTGGCCGCGCACGCTGGAGTGTAGTTTCACGAACAGGTTTTCGTTGGGAAACTCGATCACGTCCCTGCCGCACAGGGGTTCACACAAGAAATCCGCGATCTTTTGCGCCAGTTCGGGCGAACCGCTGCCGGCGTATAACTTGATACCCCCGTAAACCTTCAAATCGTGTTGGATGTAGGGACTCATGCCTGCCTCTTCAAGAGCATTTCGACAGCCTGCCAGGGCGAAAGGTGGCGCCGGAAGATTTTCTTCAGGACTTCAGAATAGATCTCATTCGGGACAGCCTGCCGGAAGTCCTGCATGAGCGCCTCCTGGAGCAGGGTTTCCAGTTCGGAGCGCAGGCGGGCGTGCTCCCGCTCGGCCCAGCCGCCGCTCTGGCGCAAGTGTGCGGCGTGGCGGGTGATGGCCTCGGCCAGTTCGGGCAGGCCGGTCCCATCGGTGGCAACCGTCTTGCAGACCGGCGGCAGCCAGAAGGCCCCCTCCGGCACGGCGGCGGGCGGTGCCTCCACGGTATGGAGGCTGCCATGATGGTTCCAGACCTGGCGCGCCGGGTGGGCCAGTTCGAGCATGCCGCGCAGGGCGCGCTCGGTGCTTTCCACGCCGGGGCGGTCGGCCTTGTTGATGACCAGGATGTCGGCGATCTCCAGGATGCCGGCCTTGATGGCCTGGATCTCATCCCCCAGCCCGGGGGCTTCGATGACCAGGGTGGTGTGCGCCAGACGGGCAATGTCCACTTCCGACTGGCCCGCTCCCACCGTCTCGATCAGGATGGTCTCAAAGCCGGCCGCGTCGAAGACCTGCACCACGGCTGCGGTGGAGGCGGCCAGCCCGCCCAGCGAGCCGCGCGCCGCCATCGAGCGGATGAAGACTCCGGGGTCGCCGGAGAGGTCGCGCATGCGCACCCGGTCACCCAGCACGGCCCCGCCGCTGAAGGGGCTGGAGGGATCCACGGCCACGATGGCCACGCGCCGGCCGTCCCCCCGGAAGCTGAGCGCCAGGCGGTTGACCAGGGAGGATTTGCCGGTGCCGGGCGCGCCGGTGATGCCGATCAGGTGGGCGCGGCCGGTGTGGGGGAAGAGTTCGGCCAGCGCCCGGCGGCCCTCGGCAGTGTCGTTCTCCACCTGGGTCAGCAGGCGCGACAAAGCCAGGCGCCCGCCCTGCAGGACAGATTGTGCAATGGATGTCATGATGGGATCAACGCATCAGGAAGGGCAGGATGCGCTGGGGTGTTCAGGCCAGTGCGGCGCGGATATCGGCGATGATCTGCTCGGTGGGTGCGCCGGGGCCGTAGACACCATAGACTCCGGCAGCCTTGAGTTTTGAAATGTCCTCGTCCGGGATGATGCCGCCGACGAAGACCTTGACGTTCGTCTGACCGTTGGCCTTGAGCAGTTCGATCACGCGCGGCACCAGTGCCAGGTGCGCGCCGGAAAGGATGGACAGCCCGACCACGTTCACGTCTTCCTGCAGGGCGGCTTCGGCCACCATTTCGGGGGTCTGGCGCAGGCCGGTGTAGATGACTTCCATGCCGGCATCCCGCAGGGCGCGGGCGACGACTTTTGCGCCCCGGTCGTGCCCATCCAGCCCGGGCTTGGCAACCAGTACGCGGATCTTATTTTGGGTCATGATAATCTCCGATTGTGAAATCTGATACTATTATACTATATGCGCTGAGAGGAGTTTTTTGGGCGGGATGACAATATCGAAAGGTGTCCGGACCCCGAGGACATGGAAAGGAGGCATGCGTGCAGGTCTGGCACAGGCGGGCTGTCTTTGGTACAATAGACGCACCTCGCCCCTGTAGCTCAGTGGACAGAGCGACGGCCTCCGGAGCCGTAGAGGGCAGTTCGAGTCTGCCCAGGGGTACTGACATATAGACCCACCATTTTTGCATATCCCTTCACATCCCGAATCAAAAACGACCGTTAGGTCGTTTTTGATTTGTTACAGGTATTTAGCTCTAGTATTTAGGGAACTTATCTTTCACAGCCTTGACCTTGGCTAAATACGCCTTCATTGGATTGACATCCCCATTTTGTTGCCAGTAGATCGCATCCGCCA
>CAYLXB010000115.1:0-2421 GCA_964387495.1 uncultured Anaerolineaceae bacterium
ACCCTCCCTCCCCAGCCTCGTTCCGGCACTTGAATCGCCCATCGCAATTTGCTATACTATTCTTGCCTTACAAAAATGCAAGGAATAAGCCTCTTTGCTGGCATCCGGATCCCGCTAAAGGAGGACGCAAAAAGTATCCATACCTCTCATTGTCCAACCTAAGGATCAGTTTGTTTGCCGATTTTCACAGGAGAATATTGAAATGAAAATGAATAAGTTGTTTGTGCTTCTTGCCGTTCTGGTCTTGCTCTCGTCTGTCACGCTGACCCCGGCGGCAGCCGCAGGCAAGCCGGCCTCCGTTGATGTCCAGATCCTGGCCGTCAACGATTTCCATGGTGCGCTGGATCCGAGCCTGACAAAGCCCAGCTCGACAAACCAGGCCACATGGTACTATCGCGGCGGGGCCGAGTACCTTGCCAACTTTGTTGATGCCGCCGCTGCAACGAATCCCAATACCGTCAAGGTTTCTGCCGGCGACATGATCGGCGCCAGCCCCCTGCTCTCGGCTGCGTTCCATGATGAACCGACCGTGATGGCCTTCAGCCAGATGGGCTTTGATTTCAACGTTTCCGGCAACCACGAGTATGATGAAGGCTGGAACGAACTGCTCCGTATGCAGAACGGTGGCTGCCATCCGGTCGATGGCTGTTACGCGGGAGTACCGGAGTTTCCAGGGGCTTCATTCGAATATCTGGCGGGCAATGTGGTTCGCCTCGATAACGGCCTGACGCTTTTTTCGGCCTACGAGGTGCGTCAATTTGACGGCGTGAAGGTGGGCTTCATCGGCATTGCCCTCGAATCCACCCCCACCATTGTCGTGCCTGCCGGCGTCGAAGGCCTGGAGTTCCAGGCCGAGGTTGAAGCCATCAACCGCTACGTCAAGATGCTCAAGGACACGGAGAATCTGAAGGCGATCGTGGTGATTCTGCATGATGGGGCAGGTGCTGGGCCTACCATCAACAGCTGCACGCTGTCGGATCCGTTCTTTGCCAATGTCGTGATGAAGATCAATCCCGAGGTGGATGCCCTGATCACCGGCCACACCCACAATGCCTATAATTGCCAGGTCCAGGTCAAGAAGAACTATGCCCCCATGCTGGTCACGGGCGCGGGCTACAACGGCCGTTACCTGACCGACATCGACCTGACCATCGCTGGCACGAATGGCCAGGTGATCGCCAAAACCGCCAACAATATCCCGGTCGAGACTCCCTATCTGACCGCGGTGCCGGATCCTGACATGAAGGCGCTCCTCGATCAGTACCGGGCGGCGATTGCCCCCATTGCCAACCGCGTGATCGGATCCATCACGGCCGATATCAAGCGCGCAGGCAACCTGCAGGAGTCGGCCCTGGGTGACGTGATCGCAGATGCTCAACTGGAAGCCACGCTCCCGGCGGATGCCGGCGGCGCGGTGATCGCGGTGACCAATCCGGGTGGCATTCGCGTCGATATGCTCTATGCTCAGATCAGCGGCGGTGAGTTGCCCGGGCAGGTAACCTATGCCGAGGCTTTCAATGTCCAGCCCTTCAGCAATACCCTGGTGACATTGTCTTTGACCGGCGCCCAGCTCAAAGCGGTCCTGGAACAGCAAGCCACGGCCGGATCGGACGGATCAGGAAGGATGCTGCAGATCTCTGCCAGCCTGACCTATACCTGGACGGTCAGCGCGCCGGTTGGCAGCAAGGTCAGTAACATGCTGATCAATGGCGTGCCGGTGGATCCTGCGGCTGTCTACCGGGTCACGGCCAACAACTTCCTTGCAGGCGGCGGCGATGGCTTCACCGCCTTCACCGCAGGCACAGACCTCTTTACGGGTGGGGTCGACCTGGATGCCTTCGTAACCTACGTCGAAAATCATTCACCCGTCGCGCCCGGGCCGATGAACCGCATTACCATCGTTCCGTAAAGACGACTTAACACCGTGCAGGAAACAGGGAGCCGCCGCGAGAACGCGGCGGCTCTGCTCCTTGTACCCATTTCTCTGCGTACCTCTGAAAACGTACGGTCATTGCTTCGGTCTGGTGTTCTTCCAAAAACATACTGTCATTGCGGAGCGGCGCTCTCCCGCCGGCGTGTGCCGCGCAGCGGTAAGCAACCTCCTCCTCTGTCATTGCGAGGGCCGGGTGCCCTTCCCGGCCCGAAGCAATCTCCCCCTGTCATCGCAAGCCCTGGTGTTCTTCCAAAAACATACTGTCATTGCGGAGCGGCGCTCTCCCGCCGGCGTGTGCCGCGCAGCGGTAAGCAACCTCCTCCTCTGTCATTGCGAGGGCCGGGTGCCCTTCCCGGCCCGAAGCAATCTCCCCCCTGTCATTGCGAGGCCCTGGGGTTCTTCCGAAAACATACTGTCATTGCGAGGCCCTGGGGTTCTTCCAGGGCCGAAGCAATCCCCCTGCCAGGAGGTCGCCTCGCCGGGGAAAA
>CAYLXB010000115.1:2521-5966 GCA_964387495.1 uncultured Anaerolineaceae bacterium
GTTCTTCCAGGGCCGAAGCAATCCCCCTGCCAGGAGGTCGCCTCGCCGGGGAAAAATCTTTTCCTGACTTAATGACAAATGTACGGTAGAAAAACACCCGCTACATCTGGTGCCGGAAATGATACCGTTCCAGCAGGGCCTCGATGATCCGTTTGTTTTCGTCATTCACGCTGGTAAACTCGAAGCCGAGGCGGAAACTTCCCGGGCTTTCATCGGGCGTGCAGCGTGCCACCCGGGCCGGAATGTGCATGCTGCCGGCTGGAATCCCCTCCAGCCTGCTGGGGAACTGGATCGAGAGCTTCACCTCGCTGTTTTCCTCCAGGTGCTTCTCGCCGATGACCATGGCCCCCCGCAGGGTCAGGTCGGCCAGGTAGCCGAGCAGCCTGCCCGAACCTGCATCTGCGACGGGAGTGAAGGCCATTACTTTCTTGCGTTCTTCCTGCCTGCGTTCGTCCATGTGATTCTCCTTGTGCCCGGAGACCTGCCTCAGGGTTCCTGGTAGAGGATGCTCAGCACCGGGCGGCTGCCGCCGTCGCGGTAGTCGCCGCTGTAGAAGCGGATGTAATCTGCGCCCCGGTCGTCATTGTCCCCCAGCGAGAAACGCAGCCGGAACTGGGTGAAGCCCTTCTTGTTGATGTACTGCAGGCTGGCCGGGCGGAATTCGGCGGTGTACCACTTTTCTTCCGATTTCGGGCCGAAGGTGAGCGCGTTGGCCCGCGTGGGAGCCGCCTGGAAATCGAGTAGCTCCAGCCCGGTCAGGTTGCCGAAGCTGCCGCTGATGATGTCTGCCACCAGGTTGCCGTGGGTCAGGAACGGGTCCTTGCCGACAATATAATCCCGTTTGATCTTCAGGCTGGCTTCGAGCAGGATGGCGTTGTCCGGCAGTCCGCCCGTGTAGAAGTGCAGGATGCCGAGGTACTGCCGGTCCATGCGGTCGTCGCCGATCCACAGGACGGCATCCTCCACGTTTTTGGCGCCGCCCCTGCCGCTCGTCTCGGTTGATTCGCGCACCCAGCCGTCATACATGCCGCTGGATTTCGGATATTTCCCCAGGGTCTCGCTTGCCGGCGCCCTGCTGGCCAGGACCGTGGAGTTCGTGCCTGCCGCCGCAATCGCGATGGCCGCGATCGCCAGGAGCAGGAGTTCGATTTTATGTATTTTCATGGGTTTCTCCTTAATGGCAGCTGCCAGGGGGCAGAAGTCCGCTTGGCCTATTTATATCACGCCGGCGGTTCGAATTCAATCCCCTGGGCGCATGCCGCGGGCAGCCAAACTCGGCTGTCAACTCGTGCCTGTCCCGGCGTAAGAAGGGAAATTCTGAGGCAAAAGGCGTCCTCCGGATGGAGAACGCCTGGCTATGGAAAACCATTGGAAATGCCGCTGTTCATTCTTGAGGAAAAACAATTACAAAGATCGTAAATTTGTGCTCAGCAACCAGGATGTCTGATGAACGACATTGTAACCCCAAAACATTATGTTGCATTTTTACGCAATCTTCTCTTTGTTTACCACTTGCAAATACAGCAGAGCAATGCCTTTCCGCTTCGCAACAATAACAATACGCTTTTGTTTCGAAAAGGAGCGAATATTTGCCTGACGCCACCGAAGAAGGGATTCGTAGATTGAATGGATAAACAATATTGCGTTCTGGCGTAACATAGCCTTCCTCCTCAGAACTCACTTCTATTGAATGATCTTTTGATAAGTCCCATATAACATAATTTACGGGATCATTATTCGACATATTTTGAATGGCTTCGATGATTTTGACTTGGCAGGAATCGCCGATTCGAAGAACGTAAACGTACTTTTCATCGTCGTCGATTTCAGTCCAAGACAACCAATTTACGATATCTGGTGAGTCGGGCATGATTTCAAGTGCGTCCCCAAACACTTGTTGTGCATCGGACAAGGCAGTACGGACAGAATCTACATCGTTCTGTTTTGAAGCGCTCACTGCCGAATCAATTGCATTTTGACCAATTGTAATGTATTGATCAAATTGTTCTTGAGCCGTCAAGGTTGGTGTGGAACTTGGGGTTGAAGTTGCTGATGGTGAAGGTGTGAAAGTTGAAGACGCGGTAGGTGGGGCAGGGGTATTAGTGGGAGACGGGCTTGGTAGTCTTGATACAGCCGAACTGCATCCCCCGAAAAACACGGAAGTTACCAATATTACAGCAAACCTCTGATGCCATTTTGGAAGATACATATTATCGCCTCTGTTGATGTCTGGCGATGTTTGCCGCCGATACTTGTCACAAGCTGATTGAGCCTGATACTACAGCCCAACACAAGTATTATATACCAGAACCGTTGAAAGGGAGCTTGTCGAAGCGTAGCCGGTGCTTTTCCGGCGTATCTCGAGGTACCTCGCGTAGCATCCCGCAGGGGCGCAGGGTTGAAAATGACTGCAGACGAAAAAAATCCCCGGTGGCTGACCGGGGATTTGGTTGGGAAGGGCCTTTGGAAATCGTTTACGGCGTTGGCGCGGTATCGTAGTAAACCTGGTGATAAGCGATCACCAGCATGGGCCTGAAAGACGGGATCGTCGTGTAATTGCCGCTGTAGAACTTCAGGAAGTCCGTCCCCAGGTCATCGTTATCGCCCAGCGAGAAGCGCAGGCGCAGCTGGGTGGCTCCGGTTAGACTGATGTACGGGAAACTGACCGACCGCAGGTGGGCCGTGTACCAGCCGTTGGCGTCCGGCTTCTCGATGAACTGGCCGACATTCGTGATGCCCGCTGCCTGCCAGTCGGTCTTTTGCAGGTTTACGCTGGTGGAGAAGTAGGGCCTGCGGATGTCGACCACCAGCACCCCGTGGGTGGGGAATGGATTTTGGCCGGTCGTGCTCTGCCACTTGACCTTGACTGCGACCGAATCAACGACTGCGTTATCGGGCAGCACCACGCCGGTGTTGAAGTGCAGGATCGAGCGGTACTGGCGGTCTGCCTTGTCATCCCCCACGATGATCGTCGTCGCGTTGGAATTTATGGTTTCTCCCTTGTTGCTGGTTTCGCTCGATTCCAGCACCCAGCCGTCCTGCGTAGCCAATGACCTGGGATACTTGTAGTACAGGATGCCCCCTCGCTGGGCGGCAAAGGCATCCATGTTGGCGGCCAGGGCGGCCGCCAGCACGATTGCCAGGGCAATGATTTCTACTTTCCTGATTCGCATGGCATTCTCCTTGATGGAAGGGATGGATGAAAACTGACCATCTATTTATAACACGACAGCCAACCCGCTACAATCCCCCGCACAGCCTATCCCGCCGGCCGGATTTTGGGAAGCTCCCGCCCCCCACCTGTCCTCCTCTCCTCCGCTCCCCAAAAAAATCCGTGCAACTCCGTCCAATCCGTGAAATCCGTGTACCCCTCCCCCCGTTTTTCCCTCCTCCGCCTCCCATCTCCTCTCCCTCCCCCTTTGCATCTTTGCGCCTTGGCGGGAAC
>CAYLXB010000116.1:0-5788 GCA_964387495.1 uncultured Anaerolineaceae bacterium
ACATCCCCGTCATCGTCCGTGGTCAGGGACGTGGAACCCAAATGGTCACCCAGCAGGTAGGTGAGGTTCGAGCTTTGTGGTATGGTGTAGGTACGCATCGCAATTCTTGTCGCACCGGCAAGATAGTACTTGGTAATAGCCTGCCCCACCCCGGGGTTGGCTACTTCGTAATGGCTGCCCACCCTTCGACAGGCTCAGGGCAGGCTCCCAAAATCGTCTCACTGCCCATCACCGATTTTACCCGCTTTCCATCCCACACTAGAAAAGGCAGGGACAAGAATCCCTGGCCACAAAAGCATTTCGCTGGAGGGGGCGGCCATTGAATCAGTTGTTGGCCTTTAATATTCACGTCTTAGGATGGAAACCCGGGTCAAGACACCCATATTTCAAGGAATGATTATCGTTTCACTAAACGGCCATATACTCTTAGGCGTATGAAGACACTCCGGCTTTCCCTGATCACTAAACATTTTGTAGAACTCATCGATTGTCAAACCAGTGGCATCCAAAAGGGTCCGAAATAGACCAATATTTAGTTCATTAGCAACTCCACCCAAAAACACAAGTGCCTCAACTAGGCTTTTTTGTCGATCCGGATCCCATGTGGCGAGATTTATGCGGGTAGTGGGTTGACAGCCGAAATAATCCTTGCTGTCCTCCTGCCGGGCAGAGACGTATTCTACAATAAAATGATTTCGAGGGTAAAACAGTAAAACACTGAAGGGGTAGGTTTCATCCGGGCGGATAGGATCCGTTGGAAACGGCAAAACCCATATTTCAGATGGAGCACCATAAGTTTGAAGTATGTTTGCCAGCGAGTAATACTCCATGATTTTTATATCAGCAACATCATCATAGACAGTTTCAGTAAGCTGCAGGTTGCTTGATTCTGTAGAAAACACCATATTTTCCAAGCCGGAGCCGGGCGGCAGGGACAAATATGTGCTGCTGTAGTGCACATACAATCGTGTTTGCTCATTATAAAAGATAACTGTACCCAATCCCCCCATCTCGATATTCTTATTATCAATACGTTGACCTTGAAAAAAGTTGATCCAGGCATCAATTGACGTTTGACTTGACACTCCGGGGGTAAGCCCAAACAGACAGGGAAGCTCACAGCCACCGTTCCCCTTCATAAGATCGATCATGACCGGTCGCGCATTTTCAGGGGTGATGAACGGAAAAGGTGTGGGAGTAGAAGCGCCTCTATTGGCCGGCGTTTGAGGGGTAAGAGAAGGAAACGGGCCAGGGGTGAAGAAATTTGTCGCGGTGGGTGTTTCCACAATGGCAGAATCCGATTCCGTCGATATGGGTCGAATTGTCTCTTGCGTGAAGCAAGCATGACAAAAAGTCAATGTGGTCAATGTAGATAACATCATTAGCGAATTTCTGAAGGAGAGTTTCATAGTGGTATCCCATTCTTATGGATGAGTTGTCAAGGAGGCAGACATCACCCATATCATATAGGTCGCTCTGAATTTGCCCAGCTCTTGATTTACATCCCATTGGCCAAAAGTCCATCCCAAAAACATATCTGCAAAAACCTCTGTTTGCGTATGTTCACGGCTCTGTCTCCAGGTGTCTGGTGCCCACTCAGGTGGCTTTTGAAAACCATTATCCACTAACAAATCCGAATAAATTTTGCTTGATGGGCGTTCTCCACTATTTGCCCCATCTTTTAGCCACAATTGATCAATTATCTTAACCACTCCCTTCTTCCCTGGAGTGGGATGTGCGACGCGCTTCCAAAGTGCGTCGCACCTCCTACTTGCAGTGCGGGCACCTACTGATCCGTGGTATCCAGCGCGCGTAGCAGCACCTGGCGGTGGTGGGGGCGGGTGCGGTGTTCGAAGAGGTAAACGCCCTGCCAGGTACCCAGGCTCAGGCGGCCTTCGTCCACCGGGATGGTCAGGCTGGCGCCGGTGAGCATGGCGCGCAGGTGGGATGTGCTGTCGTCGGCGCCCTCCAGGGTGTGGGTCATCCAGGCCTGGCCCTCAGGCACCAGGCGCTCCATGAATGTTTCCAGGTCGGCCCGGGCGGTGGGGTCGTAGTTCTCGCTGATGACCAGGGAGGCGCTGGTGTGGGGGAGGAAGAGGAAGCACATACCTTCCCTCACGCCCCACAGGCGCAGCTGCTCCTGCACCCGGGGAGTGAACGGGTAAAGCGCCCGGCCGCGGGTGGCGATCTCGAGGGTGGTCTTGTGCCACTTCATGACAAATAAGAGGGGGAATCCCCTACGGCTGCTGGAATTCCAGGCGCAGGCCGCCCCAGTACTCCCCCCCGCCTTCCATCTGGCAGGCGGGGGCGGTCAGGCCGGTCAGCGGCGCGCTGCCGGCAAGCAGACGCAGGCTGTAGGTGACTTCAGGGGTCATCAGGAAATCGGCATAGCCGTTGCTGACATCCGGCTTCAGGCCGGTAAAGAAGTGCTCCTCGCCGCCGCTCCAGGTGATGACCAGCTCGATGCCCGGCACCGGCTTGCGCGCCGCATCCAGGACCGTGACCTGCAGCAGGCCGTCCGGCAGGGCCGGGTTGCAGACCGGTTCCTGCCGGGAGAGGGCGAAGGAAGCGCCGGGGGTGGGCGAAGGGGTGCGGGTGGGGCGCGGGGTGGGCGACTGGAGCGGGACGGGCGTGTCGGAGGGGACGGCAGGCGCGGGAGAGGCTTCCCCGGCCGGAGAGGGGCTGGCCGGCGTGAGCCCGGCGGTGGGCGGGGGTACCGTTTCGCTGAGCAGGAGCGGCAAAGCGGGCGTGGGGCTGGCCTGCGGCAGGGAGGCCTGGGAGTTCTGCAGGGCGGAGGCCAGGGCGGCCAGCATCTGCACGGCGGCCATCGGCTGTCCCTCGGCCAGGATGCGCTGGGCCTGGGCGGTCAGCACCTGCACCGGGTCGGGGTCTCCCAGCAGGGACAGGCGGCTGCGGGCGCGCTCCAGGTTCCCGGTGGCGGCATAGGCCGAGGCAGCCAGGAAGCGGTACTGGTCTTTGTAATCCGAGCGCAGGGTGTCGGGGGTGGTGTCGGTGTACTGCACCGGGGCAAGCAGCCAGGCATAGATCAGGCCCAGGGCCAGCCCAGCCAGGAAGCCGGCCAGCAGGTCCAGGCGGAGCCATTTCTTCATGGCAGGCCTCCGGAGGTCTGCAGGGCCTGGGCCAGGGCTGACATCAGGTCGAGGTCGGGCTGGCCGTAGCCGGCCTGGCGGGCATACTCCAGGGACTGGAGCACGATCTCCAGCGGCGGGGCCTGCCCCAGACCGGAGAGGCGGCGGGCAGCCTGTTCCAGGTCCTGGTCGGCGTGGAAGGACTCGGCCACCATCAGGACGTAGTCGGCGCGGTAATCGGCGCGCAGGGTGTCGGGGGTGGTGTCGATGTACTCGACGGGCGAGATCACCCAGCCGTAGACCAGCCCGGCAGCCAGGCCAAGGATGAGCAGCAGCAGAATTTGCAGCCAACGCGGCATGGAGTTATTTTCCCACAGAACGGCGGAAAGGCAAAGAGAGAAATGCCCAGGCAGGAGACCGGCGGCACCCGGAGTACCCCACTTACCGCTGCTTCCTCTCGGACCTGGCGGGGTTCGCAAGGCTCCGCCGCGCCGGGCCTGCCTGGACGGGGCAAGGATACCCGAAGAGGGGCGTTATGTCAAATTATTCGTGACCAGTTTCCAAGATAATGGTATAATTTCGCCCGCTCGAAAGAGCACCTGGAGAGGTCGCGTAGTTGGTCTAGCGCGCACGCCTGGAGCGCGTGTAACCCGCAAGGGTTCGTGGGTTCAAATCCCACCCTCTCCGCCAAGAAGCCCTTCACCTTCGAAGGGCTTTTCTGCTTAAGGTTCGTGGGTTCCCCATAAAATGGGACTTCGCAAATCCCACCCTCTCCGCCAAGAAGCCCTTCACCTTCGAAGGGCTTTTCTGCTTAAGGTTCGTGGGTTCCCCATAAAATGGGACTTCGCAAATCCCACCCTCTCCGCTAAAAGCCCTTCACCGTGTAGAGGGGCTTTTCTGCTTAAGGTTCGTGGGTTCCCCGGCGGCTCATCCTTCCGTCAGGCGCTCCAGGCTTTTGGGCCAGAGCGCCCAGACCAGGCCGGCCAGGGCAGGGAGCAGGAGCAGGGCGGCCGCGGCAAACAGGAGGGAGTCCAGGCCGCGCACGTGGAACTGCTGCCAGCAGACCATCAGCCGCACATAGGCCAGGTTCACCAAGTGCGGCGGGAGCGAAGCCAGCAACAGGCCAAAGCCCCCCAGCAGGGAGGCCGCCGCCAGGAGGAAGGCCGCCTCCACCCAGGAGACGTGGAAGCGGGGCGGCGCCATGCGGCGGATGCGCCGGCGGATGGCAGGCGCCAGCCCGGGCGGCGGTTCGGCCAGCGGGAACGTCCGCAGGGCATCCTCGACCAGGAGATCCTGTTCGATTTTTTCTATACGCATAGCACTGCCTCCTTACGCACATCCAGGCTCTCCCGCAGGCGCTCCCGGGCGCGGAACAGGCCGGTCTTGACCGTGCCGAGCGGCAGGTTCAGGACGCCGGCGATCTCATCATACGAGAGTTCCTGCTGGTAGCGCAGGACGACCAGCAGGCGGTAACTCTCGGGCAGGGCCTCGATGGCAGCGTGCAGGCGGGCACGTTGTTCATTGCTTTCGAGGCGGCGGGAGGGGTCGCCAAAATAGGAGGCCTCGTCCGGCACCTGCGCCAGGCAGTCATCGCCCAGATCGGAGAGCTGGCGCCGCAAACCCGGCAGGCGGTTGTAGCACAGGTTGGTGACGATGCGGTAGAGCCAGGTGCTGAAGCGGCACTGGCCCCGGAAATTGGCCAGGGCGGTCCAGGCCCGCAGGAAGGCCTCCTGGGTCAGGTCCTCGGCTTCCTGTGAATCGGAAAGCACCCGCAGCGCCAGGTTGTAGACGAAGCGTTGGTGCCGGGTGACCAGGGCGCAGAAGGCATCCGCATCGCCGGCCTGCGCCCGGCTCACCAATAACTCTTCCAGGGAATCGCCAGACCCATCCATCGTTAAATTAGACCGTCCCGGACGGAAAAAGTTTCAACCCGGGCAGCATTCCGGGAAAACTGCCCGGAATGCTGAAACTTTTCAGCGCGTGGGCTGTCAAACATAGTGAGAGTAAAACCGTGACAGGAGATACAGTGTATGAAAAACAAATGGCTCATCGCAGGCATCCTGATTGTAGCACTGCTGGTGCTGTGTGCGGGCATGGTGCTGATCCTGCGTTTCAGCGCGGACACGCTGCGCAGCGACTCGGACCTGTCCATCCGCTTCTTCCAGAATGATTCGATCAAGGCCGAGGCCGACGAGGTCAAGACGCTCCAGGCCGGCGGGCCGCTGGAACTGGTGGTCAACAACCACGGCGGGGAGGTCAGCGTCGAAAAAGGGACAGACGGGCAGGTCAAGATCAGCATGCACAAGACCGCCTGGGCCAACTCGGAAAAGAATGCCCGGGAAGAACTGAAGAGCATGGATATCCGCATCCGGCAGGAAGGCAGCCGGATCACGGTGGAATATATCCTGCCCGAGACGCTTATGGTGGCGGGCCGCGTCCGGACGGACACGGTTGATTTCACCATCACCGTCCCCGCCGAGACGAGCGTGCGGGCCGGCAGCGCCTTCGGGGATGTCTCCCTGAGCGGCACCCGCGGCAGGGCAGACCTGGAGTGCGATTTTGGCAACGTCAGCGTGACGGACGTGAGCGGGGAAGTCAGCGTCCGGTCTTCCAGCGGCAACCTGGAGGCAGAGGGCATCCAGGCCGGGCAGGGCGGGATCAGCCTGTCCTCTGACTACGGCAGGATCAGCCTGTCCAAC
>CAYLXB010000117.1:0-5665 GCA_964387495.1 uncultured Anaerolineaceae bacterium
AACCTACCCCTCCAGCAGCTTGTCCATGTGCACCAGGTTCGAACCCAGGTAAGGCTCGCGGCGCGTCTCCTGGTAGCCCAGTTTCAGGTACAGGGCGATATTCTCCACCATGTGCTCATTCGTATACAGGCGGATGCGCCGGTATCCCTTCTCTCGCGCCTGCTCCTCGGTGAAAGCCAGCAGTCGCCGCCCCAGCCCCTGTTTTTGGTACTCGGGGCTGACCGCCACGCTGTAGATGAAGAGCGCCTCCGGCTCGTATTCCAGGATCAGCACCCCGGCGATTTCATTGCCCAGGCACAACACCCAGGTGGGGTGTTCCGCCAGCATCTGGCGGTAGTCGGCCGTCATCGGCTGGGGCTTGCGGCCCAGGCGGGGGATATACTTGCTGTAGGCGGCATCGGTCAGCGCTGCAATGGCATCTGCATCTTCGAGGCTGGCCTTGCGCAGGGTGAAAGGGCTTTCTTCGCTCATGTTGGATTCCTTGGGAAAGAGAAAAAGGCGTGCCCGGGTAAAAAAAGCGCTCCACCCTGGGTGAGGGGGGCACCCAAAGTGGAGCATTTATATTTTCCCACATTTTCCTAAAAAGTCAATAGCCAATTTATGGATTTATCAAATAGAATTGTAAACAGATTTCTAAACAGCCTTATGATCCTGCAAGGCCGTCCCACAATTGGTACACGCCAAACCCTGCCAGCGCCAGCACCGAAATTCCCAGCAGGCTGCGCCGGACTCGTCCCCCTGCCTTGCCTGCCAGGCCGGTGAGCGCCATGACGGCCAGGTTGACGCCGATCATGGCTGCGTAGAAACCACCCACGAATCCCGCTCCATTTGCCGGGCTTTCCCCCCAGGCTTTCAGCAGGATCGGCCCGTTGACCAGGCTCCAGAAGACGTACGGGCTGGGACTCAGGAAATTCATCAGGGCTGCCCGCAGCAGACTCTGCGGCCCGGAATGCACCGCCGCAGCCTCGTCCGAAAAATGCCGCCAGCGCTGCAGCGCGCCCCATGCCAGGTACAGGATGAACAGCCCCCCGCCGATCGAAAGCCCGCGCTGGAACCACTCCGGCACCCGGTTGAGCACCACCAGCACCAGTGCCACGATTGGGCCGTCGCTGACCAGGGGCCCAAAAGCCGCCGGCCAGGTTTTGTGCCAGCCCGGGCCGAGCGCCTGGCTGACCAGGTAGGCCTGGAACGGCCCCGGCTGGATGCCCGCCGCGAACCCCAGGGTGGAACCCTGCAGCAGGTAAGCCAGCACGCCTACACCCCCAAAAACAGCGCCGGGCGGTACAGCCGGCCCGCCGGGATGATGCTTTCGCTGGATTTGTTGTTCACCGGGTGACTCCTCGGGCGAAGAATTGCGCCGAGTATAGTGCCATGAAGTGAGTATTGCAAGTGCCTTTTCTGCTATACTAGGCTTGTAATCCCATTCCTCGAGGTGACATATGACCAAGCGTCTGGTGGTGGTGGCCGGGAATATTGGCGTCGGCAAGACTTCGCTGACCGAGCGCATCGGGGCCCGCCTGGGCTGGTGGACCGGGTACGAGTCGGTCGCAGATAATCCCTACCTGCCCGACTTCTATGCCGACATGCACACCTGGGCCTTTCATTTGCAGGTCTTCTTCCTCGGCCACCGCGCCGAACAGTACCTGGAGGCGGCGCGCGACCCCCGTTCGGCCATCCTCGACCGCAGCATCTACGAGGACGCGTATATCTTCGCCCGCGCCCTGCACCACATGGGCAATCTTTCGGAGCGGGATTACCTGGCGTACCGCCGCCTGTTCGAACTGGTGGTCAACAGCCTGCCCCGGCCGGGTCTGCTCATCTACCTGAAAGCGCCCGTGTCCGTGTTGATGGATCGCATCCGCCGCCGGGCACGCAACATGGAGACCGGCATCTCGGCTGATTATCTCGACCTGCTCGACTCGTTCTACGAGGAATG
The DNA here is from genome assembly GCA_964387495.1 of uncultured Anaerolineaceae bacterium. Lineage (GTDB taxonomy): Bacteria > Chloroflexota > Anaerolineae > Anaerolineales > Villigracilaceae > DSXF01. The sequence continues at coordinate 1,937 of CAYLXB010000117.1, forward strand.
GCTCAGGGCCTTCGATCTCTGCCCGGTGCTCACCATCCGCACCGACGACCTGGACTTCGTGCACCAGTCGCAGGCTCTCGAACTGGTGGCCGAACGCATCCAGGAGAAACTGGCCGGCAAGGAGGAGATGGACCTGCGCTGAAGCCGGAGCCTGATCCCGGGTAATCATTCAGGATACACAAAAGCCCGCAGGAGTTTTGACACTCCTGCGGGCTTGTTTTTTTGTTTTCCCGGCGGCTATTCCCTGGGCTGCAGGTCTTCCATCAGCTCCATCGGCACCACGGCCGCCCCCACGATTCCGGGGCCGGTGTGCACGCCCAGCACGGGAGAGATGCGCAGGATCTCCATCTTGCTGATGTTCAGCCGTTCCTGCATGGCTGCTGCCAGGGCCTCCGCGCCGCTGCCCAGGCGTCCATGCAGCACGGTGGCCCACAGGGGGACCGAGCCGTAATGGTCGGCCAGGTGATCCACGATGATGCCCAGCGCCTGCGGGATGGTCCGCCCGCGGCCCACGTTGCTGTATTTGCCGTCCTTGTGATCCACGTGGATGATCGGCTTGATGTGCAGCAGGGTGCCGGCCAGGGCCTGGACACGCCCGATGCGGCCGCCGCGCGCCAGGTATTCCAGCGTCTCCAGCGTGTAGATCACCTCGGTCTGCTGGCGGATCTTCTCCAGCCTCTCGCTGATCGATTGCAGTTTCCAGCCCGCACGCACCGCCCAGGCCGCCGCCAGCACCTGGAAGCGTTCCCCGCCTGAGAGGGTCATCGTGTCGAACACGTTTACCATGGCATCCTTGATATGCTCGGCGCCCACGCGGGCCGAGTTGATCGTCCCGCTCAAGCCGGAGGAGATGTGGATGGACAGGATGTGTTTGCTGGTTTCGGCGATCTTGTTGTAGATCTCGGTGAATATCCCGCTCGAAGGCTGGGCGGTGGAGGGAATGTCCGGCCGCATGGCTTCCAGCCGGTCGTAGAATTCGTCTGCAGTGATGTCCGCTGAATTGACTTCCCCTTCGGGGAATTGGATGTACAGCGGGGCCTGGATGATTCCCAGGGCCTCACGCTCTTCGGCCGGCATATCTGCCGCGCAATCGGTCACGATTCTCATGGGCGCTCGCTTTCGGAAAAAATGGATGTATGCTTGATTTTATTAGAATAAGATTAAGAGAGGCTTATAGGCTACCTATCAATTGGCTATCAGTTTCGGGGACGGCATGCCTGCCTGTGGGCCGAAATTTCGGATAGAATCATCCCAAAAGGAGCGCCATGGACAGCACAGCAGAAGTCGTCATCATTGGGGCGGGGGCCATCGGCTGCAGCACCGCTTATCACCTGGCCAGGAAGGGCCTGACGGACGTGGCCGTGGTCGAGATGGAGCAGGTGGGGGCCGGCTCGTCGAGCAAATCGGCCTCCATGCTCAGCCTGCAGTTCGGGCGGGATGCACTGATGGCGCGCCTGGCCCGCTACTCGTATGAGCGCTACATGCACTTCGAAGAGGAATTGGGCGCCGCGATTGACTTCCGGCGCACGGGCTGGATCACGCTGGCGGGGGAGGCGGAGGCCGAATCCCTGCGCCAGACGGCCGAGACCCTGCAATCCCTCGGCATCCGCACCGACCTGCTGGCGCCGGAGGAGGTGCGGGCGATCTACCCGGAACTCAGCCTGGAGGGCGTGGCCCTGGGCGCCTGGGGTCCGGATGACGGCCCCTTCGACCCGCACAGCATCCTGTGGGGCTACATGAAGGCCGCCGCCCGCCTGGGGGTGCGCCTGCGGCAGGGGGAGCGCGCCACCGGCCTGCGCCTGTGCGGCGGCCGCCTGCTGGGGGTGGAGACCACGCAGGGGTTTATCGCTGCCCGGACCGTGATCAACGCCGCCGGCCCCTGGGCGGCGCAGGTCTGCGCCTGGGCGGGGCTGGACCTGCCGCTGTGCAACTCGCTGCGCACCCTCGTCATGACCGGGCCCCTGCCGGACATCCCGCCGGAGCGGCCCTTCGTGGAGGACGAGAGCGCCGGCTGGTACTTCCGCCCGGAGACGGGCGGCGTGCTGATGGGCATGGGCGCCGTCCCCGCCCGCTCGCCGGAGGCCGTCCTGGATACGCAGATGGTGGCGGCCATCGTTGATTTTGCCGTCCGGCGCGTGCCGGTGCTGGAGAAGGCCAGCCTGCTGACCGCCTGGAGCGGCGTGCGCCCGCTGACCCCCGACAACCGCCCGATCCTGGGGCCGGCTGCCGGGCTGGAAGGCTTCCTGCTCAACACCGGCTGGGGCGGCGTGGGCATCATCCAGTCGCCGGCCGCCGGGCAGCTGCTGGCCGAACTGGTCTGCGACGGGCAGGCCTCCACCTTTGGGCTGGAGGAGTTCCGGCTCGAGCGATTCGCTGTGGGCTGATTTATAATACCCCCCATGCACATCAACCAGCCGACGATTGCCAGCCATGAAGGGGTCCGCTCGACCTATGTCGAGGTGGACCTGGCCCAGCTCAGCCGCAACCTGCAGGCCATCCGGGAGCGGGTTGCACCGGCCAAAGTGATGATCGTGGTCAAGGCCAACGCCTACGGTCACGGCCTGAGCGAGGCGGCCTGCCACCTTGCCCCGCAGGTGGATTACATCGGCGTGGCCGTGCTGGAGGAGGGCATCCTGCTGCGGCAGCTGGGGGTGGAGCGCCCCATCCTGGTGATGGGCGGCATCTGGGGCAACCAGATCCCGGCCTACATCCAGCACGATCTCACCCTGACCGCGCCCTCGGTCGAGCGCCTGGAGCAGATCGACGCCGCGGCGGCCGCGCTGGGCAGGCAGGCGAAGGTGCACCTGAAGGTGGATACCGGCATGGAACGCATCGGGGTGCACTACTACAACGCCCACAGCCTGCAGGAGGCCGCCCTGGGCTGCCGGAACGTGGAGGTGGAGGGCATCTACTCGCACTTTGCCAACGCCGACGCGGCCGACCTGGGCCACGCCCGCCTGCAGTTGGAGCGCTTCGAGGAGGTGCTGCGCTTTTACGAACGCCACAGCCTGCCCATGCCGCTGCGCCACATGGCCAACTCGGGCGCCATCCTGCAGCTGCCCGGGAGCGCCTTCGACATGGTGCGGCCGGGAATCCTGCTCTACGGCGTCTACCCCTCCGCGGAGGTGCAGCGCACGGTGGCGGTGCGCCCGGCGCTGGCCTGGAAATCGCGCGTGGTTTACTTCAAGGTCACGCAGGCGGGGCACCCGGTCAGTTACGGCTCCTCCTGGCAGAGCGACCACCCGGTGCGCATCGTCACGGTCCCGGTGGGCTATGGCGACGGCTATTTCCGGATCATGTCGAACCGGGCGCAGGTGCTCATCAACGGCCGGCGGTATGCCCAGGTGGGGCGCATCTGCATGGACCAGATCATGGTCAACATCGAATCCGATTCGGCCTTCAACGGCGACGAAGTGGTGCTGATCGGCGAGTCGGGCGGCGAGCGCATCGGCGCCGAGGACCTGGCCGCCTGGGCCGGCACCATCCCCTACGAGGTGCTGACGAACATCAACACCAGGGTGCCGAGGCTGTATAAGCGGTAGTGAGGGAGGGGGAAAGGCGTTACGAGTTACGAGTGTACGAGTTACCAGGGCTTGGGAGTAAGAAGTAAAAAGTAAAAAGTAAGAAGACGGGGCGGACGGGGAGCCGTGGAGGGGGAGGGCGTTAGGAGTTATCAGGGGTAAGAAGTGAGAAGGCGGGGCGGGGCGGAGGTTGGGGGGATTATTAATA
>CAYLXB010000118.1:0-5379 GCA_964387495.1 uncultured Anaerolineaceae bacterium
TGACCGCTATGAGGATGTAAACAGTCTGGTCGAGACATTTCGGACCCTGTGGAGGACTTCTGGTGTGATCGGGCATGCAGCCACCCTGGCGATGCCGGTGCGGCCAGATGTCCCACCTCCGGCGACAGTTTCCAAGTATATTCCTGACGCGCCTGCGGCATTTGTGCCTGGTTTAGCTGGAACAGTCGAACCAGTGGCTGCCGCCCCCAATGCTCTTAAAGAAAAACCCCTCAAGAGACGTTCCCCCTGGCTGTGGATTGCTTTACTGGTTCTATTGGTGCCGTGTTGCTTGTTTTCTGCTTTTGTTTTGCGTAATCGTGGTGTCAAGTTAATGGAGGCCTTTGGCCCAACCGTGGCCATCGAAATGCAAACGGCTGTATTTGAAGAACAATCCCCGATACCGGCTGCTGGCCCAACCCAGACCCCTGAGCCGGCGCTTCCAGTGAATGTTCTTGCTGCACGCCGGCAGGTGGAACAGAATCCCACTGATCCCCAAGCCCACCTGAGGCTCGCACTTGCCTATTATGATGCAGGTATGGAACGGAAATACCTGGAAGAACTGGCCGAGGCTGGCGAAGTGGCTGGGGCAAACCAGGCATTCTACTTGGATGCTGGCCGGCAACTGTCCATGAGCCAGGCCTGGCTGGGTGCATCAGCCATGTTCGTGCGGGCTGCCAACCTCCAACCCGCGGACAAACCGCTCCCGACCGATATCCGTGACTTACTGCAGGAAAGCGTCTACAAGGCTGCCAGCCTGCCGGAATTTTCCAAGTCTCTCGACTTTGATCGCATTGGCGCCGTGGATCAGCCGTTGAGTATGGTAGCCAGATCGCGCCATTCCTATTACAATGGTGACAAGGCAAACGCTCACAGTCTGTTGAAAGAATTAAAGCAGATCAAACCTGGCATGCATGTGGCCATGCTCTTGGATGCAGAGTATGCCTTTCTTGAAGGCCGCGTGGACGAGGCGCGGGTCCAACTAAATTTGCTGCTTGCCGACCTGAGCACTCCTGAATGGGTGCGCATCGAGGCGCAAAATTATTCGAAACAACTTCCGTAGGAGGTAAAAATGCGTATTCCAATGGTTGCTGGAAACTGGAAGATGAACAAGACTGTTGAAGAGACGCGCACACTGGCATTTGATTTAGGAAAGGAAATTGGTCCTCTCAAAGGTGTAGATAAAGTGATCTGTCCACCTTTCCCGGCTTTGCTTGCGGCAGCGTCTGTTCTGCAGGGTACCGATATTGGCCTGGGTGCACAGAATATGCACTGGGAACCCAAAGGCGCTTTCACCGGCGAGGTTTCTGGGCCCATGGTGGCAGAGTTATGCCAGTACGTCATCCTTGGTCACTCGGAGCGAAGGACGTATTTTGGTGAGACTGATGAAACGGTAAACAAGAAACTCCATGCAGCATTGGCCATTAACTTGACACCCATTGTCTGTGTAGGCGAGACACTAGAAGAGAACGAATCTGGCCGGACGTCTGATGTGGTGGCGCGCCAGATCCATTTGGGTTTGCGGGATGTGGACCCTGCCCTGGCTGCGCGGCTGGTGATCGCATATGAACCAGTGTGGGCCATCGGGACAGGCCGCGCTGCTACAGCCCAAGGCGCCAATAGCGTGCTGGCACAGGTGATCCGGCCGGCGCTGGCGGTCTTGTTTGGGGAACAAGGGGGGCAGTCCATACGTATCCTTTACGGTGGATCGGTGACTGCAGCCAACGCGGCAGAATTCTTCAGCCAGCCGGATATCGATGGCGCATTGGTAGGTGGAGCCAGCTTGAAGGTGGATGAGTTCGCTGCCATCACCAAAGCAGCCATACCCTGAAATACGCCTGACGATAACCGTTGTCCTTGTGGTCTACTTTCGACGGTCTGGGGTGGCTCCTGCTTACGTTGGGGCCGCTCCTGCTTTTGCAACGCCTCCTGCATCGTGAACTCCAGGCGGTCCTGCTGATTGCGACGCGCCATCCTGGCCTGACGATGGTGTTATTTTCCCTGTTTTTCTTCCCCGGCGTTCTCCTGCACGAACTGAGTCACTTTGTAGCTGCGGTTCTATTGGGTGTGAAAACCGGGCGCTTTTCGCTTATTCCACAGGCCATGCCCGATGGACGTCTGCGTCTTGGATATGTGGAGACTGCTCGTTCTGATCTGGTACGAGATGCCTTGATCGGGGCTGCTCCGCTGGTCGCCGGGATGCTTTTTGTGGCATATATTGCGGTTGAGCGTTTGCATATGGTGGTATTATGGGATACCCTTCGTAATGGCCAGATGTCACTTTTCTGGTTGGGTGTGACCGCTTTGCCCAGGATGGGCGATTTTTGGTTATGGTTCTATCTTGTCTTTGCGGTCAGCAGCACCATGCTGCCGTCTGCTTCCGACCGCAATGCATGGCTTCCAATCGGCTTTGTACTAATCGGTCTGTTGGTAATGGCGGTTCTGGCTGGTGCCGGACCATGGATGCTGGTTCACCTGGCTCCGCCCTTAAATAATTTCCTGCGCGGCGCGTCCGTATTGTTCGGGTTGAGCGCACTTTTGCACGGACTGCTGGTGCTGCCATTTGCCCTGGTTCATAAACTTCTGGCACACCTGACAAGGATGGATGTGGGGTAGGCAGAGCACATAGCTCATGCCATTGTTCAGCCCCGACCTGTTTAGATGTCATCCCAACTTGATGTGATAAAATCTCCCTACCTGCCTGGATATTTATATTCCACGAGGTATTCCCATGACAGTAAAACTCATCCTGCGTGATAAAGAATACGAATTGAAGTCGGGTATGACCCTGCTTTCCTGCTTGGAAAAGCTGGAAATCCTGCCAGAATCTGTGTTGGCCACGCGTGACGGTGAATTGATTGAAGAAGACGAGATTATAAAAGATGGCCAGGTCATCAAACTGGTGGCGGTCATCTCTGGCGGATAGCGATGAAGTGTCGTAAATGTGGTGCCAAGGCTGCGGTCAATATGCGCCAGCATCGGCTGGCGCTTTGTAAGGAGCATTTCCTCGAGTGGGTTCCGGAACAGACCGGGCGTTTCATTAAGAAATACAAAATGTTCAAGCCCGATGAGAGGATCCTGGTGGCTGTTTCTGGCGGTAAGGACTCGCTCTCTCTGTGGGATATCCTGCTCCGGCTTGGTTATCAGGTGGATGGGCTGTACATCGATTTGGGTATTGACGGCCTGCCCTCGGCAGAGAGCAGTCTGGGATATAGTAAGCAATCGCGGGCAATGTGCGATGAATTTGCTGTTCGTCGGGGTCTGAAATTGCACGTGGTGGATGTAACCCGGGAGTATGGGCAACCTATCCCCGCCCTGGCTGAAAGGACGCACCGCGGCCAGGGGAAAAATTGTGCCGTGTGCGGATTGGTCAAGCGTCATATCATGAATCGCGTTGCGCGCGACCTGGGCTACTCGGTCCTGGCAACCGGGCATAACCTGGACGATGAAGCAGCTGTATTGTTGGGCAACACACTGGGCTGGGCCGGTGATTACCTGCGCCGCCAAGGACCCGTCTTACCTGCAAGTCCCGGCCTGGCGTGTAAAGCCAAGCCACTCTGCCGCTTTTATGAACGCGAGATGGCTGCCTATGCAATTCTGCGCGGCATTGACTACATTTACGAAGAGTGCCCCTTTGCCAGAGATGCAACGTCGATCTTTTATAAAGAGCTGTTGAACCGGTTGGAGAATCAACGGCCAGGTGCCAAGTTGACCTTTTATCTCAAGTTCCTGGAGGCCAAAGCAGCGGGCCTTTTTGAGATTGGGAATGGAACCTCAAATAAAAATTTGCACCCGTGTGTCCAATGCGGGCAGCCCACTTCTGCACCGGGTTTGTGCTCATTTTGCCGTATGTTCGAGCAGGCGGAGACTACATGAAATCCTACCGCTATTTTGACCTGATCATGGCACTTTTTGTTACTGTGCTGGTGGTCAGCAATGTGGCATCCTCCGCCAAAATTGTGGACTGGGGTGTCAGCCTGCTGGGCATCCGCCTGGCATTTGACGCCGGCACTCTGCTTTTCCCGGTTAGTTACATTTTTGGGGATGTACTGACCGAGGTCTACGGCTACCGACACGCCCGGCGTGTCATTTGGGCCGGTTTCGCTGCGCTGGCCTTGAGCGCGTTTGTCTTCTGGCTGGTACGTATCCTGCCGGGGGAAACCACCTGGCAGGTCTATGCCGGGCAGGCTGCCTACGATGCCATTCTGGGCAGTATGTCCAGCGGTGGGATCGTTTTGGCCTCACTGGCGGGCTACTGGTCGGGCTCTTTCTCCAATTCCTTTGTGTTGGCGAAGATGAAGGTGCTCACTCGCGGCCACTGGCTGTGGACGCGTACCATTGGTTCCACCCTGGTCGGTGAGTTAATGGATACGGCGGTTTTTGTGGTTGTGGCTTCCCTGATGAATGTCTTCCCCTGGAGTCTTTTCACCAACCTGATGCTGACCAATTATATCTTCAAGTGTGCCGTCGAAGTGCTGATGACGCCAATTACATATACTGTTGTCAACCGTTTGAAACATGCCGAGGGGGAGGATTTCTATGACCGTCAGACAGATTTCAACCCATTTGCACATTAGTCATCATGAATTACGTTCACCATCAAGAATGAAAATTGTGAAGCTATTTTCAAGTTAGTGTTGGAAATCCATCAGGATATGGTATTCCTTGTCAACTGCGACGTTGGGAGATTGAATGAACCATAACCAAAATGAAAACATGCCGGTTCGCCTTGGCCGTACAGTCATTTATGAAAGTTCCTGGGTCAACCTGTACCGGGATAAAGTTGTGTTGCCAACCGGCCACATTATCGAAGATTATCATTTCCTGGATTTCGGCCTGGGTGCTGTTGTGGTAATTGTCGAAAACCAGGAACGGGAGATTTTAATGGAATGTAACACACGCTATCCAACCGGGATGACTACGTGGGAACTGCCGGCTGGCGGTATCGAAGAAGGTGAATCAGCCCTGGATGCAGCGCAACGGGAAGTTCAGGAAGAAACAGGATATGGAACTTATGGGCATGAACAGGTTTATGTTTTTTACCCATTGAATGGAATTTCCAATATGCGGGTGCATGTCGTCCGCTGTGGGGCTGGTCATAGCACGGGTAAATGGGACAAAAATGAAGTCGGGGCATTCCGTTGGTTTAGCCATGATGAAGTCCAGGAGATGATAGGGAGGAGAGAAATCACTGATGGCTTTGCCCTTATTGGCCTTTTGTTACACTTCGGTGGAAATGGCAAATAGGCCACAGCCTGCTAAGGAACATGGGCGACTGTTTTTCGTTGTGAATGGGGTTGTCATGGATCGAGAGGGTGTTGGGGGTAACTGTTCACCTGTAACGGTAAATGCTTGAAAATCGTAAATATAACTCTGATTTCA
>CAYLXB010000119.1:0-5355 GCA_964387495.1 uncultured Anaerolineaceae bacterium
CCTGTCTCCGTTCCGCTCTTCAACTACCTGTAACGTCAAACTGTCAGGTGGCTAGGGGGCAACTTTTTCCTTGAAATGTCGTATACTCATAACGACTCCATAGACTGCCATAAACACAAACGAAACAGGGTACCTCATGAACGCCATTGAAATTTCCCACCTCCGCCGCGTCTTCAAGTCCAAGATCGGCACTTTCAAGCGCACAACGAAAGAAGTTGTTGCCGTGGACGACATCTCCTTCGACCTCGGCCAGGGCGAACTCTTCGGCCTGCTCGGCCCGAACGGCGCCGGCAAGACCACCACGGTCAAGATGCTCACCACGCTGCTCATTCCCACCTCCGGCACAGCCACCATCCTGGGCTTCGACGTGGTCAAAAAAGCCTTTGAAGTCCGCAAGCACATTGGATTCATCTTTGGCGGCGAGCGCGGCCTCTACTGGCGCCTCTCCGGCATTGACAACCTGCGCTACTTTGCAAGCCTCTACCACCTCGACCCCGATGAGACGAAGAAACGCATTCCCTACCTGCTCGAGGTCGTTGGTTTGAAGGACCGCGGCAACGAGAAGGTGCAGGGCTACTCGCGCGGCATGATGCAGCGCCTGCACGTGGCCCGCACCCTCCTGCACAACCCCGAGGTGCTTTTCCTGGATGAGCCTACCATCGGCCTCGACCCGGTCGGTGCGCGTGAGTTCCGCCAGGTGATCCGCGACCTGCAATCCGAGAACAAGACCATCCTGCTGACCACGCATTACATGTTCGAGGCCGACCAGCTCTGCCAGCGGGTTGCCGTCATCAACCAGGGCCGCATCATTGCCCTGGATTCGCCTGCCGGCCTGAAACAGCACGTTCAGGACCTCTCGGTGATCGAGGTCGAGACCTTCGGCGCGCCGGAAGATGTGCTTGCCGGCCTGCGCGCCCTGCCCTTCGTCGAGTCACTTTCCGTGGAAGACCACGATCAGCGCCAGATGCTCTTGATCCAGTCGCCGCGCGGCGCCGAAGCAGTCCCGGATGTGATGAACGCGCTGAATGGCCTGCGCGTTGGGCGCGTGGTCGTCCGGGAGCCAACCCTCGAGGACGCTTATGTCCGTCTGGTGGGAGGTCAGGCATGAAATATGGCAACCTGATCCGTTACTGGCGCACGGTGCTCATCGTGGCCGAGATGACCATCCGCCAGCAGCTGGTGGACGGCTTCATCCTTTTTACGATCCTGATCCAGCCGCTCATCATCGCCCTGCTTGGCCTGTGGATGCTGAAAGACAAAGGCTCGGAGTACGCCATTTTCGTGGTGGTCGGCAGCGGCCTGACCGGCCTGTGGAGCAGTCTGCTCTTCATCTCGGGCAACAGCATCAACGTCGAGCGCTGGATTGGAACCTTGGAGCACCTGGTCGGCGCTCCCACACCCTTCGATGTGATCGTCTTCGGCAAGAACTTGGCGAATGTCATCCAGTCCCTGCTCTCGATGATCGTCAGTTACCTGTTGGCGGCGCTGCTCTTTGGATATTCGCTGCATGTCGAACAGCCGCTATTCTTTATCGTGTCGCTCTTCCTGGCCGTGTTTGCTTTCGTCAGCTTTGGCCTGACCATTGCCCCGGTCTTCATCATGAATCCCAGCGTCCAGCAGTGGCAGAACGGCCTGGAGTTCCCGGTTTACGTGCTCTGCGGCTTCCTCTTTCCGGTCGCGCTCCTGCCCGGCTGGACCACGCCCATCAGTTACATTCTCCCGCCTTATTGGGCCGCGCGTGTCCTGCACGGCACCTCCAGCGGCGGCGCGGGGCTGGAGGAGATTCTCCTCTGCTGGGGCATGCTGCTGCTCTTCAGCCTGCTGGACCTGATCATTGCCAGCCGCCTGTTCAAACTGATGCTCTACAAAGCGCGCGCCGACGCGACCCTGCGCATGGAGTGACAAGATGCGTTCCATTATGATGAATCTTCGCCTTTTCTGGCAGGGCACGACCCTCTCCTACATTGCCCTCTTCAACTGGCTGCGGCCGGTCACATACCTGGCTTCTCTTATCGTGGGGCCGTTGTTCCAGCTGCTCTTTTTTTCGCTCCTGGGTTCCTTTGCCACCGGACGGGATACCATCTCCTTCTACGTGGTTGGGAATGCTGTGCAAACGGCGGCCATGAGCGGCATCTACGGCGTGACCATGAGCATTGGCGGCGACCGCTGGAACGGCACGGTCGTTTACCTGTTCGGCACGCCGGCCAACCGCCTGATGATGTTTTTCGGGCGCGCTTTCATGCATGTCCTCAATGGTTCCTTTGGTGTGGCCATGGCTTTCACCTGGGGCGTCCTGCTCCTGGGCCTGGACCTCTCCCAGACCAACCTGGCTGCCCTGGCGCTGACCATATTTGTCACCACCATCAGCACCTCTGCGCTGGGCCTGCTCATGGGCTGCCTGGGCCTCATCACGGTCAACATCATGTTCATCAACAATTTCGTCTACTTTGCCCTGCTCATCTTTTCCGGCGCCAATGTCCAGCTGGCGACCCTGCCTACCTGGGTGCAGGTGGTTTCGCAGGCCCTGCCGCTGACACGCGGCATTGCCGCCGCACGCCTGCTGGTCGGCGGCGCCGCGTTTGCCGAGATCGTCCCGCTCCTGCTGGGGGAACTGGCTGTTGGAGCGGTCTATGGCTTGTTAGGCTATTTCCTCTTCGCCTGGTTCGAATACCAGGCTAAGCGCTTGGGCACGCTGGAGGCAATCTGATCCTTTAGGTACCTTTCTGTTGATGATCAGTGAAAACACGAGCGGGAACACGGACGGGTATGCCTCCAAGAGCCTGTTACTTGAATGGCGGGGTGATCAGCGAGACCACGCGTTACCCTTTGACAGGCTCAGGGCAGGTTTTGGTACGGTGGAGATGACGGTGTCTTGAATGGACTCGGCAATGGGAATATAGCGAGCAACCTTTGGAACAGCGGAAAGGGAGCAGTAAAACAACTTCCTATTGGCCATTATATGGTTGCGGTTGGCTTTGATGAGAGCAAGTTGTATTTTCTAACCCAGCTTATGGTGGCACATGGCAATCTTACTCGTATTCTGAGTTCAATCACTACTGGAATGGGCAGAGTAATTGGTTTATTGAAGCGGGTGCAATGATAGCAATTTCTCCTATTCGATAAAGGATATTCGAAATATGAAAAAAGGATTGGTACTCTTAGTATTCCTGGTATGCCTGGCATGTAGCACTGGCAATATCACCAAGACCCAAGGTCGGGAGGTTGATTTTCCTGAAGTTGATATCATCTATCAAGCAATCAACAATACTCATGGCCGGGATGCCAGTAACAATCTGATCGGTTTTGTTAATGCAGATGGCTCAGAAAACACACAAGTCAGGTTGAAATATCGAGCCTATCGACCTGCGTTATCGAGAAGGGCTGGTGGTATCTCGTTCACCATTTCCAAGACACATCCATATGAACTCGACTCGAATTTTGGTCCGATACATTTTTTGGATGACGGTGGCACCTATACCGCCTGCGAGCAGGTAGGCGGTTACGAGAATTTCTACTGGCAGGTATTGCCTCTTCAAGAAGGGGGAAAACTTTTAGCTGCGCGTGGCAATGTCTTACAGAATATTGATATCACTACATGTACCGTTGAAAAAATATTGATGGAATATCCATCCTCCTCACATATGACTTTATTGTTTGCCTATCCAGCCAATCTTCACAGTGAGGTTTTGTTGAGTGAATTCGTTCGCTCAGAAGACTTTGTACAAAATATAATCGAAATACTCGATCTCAACTCAGGAGAAACAAAAGAAATTATCAAAGAGGGAAAATATGCAAGCTTTTCTCCAGATGATCGCCAAATAACCTACTTGGGGAAAGACGGAATTTATGTAGCACTCTCCAATGGCGACAATCCGCAACAGATTGTCCCAATTTCAATGGATTGGTTGGCTACTCCACCAGCTTTGCCAATTCCCTATTGGTCTCCGGATGGAAACAAGATTCTCTATCATAAGTGTACAGGAGGTGATGGAACTGCCCTGTCAGATTACAGTTTATTCATATACGACTTGGAGAAGAAGACAGAGACAAAAATTGCTGGTGGGGGTCTTTATCCTGCATGGATAAAGTAGGGCAGCAGATACTCAATTACCTAACCCGAACGTTGACCTGCCTCAGAAATTATACCCAAGTAAAATGAGAGTCGAGCATCTGAAAAAGGAGCAAAACTCTTATGAACCGACGAAAACCAGAACAGATCGTACAGCTTTTGCACAAGGCGGATGAGGCCCTCGGGCAAGGAAAAAGCATTGAAGACATCTGTCGTGAGCAAGGGATCAGCCCGGCGACATACCATCGTTGGAAACAGAAGTATGGCGGTCTGAGTATTCAAGATGCCAAACATCTCAAAGAATTGGAACTTGAGAACGCCAAACTGAAACGCCTGCTGGCAGAAGCGATGCTGGCCAATGATGCCTTGCGGGAATTCCTATCACACCTGCCCTGGCGGGCGGTGCCAGGGAAAAAAGCATGACGGCAGTCGAACGGCACACCCTGATTGATGAATTGGAAAGCCACGGCTTATCCAGGCATTCGGCATGCCGCTGGGCAGGGTATTCAAGAGCGGTCAGTCGGTATAGGTTACGGCGTCCAGCCCAGGATGCTGAATGGTTGGAAAAGATGCGTAAGGCAGCCAGAGCCAATCCGAGATATGGCTATCGACGAATTGCGGTTGTGAGCGGTCTTGGTTTTGGGCGCTGTTATCGGCTTTGGAGAAAAAACGATTTCAAATTAGCCGCGCAGCGTGCCCGAAAACGACAAAAACCAGAAAATCCATCGCCCAAGCCGCAACAAGCCGAGTATCCAAACCATGTCTGGACTTATGACATTTTGTTTGACCGGCTTGCAGATGGAAAACAATTCAAGACCCTGACCATTCTGGACGAGTTCACCCGTGAATGCTTGGGAATTCTGGCGGCGCATTCCATTCTTGCCCAAGATGTGATTGCTTTGCTCACCAAGATCCTCAACCATCGACCCGCCCCAGCCTTCCTGCGTTCAGATAATGGCAGTGAATTCACCGCACAATCTGTACAAACCTGGCTGGAACAGAACCATGTTGGCCCTGTCTTCATCCCTCCGGGGCAACCCTGGAAGAATGGTTTCATCGAAAGTTTTCATGACAAGTTTCGTGACGAATGCCTGCAACGCGAGTGGTTCCAGTCTCTTCTGGAAGCCCAAGTGGTTATCGAAGCCTGGCGGCTGCATTATAATACCCGACGGCCACACAGTTCGTTGGCCTACCAAACTCCGGCGGCTTTCGCCGCTGAGTTCACCTTCCAACCTGCTCAGACTCTCATTCCGGTTGGGCATAAAAACTGAGGCAGGTCACTATGG
>CAYLXB010000120.1:0-5345 GCA_964387495.1 uncultured Anaerolineaceae bacterium
GTCTTTCACCACTTTGGTTCAATACCCTGTCCGAACTTAAGTCCGAACCTCAGCATTTTTTAACAGTACCGAAGAAGCAGAGCAATCCACACGATTTGGGGTATAATGTTTTAACAATTAAAAACGGCAGCCTAATCTTTTAACATTTGCCCGGCATCCTTCCTTACTTTACGAGGGGGCAAGCAGGCGGCCGCGAAAATTTACCTGTAACATCATCGAGTATATGAATCAAGCAACCGTCCTGATCATCGAAAGCAAGCATGCAGAATGTCCTTCCTTCGCGCCCGATTTGCGGAAGAAGAACCTCGAGGTGCACACTGCCCAAAACGGCGGTGAAGCCATCGCGCGTTTGGATGAAATTGACCCCGACCTGGTTGTGGTGAATGCGGCCTCCATGCGCTCCAGCGGCGTCCGCATCTGCCAGACCCTGAAACAAAAGGAGAGCCGCCTGCCGGTGATCCTTATCCTGGACAAGCAGAAACAGGTGGACAAGGACAGCGCCGATGCGATCCTCAACCTGCCGTTCACCGTTCAAAAACTCGCCAACCGGATCAAAGCCCTGCTGCCAGGTGACGGACAAAACCTGGTCCACGCCGGGCCCATCCGCCTGGACCGGGAACACAAGCGCGTGCGCTGCCTGGGCAAGTCCTCACGCCTGACGCCGAGGCTGGTGACCCTGCTGTATGTGCTCGCCCAGCACAAAGGGGAAGTCGTCGAGCGCGAGGCGCTCTTCAAACAAGTCTGGGATACCGATTACACCGGCGACACCCGCACCCTGGACGTGCACATCTCCTGGCTGCGCAAAGCCATCGAACTCGACCCCGACCACCCGAAATTCCTGAAAACCATCCGGGGCGTGGGATACCGCCTGGATGTATAAAGCGGCCGCCAGCCGCTTATTTTTTTAAGATGCTCTGGAACTGGACGCCGTGGATATCCACGGCGCGCAGGCATACCGGCCCGCTCGGACGGGGCAGCTTCAGGCTCTGCGACAGGTCGCCAGAGCGGACAGGACGGACCGCCTGGGCAGCACTGTGGAAGGTTTGCCCATCCCAGGCCGGATCCACTTCCCAATAATCCAGGTCAGGAGCCGCGGCCAGGCAGGCCGTCTCCCCATCCAGGTGAACATCGAAAGGAGGCGGGACCAGCGGCCAGGCCATGGAGGCAGAGCGCTCCAGGGTAAAGGGAGGCGTCCCCCTGGCAGCCAGGCGGCAGCGTGTCGTGTGAAGCGCACGCCAGGTGGCATCCACCGCCAGGAAGCTCCGGCCCAGCCCGGCAGCCACAACCGGCAGCGTTCCGGATCCACAAAAGAAATCCGCCACCAGGTCGCCGGGATTGGAGGAAGCCAGCAGGATGCGCTCGAGCAGGGCCTCCGGCTTCTGGGTCGGGTAGCCTGTCCGCTCGGTATGCAGGCGGGCCACGACCGGGAAATACCACCAATCCTCCGGGACCTTGCCCCGTTCCAGGTCCGGTACTTTTCCAAACCCGGCTTTGGAGGAGGACTCAAAGGTCTTGAGCGTATTCGGGTGATAAGGGGCGCGCACGGCATCGGCGTTGAACGTGTAACCCGGGCCTTTGGCATAGACCAGGATGGTATCGTGCTTGCGGTTGAAAGCCCGCCGGATGGGCGAGGGGCCATGATATGCCCAGATGATCTCGTTCACGAAAGAATCGGGACCCATCAGCTCGTCCAGCAGCAAACGGGCATACGCGTCGGCATGCCAGTCGAGGTGCAGGTAGAGCACCCCGCTGGGCGCCAGCAGGCGCACCATGAGCGCCAGGCGCTCGTAGAGAAACTGCAGGTAGGCATCCAGGCCGGGCCAGTGGTCGGTGTAGCCTTCGCTCAAAGCCCACTGTTCAGGGCGGCGGGAGTCTTCATGGCGGCCGATGCGCGCCGGAAATTTGCGGTTGGTAAAGAAGGGGGGATCGGCATAGATAAGCGCCAGGCGGCCTTCGTACTCCGGCAGCAGGGCAGACAGGATGGGCAGGTTATCGCCCAGGATCAGGCGGCCGGAAGGCCGTCCGCCCGGGTAGCCGGAGCCTTGCGGATAGATGACCGCCTCGGTGACAAGGCGCGCCGGTTCCACGGGGGAGAGGGATTTGCCGGGCCAGGTGATTGCAGGCATGGTTGCTGGATGTCGCTCAATAATGTATGCTGACCGCGGTGCCCCGTTCGCCGCCAAAGGCGTGCTTCGTGGACAGGTCTTCGATCCGGTGGGCGGGGCGCACCCAGCAGAAGAGCCAGCGGGCATCCTCCGAGCGCATGTTGACACACCCGTGACTCATGGGGGCGCCGAAATTATCATGCCAGTAGGTGCCGTGAAAGGCATGCCCGGCGGGGGTAAAGAAGCAGGTCCAGGGCACACCCGGCAGGACATAGTTATCCGCATCGGCAAACAAGTTGACCGAGCCGCCCTTGGAAAGTCCGAAATAACTATAGCCCATGTGCTTGGCGGGCAGTTTCTCTTCGATGTAGAATTCGCCCTTCGGTGTATTGAAATCCGCCGCAGGAATGCCGGACGAGATCTGGGTTTGAAAGACGGGCCTGTCATATTCGAAGGCAACCAGCGACTGCGCCGACAGGTTGACCTCGATCCGTTTCTGTTCCTTGGGTACGTCGGGCGAAATCGGGGCAAGTTCGGCAGGAGGGATGGAGCGGAAATCCCGGGCACGGGCGTAGTAGCCGACGTTGCTGTCCAGTTCGTCGAAGATGCGGTACCAGGGCTGCCCATCCGGCCCGGCCTCGAGGCGGTCCAGCCAGTGGACCGAGCCGAAGTAGAGCGGCGGATTGAAGGCTTCCCAGCCATAGGCTTTGGTAAAACGCCAGGGCTGGGTATAGGGAACCGTCACCTCAGCCAGGCGGCGCTCCCCCTCCGGGATGAAATCCAGCGGCTGGTTATACAGCACCTTGACGGGCTGGAGGCGGGTGCGGTGAGCATAACCGCCCCAAACGCGGTACCAGTAAGGATTGTGAGCGGGCCGGTCTGCTTTCACCAGTTCATACACGCGCACCAGTTCGTCACGGTACAACTGGCTGACGATCCGGCCGGTATCGTCGGGCAGGCTGTGGACGCTGACCGAATCGGTGGCTACGCGCACAAGAGTGGAATCATCGAAACCGTCCAGCGGCGGGAAAGCCGGCGCAAAAGCCAGCCCCCCCAGCGCCGCAGCGCTGAATTTGAGAAAATCACGTCGGGAAAGCTTCTTTTTCATCGAGGCAGAATTGTACCTGAAAAGCGGGAGAAATAAACCGCGAGTGTCCCAAAATGGACAAACTGCTGAGACGCACTCACCCTAATACTGTGTTCCTTTACTTTGTAATACTGACATATCCATCAGTTGCATCGTCCGTTTGTTCACCTGGCGGATACGTAACAGCAAACCCTGAACCGTTTCTTTTTACTTCGGGCCGCTTTCCTAACCCAAGCAGGATTATTTCATATGTACCAGAAACTACACCGGGTAGCAAAAACATGGCGCCAAAGTATGTAACTATCATCACAACAAACATGGAGACTTGTTTGTCCTGAAACCGGGCCAAAAATGCACCTATTAATATCCCCATTGCTGGTACTATGCGGGAAATGACTAAAACCACAGAAGCTTTTTTACCTGGACCACCAAGGTGATTTACCAACCCCCGTTTTATCAGCCATGGCGATAATAACACGGATACAACTGAAGCTATCATCCACAACAAGAGTTGTATCCTCGTTGAAAAAAACAACATGCTATAGCGCTGTTGTAAAATTATTCCGGTAGCTAAAAAGGAAACAAATATCATTGTGACCACTCCCACATTATGTGAGGCGTTTAGGAGTGTGATAGTGGAATACGAATCCTTCTCCCGATATCGTGAAGCCTTTATTTTGTTAATTTTCATGAGCGCAATTATCGTCATGAGCAGAAAGGCGCCATAGATTGATATGCAAAACACCACAACTTGCTTCGTAAACCCCGCGCCTGCTGCTGGCATAAAAAGCATCCCAAGAACAAAGAGAGCGCCTCCCCAAAGCGCCCCTGCCCTGCCCTTCCCATACTGAGCAACCTTCAGTTTCCAGAGTTCACAGATTTGATCTTGTGTGATCCTCATATACACACCATTGAACTATCCAGGGAATTTGAATCCAGTAGCAGCACAAATCAGAAACAACAGTATCGCACGGACACCTAAGCTGTCACTGCCAGAGGCTTTGAACTCAAAGTCGCTCTGTTCGTCCTTGCTTGTAGTTTCAGTCTTTTTGGGTAGCAACTTAGATAATTATGATCTCTGACATACTTTGTTCACTAATCATTTCTTTGATCGTTCTTTTTATACTTCATGGCCAAGTGATAAATGCTTCTATTCATTATTTTTCCAGCCAATGTCTTTATAACATACCCAACGACTAATAAGAAAATCGGCAGTAGGACAAAGATGCAGCCACTCCCCAAGACCCCAGTTATCCAAGCAAATAGTAACTTTGCATATTCCATCTTGGCACTCCTGCTATAGGTTTATTTCCATAGAGGGAACTCTACAAGAAATTAGGGGGGGTAGCCGGCTTGCGGGGGTCACCTGCCATCCTGCTACGGGTGGAGCGTCACATCAACGTAGGCCTGGATTTTCTCCCCCACCACGTTGTTGGCATAGAAATAGCCATTTACGATGATCCTTATAACTGCCGGAGTGGAACGGCTGCCGAGTTCAGGAAGGGCGAAAACATCGATACGTCGAGCTGCCAGAGGCCCATCAGACGGGATGATATAAATATAGAAATCAGTATACTTATTTTGTACAGGTGTCCAGGTGTCACCATCCCGCAAAAACACCTGAAAATCCTGTTCTTTCACCAGCAGAGGGGAATTCGTGTTCGAGGTCACAGACATTTCGACTATTTCCCCAATTCTAAACTGGTTCCACTCTTCCGGCGCAACAACAGTGATGCTGGTATTTATGTCCGCGGCAGACAGAACGGACTCCATGGAGACTGGCTGCGTGGATACATTTTGCATCGTGCAGCAGGTGAGGATACAGGTCAGAAAAATTAGACAAAGCATTTTGGTCGCGGACATTATCATTCTCCGTATCACGGGATTGTAATCATAAAGCTTCCAAACCGTGACAGTTGTGAATAAATAATCCATGTTGCCACCTCTTTTTTCAACTGTACAAGTAGTTCCAATCATCCATACCAAAGCAACATCATGGCTCGATTTCGAAAGTGACGGTATTTGATTCCAGTTCACCTTTCCAAGCAGCGGTGCCTTTTCGAGAATCAATTTGATTATGATATATTACAAAAACTGAATAAGTACATCGTAAACTAAGTTTCTTTGAATTTATTATTGGCAGAATGAACAGC
>CAYLXB010000121.1:0-5115 GCA_964387495.1 uncultured Anaerolineaceae bacterium
CAGCATGATATAAAAATACTTTTCGGATATGTTCATAGTACATTTCGGCTACTTCAACCTGATAAAGATGTCAGCAAATTTCGTACAGAAATGTGTATGATAGGCATATGGGACAGATGATTCCCTGTCCCGGGAGGGTTGCGATGAAAATCCAGGTGCTATTTTCCAGGAGCATTCGTGGCATGCTGGCTTTCGGCCTGTGCGTGTTTTACCTGGCAGGCACAGCCGTCCCAGGCGTCGAGGCTGCCCGCCAGCCATCTTCCGGCAGGTCGGGCACAAACCCGAATTGTCCCCCCCTGGCTGCACCCGGCGGGGCGACCGTGACCGTCAAGACGGAACAGGCTTTGCGCTACCATGCCGCCCATGCCGCCCCCGGCACAACCATCCTGGTCTCGCCGGGGACCTATGACCTGCAGGATACGGTGCAGGTGTTGAAAAACAACCTGACCATCCGCGGCCTGACCGGGAACCGTGAGGATGTGATCCTGGATGGAGGCGGCATGCTCAGCGGCCAGACTCACGTCATCTACATCGATGCGGATGACGCCGCCATTGCCGACCTGACCATCCGCAATGCCGGGGAACACGGCATATCCGTCCAGGGGCGGGACCGGCCGGTCCTGTACAACCTGCATATCCTTGATACCGGCTACCAACTGGTCAAGGTCAACCCGCTGCTGGATGGCAGTCAGGACGGTCTGCTGGCCTGCTCGCGCCTGGAATATACGACCACTGCGCCGGAGGATTACACCAACGGCATCAGCGCCCACAACGCCCATCGCTGGGTGGTGCGGGATAATGAATGGTACCGCATCCGCACACCCAACAATGTGCCGGCTCCGACCATCCTGTTCTGGAGCGGGTCTTCCGGCACGATCGTCGAACGCAACCTGCTGGTGGACTGCTACCAGGGTATAGCGTTTGGCAATGCCAGCCACGGCAGCGGGGATCACAGCGGCGGGATCGTGCGCAACAATTTCATCTACGCCAGCCTGCGGCATGATTCGGTCATCGAGATGGTGCACGCCGCCGGCTGGGTGGTGGCGCACAATACTGCTCTGCTGCTCGACCCCGAACCCGGCCTGAGCTGGGGCATGGAAGCACGTTTTTCAGATACCTCGGGCACCTATGCCTACAACCTGCTGAACATGGGCATCCTCAACCGGGATGGCGCCGGCGGAACGCTGACCGGCAACGTCACCACGGCCGGGGCAGACTGGTTCATCAACCCGGGGCTGGCTGACCTGCATTTGCGGGCTAGCGCCGCCGGCGCCTTGGACCAGGCTGTAACTTTGACGCAGGTCAGTGACGATTTCGATGGAGAGGCCCGCCCCACCGGCCTCCTGCCGGACGTGGGGGCGGATGAATATTCCCCGGCCAACTCCCCCACGATCATTACGGCGCACTTCCGCTCGGAGGGCACATACGATGGCTGGGTGATCGAGTCGGCCGAAAACAGCGGACAGGGCAGCACCCTGAATGCTGCTGCATCCACCTTCAACCTGGGGGATAACGCCCAGGACAGGCAGTACCGTACCATTCTGTCCTTCAACACCGCATCCCTGCCCGATGACGCAGTCCTGACTCGTGCCAGCTTGAGAATCAGGCGGCAAAGCCTCGTTGGAACCAATCCCTTCAACACGCACGGCAGCCTGCTGGTGGATATCCGCAAAGGCCGGTTCGGCGGGAACATCGGCCTGCAATTCGAGGATTTCCAGGCCGCGGCCAGTAAAAATAACATCGGCAGCCTGCCCAAGACGCCGGTTGGCGGATGGTATACCCGGCACTGGGCCAGCGGCATGTTCGTCTACATCAATAAAATCGGCCCGACCCAGTTCCGCCTGCGCTTTGCAACGGATGATAATGATGACCGGGAAGCAGACTACCTTAAATTCTACAGTGGCGATGCAGCTGCTGCTTCCCGTCCGGAATTGATCCTCGAATACTACGTGCCCTAGGAGCGTTCCTGACGCCCCTGCCCTTACGGATCGCAAGAACCTCGCCCCGGCTGTTGACCATGTCACCGGGGCGAGAATATGTTCATCCGCTGGATGACTGTCCCAAAAAGTGACATTTGTCGCAGTTTATCAAGAGCAATGTCATAGTTGACATAGACCTTACAAAACTGTAAGGTTAATGCAAGTATTGTGATCGACGAACACAATTACATACGCGTTCTGTGTGGAGGCAAGGATCCGGGGAAGTTTTGCGTTGGGTCGCTTCTCATCCATACGATGAGATTTCCCCGAGGAGCCACTGGCGAAACCGGCCACGCGTCATAGTCAGGCTTATGCTGCTTCAAGATGTCATCGAAATGCCTTGTCGGTCAACCCTCACTTCCGGCCCACCTAACACTCATCTGGAGGTAATGCCAGCATTACTTCCGGGGAGTGATTTTTTAATTCCAGGATGAAAGTTTGTAACTTTTTTTCATCCAAACCGTCATGTAACAAACTTGCATTTTTGTAAGGGCAGTATTTTTACCTGTAGAATCGTACTCTTTTCAGACATGGTTTGTGCTTTGGTTGGTCACTACACACTTTAGATGTCGAAGAACAACTGAATACTTGCAATCCATCTGGAAGCGATGAGACAAGGATCTAATTTGGTCGCTTAACCTTTCACCCCAGCCCCACCCCAGAAAAAGGGATATCCTTGAGGAGCAAATAGCGAAACCGGCCGCCAGCCGTTTTCGCTATTTAATTTTTTTTTGTGACTGATGGTTTTATACAAAACGAATCATCTTGTTCATCCGGCACAATCAGCGTTTCTGCCACTGGAGGGCAACATGTCTAAGCATCCGTTTTCTGTGAGTAAAAAAGCCAAAGCCAACCTGCGCAGGCAACTGGCACAGGTCCGGCAAGTTTTCATGGTCGTCATCTTCCTCACCTCCCTGGTGGGGATGAACACCACCCCCGTCAAAGCCGATTCGACCGGTCTGGTTTGCGAGACCTTCGAATCCTTTACGCCGGGGAGTACGATCGGCACCTACACCGGCTGGTACAGCGACGGCAGCGGACCGTCCGTGACATCCGGGGTCGGCGTGGCCGGTTCGGTCGGGCTGGGTTCAGGAGGAAGCATTTTCAACTGGACAGCCCATCCCTTCAACTGGAATGATGCAGACCTCGAGACGGTCGTCTTCCAGGGCGACTTCAAGACCGACAGCACCGGAAAGTTCGACGACGACCGCCTGAGCTGGACAACCAACGGTTCGAACGTCAGTTCGAACTATGAATTCGGCGTGCAGTTGGACCACACGAACGGCGGCATCGTCACCTACTGGTCCAATGTGATCGGCCAGTCGAAAGTCTACGATGTCATCGTCCCGCTGACGGCGGGTGGAACAGGCGGAACCCAGATCAACACCTGGTACCGCTTCACGGCTGAGATCACGAAACTGACCGCCACTTCGGCCAGCATCGATGTCAGCCTGGTGCAGCTGGATGCCAGCGGCAATCCCACCGGCACCCCCATCACCGGCTTGGTTGCGGACACGAGCGCGCTGGCCTCCGGGCATACACCGGCTGCTGGCTACTTCACAGCCACCAGCATGGTGCCCAGTTACAAGAACTACACGACCGCCGCAGGGCCGGCCGATAACGTCTGTTATGAAGTGACCACAACCGCACCAGTGGTGCAGCACACTTTGACTGTAACGACCTCTGGCAGCGGCAGTGTCACGCTCGATCCTGCCGGCGGCACCTACGATGAGAACACCGTGGTCACCCTCACACCGGCCCCCGCGGCTGGCTGGGAGTTCGACAGCTGGAGCGGGGCCAATTCCGGCGACCTGACCGATAACGGCAACGGCACCTGGTCCATCACCATGGATACGGACAAGGCAGTTACCGCCACGTTTACGGAACTGCCGCTGGTCTGCTATGCGCTCACCCTGGGTCACACCGGGAACGGCACAGACCCGGTGGCCGCGCCGGACAGCTCGGCCGGATGCCCTGCCGGGGAATATATCGTGGGTGAATCCGTTTCCCTGAGCGGTGCGGTGCCAGACAGCGGCTGGCAGATCAGCAGCTGGTACGGAACATCCAACGATACCAGCACGGCCAATACAAATACATTGACGATGCCTGCCAGCACGCTTTCGGCAGGCGTCAATTATTCTGAAATCCCGCCGGTGGACGCGCTTGACTTTGGCACCGGCACAGCCTATGTCACCTTTGGAGACGCCAGTGCTCTGGATCTGCCACAGTTCACTCTCGAAACCTGGTTTAGGCGCGATGGGGCTGGCGTGACCACAACTACGGGTTCTGGCGGGGTTACAAATGCAATTCCGCTGGTTACCAAAGGGCGCGGGGAAGCAGATGACGATAACCGCGATATGAACTACTTCCTCGGCATCCGCGCCTCGGACAATGTTTTGGTTGCAGATTTCGAGGAAGGTACCGGAGGCGGCGACCTGGGCCTGAACCATCCGGTCATTGGCGTAACGCCCATCGTCACAGGCCAGTGGTATCATGCTGCAGCCACCTATAACGGTAACAAATGGCAGCTATTCCTGAACGGCAAGCTGGAAAAAGAACTTGTTGTAGGGTACCCGGTGCGGTGGGACAGTATTCAGCATGCCGCCTTGGGAACAGCCTTGAATTCGAGCGGAGTGTCCGAAGGCCACTTCGACGGCGTGCTGGACGAAGCTCGAATCTGGAATTACGCCCGCTCTCAGGCAGAGATCATTTCCGAGGTGAACTCGGAGATTACGACAGCGACGACCGGCCTGGTCGGCCGGTGGGCACTGGATGAGGGCACTGGCACTACTGTATACGGCTCTGCAGGCACAACCGTAAACGGTACCATTATGAACAGCGGGTACACCTGGGTAGAAGGCGCACCGTTCGATATTACGCCGCCAGCCCAGTTCACATTGACGGTCAACACTTCCGGCAACGGCAGTGTAACTCTCTCGCCCGCTGGCGGCACCTATTACGAGGGGACCGTGGTGCAGTTGACGGCAGTGCCCGATTCCGGCTGGTCCTTCAGCGCCTGGTCCGGTGACCTGACAGGCTCCACCAACCCGACCACGATCACGATGAGCGCAGATAAAACCGTCACTGCCACCTTCATCGAAGGAGGCACGATCACCTTCCAGGAAGGCGTCAGCGG
>CAYLXB010000122.1:0-4878 GCA_964387495.1 uncultured Anaerolineaceae bacterium
GTCATCGATGACGAGGAGTTTTCCGGGCATGGCATGATTATGGCACAGATTCGAGGAATCGGTGAGGTCACTCGTAGCGCAGGGCTTCGACCGGTTCCAGGCCGGCGGCGCGGTTGGCGGGGTAGATGCCGAAGAACAGGCCGACGGCGGTGGAGAAGAGGGTTGAGAGCAGGATGGCGTTCAGCCCCACGGACGGGTCAAGCGGGGTGTTGCTGGAAGCCGCGATCTGCCCGACGACCAGCGAGATGACCCAGCCGAGCAGGATGCCGAGCAGGCCGCCCAGCAGGCTGAGCAGGGAGGACTCGGCCAGGAACTGGATCAGGATGTCGCGCTTGCGGGCGCCGAGGGCCTTGCGCAGGCCGATCTCGCGCGTGCGCTCGGTGACCGAGACCAGCATGATGTTCATGATGCCGATCCCGCCCACCAGCAGGGAGATGCCGGCGATGCCGCCCAGGAAGACGGTCAGCACGCTGGTGATGGTTTCGGCGGTGCTGAGGAAATCCTGCTGGGAGTAGATGGTGAAATCGTCCTCGCCGATCCGGGAGCGGTGGCGGGTGCGCAGGATCTGGGCGGCCTCCTCCGAGGCCTGGTTGACCGTCTCTGCGCTGGAGGCCTGGATGAAGATCACGTCCAGTTCATCGCCTTTGGCGGGCATCAGGCGGCTCTGGGCGGTGGTCAGCGGCACCAGGATGCGGTCGTCCTGGCTGCCCATGGAACCGCCGCCCTTGGATGCCAGCACGCCGGTGATGCGGAAGGGCTGGCCTTCGATGCGCACGGTCTCGCCGACCAGGCCGCTGGTGCGCCCGAAGAGCGTCTCGGCGGTGTCTGTGCCGATGAGGGCCACGGAGGCGCGCCCGTTGAGCTGGGCTTCGTCAATGAAATCGCCTTCGGAGAGGGTCTCGTTGCGCACCTGCTGGTGGAGCGGCACCACGCCGTTGATGGAGGTGGCGGCTTTCTCGCCTCCCGCGCTGACCTCGGCCTGGGTGCCGACCACCGGCGCGACGGCCTGGATGGAGGGCGCCGCGAAGGGATCGGCCAGGGCATCGGCATCCTTCATGGTCAATGGGCGCGGGTTGCGCACCTCGGCCTGGTCGTTGCCGGAGAAGATGAACAGGATGTTGGTGCCGATGTCGTTGATGGAGCCGGTGATGGAGTCCTGGGCGCCCTGCCCGATGGCCAGCATGGCCACCACGGCGGCCACGCCGATGACGATGCCCAGGATGGTCAGGCCGGAGCGCACCTTGTTGGCGCCCAGGCTTTCCAATGCTTCGAAGATGACCTGCGTGATGCTCATGGCTGTGCCTCCACCTGCCCGTCGCGGATGCGGATGATGCGCCCGCACTGGGCGCCGATGGCGGAGTCGTGGGTGACGATGATCAGGGTGGTGCCGCGCTCGCGGTTGAGCGAGAGCAGCAGGTCCATGATCTCCTTTCCGGCCCGCGAGTCCAGGTTGCCGGTGGGTTCATCGGCCATGATGATGGCGGGGTCGTTGACCAGGGCACGCGCGATGGCCACCCGCTGCTGTTGCCCGCCGGAGAGTTCGGTCGGGCGGTGATGGACGCGGTCGCCCAGCCCCACCGATTCGAGGGCGTGCCGGGCGCGTTCCTTGCGGCCTTCGGTCAGGCCGGCGTAGCGCAGGGGCAGTTCCACGTTGGAAAGGGCCGTGGCGCGCGAGAGCAGGTTGAACGACTGGAAGATGAAGCCCACCTTGCGGTTGCGGGCCGCGGCCAGCTGGTCATCCCGCAGGCTGGAGACCGGCTCGCCATCCAGGACATACCTGCCGCTGGTGGGCTGGTCGAGACAGCCGAGGATGTTCATCAGGGTGGATTTGCCGGAGCCGGAAGGGCCCATGATGGCCACCACCTCGCCTTTTTGGATCTCGAGCGAGACGCCGGAGAGGGCATGCACTTCGACCTCGCCCATTTTATAGACCTTGGTCAGGTCCTGTGCAGAGACGACGGGTTCAGGCATGGCAGGCTCCTAGGGGTGCATCAGGCGTATGCCGCCGCCATTGCCCGGGGCGGGCTGGAAGGATGCGGCGGGCGGGTTGATGATCACCAGGTCCCCGGCCTGCAGACCGCCGCCGGCCACCTGGCTGTAGGCGTCCGAAGAGGCGCCCAGCTGGACGGCCACCGGCACGGGCTGGCCGTCCTGGAGCACATAGACCACGTGCCGGCCGTCCACGACGCGCACCGAGCGGTTGGGCACCAGCAGGGCATCCTCCAGGTTGACCACCTGGATATCCACCGCGGCGGTCATGCCCGGGTGCACCTGTTCATCCGCATCGTCCAGTTCGACGGTGACCGCGAAGTTGACCGCGCCGTTGGTGTTGCTGCCGACCGCGCCGACCTGGGTTACCCGGCCGTGATAGGTTTTGCCCTGCACGGCATCGAAACTGACCACGGCCGGCTGGCCGGCGGCCACGTGGTTGATGTCCACTTCCGAAATCTCCACATCCACCAGCAGGTGCGTGAGGTCATCCATGCGGAACGCCGCCTGCCCGGCGGAGACGACATCCCCGGCCAGCGGTTCGACCTCGGTCACGATGCCGTCGAAGGGGGCGATGACCCGGGCCTGGTCCAGGGCGGCCTGGGCAGCATCCAGGCGTGCCTGGGCCGCGGCAAGGTCATCCGGGTTGGGGCCGTTCTTCAGGCGGTCGTAGGCGCGGCGGGCGTCTTCGAGTTTGGCCTGGGCGAGGGCCAGGTCTTCATCGGCCACGGCTTTTTCATCTTCGTCCGGGTAATATTTAACGGTCTTGACACTCGGGATCTTGCGCACGCCAAAGGGGGTGCGCTGGGCCACGAGTTTGACGATCTGGTATTCGACGCGTTCGTTCAGGTCCAGGCGGTACTCCTCGGCATCCTCGTAATCGTCCTGTGCCTGGCGCAGGCTGATGGCTGCCTGGGCCTGGGCGGTGCCGGATTTCTGCAGGTCTTCCAGGGCCTGCTTCGCCTCGACCAGGTCGGCCTGGGCCAGGATGACGGCCTGCGGCAGGCTGGCGCTCTGCAGGCTGCCCAGGGTCTGGCCGGCCCGGACGCGCTGCCCGACCTGATAATTGACCTGTTCCACCGTGCCGCCGGCCTTCCAGGCCAGCACCGCACTCTGGTTGGCGCGCACCGTGCCGGTCGCGCCGACGGTGGCGGTCAGGCTGCCGCGCGCCGCGGCTTCGGTTTCGTATGCTGTGGTTTCTTTTGCGTTGGCGTTCAGGCTGGTGAAAAGCAGCACGGCTGCCAGCAGGATGACGCCTGCGGCTGCCAGGGCAGCCTTGGAATGCTGTTTGATGTACGCGATCGCTTTCATGCTTGCCTCCGGTTCTAATTATTCCGGAAGGATAGCAGGCAAATGTGCAGAAATTGTGCAGAATGTGGGGAAGTTATGCAATGCCCCGCAATTAAACAGCCAGGCCCGGCGTGTCCGGGCCTGGCTTGCAAAGACAGGGCAATTTACTTTCTGCGGCGGCCCTTGAGCTCGTCCTTCAGGAACAGGCTCAGGAGGATGCTGACGATGCTGACGATCAGCGCACCCCAGAAGGCCGGGCCGAAGCCATCCACGGTGAAACCGTAGCCGAACTTCTCGCCGATCAGGCCGGTGATGTAGAACAGGAAGGTGTTGATCAGCAGGGTGAACAGGCCCAGGGTCAGGATGATCAGCGGGCAGGTGAGCAGTTTGAGCAGCGGGCGCAGCAGGGCGTTGACCAGGCCGAAAATGAAGGCCAGCACAGCAATCGCCAGCCAGCTGTTGGTCTGCAGGTGGATGCCGTCCACGAAGTACACGGCGGCGGTGAGTGCGATGGCATTGATCAACCAACGCAGGATGAATTTTGTCATGAGAAAACTCCTTTCATAGGATAAATACGCAGGCGGAGTTATTTGGTTGCACCGGGGGCGCGCATCCAGATCAATGTGCGCAGGGGGTTGAAACCTGCGGCGTGCAGTGGGTTCTGTGCCAGGCCGGCGGGGAGTTCCACGCTCAGGCCGCGCCGGTGGAAAAGTTCACGCCGGATGTAGCGCAGCAGGAAGGTCAGGGCGGCCTCCTCTGCCTCGGGTGACAGCGCCACCCACAGGGGGTCTGAACCGCCGCGCCAGGGGGTCCATGCAATGACTGCTTGCAGGCGCTCGTCCTTCAGGACGGCCCATTGGCGCACCTCGTATTCAGCGACCAGGCGGTAAAGCCAGTTCCACAGGCCCGGGCGCAGGACATCCCACTTGAAGCGCCGGTACCAGGCTTCGCTGTCCGGGTAGAGGCGCTCCAGCCAGGCCTTCTGCTGCGGCCAGAAGTGGGCAGTCCGCCGGGTGAGGCTGTAGCCGCCTTCCAGTGTCCCGATCCCCGTTTCCGGCTGGTTGGCCCAGGTCGTGCGGCGGTCCTGTTCGCTGAAACCCAGGCTGGTATAGATGTGAATGGCGCCGGGGTTGTCATCCCGCACTTGCAGCCAGATGGCATCCGCATTGCGCTCGCGGGCGCAGGCCATGGCCTGTTCGGTCAGGGCACGCCCGATGCCGCGCTGGCGGTAATCCGGATGGGTGGCGACGTTGGCGATCAGGTAGATGCGCTGGCCCTGGTGGGAAAAGGGGATCAAGCTGATGTTGCCAACAATGTGCCCGTCCTGCTCCCAGACGAAGCCGGAATGCGGCAGGGAGGCGGCCTCGGCCATGCGCGGCGCCCAGCGCAGGAAGGCGCCGCTGCGGATCTGGTCAATGGTGCGGCGGCCTTCACTGTCCATTGTGCTGTGAAAGCACAACTCGATCAGGTCGGCAACGGCCGGCAGGTCATGCAGGACGTTGATCGGGCGCAGATTGCCGGGCTGCCCCGGCGCGGCGGGCAGGCTGATGGCTGACATCGAAGCCCATTATAGCCTTTGTTTTTGTTTTCATGCAAAGC
>CAYLXB010000123.1:0-4298 GCA_964387495.1 uncultured Anaerolineaceae bacterium
GCTGGACGACGGCGCCGCGACGGACCTGGACCTGGGCCATTATGAGCGCTTCATCGACATCCGCCTGACACGGGTGAGCAATTTCACCAGCGGGCAGGTGTACGCCGAGGTGATCCAGAAGGAGCGACACGGAGATTACCTGGGCGGGACGATCCAGGTCATCCCGCACGTGACCAACGAGGTCAAGCGGCGGATCGGCTTGGTGCCGAAGACCACCGGGGCGGAGATCGTGCTGCTGGAGGTGGGCGGCACGGTGGGTGACATCGAGTCGCAGCCCTTCCTGGAAGCCCTGCGGCAACTGCGCAACGAGATCGGGCGCGAGAACATCTTCTTCGTGCATGTCACCTGGCTGCCCTACATCGGGGCGACGGGGGAACTGAAAACCAAGCCCACGCAGCACTCGGTGGCAGCGCTGCGCTCGATTGGTATTGCACCCAACATGATCATCGCACGCTCGGACTACCCGGTGACAGACGACCTGCTGGAGAAGATCGCGCTGTTCTGCGACGTGGACAAGCGGGCCGTGGTGCCGATGGTCACGGCAGAGGTGCTCTATGAAGTGCCGCTGATGCTGGAAAAGCTGGGAGTGGCAGAATACCTGATCGAGAAGCTGGCGCTGAAGCCCAGCAAGAAGCCGGATTGGAAGGCCTGGGAAAAACTGGTGGAGGATGTGCGCCGGCCCAAGCCAAAGGTGAAGATCGCGCTGGTGGGAAAATACGTGGAACTGCAGGATGCCTACATGTCGGTACGGGAGGCGCTGAAGCACGCGGCGCTGGCCAACGGCGTGGAGGTGGAGATCGCCTGGGTGCATTCGGCGGACCTGGAGAAGGGCAAAGGGATGGAGGTGCTGCGGGAGGCGGATGGGATCGTGGTGCCAGGCGGATTCGGGTCACGCGGCATCGAGGGAAAGGTGCTGGCAGCGAGGTTCGCGCGCGAGAACAAGGTGCCTTACCTGGGGCTGTGCCTGGGAATGCAGGTGATGTGCATCGAGTTCGCGCGGGATGTGCTCAAACATGAAGATTCGAACTCGTCCGAGTTCGACCGGGCCAGCAGCACACCGGTGATCGACCTGATGCTGGAGCAGCGCGGCATCACCGACCTGGGCGGGACGATGCGGCTGGGACTGTACCCGTGCCAGCTGCAAAAGGGGACGAAGGCGGCAGCAGCCTACGGCGTGGCGCAGGTGCAGGAACGCCACCGCCACCGCTTCGAGTTCAACAACGATTACCGGGAGGAATTCGAGAAGGCGGGGATCGTCTTTTCGGGAGTTTCGCCAGATGGAAAACTGGTGGAGATCGCCGAGATCGCCGACCACCCGTTCATGATGGGGTCGCAGTTCCACCCGGAGTTCCTGTCACGGCCGAACCGGGCACACCCGCTGTTCGTGGGGCTGGTGAAGGCGGCGAAGGAGAGACGGGATGGGAAATGATGGTGAAGAAAGGCGTGCATAAGCGGCAAGAGGAGGCAATATGGCCAATCTCGTAATGTTGTACCTGGGGGCTGCCCTCACGGCAGTGTGGGGCATTGCGCATCTCTTTCCAACCGGCTCGGTTGTAAAGGGGTTTGGGGCAATCAGCACCGACAACCGGCGCATCATAACAATGGAATGGATCGTCGAAGGGGTTGCGCTGATCTTCATCGGCACGCTGGTAGCTTTGGTAACGTCCATTGACCCCCTGAGCAGTGTTTCAAGGGTTGTTTTCCTGCTGTCGGCCAGCGGCCTATTGATCCTGGCAGCAGTCTCCCTGTTCACCGGCTTCAAGGTCAATTTCCTGCCCTTCAAGTTGTGCCCATTCATTTTCACTGCATCGGCTGTGCTTATTTTGGCCGGTGGGCTTTTGTAAACCTGCGCTCTACGAATGAGACCGACCTTATGCCTGAGAATAAATTTCACGAAATCGAATATCCGTCCAGCCGGCAGTTGACTTTCGACGTGGGGAAGATCGGGCTGGGGAAGCATCACGTCAAGGCATTCCTGGAGGTGGATGTGAGCGAGGCGCGGCGGCTGATCAAGGAGGCGAGGCGCAACGGGAAAAAGATTTCCTTCACGGCCTGGCTGCTCAAGGTGATCGCCGATTGTGTGGCGCTCCATCCCCCCATCGCGGGGGTGAGACGGGGAAAAGGGAACAAGGTGGTGGTGTTCGAGGAGGTGGATATCTCGATCGTGGTGGAGAAGGAAGTAAACGGGGTGCGGGTGCCCCTGCCCTACGTTCTCCGCAAGGCGGAGCAGAAGAGCCTGGGGCAGATCCAGGATGAAATCGAGACGGCAAAAGCGCAGAGGATCGAGGACGAGGGGGATTATGTACTCGGCGAGGCGCGCAGCACCCTGGGGATGAGGCTGTTCGTGCGCCTGCCGCAATGGCTGCGCCTGGCGTTGATGCGCGGGTTCGTGCTCAACCATCCGCAGCGGGTCAAGGACATGATGGGGACCGTGATGGTCACGACGACGGGGATGGTGGGGCACACGCGGGGCTGGATCGTCCCCTTCAGCATGCATTCGCTGTGCCTGGCACTCGGTTCGCTGAACGTGCAGCCGGCGGTGCAGCAGGGAGAAATCCAGAAGCGGGAAATCCTGCACCTGACGGTCTTGATCGACCATGATGTGATCGACGGGGTACCGGCGGCCAGGTTCGTGGATGACCTGGTGAAGAAGATACAGGCGGGGTGGGGGCTGGAGGGGGAGGTGAGGAGTAAGGTGTAAGAGGAGGGAGGAGTAAAAAGTAAGAAGTAAAAAGAACGTCGGTGAAAGAGACGGAGGTGAGGTAAAGTTCAGCGCGAAGGGGAGGCGGAGAAGAAAGAACGCCCTGATCAACTCTTGCCACGGCGGTGCTTTTCCTGTATAGTGTGGATGCAGGTTTCCGGGAGCCCAAGAAATGGCAGTTGCACTCATTTATCACAATCTGGAACGGAATCTGGCCGAGGATTTCGGAGGGCGGCTGGAGAGATGCGGGCATAAAATCTGTTATGCGCCGCCGGGCCTGCAGGTGGGAACGCCGGAATGGCAGGCCAGGGTCAGGAGCGACCTGGAGAATGCAGATGCAGTTCTGCTGTTGATCACGCCGCTTTCCGCCCTCGATGAGTGGGTGGGCTGGCGGGCAGGGATCGCCATTGAAAATAAAAGCCGGTTCGTGCCGATTTTCTTCAAGCAGGATGAGCTTTCCGATCCGGCGCAGTGGCGCCTGCCCGAGCAAGTGCTGCTGTACAACGGGATTTTCATTAGCGACGAATTCATCGATAAAGCCATCGAAAGGCTCAGCAAACACTTCCTGTCCAGCATGCCGCGCAGATGTTCCTGTTTTCTCAGTTATTCCCGGAAGGACGAGGATCTTGCGAGACGCCTGCAGTCCGACCTGGAGCGGGAAAAGATCCGCACCTGGCGGGATGAAGATGACATCCCGGCGGGGGACTCTTGGGACGAACAGATATCCCGGGCGATCCAGGCCTGCACGCACGTACTTTTCCTCGTAACCCCCAATTCTGTCCAGTCACAGAATGTGGCGGATGAGATTTCGTTCGCGCGCGAAGAAAAGAAACCCATCCTGCCGCTGATCTTCCAGCAGGCAAGGCTGCCGCTGCGCGTCCACCGGGCGCAGGCCATCGACTTCACAGGCGATTATGAAGCGGCGTTCAAGAAGTTACTGGTACAGTTGAAGTAATCCGGGTTCACAGCCGGCAAACGTTTTTTGCAGACGTTTCCCAATCCACCCATTGCCGGATAAGGCCAAACCACAAGGAGAGCATCCATGCGTCGAACAACCATAACCAGTGCAGTTCTTTTCCTGACCGCGGCCCTGTTTCTGGAGGCCTGTGGCGGGCCTGCCGCCGCGCCTGTGCCGGAAGAGTCCGGGACGGCGGCGCAGCCCACAGCCGCCATCGCCAACCCGGCTTCGGAGAATTGTGTGAAGCAGGGCGGCATGCTGTTCATCCGGCAGCGCGGGGACGGCGGGGAATACGGGATGTGCCTGTTCGAGGACAACCGGCAGTGCGAGGAGTGGGCGCTGCTGCGCGGCGACTGCCCGGTCGGCGGGCGGAAGATCACCGGGTATGTCACGGATGCGGCAACCTACTGCGCCATCACGGGCGGTGAGTATGCCGTTACGGGCCAGGGTGACCCGGAACAGGGGACGTGCACCTTCAAGAACGGGAAGACCTGTGACGTGTGGGATTACTATAACGGGAAGTGCGACCCGATTACTGAGCAGGAGTCATACAGCGATCCGTTTGCCTACTGCGCAGCGGTGGGGAACGTGGATGCGCCGGATGGGCGCTACAACGGGCCGGAGATGCCGGAGGCCATC
>CAYLXB010000124.1:0-3954 GCA_964387495.1 uncultured Anaerolineaceae bacterium
TGGAGCAGGCCAAAGCCGCTGCCAGCCAGGCAGAGGAGGCCGTCCGCCAGGCGGAAGCCAACCTGGCGCTGATCGAGACGCAGATGACGAAGCTGGAAGTGACGGCGCCCACGGAGGGGGTGGTCCTGAACCGGAACGTGGAGCCCGGTGAATTCGTCCAGCCGGGGGCGGGTGCGATCGAGTTGATCCGGCTGGACAGCCTGACCATCACGGTGTATGTCCCCGAGGACCGCTACGGACAGATCCGGCTGGGCCAGTCTGCCAGCGTGAGCGTCGACTCGTTCCCCGGCGAAACCTTTACTGCCACAGTGATTTACATCTCTGACCAAGCCGAGTTTACGCCCCGCAACATCCAGACGGTGGAAGGCCGCAGCAGTACCGTGTATGCCATCAAATTGAAGGTCAACGATCCTGAAGGCAAGCTCAAACCCGGCATGCCGGCGGATGTGGTCTTTCATTAGCCGTTGATGGTCTAAAGTTGAAGGCCCATGGTCGAAGGTTGAAAGTCAAAAGTCGAGAGTCGAAGGTTTAAAGATAAGGAGCACCGTATGGCTGGAATTGCCCGCTTTGAGGATATCCAGGCATGGCAGACAGCAAGGGAGTTGACCAATACCGTGTATGTTCTTGCAAACCAAGCCGGGTTTAATCGTGACTTTGGACTGAGAGATCAGATTCGGCGCGCAGTCATATCTGTGATGAGCAATATTGCCGAAGGCTTCGAAAGCCGGACGGACGTGCAGTTTGCCAATTATCTGGGCATGGCAAGAGCATCGGCAGGAGAGGTTCGTGCTCAACTTTACATTGCCCTTGATCAAGATTACCTGACCGAAGAGCAGTTCAAAGAAACCTATGCTTTGGCTGAAAAATGTGCCCGCCAGTTAGCAAGATTTATCGCTTACATAGAAGCCAATCCTCGCCAACGGCGCGTTTCAGATGAATCCGGCGAATATGATGCCTGACCAACTTTCAACATTTGGTCTTCGACCTTACCTCCCCTGGCTTATCTGGGGCCTGGGGCTGTGCCAGGCGGTACACAGCCTGGAAGAAGTAGCTACCGGCCTGTGGCGCTGGCTGCCGGTGGTGACCACGGGGCTGAATGCCCGCTTTGACTTCGTGCCCGCGCTGGAGTGGTCAGGGGAAGGGTTTGCGCTTGCCAACATGGTAATCATCAGCCTGATGCTGGCTTTCAGCCCATTCGTGTTTCTCAATCACACCTGGGCCTGGAAGGCGGCCACGGTCCTGGCTGTGCTGGAAACGGTCAACGGTACGGGCCACCTGACGGGCGCGCTGGTTACAGGGGGGTACTTCCCGGGCTGTATCTCGGCGGTTGGGCTGATCGTCCTGGGTGCGATGATTTGGGGGCGGGGCTTTGCCTGGAAGGAGAAAGAATGATCGTCTCGGATGATTTTTGGTTCAGGATCAAGAAAGTTCAGCATATTCACCAACGGCTATACGCTGCGGGCAAGGGCTGGCTGATCGGCTGGATTATCCTGCTGCTGGAGCACACGGGCCGGAAGAGCGGGACAAAGTATGTGACACCGCTCCAGTATGAAAAGATCGAGGGAGCATATTATGTGGGCGCGGGACGCGGACAAAAGGCGGACTGGTACCGTAACATCCAGGCCGACCCGCATGTGCATGTCCAGGTGGGGAGACTGGCTTTCGACGGGCTGGCCGAGCCACTGACCGACCTGGCGCAGGTTAGCGCTTTCCTGGAGTACCGCTTCAAGCGCCACCCGTTGATGATGGGCCTGATGATGAAGTTCCACCGGCTGCCGATGCGCCTCGACCCGGCGCAAATGCAGGAACTGGCCCGACAGGTTGCGGTGGTCAGGATCACGCCGCAGGGAGGCGGGCATGGAGAATAAGGCCGGAACGACGCAGGGAGATGTATCCATGAGGCCGCTTCTTGTGCAGGCTTCGCATCTGCGAAAGACCTTTGGCGAAACCGTGGCCGTGGAGGATGTGAGCATTCAACTTGCTGCGGGTGAAATCTACGGCCTGGTGGGATCGGATGGGGCAGGGAAAACCACCACCATGCGGCTGCTGGTGGGGGCACTGCGGCCGGACAGAGGCGAAGTGGAAATATGCGGCTATAACCTGAAAAAGCAGGTCGAGCAGGCACGAGCCCAGATCGGGTATCTCTCCCAGCGCTTTTCGCTTTATGAAGACCTGACCGTTTTGGAGAACATCCGCTTCTTTGCCGAAGTGCGCGGCCTGGCGGCCAAAGAGTGGCTGCCACGCAGCATGGAGACACTGGAGTTCGTCGGCCTGGCGCCGTTCAAGGACCGGCGGGCGGGACAGCTCTCGGGCGGTATGAAGCAGAAACTTGGCCTGGCAACCGCCCTGGTGACCCACCCACGCCTGCTGCTGCTGGATGAGCCCACCACCGGTGTGGATCCCGTGACCAGGCAGGATTTCTGGCAGTTGATCATCAAACTGGCCGCGACGCCTGCGGGCGGCCAA
Source organism: uncultured Anaerolineaceae bacterium (assembly GCA_964387495.1). GTDB lineage: Bacteria > Chloroflexota > Anaerolineae > Anaerolineales > Villigracilaceae > DSXF01. The sequence goes on from CAYLXB010000124.1 coordinate 2,467, forward strand.
GAGGGGCGGGATGGGGTGGCGGTGATCATCTCCACCCCCTACATGGACGAAGCAGCCCGCTGTCATCGGCTGGGATTCATGCGCAACGGGCGATTCCTGATGGAAGGCACGCCCAGCCAGCTGCGCGCCGTGCTGAACGGCAACATCATGGAACTGCGCGGCGGGCCGATTTTGACCCTGCGCAAAGCCGCACAGGAAGACCCGGACGTGGAAGATGTGCAGGCCTTTGGCGACCGCCTGCACCTGCGCGTGCGAAGCGGGCAGGCGGAAGCGATCCGCCAGCGCCTGCCGGAGCATATCCGCAGCCTGGGCGGGCAGGTGGTTGAGCTGCGTTCCGTCCCGCCGGGGCTGGAAGATGTCTTCATTGCCCTCTCGGAAGGTGCCCAATGAAAGCCCGACTTGACCTAAGCGAAGCCCATGTGCGTGCCCTGACCTGCCTGCTGGAGCGCGTCCCGCCAGCCGAGACCCGGTGGGCCCTGACGGGCAGCGCGGGCCTGCGTCTGCAGGGTGTGGACCTGGAAGTGCATGACCTGGACATCCAAACCGACGAGAAGACTGTTTACGAGATCGAGAAGCGCCTGGCCGAATTCATGAAGACCCCTGTGCACTACTGGGAGTCGCCCGGGATGATCTCCCTGGACGGCAAGGCGGAGGTCGGAGGCATCCAGATCGAACTGCTGGCCAACATCTCCCATAAAATGGCGGACGGTTCCTGGTCATCCTTTACCGACTTTTCGAGGCTGATCTGGCTCGAGTGGCGCGGGCGGGATGTGGCCGTCTTTCCGCTGGAGAATGAGGCCGAGGCATATGAAGCGATGGGGCGCACGCAGAAGGCAGCCCTGATCCGGGAAACCATCCGGAAGTTGAGCGCCTCGGGCTGATGTTTCTTATTCGTATGTTGTACGCCCTACATGGAGAAAGCAATGGCTGAACCTGTTGTGGTTGTCGAAAACCTGACCTGCAAATTCGGCGAGTTCGTCGCCGTGGACCATATTTCCTTTGCCGTGCAGCCGGGGGAGATCGTTGGTTACCTGGGGCCGAACGGCAGCGGCAAGACCACGACCATCCGCATGCTGCTGGGGCTGCTGCGGCCGTCGGACGGGCATGCCAGCGTGCTTGGATTCGATGCCTTCCGGCAGTCGGAAGAGGTACGCGCCCGCAGCGGGTACATGTCGCAGAAGTTTGCATTGTACGATGACCTGACCGTGGAAGAGAACCTGGCATTCTACGGCGGCGTCTACGGTGTGACCGACAAGAAACAGATTGCAGAAACCCTGGGGCGGGTGGGCCTGAGCGGGCACGAGCGGGAAATGACCCGTTCCTTATCAGCGGGCTGGCGTCAGCGGCTGGCACTGGCGATCGCGCTGGTGCACCAGCCGAGATTGTTGTTCCTGGATGAACCGACCTCCGGGGTGGACCCGACGGCCCGGCGCAAATTCTGGAACCTGATCTATGAACTGGCGGCAGAAGGGGTGACGGTTTTCGTCA
>CAYLXB010000125.1:0-3704 GCA_964387495.1 uncultured Anaerolineaceae bacterium
CAGCCTGCGCCCTTCGAGCCGGGCGGTCCATGCCGGCAGGCGGGCGCGCGCGAAGGGGTTGCGTTCTGCATCGCCGGGACCCAGCCCAACGCCGTCCATGAAAAGAAAGAGGAGCTGCATCAAATCGTTCCGGGAGGGGGAGTTGGGATGGGGCGTGCCTGGAACAGGAAGTATGCCGAAGTCCGGCGGCCGTCCAGCCCGTCCTGGCGGGAGAGCAGGGTGAAGCCTGCCCGGATCTGCTCCAGGTCTGCCGGGCTGAGCCCGGCCGCGGCGGGTTCCGCGGGACCGGGGCAGGTGAAGGCGTAGAGGAACCAGTGCCCGCCGGGGGCCAGCAGGCGGGTGAGGTGGGCCAGGGAAACCGCTCTTGCCGCGGGGTCCAGGCCGTGGAAACAGCCGATGTCGAGGACCAGGTCGAAGGGGCCGGCGAGGCCTTTCAGCCGGGTGACGCTCGCGTTGCGGAAATCCACCTGCAGGCCGGCCTGTTTCGCCTTGCGCCGGGCGAGGCGGATGGCGCGCCAGGCATAGTCCACGCCGGTGACCTGCCAGCCGGCGCGGGCCAGGGCGAGGCTGGAGGTGCCGGTGCCGCAGCCCAGGTCGAGGGCGCGGGCGGGGGGCAGGCGGCGGATCAGGGCCTGCACTTCGGGGGGGACGATGCCGCTTTCCCAGGGGGGGCGGCCGAAATACCAGAGGTTGAAGAGGAACCAGCGCAGCATTGGGACACCATTTTCCATCCGGTCTAAAAAAATCTGCTATAATCAGGCGGCTGAAATTGTCCTACTTCATAAATAAAAGAGGCTAGAAGATGAAAGAGTATACCACCGAGTTCCTCCGCAACGTTGCGATCGTTTCCCATGGCGGTGCGGGAAAGACGATGCTGGCGGAGGCGATGCTCCATTTTTCGGGGGCAACCACCCGTTTGGGTAAAGTCGAGGATGGAACGACTGCTTCGGATTACGACGAAGAAGAGACCCGGCGCAAGATTTCCCTTTATACCAGTGTCATCCCGGTCGAATACCGCGACCACAAGATCAACCTGCTGGATACGCCGGGCTACACCGATTTCGTGGGGGAGGTGATCTCGGCGTTGAGCGTTTCGGACGGGGCCGTGATCCTGCTGGATTCGGTCGCCGGGCGCGAGGTGGGCACGGAGATCGCCTGGAATTACTGCAACACCTTCCACCTGCCGCGCTTGCTGGTGGTGAACAAGATGGACCGCGAGAATGCCAATTTTGCCAAGGCGCTGGAGAGCATGGAGGAGTTTTCGAGCATCCGCCTGCTGAAGGTGCAGCTGCCGTGGGGTGAGAAGCAGGATTTCAAGGGTGTGATCGACCTGATCACGATGAAGGCGTATGCGGCGGATGGGAAGACGGCCTCCGACATCCCGGCCGAGTACAAGGATGCGGCGGAAGAGGCGCGCATGGTGCTGATCGAGGCGGCCGCCGAGGGCGAGGATGCCCTGCTGGAGAAGTACCTGGAGAGCGGCGAACTGAGCGACGAGGAGATCCGGCGCGGCCTGCGCAAGGTGGTCTTCAATGCGACCTTCGTGCCGGTCTTCGTGGCGGCGGGTGCGCACGAGCGCGGGATTGCGCCCCTGTTGAGCGCCATCGTGGACCTGCTGCCCTCACCTGCCGCCCGCCCGGCTGTGACGGCTGAGGGCCCGAGCGGAGAAGTCAGCCTGACGGCGACGGACGCCGGCCCGCTGGCTGCATATGTCTGGAAGACGACGGCGGATCCGTTCGTGGGCAAGCAGACATATTTCCGGGTTTATTCCGGTTCGGTGCAGGCGGATGCGCGCGTTTGGAATTCGCACAAGAATATCGAGGAGCGCATGGCGAGCCCGCACCTGATGCGGGGCAAGGAGCAGATCGCGGTCAAGGTGGTGCATGCCGGGGATATTGCCTCGGTTGCGAAGCTGGGCGATACGGCCACCGGGGATACGCTGTGCGAGAAGGGCAAGGCGCTGAGCCTGCCGGTGCCCAAGTATCCGGCGGCGCTCTACCGCGTGGCGGTGGTTCCCAAGACCCAGGCCGACGCGGCCAAGATTTCGCCCTCGCTGACCCGCCTGTGCGAAGAGGATATGACCCTGGCCTGGAACATGGAAGCGGCCACCGGCCAGACCATCCTGCAGGGCATGGGTGACCAGCATATCGACGTGGCGATCCGGCGGGCCCAGACCAAGCTGCAGGTGGGGCTGCTGCTGGAGGAGCCGAAGGTGCCTTACCGCGAGGGTATCACCAAGCTGGGCGATGCCATGTACCGGCATAAGAAGCAGTCGGGCGGGGCGGGCCAGTTTGGCGAAGTGCACATGAAGATCAAGCCTTACATGGAAGGTGATTTCGACCTGACCTGGGATGTCTTCGGCGGGGCGGTTTCCAGTTCGTACGAGCCGGCCATCCGCAAGGGCGTTCAGAATGTGATGAAAGAGGGCGTGATCGCGGGTTACCCGATGAGCAACGTGACGGTTTCGGTCTACGACGGCAAGGAACACCCGGTGGACTCGAAGCCGGTGGCGTTCGAAATCGCGGCGCGCGAGGCTTTCAAGCTGGCCGTGCAGAACGCGGGGCCGGTGCTGTTCGAGCCGATCATGAACGTGCGGATCATCGTGCCGGATGCGTACATGGGCGATGTGATGGGCGACCTGAATACCCGGCGCGGGCGCGTGCAGGGCACCGAGTCGGAGCACGGCCAGACGATCGTCCTGGCCCAGGTGCCGCTGGCGGAGATGATGCGCTATACGACCCAGATCCGCTCGATGACCGGCGGGCGCGGTTATTTCACGATGGAGTTCGACCGCTATGAGACGGTTCCCCAGCACCTGGCGGCGGAGATCATCGCGCAGCGGCAGAAGGAACTGGCCGAGAAGCGCGGGGCGGAAGAGTAGGGTTCTGGTTGAGATTGGCGGCGGCTCCCCGGTTTGGGGAGCCGCTTTTTTGTATGTTCGGGAGGGGTGCTGGCCCTTGACAAATCGGACTATTTTAGTAGAATATGGGCGGTTCGATCTTGTTTTTTTTCTGGAGTTCCCGAATGTATATTTGCTTGTGTCTGGGGCGGGGTACGTAGCCACCGCCTCTTCGAAAGAAACGACAGCCAACAGGTTGAAGGACGGTGGACGGCCCCGCATGCGAATGCAGCGATATCGCATGGCGCCTTGCGCCGTCCTTTTGTTTTGCCTGTTGGCTGTTTTGTTTGGGACTGATGAACTGCATGTCTTGTGTGCACGGAGCGGGCGGAGGAATGCGTTTTTTCCGGCTGCGCCGTGCACCCGGAGGAGGATGGAATGAAAATCGCGAACAGCGTGCTCGACTTGATCGGAAACACGCCCCTGGTGCGCCTGAACCGCCTGACGGCGGGCGCCGGGGCGGAGGTGGCTGCCAAGCTGGAGTTCTATAATCCCGCCCACAGCGTGAAGGACCGCATCGGGGCGGCCATGATCGCGGCGGCGGAGGCTTCGGGCGAACTGGCGCCGGGACGGGTGATCGTCGAACCGACCAGCGGCAACACGGGGATCGCCCTGGCCATGGCCGCGGCCGCGAAGGGGTATGGCTGCATCCTGGTGATGCCGGATACCATGAGCCGGGAGCGGCGGATGCTGCTGCGCGCTTATGGGGCCGAACTGGTGCTAACCCCCGGCGCAGAGGGGATGGGGGGCGCGATCCGCAAGGCGGAGGAGCTGGCGGCCTCGGACTCGAAATATTATCTGCCCC
>CAYLXB010000126.1:0-3625 GCA_964387495.1 uncultured Anaerolineaceae bacterium
GAACGTGGATGCGCCGGATGGGCGCTACAACGGGCCGGAGATGCCGGAGGCCATCATCCAGGGGATGATCGAACAGGGAGTGGTGTCGGCAGAGGCCCCGGCGGAGATCCAGAAGGCGGCGGTCTGGCGGTGCATGGACGGCCAAGTGTGGGTCTGCGCCTTCGGGGCCAACCTGCCCTGCCAGGAGAAGGCCGATACGTCGGGGGTGGCAAGTACGGAGATGACCGATTTGTGCGCGGCGAACCCCACGGCAGAGGTGATCCCGGCGGCGGTAACGGGGCGGGCCATTGTGTTCGAATGGAAGTGCAACGCGGGCAAGCCGGAAACGGTGCGCCAGGTGGCGCAGGTGGATGGGCAGGGGTTCCTGGCGGACTTCTGGTACCTGCTGCCACCGGAGTAAGGGACAAGTCGTTCTGGATAATCTGACCCGGCTTGCCGGGAACCACGCAGGAAGGAAATAATGTCCAATAAAACCATGCAGCCATACGCAGCCTTAAGCCAGCGCGGCCGCCTGCGGCGGGTGGGACAACTGGCCGAGGCGGCGCTGAAGGAATACGGGTTGAGGCAGGCGAGCGCGAAGTTCTACATGCAGGCGGGGCATACCCTTTACAAGGTGCGCGCAGCCGAGCCGGAACCTGCCCATGCGGACGATGACCTGTTCGAGCCGGGTCTTTACCTGCTGCGGGTCTACAAGCCGGGCTGGCAGAGCTCCGAGGCGATCAAATTGGAGCTGGCCTGGCTGGCGGCGATGCGCAGCGAGGCGGCATTGCCGGTGCAGGAACCCATCCCCAGGCTGGATGGCGGACTGCTGACCCAGGTCTGCACGCCGGGCGTCCCGGAGGGGCGCGACTGCGCGCTGCTGCGCTGGGTCAAGGGGCGGCTGCTGCCGGGGTACGGGCGGGCCGAACACTACCGGGCGCAGGGGCGGCTGATGGGGCGCATGCACAACTTCGCCAGCCGCTGGCAGGCGCCATCTGGCACCGGCATGCGCCAGTACGACTGGGACGGCCTGTTCATGAACGACGCGGAGGTTGGCCTGCCGTGGGGCGAATCGTGGCAATACCTGCCACCTTCGTGGGTCGAGCCTTTCAAGCGGGTGGCCGCGCAGTTCCGCGAGTTGAGCGAGGATTGGGGGAAGGGGCCCGAGGTCTACGGCTTGGTGCACGGGGATATGGGGCTGGATGCCAACGTGCTCTTCCGGCACGGGCAGCCGCGCCTGATCGATTTCGAGGGGGCGGGCTTTGGTTACTGGATGTACGACCTGGCGGTGGCACTGGCGCACCTGATCGCCAACCCGGCTCTCTATGACCGTTTCCGGGAGGCGCTGTTCGAGGGGTACTGCGAAGAACGCAGCCTGCCGGAGGCACAAAGCGCCCAGTTGGGGCTGTTCACGGCGGCTTTCAACGTATATTTCGCTTTATGGGTGGCGGGCGGGACGCACCTGCATCCTGAGTACCTGACGGAGGAGATCGAGGAGATGATGTACCGGGGGGCGGCGTTTGTGTTGAGGTATGTGGGGGAAAGTGGGAGTAAAAAGTAAGAAGGCAGAATGAGTTACGAGTTACCAGCTACGGGTTACAAGTGCATAGAGGATAAGGGGTGGACAGAAATGAGTATGTCAAGAGATTTTTACCAGCAATGGCAAATGATAAGATGCGGCGCTAGAGAGCGCCGACTAACCAAAAATGTTATTTCAGCCAATTACCGCCGTCTACCAGTATGACAAATCTCATAACGACAAATTGATGGGCAGAACTGGGAAAAAAGAGCTCAGACGCCCGACGAAAGCACCACACGAAAACCCACATTGATATGGCGGCCAGAGCAAGGACTCTTGATGCGGCCTTTCACACGAGCGCTGTCCTGGCGGTCATTCCATGAACCGCCGCGCAGAGCCATCATCTCATGGCTTTGATCATAAAAATTAGCCTGCCACTCCCAGACATTTCCGGCCAAGTCCATCACGCCATGCGGGCTGATGCCATCCGGGTAGGCCCGGACAGAAGTTGTACTATCCATCCGGCTCTCGACAATATTGGCGCGCTGGATAATCTCTTCGATAGCAGTAGTCTCCTTGCCCGGCAGGTCCCAAGGGTAGCGGACTTCTGGACAAACCCCGCCAGCGGCACAAACCCATTCGAGTTCCATGGGCAAGCGAATCGTGAGCACAACTGTATCACGATTGGCTTGAGATTCCAACAAATTCCTCCAATTAGCCCACAACCATCGGCAATACGCATAGGCCTCGTACCACGAAACACCAACGACCGGATTGTTTGGCTGGGCAACCCCAAAGTTAGGTTCCTGCCAGAGCTTTGGCTCTCTTTCCATTTTTCCGAGCTTAGATCATATTTCCACATTCGGCGTGGAAAATTTTCATAGTCTCGGAATAACTCGGCCTGTTGCGATCTCAGCCAGTTGACTCCTTCATATCTTATTCTGAACGGTAGTCCTATAATTTTCCGCGTACTTTAGAAAGTCGGACCAATATTCGGGCAAAGAAAAATCGTCAGCATCCAAGAAGCGCTGGTACTGGGCGTTAGTGACGGGGTACTTGGCGATCCAGAATGGCGTGCGGTCCGGAGGAGTAATTTCAATAAATTTATACAGGTCGAGGTCAGCAGAAGCATAGCCTGCGGCGGACGCCACATCCGGAGATAATACCTTGAGCTGAGAGGAGGCAGCAAGTGAAACAGCAGAAGCAGGCGGGGGCTGAACAGCAGGGACAGGTGGCACAACCGGAAGAATACCCAGGCTTTCGGCACGCAGGCGCAGGGATTGAAGCAGTTTCTCATGAGCATCGGAGGCAAAGTAATCCAGCCATTGGTAGGGCTGGAATTTTTGCGGCGGGGTGCAGTTGTCCAAACGCAGAGGGATGATATAAATTGTGCCTTCGGGTTTTTCCTCGGCCAGGCTGAGGGCGCGCTTGAATTCCTTTTGGACATAGCCTTCCTTGGCCACTGATTCGCGGGACAGGCAGACGATAATGGCATCGGCTTTACGGATGGCCTTGTAGATTTCCAAGTCCCAGTCCTGGCCGGGGAGCAATTGCTCCTTATCCAACCAAGGAGCAAGCCAGTTTTCAGCCTTCAAGCGGTTGCAGAGAGCCTGCACAGCAGGTTTGTCCTGGGAGGCGTGGCAGAGGAAGAGATTGAGAGGACGAGGTTCAGGCATTGTGAATTCCGATTTACCGGGGGTGCTTCGGCAGTATGAGCACCCGCCTCACAACGACATTAAGAAGAAGATGCCCGGCAGAAGTCTACCAAGCACATTCACGAAAATCACTTCTGTCCAAGCAGTTTCTCCAGGCGGTCTACCAGCCCGCTGAGCACCTCGAAAGCGGCTTCGACCGGGGCGGGGGTCGTCATGTCGATGCCGGCGAGTTTGAGGGCGTCGAGGGGGTAGAGGGAGCCGCCGGCTTTGAGGAAGTTGAGGTAGTCTTCGGCCGCGCCGGGGGTGCTGGAGAGGATCCGGCGGGAGAGGGCGTTGGCGGCGGAGATGCCGGTTGCGTACTGGTAAACGTAGTAGTCGGAGTACAGATGCCCGAAGGTGGCCCATTCAATGCCGACCCGCGGCCGGTCGAGGTGCATGGCGTCGCCGAAGCCCTCGGCAAAGAGATCGGCCA
>CAYLXB010000127.1:0-3432 GCA_964387495.1 uncultured Anaerolineaceae bacterium
GGCGTAACTCTCCAGCGCCGCCTCCATTTCCTTGCGGAATTGCTGCACGTCGCCGATGGCTTTCAGCACGTTGGCTTCGCCCAATTTTGCGCCCACTTGACGGTACAGCTCCTGCGCCTGGGCGTAACTCTCCAGCGCCGCCTCCATTTCCTTGCGGAATTGCTGCACGTCGCCGGTGGCTTGCAGCACGTTGGCCCGCAGGCCAGCATCCTCCACGCCCTTTTGCAGTGCGGTTTTCAGCCATCCTTCCCACGCCTCGTGGTAGGCCAGCACACCCCACCAGTTGCGCGGTGCCGTTGCGATCTCCGCCAGGCTGTCGCCGTTGTCTTGCGTTGCTGCCCACACTGCCAGCAGGGCCAGGTTTTGCAGGTCGGGCAGCAGGTCCGCACGTGCCGAACGGTCAGCCAGGATGCCGGTTTCATCGCGAAACGCGCGGCACATCTCCCTCACCGCCGCCCGTTTTGCCTCGTCGGCTTCCGCCGGGGTGGGCAGGCTTCCGGCATAGTCGCTTACGCTCGCATGCCAGGTATACCGTCCGTGCTCCGCCTGGGCATCGTAGAACGCCATCGCCGCCCCCCGCAGGCTGTCCATCCGCGTGTTGAGTTCCTCTCTCGTGATCCGCTGTGCCGCCGCCAGCGCCTCCGGGCTGGCCGAGCCGGCCCCGAAGATCGGCAGGCAGGCCAGCGCTTGCTTCCCGCCCTCGCTCAGTTGCTTCATCGACCATGCCATCACTGTTTCCAGGATTTCGAGATAGTCCTTGCCCTGTGCCCGCAGGGTCTCCAGCAGCTGCTCCAGCGGCCGCCGCCTCGCCAGGGCGGTCAACCGCTCCAGGATCAGCGGGTGCCCGTCTGCCGCCTCGGCCAGTTCCCTGGCTGCCTCCACCCGTTGCAGGGCGGCTGTTTTCCATTGTTCGGCCAGCGCCAGCGTGTACCGCACCGCCGCCCGTTCCCCGATGCCCCTCGTCAGCGCGAAGGGGCAGGCCGTCGGCAGGTTTTCGAATACGGGTGCCGGCGGGCGCAGTGTCACCACTGCCGCGCTGCCTCCCTCCACCCGCCGCAGGAAGCCCGCCAGCCGCTCCAGGTCCGCCGCCGCCAGGTCCTCCAGGTTGTCCAGCAGGAACAGGCACGCCTGCTGGCGTGCAAGATCCAGCACTTCTTCTTCCACCGGCCGGTTGGGAGTATGCGCAATCCCCAGCCCCGCCGCCAGGTTGCTCAACACCAGTTCCGCCATGCGTGCCCCGCGTCCATCCGCGAAGGCCGCCCCGCCCGGGAACCGCCACAGGTTGCGCTGTGCGGCTTCCAGCGCCAGCGAGGTCTTGCCGATCCCGCTCACCCCGCTGATCACCACCGTGGCCGGCGTTTTATCGAACGCCTGGGCGATCTCCGCCAGCTCCCTCCCCCTCCCGTAGAAAAATCGCTCCCCGGCCGGCATGTTCCCTGTCGGTCTGCCCTCTTCGACGAACGCCTCACCCGCCTCCAGCCCGCTCAGCGCCAGGCTCTGGTCGCCGAACAGGCGCGGCTTCTCCCGGCTCACCTTCTCCCGGGCCTGTTCGAACGCCTGCCCCAGCGGGTAACCGCCGCGTGCCAGTTCCGCATACAACCGTGCCGCAAACTGGATCGCCTCGTCATCCCGCACCGGCACGGGATGCCCGATGGCCGCCCGCGCCAACCCGCCCGCATGCCACATCTGCGCCGCCGAAAAGGCATGCTCTGCGCTTTCGCACGCGTTGAACACCGCCAGGTCCAGCGGCGGGATGTCCTTCAATTGGTGCAGCAGCCGGGAATTGGGCACCGCGTCCATCTGTCCGAACGCATCCTCGAACAGCAGTCCTTCCGCCCAGGCGTGTCCGCTGAAATGCAGGATGTGTGGGTAGATCCCCTGCTCCACCGCCCTGGGGGAAAGCGCGTAGCGCAGCGCCTCGACGGTGGGTGGCTGCAGCCGGATCAACGCGATTGGCGCCCTGCTTGCCTGCACCGCTGCCGAAAGCCGCAGCCATTCCGCCCTCAGGTCCAGCGGCGTCGGCTCATACTCCTCGTGCATCGGATCGAACACCGGCCCTGCCAGCACCACCAGCACCCGCAGCATCCTGCGCAGGTCCTGCTTCTGGCGCTCCGCCTCCCGCGCCGCGTTCAAGATCAGGTTCCCGCTCACCTGCACGATCAAATTATTCGACCCCGCGATCAGGTTCGACCCCTCCACGTTCCCGCCGACTTGCAGGCCCTCTCCCATCTTCGCTGCCTCCGTATGCCACCTGCCGTTTCATCGCCCAACCCTTGTAGTGTAGCATATTTTGCAGTGCTTGGCTTGGTATCTATTGCCGGGTTTGTATTTACATTTTTGCAGGTGCTTCTTTTGCAGTGCTTCGTATTTATTGTGCTTGGTATCTCTTTTGGATGGTATGAAAAGTGTTTTATGTGGAAGGATTGACTACACGCAATTTTGATCGCTCCTGCCCGCATTTCTCGGTATTCCCTGTTTCACACCGGTTCTTTCCGATTCGTGAAACCTCCCTGAGCATTATCCCTGCGTTCCTCCACGCCCTCCTTGAAAAGCCCCCTCCGAAACCCCGCCCCTCCCCACAACCGCACCATTCTCCGGATCAGCGTCCCAACACCCCCCCCCATGCCCCCCCCCCCCCCCCCCCCCCCCCCCCCCCCCCCCCCCCCCCGCCCCACCGCGCCGAATCTCTCATCCCCGGCTCCCATCCCCCTGGCAACCCGCAACTTGTAACTGGTAACGCCTCTCCTCCCCCCAAAACACATCCCGCCGGCTCATCACCGGCGGGATCCGTCTCACCTTGGCGAAAACGTAAACCTAATCGCTCGGGCAGGCCCCGATATCCACCCGGAAAATGGTGCAGCCGCTGTCAGCCGCAGCCGGCTGGGCGCAGCACTGCTGCGCGCTGTCCAACCCATACCCTGCCGGGCACTGCGGGCTGTCCATCACCAAGGCCGGCGCCGTGCAGGAACCGTTGCACACCTTCAGATCGTAAGAAATCAACTCATCCCCCGTGCAGGTGATCCGCAGGCTGCCATCCGCCGTCGCCTGATCCTGGCAAGTCATATCTGCATTTTGCGACTCATACGTCGTCCCTGCGGGAGCAGCCATGATCGCATACGGGATCTTCTCCACGCAGAACGCGTTATCGCGCATCTCCACGATGGGCGCCTCGCAGGCTGGAGCGGTCTGGCAGAACGGCGCATACTGAGGCACCGTCGGCTCGGCTGGAGGCGGAGCAGGCGGCTCCTGGGTTGGCGACACGATCGTCGGCTCCGCCACCGGCTCCACCACCGGCGCGGGCGTCGGCGCCGGCGTGCAGGCAGCCAGTGCCATCAAACAAGCCGCCAGCACAAGAACAAAGACACGAAAGTTATTCATCACAATTCTCCTTTCAGACTGAACAAACATACGATAATCCACCTCAAGTATACC
>CAYLXB010000128.1:0-3401 GCA_964387495.1 uncultured Anaerolineaceae bacterium
GCTGCCCATAGGAGTCCGTGAAGCGCATGCCCTCGTTGGCGATGCGGTCGATGTTGGGGGTGCGGTAGCCCATCAACCCGTCGCTGTAGCAGCTCAGGTTGGTGATGCCGATGTCGTCACCCCAGATGATGAGAATGTTTGGCCTTTTTTGTTGTGCCATGTGTTGCCTCCTTGGTTGAGTGATTGTACTTCAATGATCACGCCGGTCAGTTTCCGTAATGGCGCGGGCTTCCACAGGGGTAACGGTGGTCGTTTTCTCGTTGTGCCTCCTTGTCTGAATAGAATGAACCTCTTGCAAAAGTCCCGGGGCGTCATTCCCGCGGAGGCGGGAATCCAGATATTTCAGGGCTGCTGGACCTCCGCCTGCGCGGGGGTGACGGAAAATGCGAGTTCTGCACGAGGCTCTCTTGTTACCTGAATCCATACACAACCGGCGCCAGCGACAGCACCACCGAGCCTACCAGGATAGTGAGCGGCACCCCCACTCGCGCAAAATCCCCGAAAGTATAGCCACCGGGTTCCTGGACCATAAGGTTCGTTTGAAAGCCTGCAGGGTTGATGAAGGCACAGGTGGCGGCACTCATCAATACCATGGCAAACGGCATGAAGCTCACCCCCAGGCTGTTAGCCAGGGACAAAGCCACCGGAAACATGAAGGCGGCGGCGGCGGCGTTCGTAATGATGTTCGTCATGAGGATGGTGCCCACATAGATTGCGCTGAGTGCCATCATGGGACTGCTGCCGCCAATGCCGGTAATGAAGTTGGCGAGTGCTGCCGACAAGCCACTGTTCGTAACCGCGGCTTCCAGGCCCACCGCGGCGCCTAAAACCACGATGGTTTGCCAGTCCAAACTACGCCACACCCTGCTGCTGGTCAGGCAGCCAGTCAGGAGCATGGCGGCTGTGGCCAGCAGGGCGGCATTGAGCATGCTCATCAGGCCGGTGGCCGCCACCGTCACCATGGTTGCCGTGATCACCGTGGCGATCAGGGCCCGGTCCACCCGCTGCACCCGGAAGCCTTCCAAGCGCCGGGTTAAGATAAAGTCCAGCTCCCGGCGGTTCTCGTAGAAGAAGGCATCACCGACTTCGACGATGGCGGCATCTCCCGGTTCCAGCCGCAGCTCCGCCAAAGGCTGCGGCGGTGCCTGGCCGTGGCGGGAAATTCCCACCAACATTAGTTCGTAGGGGCTTTCGGGCAGCGGCAGGTCGGCTATCCGGTGCCCGATCGCCGGTGACCGAACGGAGATAACGAGTTCGACGAGATGATGCTGGTGACGCTTGCTTTTCATAGGGCTGGTAAAGACGGGGACCAGGCCCAGAGTCGTCCACAACTCGGGGAGGACGTCGGCCTGGGCGTAAAAGGTGAGCACATCTCCAGCTTCCAGCCTGACCCGCGGCCCTGTTTCCATGGGAGTTCCCTGGCGGGTGATGGCTTCCAGGGTATAGCCGAGGGGGTTCGCCAACCCAGCTTCCAGGAGCGTCTTACCCGCTAAAAAGGAATTTTCCTCGACCGCCAGTTCGCTCCGGTAGAGACGTTTTGGTACGCCTGCCCCATCCTGACTTGTCCGCTCCGGTAAAAGGCGCGTTCCCAGCAGGATCATAAAGGCCAGGCCTGCCAGAGTTGCGGGCAGGCCGATCCAAAAGGGATCGAACACCCCCAGGGGAGCCATCCCTTTGAGTTCCCCCCTCGCCAAAGCGTCTGACACCAGACCGCCAATGATCAGGTTCACCGAGGAGCCGATCAGGGTCATGCTCCCGCCTAAAATCGCCATGAAGCTGAGGCCCATGTATATCCTGGAACCGGCCAAACCGGTGGTGCGCGCCAGGGAACGGACAACCGGAATCATCATCGCCACCATGGGCGTATTGTTCAATACAGCGCTCCCCAGGGCTACCGGTGGAAAAATTCTGATCTGGGCAGAGGTGACGGAGTCCGGCCGGCCGATGAGTCGCTGGGACAGGAGAGATATGGCGCCTGTGGCATACATGCCGGCGGCCACGGGAAACAATGCGGCCACCGTCATCACTCCGGTATTGCTGAATCCTGTCAGGAGTGCTTCGGCCGGGGCCAATTTCAAGCTCATAGCCGTGGTCAAGGTTCCCATGAAAACCAGCCAGGCCGGGAAGCGATCCCAGGCCAGAAACACAAACATGATTAGCAGTATGCCCACCATCAGCCAGGCATCCACCGACATGGTCTCTCCTTTGCTCTACCCGCTCAGCTGTTTCCAAGTGAGTTGGTGCCTACTCCAAACTGCATAGGGAACAGCCAGGAGCCCTCCCAAAATCATATAGGTCAAAAGCGTGGGGATAAAATGATGCCCGTAATCAGTCAGTTCGGCGATAAACAGGGCGAGCATGCGGGTGAAAATTGTCAAGGTAACGAAATGCAGGATGATGGGGTGGTCCATATTCAAATTATCCCGTGTTTCAAAAAGAGGTTTGCTGCTTCGACCCTTGGAGCATTGGTTTGCTGAAACGTCACATCGAGAGCACGGTCCCGAAGATCCCGCCCCGGCAAGGAGCGGTTCACTTCAAGGGTTTGGCCACAGGGAGTTGATACGCCCCCTCCAGCACCGATTTGCCCGGGCGGTAGATGCGCATCAGGAAGTTCCAGCCGTCCGTGGTATCCAGCCTGTTGGGCGACTCTCCGCAGGTCTCCGCCGACCCGAAATACACGGTGAACGTGCCGTCCGCGTTCATCTTCACAGTCGAAGAGTTGACGATACTGTTCTCGCTCTTGATGAAGCCGTCGTTGCCGTACATCGTAATGGACCAGAAGGCGTTGTTCTCCGGCACGGCATAGGTGGCGGTGTGGCACACGTTGGGGTCGTGATGGCCGCTGTAGATGATGTAGGTGGCATCCCATTCGGGGAAGAGGCCCCAGGCGCCTGCCGCCGCCAGGTGACGTGTTTGCTCGTTGACCTTGCCGCGCGGTCCCTGCCAGTCGGACGGATACTTTGCAAATTTCTGGAACTCCTTTTCGTATTCCGCCCGCAGGGCATTGAGCGATTGCGGGTCCCATTCAGGTTTGGCAAATGGATCGGTGCTCTGGGCCTGGATAACGAACTGATCCTGCAGCTCGTTGATCAGGGCAATCTCGGCCGGGTCGTTCGGATCGAACACCTGGACACGTACCAGAATGCCCAGGTATTTGGTGTCGCGTGGCAATGGGTGCGTGCCCGGTTCGTAGATCACAAAGGGCACATAGTGGTCGTTATCCACCAGATAGATGGAGGCATAGCGGTCTGCCGGCATTTCGGGCATGGTGATGGCCGCGCCGCCGGACGTATCGACCACCCCACTTGAATAGAGGGTATCTCTGTTCATACGAACGACCGTCTGCTTATCCAGCGGGGTCACGTTCCGAAAATGAAACAGTCTGTTGACCCCGCCCGCCA
>CAYLXB010000129.1:0-3372 GCA_964387495.1 uncultured Anaerolineaceae bacterium
GTGGGGGCCAGTAGCTCAGGTGGTGCGCGCATTGCATGTCACCGGGCTGGGCGCTTCAGCTTCCAGCGAAGCCGTGCTGGTCATCGGCCGGAATGCTGACGGAAAGCTATACTGGCACGGCATCCTTTTGCCCAGCACCGGCAGCTTCGCTTCCTACGGCGACCTGCTGGTCGATGTCCATGAAACCAATGTGAAATACGCCCACACGCTGGTCGAAGCCGAGTTGCGCGTGGGGCCGGGCAGCGAGTTTGAACTGCTGGGCGCCGTGCCGGCCGACAAGATCACCCAGGTGGTCGGCATCAGCGCCGATGGCCAGTGGTACCGCATCCAATGCTCTGATTATCCCAATGGGGCGTGCTGGATCCCCGCGGATCCGGCCGTCACGGAACCCTCGGACGGATAAGTCATCCACCGGGCGGGTGGAACTGCATCCGCTCCGCAGTTCCACCCGCCAGATGCGTTCAGCGGTATAATCGGCGCATGGATTTCATCGACTGGCTGCTGGCCATTGGACTGGTCGCGCTGATCACCGTGACATTTGGGCTGCTACTTCCGCCCTACGGCTATATCGGCGGCGCGCTCATCGGCGCATTTCTGGCCTGGCGCGCGCTCAGGCAGCGCCGCGAATTGCTGAAAAAACAAAAAGAGGACAACAAATAACCGGGAAACTCTCAGCAGTCTCCCGGTTGCTTTTTATTACACGCTGATGACCTTGCCGGCCTTCTGCAATGCCTCGAGAATATCGCCCATCCCACCGACCACACCCACCTGCACTTCGCCCGCCAGGCCGAACGTTTCCAGGCAGGTCTGGCATAAAACCAGTTCGACGCCACGCTGCTGCATTTCGCGCAGCGGTTCCAGCACAGGCGAGCCGCTGCAGGCCAGTTTGACCCCGTCGGTGTAAAACAGGATCTTGGCGGGCAGATGCCCGGAGGCCAGCGTCAATTGCAGGAACTTGTTCACCAGGGTGAGTTGCAATCCTTCCGGCGCGTGTCCCAGGCCGTTGCGGGAAAACAGAATTACGGTTTGGTCGTCCATCAAGTTGTCCTTTCAATGCATGAAAAAATGCCGCCAGGGCTGGCGGCACGCCAAAAAAAAGCAACGACCGGTCAGGCGCCTGGGCGGAAAGCGGGCTGCCAACTGGCAGCAGGAATCAATCCTCAAACACGGTGCATGAATATTCCTCTTAAGGATCGTTACGGATAAGCCCATTATACAGGAAATTGTTGCAGCCTCCGGTTCTCCGGAGGCTGCAAAGGATGGAGGAAACCCAATGATTAGCCTTTGAGTGCGCCGGCCATCATGCCGCGCAGGAAATACCGCCCAAGGAAGATGTACACCAGCAGCGTCGGCAGCGCGGTGAGGAAGGAACCGGCCATTTGCACATTCCAGGCCACAATCTGGCTGCCGGCCATGTTGTTCAGGGCCACAGTGATCGGCCAGTTGGAGGGGCTGGTCAGCACCACCGCAAAGAGAAAATCGTTCCAGGCCTGTGTGAATTGCCAGATCAACACCACCACAAAACTGGGGATGGAGATGGGCAGCAGGATGTTCCAATAAACGCCCATCATACCGGCGCCGTCAATCTTGGCCGCCTCGACCAACTCCTTGGGGATGGTGGCGTAATAATTGCGGAAGGTCAGGGTGGTGATGGGGATGCCATAAATGACATGCGTAAGCACCAGACCGGGCAGTCCGCCGTACAGGTTAATCGTCTTCATGAATTCCACCAGCGGGATCAGGATACTCTGGTAGGGAATGAACATACCGAAAAGGATCAAAGGGAAGATGATATCCGCGCCCTTGAATTTCCATTTGGCCAGCACATAGCCGTTTAACGATCCCAGGATGGATGAGATGACCGCCGCGGGGAGAACCATGTTGATGCTGTTCCACAGATGCGGCGCAAGCTTGTTGTAGGCTTCAATGAAATTATCAAATTGGATGCCGTTGGGCAGATCCCACATGGTTTTTAAGTTGACTTCTTCAAAACCTTTCAAGCCGGTCACCAGCATCACATACACCGGGATCAAATAGAAGATAGCCACGGCAACCAACGGAAGGTAAAGAAGCAAGCGGGAGCGTTTGCGGGTCATAATTCCGGCTCCGAGCGCAAAGAATAGAACAAATAAGGGATAATCAATACGGCAACGCTCAGCAACAGCAGGATGCCGATGGCCGCCCCGCGCCCGTAGAACAGGCCATCAAATGTGGCTTGCCACATATACAGGGCCGGCACATCCAGCGGCAGTTGTTTGCCCGCCACCGCAACGATCAGGTCAAACACCTTCAGCGACATGTGCCCCAGGATGATCATCACGCTCAGGGTCACCGGCCGCAACAGCGGCAGCACGATGCCAGTCAAAATTTGAAACTCCGACGCGCCGTCCACGCGGGCAGCCTCACGCAGTTCGTCCGGGATGGCGCGCAGACCTGCCAGGTAAATAGCCATGCAATAACCCGACATCTGCCAGACGGCTGGCAGCGCGATCGCCGCGATGCCCCAGTAAGGGGTGGTGTGCCACTGGTTGATCAAAAAATCCAGCCCGAGTTTGTCGAATAACAGGTTCAGGCCGCTGATGCGCGTCCCTGTCGCCGGGTTCATCAACCACCGCCAGACAACGCCGGTAACAATATAGGAAATCGCCATCGGGAAGAGAAAAATGCTGCGGAAGATGCCCTCTCCGCGCAGACCGGTATCCAGTAAAAGTGACAACAGCAAGCCTAAAACCAGCGACCCAAACACAAAAATGACGGTAAAGATCAGCGTGTTGCGCACGTCGATCGCAAATCGCGGGTCGTGGAAAAGTTCAACATAATTGGACAGACCCGTCCAGGTATAGTCGGGGGTCAGGCCTTTCCACTTGCTCAGGGAAACGCGCCCCGACCAGGCGATAAAACCGTAAACAAAAACTGCCACGGCAAGAATGGAAGGCAGCACCAGCAGGAAGGCTTGCCAGTTCTCTTTCTTCGATCGCATCCGGGGCACCATTTTCCTTAATAAAACACTACGAAGCTGTAAAGGAAACCATCCAGCGCTCACCGGAGGGAGGAGATTTCCCCCTCCGGTGAGTTGAGAAGGAGCTTGCTACTTGCAGGGACCCGAGCTCGCGCAGGCGGTCACCAGCGATGCCTGGAAGGCATCCACGTTCTTGTCCGTCAGGAAGATGCCCAGGGAAGTGTTGATTTCGTTCTTCCATGAATCATTGGCAACCACGCCATGCGCCAGCGATCCGACGATGCGGTCCTTGGCCCAGTCGGCCATGGCCGATTGCAGGTATTCGTCGTAGAGGGTCTTGTCACCGTCACTGCGCGCCGGGATGGAACCCTTGACCGGGTTGAAGGCATCCTGCCCTTCCTTGGAGCCGCAGA
>CAYLXB010000130.1:0-3310 GCA_964387495.1 uncultured Anaerolineaceae bacterium
GGTTTTCCATGCGGTCGAGGGTGTGGTGCAGGCCGTAAATGGTGAGCGGGCGGCGGCGGCCCATCAGCCACATGTTCATCAGGAGCAGAGGCACGCCGGAGACGTGGTCGGGGTGGAAGTGCGTCAAGATCAGGTCTGTCAGGGAATGGAAATCAACCCCGGCCTGCTGCAGGCGGAGGATGGGATTGCTGGCGCAGTCGATCATGACCGTATGTTCCCCGGCCATCACGGCCATGTGCGTGTTTTCGTGGTCCTGGTCGGGGATGGCATTGGAAGAGCCGAGGATAATGACTTTTGGCATGGCAACCCTTTCCACTTCAGCGCATGGAAGACAACAACAACGCCGGAGTAACATAGGTTTCGATGACCGCCGCCAGCAGCAACAGGGGCAGGACCAGGCCGAGGGTCACCTTCAGCCAGTCGGCCAGGCACTCAAGCATCACCTCCCCCATGGTCTTGAGCGTGGTGGGCGTCACCAGCACAGCGCCCATCTGCAGGACGGCCGCCGTGGAAATGATCACGGCCGGAATCTCGAAGATCCCGTGCGGGAGAATGCCGGTCAGAAGCAATGAAGCCGGGGAGAATCCGATGAACGGGGCCAGGGCCAGAGCCACGCCGATCAAACCCGTATTCATCACGTAAAGCAGCAACCCGAGCACGCTGAAAGAGAACAGGCCGGCCAGCATGATGAAGAATATGGCACTCAGGTTGTGACCGAGGATGTAGGAGACCGAAATATCCAGGCCGGTCATTTCCATCCCGATCGTGGACTGCAACTCCTGGATCGCAGCGGGCATTTTTTCGGGCGTGAGGGCGCTTAAAAATTCCGACAGGTACCTGTCCGCCCCGAAATAACCGGCCGCTGTGCCCGCCGAGCCAAGCACCAGCACCAGGAGCAGGGAGAGACGCAGTCTCCACAGGGTGGGCCAGAGCACCCCGGCATACCAGGCCGGCACAGACCGGCGGCCGCCCGAGAAAGCGCTCCAGAACGTGCGCCCGATCCAGCGCAGGTTGAGCACATCGATCTCGCGGCCAAGCAGGTACTCGCGCTGGAAATGGGACAGCCCGAGGCGCACCAGCAGGCCCGCCAGCACGACCACCACCAGCACGGCCAGCCAGAGCACCTGGTTGGTGCCCCAGAACATAAGCATGGTCTCGCCCTGGATCAGGATGGCAACCGGGATGATGATAAAGGAGGCCAGCAGGTTGGCGGCGCGCACGGAGGTGGACTGCATGGAAACGGTGATGGCAGCCGCCACCATCAAAAAGGCCTGCACCGCGGTCAGCACCAGGGTCTGGATCAGGATATCCGCCGGGGGAATTTTCAGGCCGGAGCGAAAGATCAGGTACAGATACATGCCGATGGCGCCATACCCGGCCACCAGGGGAAGCACCGTCCCGGACAGCAGTTTTCCCAGGTACAACTGCCAGTCCTTGAGCGGCGTGCTCAAGAGCGGTTCGATGGTGCCGCGCTCCTTCTCGCCCACAAAAGCCTCCAGCGACATGACCAGGGAGATGGTGATCGGCAGGAAGCCGGTGATGAGCATGAAGAAGGGCGTGATGCGTTCGCCGATCAGCCCGCCGCCGTACTTGGCGGTGAAATCCGTCACCAGCACAGACCCCTCCCTGACCAGGAAGGGGAAGGCGGCGGTCAGGAGAAACATCGGCACCAGGATGCGCCAATCGCGCAGCTGGTCACGCAGTTCGCGCTTGAAGATGAGCCAGATGGGGGCAAGTTGTGCAGCCATGCTCACCTCTGTGCCTCGGCCATGACGGCCAGGTAGACCTGCTCGAGGCTGCGCGGGACTTCCTGGAAAGCAAGCACGGGTGCCTGCCCGGCAAGCAGGGAGCGCAGCAGGAGGGGGTTGGTCTGTTCCGGCCGGTCGACCTGGAATCTCAACCAGTCGCCGCCCCGGGCGCTGACATGCACCCCCTCGGGAAAGCGCATCCCGTCCGGGCTCCAGGCCTGCGCCAGGCGGGCCTCATATTCCAGCGGGCCCAGGATGCCCTGCTTCAGTTCGTCCAGCGTGCCGGACTTCAGGATGCGGCCCCGGTAGATGATGGCGACATGGTCGGCCAGTGATTCGGCCTCGGCCAGGTTGTGGGTGCAAATGATGATCGTGCGCCGGGAGGAACGCAGGCTGGCGATCTCATCCCGCACCAGGCGGGCGCTTTCGGGATCCATGGCAGAGGTCGGCTCGTCCAGCAGCAGGACGGGCGGCTCGTGGAGCAGGGCGCGCGCCAGGGCCAGTTTCTGGCGCATGCCTTTCGAATACTCACCGGTGCGCTGGCGGGCGGCGCCCTCCAGGCCGAAGTATTCCAGCAGGTAGCGGCTGCGGGAGCGGCGGGCGGCCGCGTCCAGGCGGTAGACCTGGCCGTAAAAATCGAGGTACTCTTCCCCGGTCATGCGGGTATACAGGCCGTGCTGTTCGGTCAGGACGCCGACCGAAGCCCGCACCTGTTCGCCCTCGCCGGCGATGTCATAGCCGGCCACGCGCGCCCAGCCGCGCGTGGGGCGCAGGAGCGCGGTGAGCATGCGCACCGTGGTCGTCTTGCCGGCGCCGTTCTGGCCCAGCAGGGCCAGGATCTGCCCCGGCTGGACATCCAGGGTGATGCCATCCACGGCCCAATAATCGCCAAACTGTTTGCTGAGGTCTTCTGTTTGTATCATGCAGGGTCTCTATGATTCAGCGTAACGGCAGGGATGCCGCCTTTCAATCGGACAAAAGTATGGCCGCCATCGGGGGATCACGACCATCACGATCACTCAGCCTGGCCCGCCGGGGAGGCAGGGCGGTGGCGCCAGACCAACAACGCAGCCGCGCAGACGGTAATGATCGCCATCACGGTCTGGTTGACGTTGATGCCGCCCAGCTGCGAGGCGTCCAGGCGCAGGAAATCCATCAGGAAGCGGCCGAGCGGGTAGATGACCAGGTAAAACAGGAACACATCCCCCTGCTTGAGACGGTCCGCGTAGCGGTGTCCGAACCAGAGCAGGAAAGCCATGTTGGCCAGGTTCCAGAGCGATTCGTACAGGAAGAGGGGATGGTAGTATTCGACTTCCAGGAAGCCGGGCAGGCGGCGGTCGGGGGAAATATAGAGTTTCCAGGGCAGGTTGGTCGGCGCGCCGTACAGTTCCTGGTTCAGGTAATTTCCCCAGCGGCCGATGGCCTGTCCCAGCGCCAGGCTGGGAGCGATCAGGTCCACCCACCAGGAGAAATCCTGTTTATAGCGGCGGCAGAAGATGAACAGGGCCAGCAGGCCGCCGATGACCGCAAGACCGACCTCACGCGCTGCCCAGAAGAGGCGG
>CAYLXB010000131.1:0-3163 GCA_964387495.1 uncultured Anaerolineaceae bacterium
TTATCGAGAAGGGTCTTTTTGTCTACTTGTCAATCATTCTTGAGAACGCCATAGAAGAGGTGCAGGCTGGCCTTACTTTTTTCTCTTTTGAGATTGAATCAACCTGCTGAAAGCAAGCCTTCCCGATCGAAGGGAGAGCAGCAGGAGGAGGGTCATAATCATTGCAGATGTCAAACACCAGGCGCAGGTGGCGCCAATAACGAAAGGTTCCAGGAAAGTCAGGTAGATGGAAAACAGCGTGCCAAATGCGGTCATGCCCAGCATGGCCAGGGCAGCATAATCGGCCAGCCTGCCTCTTGAGTATTGATTGATAAACCAGGCGATGATGATGGCAATATACCCCGCAATTCCCAGCACGCCGATGGGCAGAATGCCAAACAGGCGCGCATACTCGCTCTGCTGGACGGTATTACAGTCACCCACCGGGCCGCAAACGGCTTCGGTGTGGGTGGTCTCTACAAAAGCCAGGTAAGCAGCCACGCCCAGACCGATCAGGCATAGCGCCAGGACGAGCCAGGCCTGGAAGCCGCCAAGCGCCCTGCCTGACAGGCGGTGGAAATTCAGGCCGGAAAAGCCC
The DNA here is from genome assembly GCA_964387495.1 of uncultured Anaerolineaceae bacterium. Classification (GTDB taxonomy): domain Bacteria; phylum Chloroflexota; class Anaerolineae; order Anaerolineales; family Villigracilaceae; genus DSXF01. Next base: position 578 of record CAYLXB010000131.1, read on the forward strand.
ACGGCTACAAGCATCCCCAGGAGGACAAGGATGGCAAGGGTGTTGCCTGCAGGGTCAAGCGCCAAGCGTTCCTGCACGGTGAGGGTGGAGTCGTCCCAAGCCAGGGGGGAAAGGGTGGGAACAAGGACGGGGCCGGCCGTGGGGATGGGTTCAGCCGCGGGAACGGGGCTGGCAACAGGCACAGGAGTGGGCATGTCTTGCGCCAGGGGAGCAGGGGATGCCGTCTGGGTTTGAGTAGTGAGGGGGAGGGCAGCTGAAGGTTAGGGGCCGGTTTGAACAGTTGGTGTGGTCGTTGCGGTGACCTGCGGCGTCAGCATTTCTTCCTGGCCGGGATTCTTGGGACTGTCAACCCCGCCCCGTGCCAGGTGATAGGCAACCAGAGCGGGGAATCGTTCGGGGATGTTCCGCGAGCCGATCAGGTATTGGTTCCCAATGACCAGGAAGGGGACCCCGGCACCTTCCAGGTTGAAATATTCGATCGTCGAATGGAAGAGGGCCTGCCCTTCCCGGGTCGTGATGTCAATGCCATAGATCTGCAGTTGACCGCCGTACTGTTCGGCCATAGGAGACAGGGTCTCGGTGATGACATAGTGGCAATGGCCGCAGGCGGGCGAATAGAACAGAACAGCACGGGCAACAGCGCCATCTGTATACCCCGGCTGCGAGCTGCGCAACTGGGCAGGCAGACAGGCAATAAAAAGAAAGATGCCAATCAGGGCTTTGGACATGGTCAGGCTTTGCTCCGGTGCTCATACCAGCCGGCTTTTACATCCCTTTGCAGGTCGAAATCCGGCACGTAGGGTTTGATGTCCAAAAGAGGGGTGCCATCCAGCACATCCACACCCTGGATGGTCAGGGTATTCCCCTGCCGGGAGACCAGCCGGACAACGGAAAGGCCAAGCGGGTTGGGGCGGCAGGGATAACGGGTGGCAAACAGGCCGTGTTCCCGGTCGTCCAGAAAAGGTTCGACCCGCAGGGAGTAGCCGCTGGATTGATGGAAAGCATAGAGCAGGATAATGTGCGAAAATTCTTCGATGTCGAGCAGGCCTTCAACGTACTCCGGATCGACCTCGACCAGCCCGAGGGCCTGCGAGCGGCTGGGCTGGATGGGGGTGCTGGATTTTTCGGTGAAGGGGGAATGAATGACACCGATGGGATGCAGGATGAATTCCACAGGCATTATCCTTCTTCTTTTGTGATAGTGAGTAATTTTACCCCGGCCACCTGGCGGAAGGAGGCTGCCTGGCTGATGGTGAGGGCGGCCGCGTTTTCGTCCACAATGCGGGCTCCGGAAAGGATCGCTGCGCCATGTTCGAAGAGCACCGGCGAAAGCGGGGTGCTCGGTCCCAGCAGCATGACCGGAACACCAGGCGGGCAGACGGACAGCAAGCCGTCCAGGGTGCCGTTGACCAGCGCGCTACCGGTGATGGCAATGATGTCGGCCCGGGGCAGGAGTTCAGGCGCGGCCCCAGCGGGGTATTCCCCCTCTGCCGGGTGTTGTTCGATGACCCACAACCGCCCAACCTGGGTCTTGAGCTTGGAGATGAAAGGGAAATGCCCGACCAAGGCAACGGTCTTGCCGCGGCCGCGTTCGGCCAGCACTTCCGAGGCGTTGATCTGGACACAACGGCTCTCGTCCACGTCCAGCAGGGAGTTGATGGCCGCCACCCCAATGCTCACTTCCAGGGGGTTTTCGGAGCGGGCATACTCCGCCAACTCACGCGCAGTCTTTTCGTGCAGGTGACCCACGTCACGTACGCCCTCCAGGCCGTGGGGATGGCAGCCCATGGCGGTGGAGGCCAGCGCGGCATAACGGGAGCAAACCATGGTCCAGTGCGCCCCGACCAGCACGGAACGGACGGGGGCATCCCCGGGGAGTGAATTCAGCAAGTCGTCCAGCAACGTCATGTAAAGCTCCTATGTTTGAGCATTGTTTGGATAGTACGCCTCGGAGGCGCTCCAGAAGCGCAACCCGTATCTTTCCACGACCTGGGCCTGCTTGCGCTGCCTGAGTTTTTCGAGGGCCGAGAGCGCTTCTTCGGCATATGCCTGCCCAAGCATGAGCGGCAGTTCGTCCTCACGCAGCGGGTGGCGGGTGATGATGTTCAGGAGGGCTTCGGCCAAGTCTTCACCCGGCTGGATGACAACCTCACCGTGCGCAGGCGTGACGACCTGTGCACCCTGCCCCAGGATGGCCTGGGCCCGCATCAGCCCCTCTGCATCCGGCGGCTTGACCCAGGGCTCAACAGGGGGACGGGCGGGCAGGACGAGATGCACCTGGTCCGGACGGATGCGCTCCAAAAGCAAAGCAATATCCCGCAGGGCAGTTTCGCCATCGTTCAGGCCGCGCACCAGCATCACTTCCAGCCAGAGCAGGCCACGGTATGCCTGGCGAAAGGCCGCCAACCCATCCACCAGCCGCGGAAAGGTCGCCTGTGGATGCGGGCGGTTGATGCGACGATACAGTTCGGGGGTACCAGCGTCGAGCGAGGGGAGGACGGCATCGGCGGCAGACAATTCTTCACGCACTTCCGGCAAGTATAACAGCGAACCGTTGGTGATGACCGCCACCGGCAGGCTGGTGAG
>CAYLXB010000132.1:0-3113 GCA_964387495.1 uncultured Anaerolineaceae bacterium
TCAACCCCTCCGGCCAGCTTTGCCAGTGCTTCCTCCGTCACCCGCCCTTCCACCTTGTATAGACCGGGGAGATAGGTAACACCTGTTCGGAGACATAGGTAACAGTTGCTAGAATCAGGCATGAGGAGGAACGCCGTCATGCCGTGGAAGGAAACAACGACCATGTCACAACGGGCAGAGTTTATCGAACGGGCGAAAGAGGCAGGGGTGAATCTCAGTGGGCTGTGCCGGGAATACGGGATTAGCCGTAAGACAGCCTACAAATGGCTCAAGCGGGAGCGGGAAGGAGGGGCGGGGGGACTGCTCGAACAGTCGCGCCGCCCCAACCACAGTCCGGAACAAACGGACCAGGCAATGGAGCAGCGGGTGTTGAGCGTGCGGGAGGCACATCCGGCTTGGGGTGGGCGCAAGATCCGGCGTGTCTTACAGAACCAGGGCTGCCAGGCGGTGCCCGCGGCCAGCACGATCACGGCTATTCTGCGGCGCGAGGGACAGATCGATCCGCAGGAGGCAGCGAAACACAAACCCTTCCAGCGCTTCGAGCGCGAACGGCCCAATGAACTGTGGCAAATGGATTTCAAAGGCTACTTTGCCCTGCAGGCAGGTGGTTACTGCCATCCGCTGACCGTGCTCGATGACCATTCCCGCTTTTTGGTCGGTCTCAAAGCTTGCCCGAATGAGACCCATGCCACCGTGAAAAGCCAATTGACGGCCATTTTTGAGCAGTATGGGCTGCCGGAACGCCTGCTGATGGATAATGGCCCCCCCTGGGGCGATGATCAAGATAGTCACCACACCATCTTCACCAGCTGGCTGCTGCGGCTGGGGATCGCCGTCTCTCACAGTCGTCCTTACCATCCGCAGACCCAAGGCAAAGACGAACGCCTCAACCGATCCTTACTCAACGAAGTGATTTCCCGTCACGCCATGTCCACCCTGGCGGAAAGCCAGGCGCACTTTGATGCCTGGCAGCAGATCTACAACTACCTCCGCCCACATGAGGCGCTTCAACTGGCCACCCCCAGCACGCGCTACCAGCCATCGCCGCGCCCCTTTCCTGCCATTCTGCCACCAGTGACCTATGAGCCCAATGACCTCATCCGCAAAGTGGATGACTCGGGCAAAATCTTCTTTCACAATCACTGTTTTCGGGTGGGCAAAGCGTTTCGCCACCAGCCCGTCGCCCTGCGACCCGCCGAAAATGATGGCATCTTTGATGTCTTTTTCTGTACAATGAAGGTCAAACAGATTGATCTCCGCCAGGAAGATCAACCTTAAAGAATCCATGTGTTACCTATGTCCCCGAACGATTGTTACCCATGTCTCCGGTCTATACAAAGGGGAGGAGAAAGACCCCTCCCAACCTCCCCTGAAGGGGAGGAGAAAGACCCCTCCCAACCTCCCCTGAAGGGGAGGTGAAGGACCCCAACCGACCTCCCCTGAAGGGGAGGAGCACGATTCGGGCGGGGGTAAACACCGGGCTCAGACCCAAAGTTCGCGGGGTTTCGCCGCCGAAACACGCCAGGCGGACACACGGGTCTGCCCCACGGCGTCTTTCTTTGCGCCCGGGTGTCCGGGTGGTTGGTGGATCGCTGGCGTATTCCCAATCCCTTTACCACAACGGTGTCGCCCGCCAGGGCGGAAGCTCCCGGTACGTCACGCCATGCTCCGTAGCCCAGTTTTGCAGCGAGCGCAGCGCCCGGTCGACGTTGTCCAGCCAGGGTGGCATCCGGCGCAGCGGCTCTTCCAGCGGGCGGAAGAAATCATCGTGATGGAGGGGGTAAACCACGCGAGCCCCGGTGACCCCCGCGAGCGCATCGAAATACGCCCGGCGGTAGCTCTCTGAATGGCTGCCGAGCATCCCCAGCGCGAGAAACGCCGCGTCCGCCCGCACCTCGTCGAGCGCCCCGGGGATAAACCCGGCACTCGTCTGCACCAACAGGCTGCCGCCCGGGTGCTCCACGTGGATGGTGAAGCACCCCCCGTCTTTGAGCTCCCAGCCGCGCGCCGGCAGGGCAAGCGGCCTGGCGATCTCGCCTGCCGCCGCATTGGGCTGCACGTGAGCGGAGGGCAACAGGCGCACGCGGAACGCGCCAAAGCGCAACACCTCGCCCGGCTGTGCCACCAGCCACCGGGAGTCTGGCAGGCTCCAGCCGCGCGCCAGGTTGGCCGTCGATGCGGAGCCCACCAGCAGCGCGCCAGTGCGGCGCGCCACCTCGGGTGCGTCGAGGGCGTGGTCGTAATGCGAGTGTCCCACCAGCAGCGCGTCCAGCCGCTGGATGCCCGCGCGCGCCAGCCCACGCGCAATGCGCTCCGGCTGCGGGGCCAGCCTGCCGAGCGCCACGTGCGCCAGCGAGGGCCGGCTGAAAAAACCGTCGGTCAACAGGCATGTCTGGCCGTCCTCGATCAACAGGCTGGTCACGCCGAGGAAGGTCACCCTCACTTTGCCGGGGAATTCGCCGCCTTGAGGCTCCATAGGCAAAGTGTATCATGCCGGATGGGGAACTGCCTCCTTGACAGGTGAGCTTTTTAATATGATAATGAAAATCATTTTCATTAAGAGAGTGGATGCCATGCCACCTGCCACCCGCGAGAACATCGCCAGCCAATGGCTGGAACAATTGCAAGCCAGCGGTTACCGCCGCAGCGAGCGCTGCGAGGTGATCGTGCGCGTGTTGCTATCCAGCCAGCGCGCCCTCGACCCTGTCGAGATTTTCGACGCCGCGCGCGCCGAAATCCCCGGCCTGGGGCTGGTCACCGTCTATCGCACCCTCCAGAAACTGGAGGAGCTCGGCCTGATCCAGCGCCTGCACCACGACGAGAGCTGCCGGCGCGTGCTGCCCGCCACTCAAGGTCACCAGCATTTTTTGGTTTGCTCCGCCTGCGGCGTGGTCCAGCCATTCGGCGGCGACGACCTCGCCGACCTGTTTGAGCGCATCGGCAACCAGACCGGCTTCGCAATCCGCGACCACTGGTTGCAGCTCTTCGGGTTGTGCCCCGCCTGCCGCTCAGGTAGAGACGTCGCCCCCATCGATGGCGTAACGGGGTAGCCGCACTATATACCGGAGTCCAGGTGAAAAAGACACACTTGCTCGTGCTCATTTTGCTGGTGA
>CAYLXB010000133.1:0-3095 GCA_964387495.1 uncultured Anaerolineaceae bacterium
TTTATCGAGAAGGGTCTTTTTGTCTACTTGTCAATCATTCTTGAGAACGCCATACAAGAGAGAATTATAATAGCCAGCGGAGAAAGAATGCAGACCTGTATCACAGTCACCCCCTGGGAAGGTTCCACACCGCCGACGATGATCGTTCTGAGCGCCAGGCTGCAGGGCGAGGGCCTGGCGTTTTACGACTGGGCCAACGGGCCAAACGAGTTGTACCTGCCGCATACACACCCGTATCACAAGGTGATCTACGTCGTGAGGGGCTCGATCACATTCATTCTGCCTGTTACGGACGAGCGGATTACACTCCGGCCGGGGGACCGGCTGGATCTGCCGGCCGGAGTGCTGCACAGTGCAGTAGTCGGTCCGCAGGGGGTAACCTGCCTGGAAGGACACCGATCTTTGAATTGACAACCCATGGGGGACATAACAGGAACTTTTTCGGGCCGGTTGACATCTATTGGCTGTTACCGCCCTATTCTTTTTTTTTCGGAGGTTCCGTATGTCCACCAAGAAGATAATCCAGGCCGCCCTGACAGCGCTCATCCTGCTTGCCTCGCTGGTGCCAGTCTCCGGTGCCCTGGCCGGTTCGGCAGTGTGCGGCGGGAATTTCACGGTCGCCAGGGGTGATACCCTGCGCAGCATCGCGGAGCGCTGCGGCACCACGGTGGCAGCCTTACAGCTGGCCAACAACCTGAGCAATGTCAACCTGATCTACCCCGGGCAGGTATTGCTCATGCCGGGGGTTGTCATCCACGGCAGCAACGGGTATGATATCTACATCGTTGCACGCGGTGATACACTGAAGTCAGTGGCAGAACTTTTTGGCACCAACATGGAGACCCTGCTGTCACTGAACCGGAACATCACCAACATCAACCTGATCTACGAAGGCCAACGCATGATCGTCCCCCTGCCGGGCGGGAGTGTGCCACCCCCGCCGCCGCCACCCGGCGGCCAGGCATACACCATCCAGAAAGGTGAGACCCTGCGCATCCTTGCAGCGCGTTTCAACACCAGCGTGGAGGCGATCCTGCAAGCCAATCCGCAGATCTGGGACCCCAACCGGATCTACGCCGGGCAGCAGATCACACTCCCGGCGGGCATTTCGACCTATATCGTGCAGAGAGGCGATACCTTGAAATCCATCGCGGCCCGCTTTGGAACCACCTGGGAGAACCTGGCCGCACTCAACCCGGCCATCACGAACGCCAACCTGATCTACCCCGGGCAGGTGATCCGCCTGTGGTAAACAGAAAAAGCGATAAATGAACATTCCCTGGCACAAGTCCCCGCCGGCCGGCGGGGACTTGTGATTGATATTGCAAAGGGGGCGGTTTCAGTATCCCAAAACCAGGGCAGGATTTTTACAACTCTCCTCCGGTTGTGCGGAAGACATAATCCCAGAGCGGTGAACTGACACCATAGCGCGTGCCGGGACTTTTGTAGTGGTGCGCCATGTGATAGCGTTTGAGGTATTTGAAATAGCCGCGGCGCATGGGGAAGTGATGCGTTGCGTAGTGGGCCAGGTCGTAAATGAGGTAGCCGATCATGAAGCCGGCCATGAGCGGGTTGACCCACTGCGGAGACCTGAACAACACCGCCAGCACCAGGTGGAACAGGCCATAGAACAGGGCCGCCAGCGGAATGCTGACCGGGAAAGGCATGACCAGGCGGGTCTTGACCTGCGGCTGGGCATGATGGACACCGTGAAACAGGAAGAATATACGCTCAGCCCGCGGGCCGCGTGCCGGATAGTGGAACAGGAAGCGATGCAGGGTGTACTCCGCAAAAGTCCACAGGAACAGGCCGGCCAGCAGGCCGAGCAGGATGACCGCCGAAGAGGCCCCAGAAAAAATAATCAGCAGCGCAATGACCGGCAGCCAGAGCACGAGGATAGCAACCGGGCTGATGTGGGTGAAGAATTCCAGGAAATCGGACTTGAAGAGGCGGATGGGTTCCGAATCGCGGCTTTTATCCATCGGCAGGTGACTCATGGGACACTCCTAAATATAAGATGACTTAATTTTATCAGGACTTTGCCGTGGGCGTATAATCAGGGTTACGGCACGAGACACGCCCGCCGAGACCCAATCAAAGGAAATGACCATGAAAATCGACCATTATGCCATCGAAGTCTCCGACCTGGAGAGCGCCATCCGGTTCTACGTGGAAAACCTGGGATTCCGGTTGAAATCCACAGCGCTGGACGAGAACGTACACGAGGCTTTTGCCTTCCTGGAAGCGGAGGGCGGGAACCTGGAGTTGATCCAGGCCCTCTCGAAAGACAACCGGCCACAATCATTCCAACCGCAGGCGGTGCGCCCGCACCTGTGCCCGCACCTGGCCCTGCAAAGCGAAGACCTGGACCGGACGCTGGCAATGATCCGGGAGCGCGGCTTGAACCTGGCTGCCGGCCCGCTGGAGGCGCCGGGGCATGCCCGCTGGCTGTATATCTGCGACCCGGACCAGAACGTGATCGAGTTCTTCCAGGATTTGACCGCCCGCTGACCCGAATCAGGACGGGCTGGTGGATATGACATTCGTCACTTGAAGGGGGTACCTGGGCTGGCTATATTTAGAGTCAGGACAGGAACAGTTTGCTGTTCAGGTTATGCAAGCGCATCGCGGCATGGGAATAACCCAAGGAGGAGATATTTCCAGAACCTTTTGTGATCAGAGACCCTGCGACCCATTTCCGCCCGATCAGTCTATGCAGCGCATCATGGGCTGTGTGGACGACTACTTTTACGTCATATTCCCTTGCAAGGAGGAGTAATATGAAACACAAATGGTTCACCATCTTGGTACTGGCCGGGTTGATGCTCGTCTCAACCCCGCTCGCGGCCAGCGCATACCAGCCAGGCTTGCGCTCGATCGCCAACCCTTTTACCTCGGTAAGGATCGCCACCCCTGAACCTGCTTCAATCGATCCGGCCCTGGCCGCCGGGGATGCCCTGATCATCGTCAACCAGCTATTCAGCGGTCTGACCCGGATCAATCCCACAACCAACGCCCCCATCCCCGACCTGGCAAGTTCCTGGAGCGTCTCGGCTGACAAGAAACAATACACATTCACACTGCGCAGCGGCCTG
>CAYLXB010000134.1:0-3020 GCA_964387495.1 uncultured Anaerolineaceae bacterium
GCCGAGCGAAACCAGGCGCATGACGGCGGCCATGTCGCTGTTCAGGGTCTCGTCGATCCGAGCCGGGTCGAAGGTGGGCCAGAGCGAGAGGTGCACCGACTCGGGCGCCTCGGGATCCAGCGAACGCACCAGGTTCTGGTAGAGTTCCTCGGCCAGGAAGGGCATGGCCGGGGCCAGCAGTTTGGCCAGGGTGACCAGGGCAGTGTAGAGGGTCTGGTAGGCCGACTGCTTGTCGGCATCCGACTCGGACTTCCAGAAGCGGCGGCGCGAGCGGCGCAGGTACCAGGTGGAGAGGTTCTCGACGAAGTCCTGCAGGGGGCGGGTGGCGCCGGGGACGTCATAGGTCTCGTAGGCGGTGGTGACATCCCGCACCAGAGTGTTGAGGGTGGAGAGCAGCCAGCGGTCGAGCAGGGACGATGAGCGGGCGGGCGCGGCAGAGGGCTGCCATCTGTCCAGGCTGGCATAGGTGACGAAGAACGAATACACGTTCCAGAGGGTGAGCGTGAAATTGCGCACCACCTCGCTGACCAGGTCGACCGAGAAGCGGCGCTCCTGGCCGGGCGGGCTGGCGGTGTAGAGATACCAGCGGAAGGCATCCGCGCCCTGGGTGTTGAGCACGTCCCACGGGTCGATGATATTGCCCTTGCTCTTGGACATCTTCTGGCCTTCGCCATCCAGGATCAGGCCCAGGCAGATATTATTCATGAAACAGGGCCGGTCGAAGAGCAGGGTGCTGATGGCGTGCAGGGAGTAGAACCAGCCGCGCGTCTGGTCGACGGCCTCGCAGATGTAATCAGCCGGGAACTGTTCGGTGAATTTTTCCTGGTTTTCAAAGGGGTAGTGCCACTGCGCCACCGGCATGGAACCGGAGTCGAACCAACAGTCGATCAGTTCGGGGACGCGGTGCATGCTGCCCTTGCATTCCGGGCAGGGGAAGGTGATGTTGTCCACATGCGGGCGGTGCAGTTCGAGGCCGCCCAGGTCCTGGCCGGCTTTTTCGGAGAGTTCGGCACGCGAGCCAACGGCGAGCTGGTGTTTACAGGATTCGCACTCCCAGACCGGCAGGGGCGTGCCCCAGTAGCGCTCGCGGCCCAGCGCCCAGTCCACGTTGTTTTCCAGCCAGTTGCCAAAGCGGCCGTGCTTGATGTGCTCGGGCACCCAGTTGATCTGCTCGTTGTTGGCGACCAGGCGGTCCTTGAACTGGCTGGTGCGGATGTACCAGGTGGCACGCGCGTAGTACAGGAGCGGCGTGTGGCAGCGCCAGCAGAACGGATAGGTGTGGGTGTAGGGCTCGGTCCGGAACATCAGGCCGCGGGCGTCCAGGTCCTGGGTGATGAGCGGGTCGGCATCCTTGACGAACATGCCGCGCCAGGGGCGCACCTCCTGGATGAAGGTGCCGTCGGGGGCGACGGTCATCAGGACGGGCAGGTCGAACTCGAGCGCCGCCTGCATGTCTTCCGCGCCGAAGGCCGGCGCCATGTGCACCAGGCCGGAGCCGTCTTCGGTGGTGACGAAATCACCCATCACGACATGGTAGGCGGGTTTATCGGGCGGCAGGAAGGTAAACAAGGGTTGATATTTCTGGCCTTTGAGTTTCCGGCCTTTGAAGGTTTCCACAACCTTGACTTCCTCGCCATGGAAGATCTTCCCGACCAGGGCCGCAGCCAGGATCAGGCGTTCTGTGCCGTTATCGGGCAGGCTGCGCTCGACCGTCACGTAGTCCACATCCGGGTGGGCAGCCACGGCCACGTTGCCGGGCAGGGTCCAGGGCGTTGTCGTCCAGACCAGCAAGGAGGTGTCGGGGCGGTCCACAAGCGGCATGCGCACGAAGATCGAGGGGTCGGAAACCTCTTCGTACCCCAGGGCAACCTCATGGTCAGAGAGAGGCGTGCCGCAGCGCGGGCAGTAAGGCACGACCTTGAAGCCCTGGTAGAGCAGCCCCCGCTCCCAGAAATTCTTGAGGATCCACCAGACCGACTCGATGTAGTCGTTCTCGTAGGTGACATAGGCGGTATCCAGATCCACCCAGAAGGCAATACGCTCGGTCAGGCGCCCCCAGTCCTGGATGTAGGTGAAGGCCGATTTGCGGCAGAGTTCGTTGAAGCGGTCGATGCCGTAGTCTTCGATCTGCTGCTTATTGGTGAAGCCCAACTGCTTTTCGACCTCGATCTCCACCGGCAGGCCGTGGGTATCCCAGCCGCCGCGGCGCGAGACATGATAGCCGCGCATGATCTTGTAACGGGGGAACATGTCCTTGAAAGCGCGGGCGAGCACATGGTGGACGCCCGGCTTGCCGTTGGCGGTGGGCGGCCCCTCGTAGAAGACGTATTCCGGGCCGCCCCGGCGCTGTTCGACGGTCTTCCTGAAGACGTCTGTACTGCGCCAGAACTTGAGGATGGCGCCTTCCATGTCGGTCACATCGAGCTTGGGAGGAACTGGTTTGAACATAGGAACTCTCCGGTCAAAAGATGCCGATGGGCAAAATAAAACGCCCATCCCAATTTCCAGGGACGAGCGCAATGGCCCGCGGTACCACCCCGATTCCTGCCAGAGGCAGGCACTCGGCCGGGTACGGCCGATAAGCTTATACCCGCATCCAGATAACGGTGGATGGTTCCGGCTGGCTTACTCTCGAACCGAGGGTCCGGTTTCAGCGCGCGGCTCCGGGATGATTTTCAACCCCACCGGCGCACCCGGCTCACACCAATCCCGGGCTCGCTGTGCGTTTCGAGGGTTTACTCGTTCCCATCATCGCCTTTAAGGTATGCATATTATACACGCTTCCGGGTGAAATACAAGGAAAATTTTGGGGCCGCACCGAAGCATTGCCCCGGCAAACCAACATGCTTGCTTTTCGGGAGGAAAATTGCTAGAATAAGCCTAGACATCCCCCACATCCCACAACCGGAACACCCCGTGCCAGAATCGCAGAGGTTGTGAAATTTTTCCGGAGCAGATTCTCCTTCTTCCCACGGGATGTACTCCTGTGGGAACACTTTTACATTCCAGGAGAAAAAATG
>CAYLXB010000135.1:0-1547 GCA_964387495.1 uncultured Anaerolineaceae bacterium
AGGGGAACCTGCCACTCCCTCACCAGAAGAAGCCGAGATAACCAACGCGGCAGTCGTTGGAACGCGCGCTTTCTTCCAAATTAGCGTGAACGAGGGAAAGGACGCCTGGTTGAACCGTTTCTGCGCCGCCAGCACGGAAAGCGGCTGTGCACTCGCCCGCATGGGTGCAGATCGCCTGTGGCAGAAATATCAAGAAACGAACGCAGAGGTTCAGGCGGACGTCGATGCGCTTGAGCGTGTTTCCTCGACAGCTAAAGAGCAAGTATGGCGTGTTGCGATCAAACTCTCCGAGCCACTGCCGGGCAGCAACAAGACAGAAGATGAGGCTTACGTTCTGGTTCTCAAAACGGAGGATGGGTGGAAGTTCGACCGCTTCCTGCTTGAACCGGAAGTGCAGGTGTTGAAAGAACGGGTAGGCAAGGAAGGCCAGCAATGAGAAATGTCCTCCGCTTAGGTCTCATCCTGGCAATCCTCTTGAGCGTGATTCCGCTCTCTCCGGTCTCCGCACAGGATCCAAGCCCATGGAGCGAAGTGTTCGATGAAAACGGCAACCTGCGCTCAGACGTAGTCGACCTCGGTGTTACTACCGAAACACCTTCCTGGATGAATGTGGATCTGCCTTTAGGGCAATCGCTTCAGTTGGATGCCAATTACCACCGTTTCCAAACGGCAGACGGGAACATGGTTGTCCTCCCATCGGCCTCGACCCTTTTCTTCATGGCAATGAATCCACAGGAAAGCGGTTTGGCCAATTCCGCCGGCATGATGAGCAACGGCTACGGCAGCATGATCACCTTTCTGGGATTGGTGGCCGGCGACAGCCTGGATTGGAACCGGCTCCAACAGGAGCGCCCACAGTACCAGGATCCCAGCCAGTTCTGGAACGCAGTGCTAAGCGGCCAGGAAAGCGCCTGGACCTGGTTTTCCGGATGGGGTTTCATCACCAACTTGCTCTCCATGTCATGGAACGATGCGGCTTTGCGCAGTGCTTACCTGATGTACCTCAACGGCGTGCAGAACTGCGCCTCGATTCCGGGTGGCTGTTCCGGGGTGATCCCAACCCAGCCCCCACCACCTCCGGTTTGTCCTGGGCCAGAAGTGACCATCCAACAACCGACGTTGACCATCCAAAAACTGGCGCCGGCCAATCCGCTGGTCGTCGGGCAAGATCCGGAAAAGCGAGGAGCGGATGTGCAGGCGATGGTGACCATCCCTCCGGTAATCTTTGTCTGGCATGAACCTATTTACGAGGAAGAGGATTTCTGCCGGGCGGCAAATGCCGGCGAGATACCCAACTGTAAAACCAGCGATGCCAGCGCCGTAAACGACGGAGTTGATGATACCCGGCAGGTATTCAAAGAGTGCCTGCGCCACGTAGAGCTCTTACCCGATGCTGTGGCGACTCTGCAAGCCACCGCCACATTGGATGGAGCCAGCAAAGCCTGGATCACCAGCCACCTGGGTCAGACCCACTACGGCGCTTACATTCATAAAGAGAGTTTTGCACTTGTCCCAGGAATCACCAACTGGTCCGGCGGGTGCAGTGG
>CAYLXB010000135.1:1647-2927 GCA_964387495.1 uncultured Anaerolineaceae bacterium
ATCAGCCTTGCCTGCGCTGTTGGAATAGCAGTCTGGATCGACGCTCATGTGCAAAGCAGGGCTGCTTTCCGGCCAACCAGAAATGGACGGCAGGGACAGGTCACACCTGTTGAAACCCGCACAGCTCAGATGATCACCGGTGTAGCCCTACTTTTCTGGATCGCCAGCCAGTGGGGGATGGGCGCACCGGTGCCATGGATCGGTGCGGCGATGTGGGTCACCGGACTCGGAGTGGCGCTTCTGGTTCGCCAGCAGGAAACAACCACTCTCTGGAATGTGAAATCTGGGATTTTTATTTATGCACTGGCGGTACTGGGCAGCCGGCTGTACCTGGCTTCTACCGCTCAACTCTCCCCAGAACAATGGGCAGCGCTGATCGGCAGCACCGAAAGCGCTGCCCAGGTTATCGCAAATACACGCAGCAACGTGACCACGATCATCCTTTGGGCGCTGTGGCTGGTGATCCCGTTGGGTTATTTCGCTATGCTACTCCAGCAAGCGCTGCTCAATCCCTGGTCGTTGGTTAACCCTCTGGCCAATGCGACCGAACTGATCCAACGCTACCGGATGAGGCGATGAGGAACGCAAATGGAACCCTTTCACATTTTTTGAACAGGCTCCGTTTGCTTTTCTCACCCCCTGGATGAGAACTGTTTTTACACCTCGGGCGTTTTTGTCGTCAACCTCGGTCTCTATTCCAACCTCGGAGGAATGTATGAATTCGATCCTTGACATACTGCGTGGTCCGGCGCTAGGCGTGGTCGTTATGATCTTTGCCCTCGCCGGCGTCATCGTCATCACTGCTTTCGCGGCGCTGATCGCACAGGTCAGCTTGCTGCTGCGCCTGCGCCCCTGGCAGGCGCAACCGGCTGTAAAGCCGCAAGCCGTTCCAGATTCACCCATTTCCTACTCGCCCCCCCGTTCCCCGAAGCGTTCGGTTCGCGAACAGGAAGAGGAGGATGTGATCGACGCGGAATGGTGGTACGAGACATCGCAGTAAACCTGCAAGCGCGACATCTTCTGCGAAAAGCAGGAGGTGTCTCGTGAAAGGATCAGTAGAGTATTGATCCTTTCACGAGACATGCGGAGGAAATTTGGCAAAAATCATCGATCGACTAACCGAGAAAATTCCCTGGCTGCAAAAAGCGGCCGCCCTGCACGTACCCGACGATTTACGGGTGGGTGAGATTGATCTGTCCTTTACCCCAAACCGCGAACAGATGGAGTACCTGTGTTTCCACGTCCAGGAACGGGAGGGCGGACAAGTCTATGAGGGCTAC
>CAYLXB010000136.1:0-2839 GCA_964387495.1 uncultured Anaerolineaceae bacterium
TGTCTCCGTTCCGCTCTTCAACTACCTGTAACGTCAAACTGTCAGGTGGCTAGTATATTCTTCCTCGTTGGAAATTAAAAAGCGAAACCGCAACGGTCGGTTTCGCCTCTTGCTCGCCGGGACCTGCGCCCACTGGGCCAGGCGGCCACTTCTCAGACAGGCCTCGGGTCAAAGCATCCGTTTCTGAAACTTAACTCATTATAGAGATTTTTACGCGATTATTCAAGTATAAATCGGGATCTGACGATGGGGGAACGGGCTGCGATCGGGGTTCAGATGAAACCAAAGAGCCCTGCCGCGATTCCCGAGCAAGGCTCTTGTGTGACGCCCTGACTTGGACGAGGTTCCCACTATTTCCACAGATCATCTGTTATGAGTGCCCCAGTATCCGTAATCCCCGGTAAGAGCGAATCAGCCGGCCGGGTATCTGTCAGGCGGTCGGGAATGCCGGCCAGGGAGCCTGCGCGGTGACTGAGCGTGGGGTAGAAATACAATAATTTGGGAAAATCCCTAGCCACTTCCTGGAGTGCTTTTTCCTTATAGGCATCTGGCAGCCCATCCCAGACTTGTTTGAACTTGACGTATAAGTTCGCCTTTTCTTGATCCCTGTGGAAGTCGTTGGTAATTCCTGCCCATTGGCGTTGAAAGGTTCTCTGAATTAGCCATAGCTTCGGAAACGCCTGTAAAAGTGCATTACGCCCGAACGATTTGGCGACCATTCGATCGATTAACAATATTTCACGCCGGTACCAGGTCGCAATTAGCCAGAAAAGGATGCCGAGAAAAATGATTACGGACACGAGGGGAATAGTAAATGTTATAAAAACATTGAGCGCATAGGTTGGAACATCGATGCCTCCAAAAATGGTCATTAAGAATAGCCCATATGGAATGATCATGAATATGATTATGAACAAAAGTGACAAAAAGCTGTCCGTGAGAAAACGAAAAAACCGCCAAACATGGTTCAGAATGTTTCCAGCAGCCGGCAATATGACTGCTCGCAGGCCTGTTATCTCTGCCAGAGAATGGCCAATCAGCACCTTGAACTCTGTGACCGTGAGCGCCGCCAGGATGGGCAGTCCAACCGTTATCTGTCGCTCGATCTTCGGGTATGGAAGTAAACGCAGCACTCCTCCTGTATGGAGTACCGGCCAGGGTGAAAAGTTGACGATGACCGGTGCTGAGATTCCCATGCGTTCCGCCACACCCCGCGCCGCGTCCAAAACACGGTCGTGAACGACGAGATGTACCTTGGCTTTTTCCCCCAGCCATACTTTGTAAGGGCGCCAGGCATAAAGGATCAATCCCGAAAAAATCAAGGGGATTAGAGAAATCAGGCAGTTTTGGAAGAATATGATGACGCCGGCAATTGCCGTTAATACAACCAAGATGAAAAACAGAATTTTCCCTGCCTCAAAAAGCATTCCTACAAAATACATGAACGCATTGGCAATCACCCAGGCAAAGTTCCTGGAGGGGGTTCTATTCAACCAGCGCAAATCCCATGCAGCTTGTTTTTCTCCAAGCCAGCGGTTCAGTTTTTCCATCTTGAGCTTCCAACCGCTCAGTTTGTCCAATGGATCTTCGGGTAGATTCCAGCCGCACTCACACCAGGGGAATTCCCGCCGTTCTTCTGGCAGAGGCATCCCGCACTTCTGGCAGACGAATTCCTGTGATGCGCGCGTATCCTCCAAGATTCCCTCCATATTTGCTTTGAAATAGTTTACCAAGTATATCCTGATAAATAAGCGCCATCCGTGGTAGGGAGGGCGCTTATCCATTTGCAGGTCCAGCAGTTCATCCGCCGGACTTCCTGTTTGCTGCCGCTTACTTCAACTGGCCTTTGATCTTCTTTGCCGTCTCCCTGTAACCGGCGAGTTTCTCGCGCTCCTTCTGCACCACCGGGGCGGGGGCTTTTTGGGCAAAGTCACCGCCCAGCAGGCTCTCCAGGCGGGCGATGTGGGCTTCGGCCTCGGCCAGTTCCTTCTGCAGGCGGGCGCGTTCCTCGGCCAGGTCCAGCATGCCGGCAAGCGGGATGTAGATCTCCACCGCCCCCACCACCAGGGCCAGGCTGTCTGCCGGTTTGGCGGGCAGGCGCTCGGAAATCGAGAGCCGGGCGGGGTCCACCCCGGCCAGGGAGGCCAGTGCAGCCGATTGTTCCTTCAGCATGGCGGCTTTGTCGCCCGCCGCCAGGAATGCCGCGATGCGTTTGGCAGGCGGCACGGACTTCTCGGCCCGCAGGTTGCGGATGGAGCGCACGATCTCCTGGACAAGCGTGAAATCGGCAGACTTGGCGGCTTCCCAGCCCTCTTCCGGGCGCGGCTCGGGCCAGGCGGCCACGATCAGCGCTTCCGGCCAGTCCGCGGCCAGTCCCTTGAGCGGCGAAGCCAGCAGTGCCCGGCGCAGGTAGCCCCACAGTTCCTCGGTCACGAAGGGGATGAAGGGGTGCAGCAGGCGCAGGCTGACATCGTAGACGCGCGCCAGCGTTTCGGCCGTCTGGCGGGCGCGTGCCCCGCCCTCGGCCAGCTGGATCTTGGCGATCTCCACGTACCAGTCGGCAAAGTCGCTCCAGAAGAACTCATAGATCAGCCCGCCGGCCTGTCCATATTGATAAGCCTGGAACAAGCGCTCCACCTCGCGGACGAGCTGCTGCAGCCGCGCCCAGATCCACGAGTCCGCCAGCGTCCAGCCCTGCTCCCCGCTCCCTTCGGAAGGAGAGTCGGGGGAGAGAGCCGAAACCGCGTTCAACACGAACCGCCCCGCATTCCACATCTTATTGGCAAAATTGCGGTTGCCCTCCACCTTCTTCAGGCTCAGGTTCATGTCGTTGCCGGGG
>CAYLXB010000137.1:0-2735 GCA_964387495.1 uncultured Anaerolineaceae bacterium
TGACCGGATTGTTCAGAACAAAAGACACCCAAAGAATCGCGCGATAGTGGGTTCATTCGGGTTACCCACCCTCATCATCCACTCCATGATCAGATTGTAAAGGTGCTGCGCCGAGCAGGAAACCCTGCCTACCCAGAACCTTGCTATTTGATCGAGCTTTCCGATGGGACGCGGGCGGAAATTCCCGCTTCATGGGCTGTTGGCGTCGAGGAAGACACTGTTGGAACTTGGTCATTACCGTCATTCCCTGACCTATGGGCAGGGATAGCGGAATTATTGACCCTGGCTCAACTCACAAAGGCATTATCCTCCTGTGTGCCTGAGGAGGTGGCCTGTGATGAACGAACACGAGCCAATTGTACTTCTTCCGCAATGCCCGGTGAACGTCTATCTGGTGGCGGGCAGTTTACCCACTTGGGAGCAAATACCCTTCCGTTGCCAGCAAGAACTGATCACGGCATTGGCGGCCCTGCTGATGCACTTGTCGGACATAACAACAATGCTGGAGGTGGATGATGAACCCGAACAGTAAGATCACCCCTCAGCATCTTGAGCGTGATGCCTACGTGTATATTCGGCAATCCACTTTGCGGCAAGTGGAAGAAAATCTAGAGAGCCAGGACCTACAATACCAGCTCGTACAGCGCGCCCGAGCATTTGGCTGGTCAGAAGGCTGCATCCAGGTGATCGATGACGACCTGGGAAAATCGGCGATTACTTCGACTGGCCGACAAGGGTTTCAGACGCTGGTGGCAGCGGTGGGATTAGGGCAGGTGGGCATCATCCTGGTCACCGATGTTTCGCGCCTGGCGCGCAATTGCGGCGATTGGTACCGTTTGCTGGATCTGGCGAGCTTATGCGGGGCATTGATCAGCGACGCCAGCGGGATCTATGATCCCCGGATTTACGATGACCGGCTGCTTTTGGGTCTCAAAGGCACATTTTCAGAAGCCCAATGGTACTCAATGCGCACACAATTGTGCGCTGCCCAGATGAACAAAGCGAAACGCGGTGAATTGCACATCCGTCTACCGGTAGGTTTTGTACGCCTGGCAGATAACCAGGCAGTCTTTCACCCCGACCGGCAAGTACAAAACATCATTCGCCTGGTTTTCTCGGAATTCGAGCGTTTGGGCAGCGCCCATAAGGTCCTGCGCTCTTTCCGAGACCAGCACTTGCAGTTTCCGCGGCGGGTGGGCAGTTCACGGTATGAAGAGGTTGAATGGGTGCGACCTTCGATGTCGGCGATCTACAATACTCTCAAAAATCCGGCCTATGGCGGCGCATATGCCTACGGAAAACTGCACCGTGTCCACCTTCCCGGCGATGCCCACAAAGTGGTGGTGCACGCACTACCGCAAGAAGAATGGCCGGTGCTCATCCAGAATGCCTTTCCTGGCTATATTACCTGGGAGCAGTATCAACGGAACCAGGAATGCATGCAACTCAACGCCCAGGGCATCCAATGGAAGCGCGGCGCTCCCCGCCAGGGTCTGGCATTGCTGCAGGGCATTGTCGTTTGTGCCCGCTGTGGTCGTCAGATGCACGTTCATTACACCCACGCCCCGGCTTATGTGTGCGACCATGCCACGCAGCAGTATGGCGACCGGCGCTGCCAGACTTTCACTCTGGCATACATCGATCCCTATGTCGCCGAATTATTTCTTGAAGCGGTCCAACCTGCCCGCATCCCAACCGCTTTGGCCGCCCTCGATCGCGTGGAAACCCAACGTCAGGCAGTGGCGCAACAGTGGGAACAACGCCTGGAACGCGCCCGATATGAAACCAGCCTGGCGCGCCGCCGTTACGAACGGGTGGATCCTGACTTACGCATGGTGGCCGCCGAATTGGAACGCCTGTGGGAAGAAAGACTATCCCAACAAGCCGCTTTGGAAAAAGAATGGGCCCAGGTTCAGACTCAACGACTTCAACCCTTGAGCCCTGATGAACTCCAATTGATCCAACATCTGGCCACGGATCTGCCACGCCTCTGGCAAACTGCCAGCCCGGCAGACCGCAAACGTCTCCTGCGCTGCCTGATCCTGGATGTCACCCTGGATTCCTTCTCTAACCCCGGCTTCAGTCGTATCATGGTCCGTTGGCAGACTGGCGCCACCGCTACCCTGGACGTGCCACGCCCTCGGCATGGAACAGCGCCCGCTCTCCACGTCGCCTCTCGCTTGCGGGAACTTGCCCAGCGCCTGCCTGATGACCAAATTGCCGAAGTCTTGAATGCCGAAGGTTTCCCAACAGCTACCGGGCTTTCCTGGACCATTGATCGGGTGCGGGCAGTGCGCCGGAAGAATAAAATCCCCACCGCCTGTCCTCTTGCCGCCGTGATTTCCGGCCCGCGTGGCGACGGGCTGGTCAAATCCGGCGAAGCGGCGCACCGCCTGAAAGTCTATCCAGGTATGATTGTCTCCTGGTTTCAACAAGGTTTTCTTTCGGGGCATCAACGGAGGCCTGGGGGCTGGTTGTGGGTGCGGCTGACAGAAGAAGACGAACATCGTCTGGACGGCTCAGCCTGTTGGCAACCAGCAATGATCCCCCTGACCGACGCACCAACCACGCTGGGTATGACATCCGAAGAAATACGTGATACGATTCGGGCAGGCCACTTCCTTGCTTACAGGCTGAAAAATCATGGAAGTTGGTGTTGGTACCTGCTTCCATCATCATTTCTCTCTAATCCAATATCTTGAGACCGGTAAGGTGTATTATGTCGCTAATAACGG
>CAYLXB010000138.1:0-2616 GCA_964387495.1 uncultured Anaerolineaceae bacterium
AGATAAGGCTGCCGCCTCCCCATACGGGGACGATGTCAGCGCCATGAGAGGCCTCGAATAAGCAGGTTGCCGTGTTGCGGTGTTGACAAACCTTGCCGTACTTCATCAGCGTACCTTCTTGTGTCATCCTGATCCCACCTCGCCTGCCAGTGTGAATGGAAAGCGGGTAAAATCAGTGATGGGCAGTGAGACGATCCTGGGAGCCTGCCCTGAGCCTGTCGAAGGGTGGGCAGCCATTACGAAGTAGCCAACCCCGGGGTGGGGCAGGCTATTACCAAGTACTATTTTGCCGGAGCGGCGCGGATTGCGACGTGTGCCACGCAGTGGTATGCGCACATACGTCAAGCTTGGTGATAATACGATCCAGGATATGACCCTCACCTACCTGCTGGGTGACCATTTAGGTTCCACGTCCCTGACCACGGATAAGACAGGTGAGAAGGTTTCAGAGATTCACCACAAACCGTGTCCCTACGGGATGCTCCGCGAGGGAGAGATACGCTCGACGTGGACGAGGGAAATGTGCGCCGCACTCCTGTCCTGAGCGAAGCGAAGGATCCAAAGTGCGGCGCACATCTTAGTTTCTCCTCAACCCCTGACATACAACAGCCACATCCCTCCGAAATACACCAGCATCAGGAAAAGGGCATCCACCTCGATGAAGAAGATGCGCTTCTCCAGCCGCGCCAGGTTGCCGATCAGCGCCATGCAGGTCATCACCAGCCCGAGCATGCTGACCAGCAGGAAGGCCGGGTCGATGGCTCCCAGGAAGCGGCCCTGGGTGTAGAACAGGTCGGTCAGGCCGATGGCGAACATGTTGAACATATTGCTGCCGAACAGGTTGCCGATGGCCATGTCATGCGCCCCGATGCGGATGGCCGCCACCGTGGTGACCATCTCGGGCAGGGAGGTGACAATCGCCACCAGCGTCGCACCGATGAAGGTCGTGCCCAGCCCGGTGCTTTCGGCGATGCCATTGCTCGCCCGCACCATGAAAGGCGTGACCAGCACCAGCGCCGCGGCCGCGGCCAGGAAGCCGAGCAAGCCGGTCAGCAGGCGCGGCGTCCCCGCCGGGATCTCGGTCGGGAGGCTCTCGCCGCCGGTTTGGGCGTTCGTCTGGATCAGGCGCATGGCTGCCACGTAAACGATCATCAGGACCAGGCCGTCCACTCCCAGCCAGCCGATCGAGAACTCCAGCCTGGCGACGATGAACAGGATCACCAGCCCGATCATGAAGATCGTCAGGCTGCCCGAGAGGGCATGCTTGAGCGCCGCCTTGCGCAGGATGCGCTGGTTGCGCGCCAACAGGTCGAGCACCGCCAGCAGGAACATGTTGAACATATTCGAGCCGAGCAGGTTGCCGGCCGCCAGGTTCGGCGCATTCAATTGCAGTGAATTTACGCTGGTCAGCACTTCGGGCAGGGAGGTGGCCCCGGCGATCAGGATCGTCCCGATGAACAGGCCGCCCAGGCGCGTGCGCAGGGCGATCACATCCCCGTATTCGGCCAGTTTGATGGCCGCCAGCACGATCAGCGCCGACGAAACGAAGAACTGGAGCCAGATCATGGGCGTCCGCCTTTGGCCGGAACGCCCTTGACCACGCTCAACGGCCAGGCGGCAAAGACCCCCGTGTTGGGATCGTCCAGGTTCCCCGTGACCGCTTCCGTGGCTCCCAGACAGGCCTGCACGCTGGCCTCATCCGGGACGATGGCAAACAGGCTGATGTGGCCTTCCTCTTCCAGGCCGCTGTCGAAATTGTAGCGCATGGGCAGGTGCTTGGTGCGGCGCTGAAAGCCGCTGCTTTCGACGATGGTCGCTCCGCCGATCCCCGCCCGTTCCCAAGCTGCCAGGGTTTCGTCGAGCAGGTTCGGGTCGTCGAGAACGAAGAAAATCATGTACATTTTCATCTCCTTGCCGGTGTTAATCCCGGGTTCCTTCCATGACATAGCGGGTCAATTCGCTCACACTCAGGTCCTGGATGCCCAGCCTGTCCAGCGTGCGGCCCCGCCGCCAGTAATCGGTGCGGTGGACGATCGAGGCCAGACGGATGATGCTGTCCATGCCGCGCACCGAGACGCCGTAGCGCTGGCCCAGGGCCGCGATGGGCACCAGGCTCATGGGTACATCCTCGAAGATGTAGCGGTGGTGCAGGGTGGGCGGGGCCTTGATGCCGTAATAGCCCGGTTGGTTGTGGATGGCCTCGTGCAGGTCCTCGCCGACGGTGTCGTAGGCCAGTTTCAGCCACTCCTGCGCGGTGCGCGCCCGGATGCCCACCGAGGAGGCCACCGTCACGCGTTCCCGGTCCAGCACCTCCAGGACGCGCGCCACCGAGGGGGTCACCCCGTCGATGTAGAACTGGTAATCGCCGTGCGTGGCCTCGATCCAGCCGGCGTTGAGCAGTGTCAGCGCGGGGTGGAAGATCGCGCCCATGTTGTTCAGCCCCGTCTGCAGCACGTTGCCGCCGTCGATGAACTGCGGGTAGGCGCCCTGGATCACATCCAGGACGCGCCCGGTGCGGTTGGCGGGCAGGGCTGCCAGCGGCACGGCATCCTTGATGCGGAAGATGCGCGCCTGGGCCGGGCCGTCGGAGCGGCTGGCGTAGATGAAGGTTTCAGC
>CAYLXB010000139.1:0-2149 GCA_964387495.1 uncultured Anaerolineaceae bacterium
GCCATGCCGGTATCAAGTTCTTCTTCAAGCATGTCTTGAAACGGGATTGGCATCTCCTGCTCCTGGCCAGGGCTAAGCGGGAGAAGCGTCTGCCAGCCGTGCTTTCCAGGGAAGAAGTCAAAAAGGTCCTCTCCAAAGTCACCACCTTCCACAACTACGTCTATCTGATGACCGTCTACACCTGCGGTCTCCGCCTGCAGGAAGGGCTGTTCCTCGAAGTCGCCGATATCGACGGGCCGAGGAAGATGATCCATATCCACCGGGGCAAAGGCGCCAAGGACCGCTATGTCCCGTTGCCGGAGTTCACCTATGCGCTGCTTCGCCGCTATTGGGTGACGCACCGCAACCCCAGGCTCATTTTCCCGGCCGTTGGCAGGGGGCAAAAGAAGGCGCCGGTCTCGCAGGAACCGATGTCCATCGATGGGGTGCAGGGCGCTTTCCGCAGGGCCAAGTTCGATGCGGCCATCAACAAGCGTGGGGTTTCAGTCCACACCCTGCGTCATTCCTACGCCACCCATTTGCTGGAAGCGGGCGTCAACCTCCGGGTCATCCAAAAATATCTCGGCCACTCCAGCATCGAGACCACCATGGTCTATCTCCATCTCACCAACAAGGGTATGGAGGATGCCTACCAGATCATCAATGCCGTGATGAAGGAGGTGTGAGCATGCCCGCCATCGCCGACATCTTCAGAACCTTTGCCCCGGAGTACCTGGATCGTTTCCCCAACCTGCCCGATCAGCACAAAAAGGTGATCAATGCCATCGTCAACTGCCGCTCGGGTAACTTCGGCGTCACAATCTATCGTTGTGAGGGCTGTGGCGCCACGCATTGTATTGACCGATCCTGCGGCAATCGTCACTGTCCCCAGTGCCAGCACCAGAAAAGCCGGGATTGGCTGGAGGGGCAGCTCAATCGCCGGCTGCCGGGGCAGCACTTCATGCTCACCTTCACCATGCCCGAACAGATGCGATCTTTTTGCCGCAGCCATCAGCGCCTTGCCTACGAAGCGCTGTTTTCGGCGGCTGCCGGCGCCATCAAAAAACTGGCCAAGGATCCCCGCTATATCGGCACCGATCTGCCCGGCTTCACCGGGGTGTTGCACACCTGGGGGCGGCAGTTGCAGTACCATCCCCATGTCCACTTCATCGTTCCGGCCGGAGGTTTGTCAAAAAACAGAGAGCAATGGCGGGCCGCCGGCAATGCCTTCTACCTGCCGGTCCGGGCACTGGCCAAAATCTTCAAGGCCAAGTTCAAGGCGGCGATGGAGAAACACTCCCTGCTGCCGGCCATTGATCCCCAGGTCTGGCAACTCACCTGGAATGTCAACTGCCAGGCGGTGGGCGATGCCGAGGCCTCCCTCAAGTATCTGGCCCCCTACGTCTTCCGGGTGGCCATTGCCGATAGCCGCATTGTGGCTCTCCAAGGGCGGCAGGTCACCTTTTCCTATCGCAAATCCGGGAGCAATCGAGCCAGGAAAACCACCCTCGACGCCCTTGAGTTTCTCCGGCGCTTCCTCCAGCATGTGCTGCCCAAAGGGTTCATGAAGGTAAGGCACTACGGCTTCATGAACAGTGCCTGCAATGTGTCTCTTGTACGCCTCCGGCTCCTGATTCTTGCCGCTCTTGAACGAATTTTTGTTGATCTCGCTGATCTTGTTACCAAAAAGGCCGAGGCGCCAAGAAAGAAACCGTTCTGCCGTCATTGCGGCGCCCAACTGCTCTACCTGTACAGCCTCATTCCCGGAGTGCCCAGACGAGCCCCGACATAAGCGCTTGCGCTGAGTTCAGACGGTATTGTTCTTCGAAATTTTCCCCTTGTACAGGGCAAGGGGGACGTGCGCTCAGATGAGCAAAAAACCGACAATTTTTCCTTTCAGAGCAGTATGATTTCGATGACTCGACACCACTCTTCCTTACATCAGCGGCAAAACTCCCGTTCCCTGAGGCAATAAGCGCTCGCATCCCCTCGCTGTCCCGCCACCCACGCCAGGCAATCCCCTATTATTCCCCCCGGCTTACTTGAACAAAGGATTGAAGACGACCGCTGCGCGGATCGTTTCAATCCTTATTGGTTATGAGGCGCATCAACACACTGGATAATGTGAGCAATTTTTTGATCAAGGATATTACCGTATTTGTCTTTGTAA
>CAYLXB010000139.1:2159-2579 GCA_964387495.1 uncultured Anaerolineaceae bacterium
CGTTTCAATCCTTATTGGTTCCTTGGCTACCGCTACGTCCGCAAAACCATGAACCGGGGCTGATCCCGATTCAACCGCCGGGGAGGGGCAACCCTCCCCTTATTAGGTGCCCTCATGCCGAAAGTCGACCCCATGCAATACCTCATGGACGCCCTGGCCATCCTCACCGGTGGCCTGATCAAGGATATGCAAACGCTTATCCTGGGCATGGTGGTCTGTACTTTCGTCGTGATGGCGCTTGATATCCTCAAAGACTTACTGCTGATCCCGGCCCTGGAAATGGCCGGTTCCTTCTTTGCCAATCCTGTCGGCGCCTTCCGCCGGTACCAGATCAACCGCAGGATAAGCGCAGCCATTGCCAATGGCGAACCAGGGGCACGGCCCCAGCGAAAAGATATCGAGATTTCCCCGCTGCGCCAG
>CAYLXB010000140.1:0-2525 GCA_964387495.1 uncultured Anaerolineaceae bacterium
CCCTCCTCAACCTGCCCCGGAACTTACCGCCGAACGTATCGCAGCCCTCACCCTTGACCTTCCAGCCAAACTCCGGACCGTATCTTCTGCCCAATTACGAATAATCCTGACCAGTCTGCTTGACCGTGTGGTCGTTGAACGGGATGGTGATACCATATGCGGCATGGTATACTATTATTACCCCCCAGGTGATCCTGCTTCAGGACAGCTTTTAGCGGACAACCCTGAGGGCTCTACATCTCCTTTGTCTCCACCTCCGATAACTGGTGTGCCTATATCCCATACCAGTCCAGGGGTACAGTAAAAGCCCTCACCGGATCGTGAGGGCTTTAGGTTTATTGCGGCAGCGCCGGAGTAGCCAGCGGAAACGCAACGCTGACCTTCAATCCCCCCTCTTCCAGATTCGCGGCTTCGATCCGCCCGCCCTGGGCTTCGACCAGCTGCCGGGCGATGGCCAGTCCCAGTCCCGCTCCGCCGGAGAGGCGCGAGCGGGATTTTTCGCCGCGCCAGAAGCGTTCGAACAGGCGCGGCAGGTCCGCCTCGGGCACGCCGGGGCCGTTGTCGCTCACGCTCAGGCGGACTTCCGCACCGCGCAACTCGATGTACAGGCGCACCCGGCCGTTTTCGGGGGCGTAGCGCAGGGCGTTGTTGAGCAGGTTGGCGATCACCTGGCCGGTGCGCTGGGGGTCGACGTTCACCAGGGCTTCGGGGGCGGCATCCTCCACCAGCAGGCGGATGCCTTTCTCCGCGGCCTGGGCGGAGAACAGGTCGGCGGTGCGTTGGGCCAGGCGCCCGAGCGGCTGTGGGCGGGGTTCGAAGTGCAGCTGGCGGGCTTCGGCCAGGGTCAGCAGGTGCAGGTCTTCCACCAGTTGTTCGAGCAGGTAGGTCTCTTCGAGGGCGGGGGTGATGTGGGTCTGGTCCGGCGGGTAGACGCCGTCCAGGATGCCTTCCAGCCGGCCGCGGATGATGGTGAGGGGGGTGCGCAGTTCGTGGGCCACGTCAGCCAGCAGGTCGCGCCGTTCGCGGTCGTGGCGTTCGAGGGCGGCGGCCATGTGGTTGAAACTGTCGCTCAGGTCGCGCAGGTCGCCAGGGCCGGCCACCTGCAGGCGCGTTTCCAGTTTGCCCTCGGCCACCAGGTGGGCTGCGGCGATCACCTCTGCCAGGGGATTTACGAAGCGCCGCAGCAGGAACAGGCCGATCAGCAGGGTCAGCAGGGCCAGGAAGATGGAGATGATGCCGATGGGGTAGAGCAGGCCGCCGGCGAGCAGGATGCGGTGCGGCAGGGCGCGCGGCGAGAAGACCAGCGTGCCCACCCGGGCCTGGTCGTCCCGCAGGGGGATCATGACTGCCCTGGGGCCGGGCTCGTACTGCGTCCCGACCTGGGGACTGCCGGTGCTGCCGTAGGCCACCAGGACGCGGCCCTGCGTGTCCAGCAGGACGGTTTCGTTCCAGCGCACGATGAAATCCGGGCGCGATTTCTCTTCCAGGATGAGGAAGGCGTTTTCCACGCCCTCCCAGCTGCCGTGGCCCAGGTAGTAACTTTCGAGCATGGAGATGACCGGCAGGCGGAAGATGGCGTCGCTGGCGCGCCCATAGGCCACGAAACCGCCCATCAGGAACAGGATGCAGACCACGGTCAGCAGGACGACCGTGGCAAAGGCGCGCATCAGCAGGGTGAAGAGGCGCCTGCGGATGGAGCGGGTCGAGGGGTCAGGCATGGGGTTCGGCCCTTTCGTACGTTTCGAATTTGTAGCCGACGCCGTGGACGGTGACGATGTAGCGCGGGCTTTCCTCTTTCGGTTCCAGTTTGCGGCGCAGGTTGCGGATGTGCGAGTCGATGGCGCGCTCGTAACTTTCGAAAGCCACGCCGTGCACCGCGCCCAGCAGTTGGGAGCGGGAGAAGATGCGTCCCGGCTGGCTCATCAGGGTGGCCAGGATCTCGAACTCGGTGGGCGTCAGGGGCAGGGTACGGGCGGCTTCGCCGCCGGCGGCGGGCAGAGTGACCTCGTAGCGGGTGCGGTCGAGGGTCACCCCGCCGGCGCGCAGCACCTCGCCGGACGGGTCGCCCGCGCTGCGCCGCAGGACGACGCGCACGCGCGCCACCAGTTCGCGCGGGCTGAAGGGTTTGGTGATGTAATCGTCGGCGCCCAGTTCCAGCCCGATCAGTTTGTCGGTCTCTTCGACCCGGGCGGTGAGCATGATCACCGGCACGTCGCTCTCCCGGCGCAGGCTGCGGCAGACATCCAGGCCGTCCATGCCGGGCAGCATCAGGTCGAGCACCACCAGATCGGGTTTCTCGCGCCGGGCCTGGGCCAGGCCGGCCGGGCCGTCACCGGCGGTGACGACTTCGAAGCCGGCGCTGCACAGGTAGTCGCGGCAGATCTCGACGATCTTGGGTTCGTCATCGACGACGAGGATTTTTCCGGGCATGGCATGATTATGGCACAGAATTCGAGGAATCGGTGAGGTCACTCGTAACGCAGGGCTTCGACTGGTTCCAGTCTGGCGGCGCGGTTGGCTGGGTA
>CAYLXB010000141.1:0-2262 GCA_964387495.1 uncultured Anaerolineaceae bacterium
CCGGCCGGGGCTTCCGGTTCGGCAGGAGCGGATAGTCCGGCCGAACCGCAGGACTGCAGCAAAGCGGCAAGAAGCAGGGAGGCGATTAATGCGCGCAACAGATTCATGTTCATTATTCTTTTCCTTTCGACTGGGATGCAGCGATGGACGGGAAGGTACACCCGGTTGGAAATGTCCTGGATTGATTATAGAGGATTTTCATGGAAAGGGGAACCGCGATACAATAGAGGCATGGCCGCCATCACTGTCACCGATCTGAAGAAGAGTTTTCAAACGAAGCGCAAGGCTGCCGGGCTGGGCGGGTCGCTGCGCGCTGTCGTCCGGCCGGAGTACAGCACCGTCGAGGCGGTGCGCGGCCTGTCGTTCGAGATGGAAGCGGGGGAATTGCTGGGTTTCATTGGCCCGAACGGGGCGGGGAAGTCCACCACGATCAAGATCCTGACGGGAATCCTGTATCCGAGCGGGGGGCAGGCGAGCGTGCTGGGGTATACGCCCTGGAGCCAGCGGCGTGAACTGGCGTATCACATCGGGACGGTGTTCGGGCAGCGGCCGCAGTTGTGGTATCACCTGCCGGCGGTGGACACGTTCAGCCTGTTCGGGAAGATTTACGAACTAGACGACCGGGAGGTGAAGCAGCGCATCGGCTTCCTGGCGGAGGCGTTCGAGATCCAGGACCTGCTGGAGACGCCGGTGCGCAAGTTGTCGCTGGGGCAGCGGATGCGCTGCGAGGTGGCGGCTTCGCTGCTGCACCATCCCAAGCTGTTGCTGCTGGACGAGCCCTCCATCGGGCTGGACGTGGTGGCCAAACAGCAGATCCGGGATACGATCCGGCGCATGAACGAGACGGAGAAGGTGGGGGTGCTCTTGACCTCGCACGATGCGGGCGACCTGGAGGCGCTCTGCAAGCGGGTGATCATCATCAACCACGGGCAGATCGTGTACGAGGACAAGGTCTCGAGCCTGAAGCGGCGCTACCTGACGACCAAGGAGGTGGGGGTGCGCTATGCGCAGGAGGTGGGCAGGGATTTCCGCGTCGAGGGGACGGAGACGCTGAAGGTGGGGCAGTACGGGGCAAAGTTGCGCTTCGATACGCGCCAGGTGCCGGTGGAGGCGGTGCTTTCCCGGCTGGGGGAGGCGGGGGACCTGGTGGATATCACGATCTCGGACCCGTCGCTGGAAGAGGTGATCGCCAAGATCTACAGGGAAGCGAATATCGAGGCGGCGGCGAAGTAGGCCCGCTCCGGCCTGCGGCCCCCTGTCCCAAAATTGCGATGAGCACGCAATCCGGGGGAGGAGATCGCGGCGGCTTCACCCTGCGGGAACGAATGCGAGCATGCAAGGAGGAAGGATGCACGAGAAGTCATTTTGGAGGCGGATTCCCGCCATGGATTATGCCCTGCCGGAAGGGGAATCGCTCGCCGGGCTGACGGAGGAACTGCTGACCTACCTGGGCAGCCCCGACCCGGAACTGCGGGATGAATTCACCCTGCCGATCCTGGGGTTCTGGGTGCACCGCGGGATGTATTCCCCGGCGGAACTGCGGGCCATGATCGGGCAATTGACCGAAAACCTGCGCGACGGCCTGGGCGAGGCGGCCAGCGACAGCGCCTTCCTGCGCTCGTTCTCGGCCCTGTTCCTGGCGGAGATGGTCAACTACGAGAACCAGAACCCGTTCCTGACGAAGGCCGAGGTGCGCGACCTGCTGAACAAGGCCCTGATCTACCTGAACGCCGAACACGACATGCGCGGCTATGAGCCGGTCAAGGGCTGGGTGCATCCCACCGCCCACACGGCCGACCTGCTGATGGTCCTGGCCTGCAGCCAGCACCTCGGCAAGGCGGAACTGGAGCGCATCCTGGAGAGCATCGCGGCCAAGTTGATCCACTCGGACACCGGCATCTATCTCTACAACGAGGACGAACGCCTGGTGACGGCCGTGATGGCCGCGCTGCGGCGGAACCTGCTGGAGATGGGCTTCCTGGAGAAGTGGCTGGACGGGTTCTTGCATCCGGACGGGCAGTCCTGGCAGGAGGCGCACCTGACCGAGCAGGGGCAGCGGGCGTATTACAACGTGAAGACCTTCCTGCGCAGTTTCTACATCCTGCTGGACAAGGTGGAGAACCCGCCGGCCGCCAGGGAGACGTTGAGCGCGGCGCTGAAGAAGACCCTGGGAGAGTTGACACCCCAATACAAGTAGCAGGCAGGCGGCATGAAACGCATCGGCAAGTACTGGGCCATCTGCAAGACGCAGCTGGTGAATAC
>CAYLXB010000142.1:0-2202 GCA_964387495.1 uncultured Anaerolineaceae bacterium
CAGGCCTATCTTGGAGACGAAGAACCCGACTATGCTTGAAGTTGACAACCTGCATGTGCGCTACGGCAATATCGAAGCCCTTCACGGGATTTCGTTCCGTGTCGAGGAAGGGGAAATGGTGGCCCTGCTCGGCGCCAACGGCGCCGGGAAATCGACCACCCTCATGAGCATCATGCGGCTGGCGCCGCCGGACGGACCGGTGGTAACGGCAGGCCGGATCACCTATCAGGGTACGGACCTGCTGCCGGTTCCCGCCCATAACGTGGTCGTGAAGCACGGCATCGGCCTGGTCCCGGAAGGAAGACACATCTTCGGCAACCTGACCGTCCTCGAAAACCTGAAACTCGCGACTTACGCCCGCCGGGATGACGCCGGGATCGCCCACGATTACGAACGCGTCTTCAGCCTCTTCCCTCGCCTCAGAGACCGGCGCCACCAGCGCGGCGATCTGCTGAGCGGGGGAGAACAGCAGATGCTGGCCATGGGACGCGCGTTCATGACCGGGGTCCGGTTCATTCTCCTGGATGAGCCCTCGATGGGCCTCGCGCCGTTTCTCATGCAGGAGCTGTTCCGGGTCCTCAAGGAGCTCAACGAAGCCGGCACCACCATCCTGGTCGTCGAACAAAACGCCCGCATTGCGCTCAGATACGCTCACCGAGCCTACGTCCTGGAATCGGGACAGATCGTGATGCAGGGCCCGGCGGCGGAACTGGCCCGAAATGCCGAGATTCAAAAGGCGTATCTGGGTTAGCAGGTAGTGGTGAGTGGTGATTTTGGGCTCTACGAGCGCGCCTGAGAAGTCTTTCAAATCGTCACCCCCGCGCAGGCGGGGGTCCAGGAAAACCTTGCATAGCCCGGCTTTCCGGCTGTGCGTATCGGTTTCAGTTTGCCAGTTTCGAGTTTCAAGTTTCGGACAATGAAGATTCTTATCTGTGATGGGTTGGATGGCAGTGGGAGGGCGCTGCTGGAGGCGGCCGAGGGGATCGAGCTGGAGGCGCACGAGCAGTTGAGCGTTGCAGAGATCAAGGCGCGGCTGCCTGAATGCGATGCCCTGGTGGTGCGCAGTCGCACGCGGGTAACGGGCGAGCTGTTGGAGTGGGCCGGGCGTTTGAAGGTGATTGGACGTGCCGGCACCGGGGTCGACAACATCGATGTGAACACCGCGAGCAGTCGGGGCATCCTGGTGATGAACACGCCCGGTGTCAACGCCATGGCCGCCGCCGAGCACACTCTCGCCCTCATGCTGGCCCTGGCCCGGTATGTTCCCCAGGCCAACCAGTCCCTCCATGACGGGCGCTGGGAAAAGAATGCGTTTATCGGCACCGAGCTCTACGGCCAGACTCTCGGCATCATCGGCCTGGGCCGGATTGGTTCGATCGTTGCCGACCGGGCGCTTTGCCTGAAGATGGAGGTGCTCTGCTTCGACCCCTATGTCCTGCCGGAAGCGGCGGCCATTCAGGGCGTCGAGTTGGTTCCCCTGGATGAACTCCTGGCCCGGTCGGATTTCATCACACTCCACACGCCCATCACCGCCGAGACCCGCCAGATCATCAACCGCCCTAACCTGGCCAAAATGAAGCCCGGCGTGCGCCTCATCAACTGTGCCCGCGGGGGTCTGGTGGACGAGGAAGCCCTTTATGAAGCCCTCGTGGAGGGCCGGGTCAGCGGTGCCGCCCTCGATGTGTTCAACCAGGAACCCCCCACCGCTAATCCCCTGCTGGCATTGCCCAACGTCATTGCCACGCCGCACTTGGGGGCCTCGAGTGTCCAGGCCCAGGCCAACGTGGCCCGCGCCATCGCCTCGCAGATCCTGGACTACCTGCAGACGGGGATCATCCGCAATGCCGTGAACTTCCCGTCCCTGCGGCCCAAGGATTACGAAAAGATCCGGCCGTATCTGCTGCTGGCGGAACGGCTGGGGAGCCTCCAGGGACAGCTCTGCACCCCCGTTCAGCGGCTCGAGATTGTCTACCAGGGGAGCGACCTGCAGGAGATCAACCTCCAGCCGTTGACCTATACGGTCATTAAAGGGCTGCTGGATCCAATCCTCGAGGAAAAAGTCAACCTGGTAAACGCCCCGCTGCTCTTGAAGGAACGCCAGATCGAGCTGGTCACCTCCAGTCTGCCTGCAACCAAAGGCTATACCGGCTTGATTACGGTCAGGGTGAAGGGAAAGACCTGCGAATCTTCGGCTGCCGGGAC
>CAYLXB010000143.1:0-2184 GCA_964387495.1 uncultured Anaerolineaceae bacterium
GGTGCTGGAAATCCTGGGTATTGCCTACGGCCTGGCAGGAAAGGCGGACAAGGCCCATGCCGCCGCCGAACAACTCAAAGGGCTGTATCTGGGTTATCCCTATATGCTGGTCAAGGACGATCGCAATATCGCTTTGGCCAAAATTTACATCATCCTGAAGAAGTACCCCGAGGCCATCGATGCCGTTTCGTACAAGTTTGAGGATTCCAACTCCTTCCTGAAAACAATCAGCGGGTGGGATGTCTTCACCAACAATAAATTGTCCTTTGAGTTCATGAAAAACAAAAGCCTCTATGAAGTGGGGCGGAAAGCCGAGGCCAAGCAGGGATACGATGCGCTGTTGAAGTATCCCTACATTCAGGACCGGGGGGAGATGCACTGGATTATCCTTTTCGACCGGGGCCGGATTGCCGAAAAAGAAGGCAACATCCGGGAGGCGATCCGGTTTTATGAAAAGGCGGTGGATGTTATCGAGCAGCAGCGCTCCACCATCAATGTTGAGGCCGGGAAAATCGGATTTGTCGGGGACAAGCAGGCCGTATATCACAGCCTGATCGCGGCGCTGTATGCGGACAGGCAGTATACGAAAGCCTTCGAGTATGTGGAGAGATCGAAATCCCGGGCCCTGGTCGATCTCCTGGCCGGCAAGAAAGACTTCATGGTCAAGTCGGCCGGCAAGGAGGAACAGGTGCGCAATGTCCTGGACGCCACGGTTCAATCGGAGGAGGAAATTCTGTCTTCCGACAGGAGCGTCAACCGGTCGCAAAACCGGAGCATTGCCGTCAAAGCACGGCAGGATCTGCAGCGCGATGTTCCGGAGCTGGCTTCGCTGGTGACGGTGGATGCCACGCCCGTATCCGGGATTGCATCGCTTCTCTCCCCGAAAGAGACCCTGGTCGAGTACTATTATTCTGGCAACGACATGTTCGCTTTTGTCATTGCCGCCGGAAGCCTGCAAAGCATCAGGCTCAATCCCGCAGGGCTGGAGGAAGAGGTGGCGGCCTTCAGGAAGTCCCTGGAGGATCCCCGCTCGTCCGCAACATTGGTGTATGCCGGAAAACTGCATCAGCGCCTCTTCAAACCGCTGGAAGCGGCCTTGCAGAACCAGGATCTCGTCATCGTTTCGCACGGCATTCTGCACTACATACCGTTCAACGCCCTGCACGACGGCAAACAATACCTGATCGACCGTTACAGAATCCGCTTGATGCCCAGTGCAAGCGCCATGAAATACCTGGGAGAGAAAAAGGGACAGGGGAAGGGAGGGATCCTGGCCCTGGGCAACCCAGATCTCGGCAATCCGGCTCATGACCTTGTCTTTGCCCAGAAGGAGGCGATCGAGGTTGCGAAAATCTGGCAGAATTCCAAAGTGTTTGTCCGCAAGCAGGCCACGGAGGATGTCGTACGCAGGTATGGCGGGGAGTACCAGTACATTCACTTTGCGACGCACGGCCAATTTTCACCGGACAATCCGCTGCAGTCGGCGCTTCTTCTCTCTCCCGACGCCCGTTCCAACGGAATGCTGACGGTGGATAAGCTTTATTCCATGCGACTGGACACCCGTCTTGTCACCCTGAGCGCGTGTGAAACGGGCCTGAGCAAGGTGGCCAACGGGGACGACCTGGTGGGGCTGACGCGCGGATTTCTCTACGCCGGTGCCGGTTCCATTGTTGCCAGCCTCTGGAAAGTGGACGACCTGGCAACGTCTCAGTTGATGATCCGGTTCTACCGGGAGATGCGGCAAACGGACAAACTCAGCGCCCTGCGCAAAGCCCAACTCGAAACGCGCAGGAAGTACCCACATCCCTTTTATTGGTCTTCGTTTCAATTAACCGGCAGTGCCAGATAGGGCATTTCAAACATTGACCCGCCCCCCAAAACAATCCAGGTTTCCGGGGAAAGGATCATCGCCCGTACAGAGACCCGATGATGTCTCCTGCGATGGCTCCAAACACGGGGACCTCCGGCCGGTATCATGCCGTTCTTTCTTTGAAATCATCCAATCCCATCCTGTCCCGTCATATCTCTCGGATCCCCCTTTTTTGTGTATGCCAGGTAGCGCTCGAAGTCCCCGGCCAGGGCGGCGGAGTGCATGTAGAGGTTCGATTCGCAGGGGATGATGGTCGCCCCCGGCAGCGCGGAGGTCAGGCGCCGGATCTTCTCCTCGGCGTGCAGCTTGTCCGT
>CAYLXB010000144.1:0-2045 GCA_964387495.1 uncultured Anaerolineaceae bacterium
ATTTGCCCTGGCTTGGACTCGAACGGCAGCAGGATCGGGAAACGGCCCGGCGGGCGATGCAGTTTACCCACGTGGCGCACCTGGCTGGGCGCCGGCTCGAGCACCTGAGCGCCGGCGAGCGCCAGCGGGTCCTCATTGCCCGGGCCATCTGTCAGCAGCCCCGGCTCCTGGTCCTCGACGAACCCACCTCCGCCCTCGACCTGGCCCATCAGGTCCAGATCATGGACCTCCTGGCGGAGTTGCGCAGCGACGAGGGCGTTACCGTGGTCATGGTATCCCACGACCTCAACCTGGCTGCTCTCTATGCCGATCGCCTGCTGCTCATGAAGGAGGGAAATGTCGTCAGCATGGGCGAGCCGGCCGAGGTGCTGACCTTCGACACTCTCGAAGAAGCCTACGGTTGTGTTCTCCTGGTGGACGAGAACCCCCTCAAAAAGGTTCCCCGCATTACCCTGGTGCCGAAAAGGCTGCTTGTCGCCACACCTTCCTGATGTTGTGCATTCTTCCGGCTGGCCTGGATTTGCCGATCAGGGTGCATCAGCGTAGCAGTTGAAAAAACGTGACCGGTTTTGTAGATTGGCGCTCTTCAGGGCCAGTCTGGCAAGATTCCGGGTGAACAGAGGAGCCGCATATGAAAAGGTTTGGGACGAGCGCATTGATGATATGCATGCTGGGCATGATGAGCATCATTCCCGCGCCGCAGGCCGGGGCGCGAATGGTTGAGATTGTCCTGGATGCCTCGGGCAGCATGGCGGGAGCGGTTGCCGGGGGAGAGAGCAGGATCGCGGCAGCCAGGAAGGCGATTACCGCATGGTTGGAGATATTGCCCGGGGATACCCTGCTGGCTTGGCGGAGCTACGGCCATCAGTCTCCTACCGGCAAGCGTGACTGCCGGGATACGGAACTGCTGGTCCCCTTTGCACCTGCCGCGGAGGCCAAGGTCAAGATCCTCGCGCGCCTGCCGGAACTCCAGCCGCGCGGCTACACCCCCATCACTTATGTGCTGCAGCAGGCCGCCGGTGATTTCAGGGGGGATTCGAGCAAAGAACACGTGATCATTCTGGTCAGCGATGGCAAGGAAACTTGTGAAGGCGATCCATGCGCGGCCGCTGCGGCCTTGGCCAGGGGGGATGCCCGCCTGATCATCCACACTGTTGGCTTTGGGGTTGATGCAGCCGCCCGCAGAGAGCTCGACTGCCTGGCGCGGGCGGCGCGTGGGAAATATTATGCTGCGGCAAATGCTGAGGAGCTAAGCGAGGTGTTGGGCAAAGCGATAACGGCGGCTTCCCTTACCCCAGTTCAGCCCAAAGGTCTTGGGTGGCTCGAGGTGAGGCGGGCGGATCTTTCAGGCCATACCGTTACTCGTGCCGACACGGGTGAGAAAGTGGCCAACGTCAGCCGGGTGCAGGCAGTGGTCAAGGTTCCCGCCGGTATCTACAACATCACTGTGGGCAGGGCGCTGTGGAGGAGTGTTGAAGTCAGGGAGAATGAGAAAACGGTGCTGGAGCCGGGCGAGTTGGTGGTGGAAAACGCTCCGGTCAGTTTTCTCCCTGTGCTCGAATCCGAGACGGAAATGGAACACGGTCGAGTGAGTAATACCAAGAACCATATCACCCTCATTCCCGGCCGCTACCAGGTGATGTTCGGCAAGCTTGCCTGGCCGGTTGAAATCAAAGAAGGAGAGACCCTGCGTTTGAAACCGGGAGTCGTAAAGGTAGCCGGGGCCGGTTCCAAAGGCCACAAGATTGCAGACTCACACGGTACCATCGTGGGGAGTGTGAGCAATACCAGGGATTGGCTTCCCTTGCCTCCCGGGGATTACATAATCGAAATTGACGGGACGACCTATCCGTTCGCTCTTGCCGAAGGCGAGCAACGAACTTTCCAAAGAGTGCAAGCAAGATCGGGGGCGGCAGATGGGCGTGAAGCCCACCAGCCAGGCGATTTCAGGATTCTCATGAGGTTCTGTCAAAAGGCTGCGCTGATTCACCTTAGTACAGCGCCACACAAATAGGTGTCCAGTCGTCACCCCCGCAGGCTTTAGG
>CAYLXB010000145.1:0-1998 GCA_964387495.1 uncultured Anaerolineaceae bacterium
GGCTCTTCTCCTCCATCCTGCTCTGGGGCCCGCCCGGCACCGGCAAGACCACCCTGGCGATGTGCATCGCCAACCAGACCCAGAGCCACTTCGAGATCCTCTCCGCCGTGCTGGCCGGCAAGGCCGAACTGCGCGCCGTGATCGACTCTGCCGTCGAACGCCGCCGGCTCTACAACCCGCGCACCATCCTGTTCATCGACGAGATCCACCGCTGGAACAAGGCCCAGCAGGATGGCCTGCTGCCGCACGTTGAGAACGGCACGGTCACCCTCATCGGCGCGACCACCGAGAATCCCTATTTCGAGGTCATCAAGGCCCTGGTCTCGCGCTCGCGCATCTTCCAGCTGCGCAACCTGAACCAGGCGGAACTCGGCCTGCTCCTGGATCGCACCCTTGCCGACCCGGAGCGCGGCTACGGTACGCGCCAGGTCATCCTGGACCCCGAGGCGCGCGCCCACCTGGTCGACATGGCCAACGGCGACGCCCGCAACGCGCTGAACGCCATCGAACTGGCCGTCGAGTCCACGCCCCCCGGCCCCGACGGCAGCATCCATGTCACTCTGGACGTAGCCCAGGAATCCATCCAGCGCCGGGCGGTGCTCTACGACAAGGACGGCGACGCCCATTACGACACCATCTCGGCCTTCATCAAGTCGGTGCGCGGCTCCGACCCGGATGCGGCCCTCTACTGGCTGGCCAAGATGGTCTACGCCGGCGAAGACCCGCGCTTCATCCTGCGCCGCCTGATCATCCTGGCCGGGGAGGATATCGGCCTGGCCGATCCCATGGGGCTGGTGGTGGTGACCTCGGCCGCCCAGGCCTTCGATTACATCGGGCTGCCGGAAGGTATCTACCCTCTGGTGGAAGCCACACTGTACCTGGCGACGGCGCCCAAGTCCAACTCGGCTGGGGCTTATTTCAAGGCCATGGGACGCATCGAGCAGGAAGGCGCCGGCTCCGTCCCCAAGCACCTCCAGGACGGCAACCGCGACGGCGGGGCCACCGGCCAAGGCAGGGATTATGTCTATCCGCATGAGTTCCCGGAACATTTCACCCCCCAGCAGTATTTGCCCAAGCGCCTGCTGGGCACCTATTTCTACAACCCATCGCAGGAAGGCTACGAATACCAGGTAACCGACCGGTTGGACCGCTGGCGCAGCGCCCAGCGCCAGGCCCTGGGCATCGAACGCCGCGAGGAGGTGCCGGCCCTGTCACAGGAAAAGATCAACGAGATGAAGAGGAACATCAAATAATGCATCTCCTCCTCATCCGTCACGGCGACAATGATCACCTGCGCAACAACATCCTCTACGCGCGCATGCCGGGCATCCACCTGAATGAACACGGCCGGCAGCAGGCCGCAGCCCTGGCCGGGGCCTTGCGCGGCGCCCCCCTGGCGGGCATCTACGCCAGCCCGCTGGAACGCGCTGTGGAAACCGCCCAACCCCTGGCGGAAGCAGCCGGGCTGGAGATCCAGACCGATGAACGCCTGCTGGACACCGATATCGGCGAGTGGCAGGGCAATTCCTGGAAGGAAATGGAGCACAGCCCCGCCTGGCAGGTCATCCAGGAAACCCCCTCACGCTTCCGCTTCCCCGGCGGAGAATCCTTTTCGGAGGCCCAGGCGCGCATCGTGGCCGCG
Source organism: uncultured Anaerolineaceae bacterium (assembly GCA_964387495.1). Taxonomy (GTDB): domain Bacteria; phylum Chloroflexota; class Anaerolineae; order Anaerolineales; family Villigracilaceae; genus DSXF01. The sequence continues at coordinate 1,643 of CAYLXB010000145.1, forward strand.
CTGGAAACGATCACAACCCACCACCAAGTAGAGGACCTGCTGGCGGTCGTCTTCCATGCTGACCCGATCAAAATGGCCGTGGCGCACTATCTCGGCCTGCCGCTGGACAACTTCCAGCGCCTGGAGTGCGACACCGGTTCGGTGACGCTGCTCAAGATCGGGGATAAAGGGGCGCACCTGCTCTGGCTGAACCGGCGCCCGCCGTTCGACCTGCCGGAATTTTCGAAGGAAAAATAGCAAAATAAACTGCGGCGCACTTTGGAAGTGCTCCGCAGTTTTTCTAAAACAGGTCGCGCCGGAGCGGCTCCCCCGCCTGCGGAGGCGGATAGGCGCGCATAAAGGTCTCGTAGCCCCCG
>CAYLXB010000146.1:0-1968 GCA_964387495.1 uncultured Anaerolineaceae bacterium
GTCATCATCCAAAAGCCGGAAGGATAGCTCAATGCTCAAACAATGGTTAAAGAAGTTGAGCGGTGGAAATACCCTGTACTATCCGGGCTGCGTTACACGCTATGCTCTACCCGAGGTACAAGAACGGTACGAGTGGTTGCTGCGCAACGCCAAAATCGACTTTATCGTCTTACCCGGTGAGCTTCAGTGCTGCGGTAGTCCTGTCCGGCGTGCCGGATATCAACAGGATTTTGACCGGTTGAAGGCCAAAAACCTGGAGACATTTGCTCGCTTCAGCGTTAATAAGATCATCACCAACTGTCCTGGCTGTTATCACACTTTGAAATACGAGTACCAGCTCGATGTCTATCATACGACACAGGTTTTGTCTGAAAAAGGCAGGATCCCGCCCGGTCAATACGAACCGGATGGAAAACAATCAATAACCTATCATGATCCTTGCCATCTCGGTCGCTGGTCAGATATTTACGAAGAACCCCGCCGTCTCCTGGATCAGGCAGGTTGGGAGGTCGTAGAACTGCCAGATAACCGGGAGATGAGCCTGTGCTGTGGGGCTGGGGGTGGCGTTAAATCAAACTACCCAGATCTATCCAACACAATCGCTCAGGCCCGCCTGGCCCAGGTGAACAATGGCCGATTATGTACCGCCTGCCCCCTGTGTTATGCCCATTTCAAGGAAAATGCCGGCGATATTCAGGTGATGGAGTTCAGTGAAGCCTTGACGCAGGCTGCGGAAGCGAGGCGCTAACCCATGGAATCGCTCGAATCTTTATTTCAACCCGGTCAGGTGTCCACGCGTGCAGAAACGAAGGCGGCCTACAGCCGGGATGCATCTCGCATTCAGGGTCCGTGCCAGGGAGTTGTTTGGCCGGAAACAGTTGACGATGTTGTCCGCCTGGCGCAATGGGCTGCCGAAACTGGGATCGATCTGGTGCCACGCGGGGCAGGTACGGGACTGTGTGGCGGAGCAACACCGCAAAACTCGATCGTGGTTGATTCTTCCTGTCTGCGGAAAATCGGCGCTCGTGATGTTCAATCAAAAATGGTGGTAGTCGATGCCGGCATCCCCCTGGATCAGTTCAACCGAACGCTTCGCCCAGATGGATTGTTCTTCCCCGTGATCCCTGGCAGCCATCGCTCGGCGACCATCGGGGGAATGATCGCCACAAATGCCGCCGGGCTGCACGCCGTCCGCTACGGCAGGATGAGTGATTGGGTCGAGGAAGTGGTTGTGGTGGATGGGAAGGGTGAGGTTCAGCGACTGTCTGCCGGCGACCGGAAAGCTTTCGCTGGCAGGGAAGGGGTCACCGGGATGATCGTACGGGCCACGCTCCGCCTTACAGAGGTCCCCAAGAGTCGCTCGCTCACCCTGTTCTCGTTTGAACACCTGGCGGACATGCTGAAGCAAGTCAAACAGCTGAAAACAAATTCTGCCCTTTCCGCGTTGGAATACCTCAATCCCCATGCCGCTGCTCTGGTCGGATGGACGGCAAGACATTGTGTATTGGCCGAGTACCATAGTGCTGAAGGGGAGATTCGTGACCCTGCCGAGATGGCAAACCTATGGGGAGCGCGAGAAAGCCTGTCTGCCCGATTAACGCAGGCGGGATTCCCCATTTCCGAGGATCCCCAGTTCCCCCCCGAAACCCTGGAAGATAACCTGGATTGGCTGACGGTGCAAAATATTCCCGTCTTCGGCCATCTTGGGGTTGGTATCCTGCATCCCCGATTTTTGCGGGAGGATGTGCGCATTGCGGAGCTGTATTACCGGGTCTCTGCCTCCGGTGGGCAAATCAGTGGAGAACATGGGATGGGGCTGAAAAAGCGGCAGTGGGCCAGTGAGGCATTGAAGGCGGAAGTTCTGGCGCTGAAAAGGCAGTTCGACCCACAGCATATTTTCAACCGAGGGAAGTTATGTTGATTGATCTTACCGAAAACCCTGCCTGCACCGAGTGTGGACTTTGTCGA
>CAYLXB010000147.1:0-1905 GCA_964387495.1 uncultured Anaerolineaceae bacterium
CCCCGCCCCCCCCCCCGCGCCGGGCGCCGCGGGAATGGCTCACCGCGAAGGGCGCGGGTTCGAAGGTGTGCCTGCGGCAGTGTGCAGGCTATGATATGCATGTAAAAAAAACAGGAGAGGTTCTTCCATGAAACATCCATATTTCACTTCCATCAAGGTCATCGGGCTCTTCCTGAGTGCCTGCGCCATGCTGCTGGGCAGTTCGAGCGCCCGGGCGGGGGTGATCGGTACCGTCTGGCTGTGGCGCCAGCCCCCCTCAGAACCATCCAATTCCGGCGGGTATGTCTACACCATCCCGGCGGTGCAGGTGGCGGCGTGGGGAGGCACGAATGATAATGTGATCTACGCGGGGAATGCCGATGAGGCGCATGAAACCAAAATCCCGAACGGAGTCTACCGCAGCAAAGATTACGGCCTGACCTGGGAGTACCTGGGCAGCGTGGATGAAAAAGAAAACATCACCGCCCTGGTGGTTCACCCAACCAAACCGAACATTGTGGCGGCCGGCTTCAACCGCACTTATTACCAGGCCGGAATCTACCGTTCTGAAGACAGCGGCGGCACCTGGAGCAGCGTGTTGCCCTATCTTACCGTATATGATATAGAAGTAGACCCCCACAACCCCAGCGTCTGGTATACAACTGGCAGGGAAAGCGGCGTGCCATCCCCAACCCGCGGCGGGACCTATAAAAGCACGGATGCCGGAAAGACCTGGGAGTACATTTCGACGGCCATCTATTCGGACCTGGCGGTCAGCCCGGCTGCGTCCAATGTCATTTTTGGCGCCAGCGGTTTCACATTGAATCCGGCCGAGGGCATCTATCGCAGCGAGGATTCGGGAGTGACCTGGACCCAGATCTCAGGCGTCCGGCAAAGGAAGATCGTCATCAACCCCCAAAAACCCAACGAGATGTTCATCTTTGGCGAATCCTACCAGGGGATCTGGCGCACCACCGACGGCGGGGAGAACTGGACCCTGGTCAACAACAACCTGCCCAGGCTCATCGCCGACCATACGGTGCAGTTGGGGTTCTTCGACCGGGACGATCCGAATACGATCTGGGTGGGGTTGAAGTACGGAGGGATGTACGTCTCACATAACAACGGGGCGAGCTGGCAGGAGCAGTCGGAGGGACTGCCCTACCTGGGGCAGGGGATTTACGGACCGCAGTGCACCGCGGCGGATGTCTCACGCAGCGGAAGAATTATGGTGAACTGCGACGGCCGGCTCTTCGTCCGGACCGAAAAGATCAGCACGACGTTTCTCTCCAACGGAACGGACGACGGCTGGGTGCTGGAAGAGTCCGAATTCAAGCAGGAGGGCGGCACGCTGGATGACAGGGCAGGGGTGCTGCTGCTGGGAGATGACGACCTGGACCGGCAGTACCGGGCGGTGTTGTCCTTCGATACCTCCAGCCTGCCGGGCAAGGCCGTGATCACCAAGGTCAGGCTGAAAGTGAAGCTGCAGGGCATCAACGGCACCAACCCGCTGGAGACTCACGGGGCGCTGCTGGTGGATATTGCCAAAGTTCCCTTCGGCGGGGTGCGGGCTCTTGAAATCGAGGATTTCCAGGCCCCGGCCAGCAAGAGCAGCATTGGCAGGATGCCCCTGGCCCCGGTCAACGGCTGGTATACCCGGATCTGGACCGACGGCATCTTCTCCTACATAAACAAAAACGGGCTGACCCAATTCCGCCTGCGCTTCCAACAGGATGACAACGACGACAAGTCGGCGGACAGCCTGAAGTTCTACAGCGGGAATGCGGTGCGGGCCGTCCGGCCGGTGTTGATCATCGAGTATTTCGTGCCGTAAGGGGATGGAGGATGAAAGGGCGGGGAACACCACCAGCCTGAGCTATGACAAAGCCGGGCGCAAGGTCAGCATGAGCGACCCTGACATGGGCA
>CAYLXB010000148.1:0-1881 GCA_964387495.1 uncultured Anaerolineaceae bacterium
TGGAATTGCCAGAAGGGGCGCTGCGAAATGCCATTCGAGATGTAGCTGCCCGGTTACAAATGCACCAACAGCCTGAGCAAGCCGCCCTGGCATTGAAAGAACTGCCTGGAACGGTCACGGCGCGCCTGGCGGCCCTGATCGCCAACAGCGCGCGCATCACCGATGAGGTTCAAATGGATTTGTTCCAGGAACTGGAAGGTGAGGCCCACCGGCAGAAGTTGATCCGCTCCAAAATGCGCCAGACCCTGGCGCTGGTCAAGGGAACGATCCGATTGTTGCAGGGTGTCGCGGTCGCGGCGACCGTCTTCGTTCTGATGGCCCCCGACTGGCGTGCATTCTTCCTGCAGGACATTCCTCATCGCACGTTGCTAACCGGCCTGCTTTCCTGCGCAGTGCTGGCCAGCCTATATTTCGAGTTTGAAGTCCACCAGTTGGGCAGCGGGGAGGCGTTCTAAGCATGGACACCTACCCCCTGATGGTTGGATTCTCACTGGCGATTGGCGTGGGCTTGATCGTCAACGCCACATTGTCTTCATTCTATGAGTTAGGAAGGAGGTGGTTACGACTATTGGGCCGCCGGCGCTATCGCCTGCATGCGCTGGGCATTAACGGCCAAAACCAGGGGCATACCAGTGAAGATGAGATTCTTGGCTTGACCCGGATCCCCTGGACGAACCTGTATGCAGGAGCAGCCATCCTGGGATTGGCCCTGTTCTTCTGGATTGGGCAGGCCGTTCCATCCATCCGTCTGGGTTTTCTCGCCGCCCCGGCCCTGGTCTGGCTTTTCAAAGGCTATCTCATCCGGCAGCGCAGGCGTTTCCTGTTGGGGCAGCTGCGCCAGTTGCTGATCGACGTCAGGCTGCACATGAGCCTGCGCGGTTCGCTCCTGCTGGGCCTGGAGAGCATTGCCGGTACGACGGGCGAGAACCAACTGGTCTACCGCCTTTTGCGGTTGCGCATGTCCGGTGGGCAGGTGAAGAGTGGTCTGGAGATTTTCCAGCAGATGGCAAAAGATCTCAAATCAGCACAGCTCACCCGCATCACTCAGCGCATCCAGGCCGCACAGCAATCCGGCGGTTTGTTGGGCGTAGATCAGGCAGTCGCAAAATCCATCGAAGAGTTGACCGACGAGATCAACGGGCAAACCGAAGAACAAATGCAGCGCCTGCCGCTGCGCATCACGCTCCTGGCTATGCCTTTCTTGCTCGGTCCCATCGTCATCCTGTTTTTCTACCCGCTCGTCGACCGCATTCTCAAAACCCTCTCGGGGACGGCAATCGGCGGCGGATTCTAATCTTGAAGGAGAGCATCTATGTTGTTTGACCGAAAAGCTTCTGAAATCCCGCAGTTCGTGGTCGTTCTGGCGATCGCTATCGTTCTCGGCGCTGCCGCAGTTTGGGGCATCCTCAGCAATATCGGCACCCAGGGAAATGGCGTCGCCACCTGGATCGACAGCATCGCCGTACCGGCCGCGCACCCGTAATCCGACTTAAGTGAAACACATCCTGCGGCCAACATTATCGGCCGCAGGATGTGTGGTGAGGAGTGTTCATGTTACACGATCGAAATGGACAGAGTGTCGTGGAATACATCGTGATCCTGGCGATTTTCATCAGCCTGGTGGGTGGCGCGTTGTGGCAAATCTTTACGACCTTGCAAACCAAGTTCAATGATGTCAACGTTGAAATTGGATCGTAAACACGCCCAGCAAGGACAGGCTTCGGTGGAAGCTTTGCTGGTCTTGATGATCCTCGCCCTGGTGATCTTTGGCGGTATTGAGCTGAGCCAGGGGATCGCGGTCCGCCAGGCGCTAGACAGCGGGTCCGGCGCGGCCTCTAGGGCGTTATCGCTGGATCCATCCCGCTGGACGTTCGCGGAGAC
>CAYLXB010000149.1:0-1628 GCA_964387495.1 uncultured Anaerolineaceae bacterium
TCTTCGACCTGCGCGACCCGGAGAGCCTGTATGCCCTGCCGGTGTGGTGCAGCCTGGCGGGGGTGACCCTGGTGGGGCTGGATGCCGTGACGGGGACGCTGAGCCTGCTGAGGGCCGAATCCCGCCTGGCCGGATGTATCCAGGATGTGCTCGACCTGCTCAAGGAAATCACATAAATCATTTCGGTCCTGGACCTGAAAGGAGGCCGCCTGTAAAAAAAGACAACCTGCCTGAATATTCGACCAAACAATTATCTGTAAACTTTGAAAAAGGAGAGTGTACAATGAAAAAAAATGTCTTTTCAGTGCTTGTTGCACTGGCCCTGCTGGTTGGACTGGCCTTCCAGGCGACTCCCGCCCGCGCCTCCACCCTGGCCGAGATTCAAACCTCCATCGATGCCGGCCTGGCCTACCTGGCCGGCATTCAAAATGCGGATGGGTCCTGGTCTGGGGCTTCCCCGGTGGGCATTACCTGCGCCTCCGTTGCCAAATTCCAGGATCGCGCCTATGAGCTGGGCTATAGTTCGCCTTGGGATCCCACCTACCCGTACACAGCAAATGTGACCAAGGCCTATGAGTACATCTTTGCGAATGCCCACAAGCAAACCCCCCTGGCGGTCCAAACGGCCGGCGACCCGGATACCAATGGCAACGGCTATGGCGTCTGGTTCGCGGCTGCCGCCTCGGCCCCCACTTACAGCGAGGTAAACTACGAAACCGGCCTGTGCCTGATGGCCATGGCCTCCAGCAAGATGCCGGACCACCCCAACGAAGGCGGGCTTGACTTTGACGGAGACACCAGCCCTGACACTTTTGGGGAGCTTTCCCAGGAAGGCGTGGACTTCCTGGCCTGGTCGCAGAACGATACGGGGGCGAATGCGGGCGGGTGGCGCTACGGCTTCAACCCGGCGGATGCAGATGGATCGGTCTCCGGTTTCGCCACGCTGGGCCTGGCCTACGCCGAAAACTTTGGCGCGACAGTTCCCGCCTTTGTCAAGAGCGAACTGATCAAATGGATCACGTATGATCAGTGCGCGGATGGCGGCGCGGGTTACACCGCCTGCCCGGGTTCCAATCTGTACCGCACCGGCCACCTGATCACCATGATGGCCTTCGTCGGCGATACGCCTGCCACCCCCCGCATGGATAACGCCCTGACCTACATCGAAGATAACTGGGCGCTGCCGCTCCCCGAGGGAACTAGTTTCCTGGGAACGTGGTCCCTGATGAAGGGCCTGAGTTACGCCGGCGTGAACCAGCTTGACCTGGACGCCGACGGCACGCGCGACGACGAATGGTTCAACGCAGACCCAACTACTGGCGATGACCTCGCCACTTACACGATCGGCTTGCAACAGGTGGATGGCGGTTGGGGCGCTGGCGGCTTCTATGAAGGGAGCAGTGCGGCTCTCAAAGCCGCCTTTGCCCTACTGGTCCTGGAAAGGGCAGCCCCGCCCCCTCCGAACACCCCGCCAGTGGCCGTTAACGATGCCTACAATGCGAAAATGACCACGCAGCTGGACGGCAGTACGGTGCTGGGGAACGACACGGATGCGAACAGCGATCCGCTGACAGCCGTCCTGGTGACGGAACCGGGGCATGATGCGGCCTTCACCTTCAATGCAGACG
>CAYLXB010000150.1:0-1585 GCA_964387495.1 uncultured Anaerolineaceae bacterium
CGCCGCGCGATCGCGGATTGCCAGGCGATGTGCCAGGAGCTTTGACGAACCGCAGCGAGAATTGGTGATCAATCTGGGGGTGGGCATCCCCACCATGGTTGCGGACTACGTCACGGGCAGCGACATCTTCGTCCAGGCCGAAAACGGCCTGCTGGGGGTTGGCAGGCTGGCTGTCGGCGATCAGATCGACCGCCAGCTCATCAATGCCGGCCGCCAGCCGGTGACGGAGACCCCGGGTTGCAGCTACTTTGACAGCGCCACCTCGTTTGGCATGATCCGGGGAGGGCATGTGGATGCCACCGTGATCGGGGCGTTCCAGGTGGACGAAGCCGGCAATATCGCCAACTGGATCAACCCCAGCGGGCGGCAGCTCGGGGTCGGCGGCGCCATGGACCTGGTCACCGGTGCCCGCCAGGTGATTGTCGGGATGCAGCACAATACCCGGGACCGCCGGGCCAAACTGGTGAAGCGCTGCACCATGCCCATCACCGGCTTTGCCGAAGTGGATCTGGTCGTAACGGAGCTGGGGATGTTTCGGTTTGTGGAGGGCCAACTGGTGTTAGTGGAAATCGCCCCCGAGGTTTCCCTGGAGGAACTGCGCAGTCTGACGGAGGCTCGTTTCGAAGCCAGTCCCAGGTTGAAGCCCATGGTGGACTGAGTAACCAGAAGGAGCGGTTTCGTCGCCGTCCTGCAGACCTTACGGCCCACCCGGGGTGGTTTCCGGACCATTGTTTGCCATTCGTTTCGCAATCGCCTGCGCCGCGATGATGCCGCTGGCAGACGCCTGCAGCAGCCCGCGGGTGATGCCGGCCCCGTCCCCGACGGTGAAGAGGTTGGTGACGGCGGTTTCCATTTCCGGAGAGACGGCAATCCGGTTGGAATAGAGCTTCACTTCCACGCCATAGAGCAGCGTGTGCCGGGAATAGACTCCCGGCGCCAGCTGCTCGAGTGCCTGCAGCATCTCGATGATGCTCACCAGATGGCGGTAGGGAAAGACAAAGCTCAGGTCGCCGGGGGTCGCGTCGGGCAGGGTCGGCCGCGTAAGGCATCGGGCAAGGCGCGCCTCGGTGCTCCGGCGCCCGGCCAGCAGGTCCCCCAGACGCTGAATGATGACTCCCTTGCCCAGCAGGTTTGCCAGCCGCGCAATATGGAGGCCGTAGGCAATGGGATCGTCGAACGGCTCAGTAAAAGCGCTGCTGACCAGGATCGCGAAGTTGGTGTTCTCGGTTTTCCTCCCCGTATAGCTGTGCCCGTTGACGGTGAGGATGCCAGCGTTCTTTTCAATGACTACTTCGCCGCAGGGGTTCATGCAGAAGGTGCGGACCTTGTCGTCGAAGGTCTTTGAGTAGTGAATGAGTTTCGCTTCATAGGTGGTGTCGGTTATCTCCCTGAGCACCGGGGCCGGGAGTTCGACGCGCACGCCGATGTCCACCGCACTGGCACTGGTTTTGAGCCCCAAAGCCGCTGCCTGGTGCTTCATCCAGCTTGCCCCGGAGCGACCCGGACCCAGCACCACGAAGCGGCTGCTGAGTTCGCCTCCCTCAGCCAGCCGGACGCCGCGAACCTGCCCTGCCTCCACCAGGAG